>NZ_JAALFQ010000004.1:0-324480 GCF_011800365.1 Pantoea sp. EKM103V | reverse complement strand
CGCCGATGGTAGTGTGGGGCCTCCCCATGCGAGAGTAGGGAACTGCCAGGCATTATACAAGTGAAGAAGCCCCGCACCGACGTGCGGGGCTTTTTTACGTCTACTGTTTGCCAGTTTAAGCTGAAACATTTTCATTTTCTGCATGAAACCTCGACAACTCCCCCCAATCAGGCTAATGTTGGGCATCCAGATGTCTAAACGTTTATACGGTTGTATGAGGTGAGCAGGTTATGCCAATCAGGGTTCCCGACGAATTACCGGCAGTAAATTTTTTGCGTGATGAAAATGTCTTTGTTATGACATCATCGCGCGCCAGTGTTCAGGAGATCCGTCCGCTTAAAGTGCTGGTTCTGAATCTGATGCCGAAGAAGATCGAAACGGAGAATCAGTTTCTGCGTCTGCTGTCCAACTCACCCTTACAGATCGATATTCAGCTGCTGCGTATCGACAGCCGTGAGTCGCGCAACACCCCCAGCGAGCACCTCAACAACTTCTACTGCAATTTCGAAGATATTCAGCACGACAACTACGATGGCTTAATCGTGACAGGTGCGCCGCTCGGACTGGTTGATTTTAACGATGTCGCTTACTGGCCACAGATTCAGCGCGTGCTGCACTGGGCAAATGAGCATGTTACCTCGACCCTGTTTGTCTGCTGGGCAGTGCAGGCTGCGCTGAATATTCTCTATGGTATTCCGAAACAAACCCGACAGAACAAACTGTCTGGCGTCTATGAGCATCAGATACTGCATCCGCACGCGTTACTGACCCGGGGTTTTGATGATAATTTCCTGGCTCCGCACTCACGCTATGCTGATTTTCCTACCCAGCTGATCACGGATTACACCGATCTTGAGCTGTTTGCTGAATCGGAACAAACCGGTGCGTATCTGATGGCGAGCAGGGACAAGCGACTGGTCTTTGTTACCGGTCACCCGGAGTATGATGCCCTGACCCTGGCCGGTGAGTATCATCGCGATTATGAAGCGGGCGTGAAACCGGAGATTCCGTATAACTATTTCCCGCAGAATAATCCGGCGATGCCACCGCGCGCCACCTGGCGCAGCCACGGCAATCTGCTGTTTTCGAACTGGCTCAACTACTACGTCTATCAGATCACGCCGTTCGATCTGCGTCACATGAATCCGACGCTGGAATAGTCCCGCTTAATCTTCAACTGAACCGTGTTAGCCGATGGCAGCACGGTTTTTTTTCGCCTGTGAAAAGCCAGATGAAAAGCATTCCTTTAAAAGATGAAACTTTAATCCGTTCTTAAACAGAGAGATATCGCCGTTTAAATGCAAAAATGGAAATAGTTTTTGATTTAAGAAAATAAATGCTTATGCTCTGGATCTGTAGCTCACAAAACAAACAGCGAGTGGATCCGCTGCATTCGATCTTTTGAATACAGGAGAGCGCCAGCATGACAGATTCCGTGATCAGCCATACCCTGACCTTCAGCCAGCCCCTGAACCAGGGAGCAGAGAGCCTGTTTACCCCTGAAGCCATCTCGTTTTTAGCGGCTCTGGTGACACGCTTTGCGCCGCAACGCGAAGCACTGTTACTCGACCGTCAGCGGCGACAACAACGCTATGACCAGGGCACGCTGCCAGACTTCGATATGGAAACCGCTTCCATAAGAGAAAGTGAATGGCATATTCGATCCATTCCGGCCGATTTAGCGGATCGCCGTGTGGAGATCACCGGGCCGCCCGCTCGGAAGATGGTGATCAACGCGCTGAATGCTGACGTGAACGTCTTTATGGCTGACTTTGAGGATTCGCTTTCCCCGGCGTGGTCAAAACTGATTGACGGTCAGCTCACGCTGCGCGAGGCGGTGCAGGGAACGCTGAGTTACACCAGCGACAAGGGAAAAATCTATCAGTTAAACGCCCATCCGGCGGTGCTGATGTGCCGGGTGCGCGGTCTGCATCTGTCAGAAAAACATGTCAGCTGGCAGGGTAAGGCGATTCCGGGCGGCCTGTTCGATTTCGCTCTCTACTTTTTCCACAACGTTCGCGCTTTACTGGCGAAAGGCAGCGGCCCTTACTTCTATCTGCCGAAAACCGAAAGCTGGCAGGAGGTCGCCTGGTGGCGTGAGATCTTTCGTTTCAGCGAGGATCAGTTCGATCTGCCGCGCGGAACGATCAAAGCGACGGTGCTGATCGAGACCCTGCCTGCGGTCTTCCAGATGGATGAGATCCTGTGGAATCTGCGCGATCATATCGTCGGCCTGAACTGCGGTCGCTGGGATTACATCTTCAGCTATATCAAAACCCTGCAACAGCATCCGGATAGGATATTGCCGGATCGCCAGTCGGTGACCATGTCGCAGCCATTCCTGGATGCCTATTCGCGACTGCTGATTAAAACCTGTCATCGCCGGGGGGCATTTGCGATGGGGGGCATGTCGGCCCTCATTCCCCACAAAGATCCGGCGCGCAATGCCTGGGTATTGCAACGCGTAACGGAAGATAAGCAGCGTGAGGCGGGCAATGGGCACGACGGCACCTGGATAGCGCATCCTGGCCTGGCAGAGAGTGCGATGGCCGTCTTCAATGCCGCTCTCGGCGACCGGCCCAATCAGCTGCATGTCATGCGTGAAGCGGACGCCCCGATCACGGCAGAGCAGTTACTTGCGCCCTGTGAAGGGCAACGCACCGAGGCGGGTATGCGTGCCAACATTCGCGTCGCGCTGCAATACCTTGAGGCCTGGATTAGCGGTAACGGCTGTGTGCCGATTGATGGACTGATGGAGGATGCCGCCACGGCGGAGATTGCGCGCACCTCTATCTGGCAGTGGATTCGCCACCAGCAAATCCTGGACAGCGGCCAGCCGGTCACCGCTGAACTGTTTCTGCGCTGGCTGAACGAAGAGCTGCATCTGCTGCAAAACACGCTGGGTGAATCCCGTTTCAGCGGCGGTCGCTACCACGACGCGGCGCAGCTGATGGCGCAGATCACCACCGAACGCGAACTGGTTTCCTTTCTTACCCTGCCAGGCTACCGCCTGATCCCCTGAACAGAGGAGCTATTGCCATGACACGCACTCAACTAATCGAGCAACTTGAACAGGATTGGCAGACCGCACGCTGGCAGGGGATTACCCGCCCGTACAGCGCAGCAGAGGTGGTTAATCTGCGCGGCTCATTACAACCCGCCTGTACGCTGGCGGAGCGCGGTGCAGAGAAACTCTGGGCACTGCTGAACGGCAAGGCAAAGAAGGGCTACATCAACAGTCTGGGCGCGCTGAGCGGCGGTCAGGCCCTTCAGCAGGCGAAAGCGGGCATTGAAGCGATCTATCTCTCTGGCTGGCAGGTGGCGGCAGATGCCAACGTTGCCGGGCAGATGTATCCCGATCAGTCGCTCTATCCGGTCAACTCAGTGCCGGAGGTCGTGACGCGCATCAATCAGACCTTTCAGCGTGCCGATCAGATTCAGTGGTCCTCGGGTATCGAAGCGGGTGACAGCCGGTACACCGATTTCTTTCTGCCGATTGTTGCCGATGCGGAAGCGGGTTTTGGCGGCGTGCTGAACGCATTCGAACTGATGAAGGCGATGATTCAGGCGGGTGCCGCGGCGGTTCACTTCGAGGATCAGCTGGCTGCGGTGAAAAAATGCGGCCATATGGGCGGTAAGGTGCTGGTGCCGACTCAGGAGGCGATTCAGAAACTGGTGGCAGCCCGGCTGGCCGCCGATGTGATGGGGGTGCCCACCCTGCTGCTGGCCCGCACCGATGCCGATGCCGCTGACCTGATCACTTCAGACTGCGATGAATACGACCGTCCCTTTATCCGGGGCGACCGGACGGCAGAAGGGTTCTTTCGCACCCATGCGGGGATAGAGCAGGCGATCAGTCGCGGTCTGGCCTATGCACCCTATGCTGACATCCTGTGGTGTGAAACCTCGACGCCGGACCTGGCGATGGCGCAGCGCTTTGCCGACGCTATCCATGCGCGCTTTCCCGGCAAACTGCTGGCCTACAACTGTTCGCCGTCGTTCAACTGGAAGAAAAATCTCGACGACAGCACCATCGCTACGTTTCAGCAGTCGCTCAGCGACATGGGTTATCGCTTCCAGTTCATCACGCTGGCAGGCATCCACAGCATGTGGTTCAACATGTTTGATCTGGCCCATGCCTATGCTCAGGGCGAAGGGATGCGTCACTATGTTGAAAAGGTTCAGCAACCTGAGTTTGCGGCGCGCGATCGCGGTTACAGCTTCTCGTCGCATCAGCAGGAGGTGGGCACCGGCTATTTCGATCAGGTCACCACCACCATTCAGGGCGGTAAATCGTCGGTCACGGCGCTGACCGGTTCGACCGAAGAGCATCAGTTCTGACGCGCTTTCCTGACGGATCTCCCGCCCGCATGCTGCGGGCGGGCCTTAGCCGGAGCTGATTATGCCGCCACGTGAATCTTTAATCGCCCACACGATTCTGCAGGGGTCAGATGCGCAGTATGGCCGCTTTCTGGATATCACCGCCGGGGCGCAGCAGCGGTTTGAACAGGCGGAGTGGCAGGCGGTGCAGCACGCCATGAAGGCTCGCATCCACCTCTACGACCATCATGTCTCTCTGGTTGCTGACCAGCTGCGGGTGCTGAACGGCGCGGCAGACTGGGATCAGGTATTCTGGCTGCGGATCAAGGAACACTATCAGAGCCTGCTTCCCGGCTACCTGCGGCATGAGATTGCCGAAAGCTTTTTTAACTCCGTCTACTGCCGGTTACATGGCCATGCCGATCTGCAGCCGGAGCGCCTGTTTATCTTCAGCTCTCAATCCCAGGCTACGCCGGTCACCCCTTTGCGGCCCCTGTCGCGACGTTATCTGCCGGACAGAGGCTGGCGGGCCGTGGTGGATCAGGCTCTGGCCGATTTACCGCTGACCCTGCCGTGGCAGCATCGCGCCCGGGATGTCGGCTGGATTGTCCGTCACCTGACGTCGCACTTTGCCGGTCTGGATCAGGGCTGGCTTGAGGTCAGCAGTGAGCTTTTTTATCGCAACAAAACCGCGTGGCTGGTGGCGCGCCTGCATCTGCCGGACGGCATCGCTCCCTGTCTGCTGCCGATTCAGCGCACTGATGCCGGCGAACTCTGGATAGACACCTGTCTCACCGATGTGAATGACGCCAGCATTGTCTTTGGGTTCGCCCGCGCCTGTTTCATGGTCTATGCCCCGGTGCCTGCTGCGCTGGTCGCCTGGCTGCAACCGATTCTGCCGGGCAAAACCCTGGCGGAACGGTACAGGGCGATTGGCTGCCAGAAACATGGCAAAACGGAAAGCTACCGTGAATATCTTCAGGCGCTGGCAGAGAGTGATGCGGCCTTTGAGATCGCGCCTGGCGTGCGCGGCATGGTGATGCTGGTTTTCACGCTGCCGGGGTTTGATCGGGTGTTTAAGGTCATTAAGGATCGCTTCGCGCCACAGAAAGAGGTGACGGAAGCGCAGGTGCGCGCCTGTTATCAGCAGGTCAAAGAGCATGATCGCGTGGGACGTATGGCCGATACGCAGGAGTTTGAGCAGTTTGCGCTGCCGCTGGCGCGCTTCTCACCGGCGCTGCTGGCTGAGCTGAACGCCTGTGCGGCAGAAAAAGTGGAGATCCAGGGCGACCGTCTGATTATTCGTCATCTGTGGCTGGAGCGACGGATGCAGCCGCTTAATCTCTATCTGGCGCAGGCCAGCGCGGCAGAGCGGCATCATGCAATCGAAGAGTATGGCAACGCCATCCGGCAGCTGGCGGCCGCCAATATCTTTCCCGGCGATATGCTGTTTAAAAACTTCGGCATCACCCGTCATGGCCGGGTCATTTTTTATGACTACGATGAGATCCGCCCGATGCTCGAACTGAACTTCCGGGAGGTGCCGCGCGCGCGTTATGAGGAAGATGAACTCAGCGCAGAGCCCTGGTACAGCGTCGGACCGGACGATGTGTTTCCGGAGACTTTCCGCTATGCGTTATGCAGCGAAGCCGCGACCGGCGCCTTGCTGCTGCAACTGCATCCGGAGCTTTTTGACCCCGGCTGGTGGCGCGCTCAGCAGCAGCGCATCGCTCAGGGCCATGTGGAAGAGGTGATTGCCTGGCGGCAGACGCAGCGTTTCAGCGTCTGCTACGCGGCAGAAACCGTTAACGACCGCTGTACGCCAGCGTAACCTGTCGCGCCTCGCGGATGACCAGCGCGCCGAGTTCAGTAATGCGGTCATCCGTCATGCGGGCAATCGGGCCGGAGATGGAGAGCGCCGCAAAGGCGTCGCCATGTTCGTCATAGATGGGGGCGGCGACACAGCGCAGACCCAGCGCATGTTCTTCATCGTCAAAGGAAAAGCCCACTTTGCGCACCTGCGCCAGATTCTCCTTCAGGCTCTGCGGCGACATCAGCGTCTTCGCGGTGTAGTAGTGCAAGCCCTTCTGATGCAACAGCGCCGTGACCTGCTCATCGCCCAGATGTGCCAGGAACGCTTTGCCGGCACCGGAGGCGTGCATCGGCAGCTTGCCGCCAATCGGCGCAGACATCCGCATCAGCTGCGTGCACTGCACCTGATCGATGATCACTGCCTGATGATCGCTGAGATCCAGCACCGCCAGATTGACCGTCTCGCCGGACTGCTCCATCAGCCTGCGCAGCACCGGGTGCACCAGCGCCAGCAGGTTACGGCTTTGCAGAAAACTGCTGCCGACCACAAAGGCGTGTGCGCCGATAGTCCACAGACCCAGGTCGCCCACCTGACGGACAAAACCCTGCTGCTGCATGGTGCTGAGCAGGCGATGGGTGGTGGAGTTTGGCAGGCCCGCCTGCTGGGCCAGTTCGGTCAGCGCCACGCTGCCGTGTGAATCGGCAATCAGCTCCAGCAGGGTCAGGCCGCGCGTCAGCGACTGGACCTGACCGCCCGCTGGTGCGGCGACAGGCGTGCTACGGGGTTTTTTGCCGCGCTTAGCGGGAACCGGCGTTGCCATGGGAAACTCCTCTTTTGCATTGTGGAAATCATTTTCGTTTTAATCGTGACGTTTGCAAACGCTGCTTTTCTGGTCAGACCTCTCAGCCCGCGATCGTTATCCGTCCCGGATAAGGTGACTTTGTCGCCAGTTAAGCTTGTGCCAGAATGAAAAACAGGCTTTTTCGCCAGCAGACTGACGTGAGTGGGGCAACGGTGAGCACGAAAATCGACGCGTTATATCAGCAGCTCGCACAACGCATTATGGTGCTGGACGGTGCCATGGGCACCCTGATCCAGCGCTACCGGCTGGAGGAGGCGGATTTTCGCGGCAGCCGCTTCGCAGAGTGGCCCTGCGATCTTAAAGGCAATAACGATCTGCTGGTGCTGAGTCAGCCGGCGGTGATCCGCGAGATCCACGACGCCTATCTGGCCGCAGGCGCTGACATCCTCGAAACCAACACCTTCAATGCCACGTCGATTGCGATGGCAGATTACCGCATGGAAAGCCTCTCGGCAGAAATCAACCGTGAAGCGGCCCGGCTGGCACGATCCTGCGCCGATGCGTGGACGGCGAAAACGCCGGATCGCCCGCGCTTTGTGGCGGGTGTGCTGGGCCCGACTAACCGCACCTGCTCTATCTCGCCCGATGTAAACGATCCCGCCTTCCGCAACGTCACCTTCAGTCAGCTGGTGGACGCGTACCGGGAGTCGACCCGCGCGCTGGTGGAGGGCGGTGTTGACCTCATCATGATTGAAACGGTGTTCGACACGCTGAATGCGAAAGCCGCGGTCTATGCTGTGCAGAGCGAGATGGAGGCGCTGGGCGTGACGCTGCCGCTGATGATCTCCGGGACGATTACCGATGCCTCCGGGCGGACGCTCTCCGGCCAGACCACCGAAGCCTTTTATAACGCTCTGCGTCATGCAGAACCCCTCTCTTTTGGTCTGAACTGTGCGCTCGGCCCGGATGAGCTGCGTCAGTATGTGGCGGAGCTGTCGCGCATCGCTGAGGGCTACGTCAGCGCGCACCCCAACGCGGGTCTGCCCAATGCGTTTGGCGAATATGATCTCGATGCGGAAGTGATGGCCCGGCAGATGGGGGAATGGGCCCGTGCCGGCTTCCTGAATATTATTGGCGGCTGCTGCGGCACGACGCCGCAGCATATTGCCGCCATGGCCGCCGCTGTTGAAGGCGTCGCACCGCGGAAGCCTCCGGCTATTCCGGTGGCCTGTCGTCTCTCCGGTCTGGAGCCGCTTAACATCAGCGCCGAATCACTGTTTGTGAACGTCGGGGAGCGCACCAACGTCACCGGCTCGGCAAAATTTAAAAGACTGATTAAAGAAGAGAAATATCACGAGGCGCTGGACGTCGCGTTGCAGCAGGTGCAGAGCGGCGCGCAGATTATCGACATCAATATGGATGAAGGGATGCTCGACGCTGAAGCGGCGATGGTGCGTTTTCTGAATCTGATTGCGGGCGAACCCGATATCGCCCGCGTGCCGGTGATGATCGACTCTTCGAAATGGGCGGTGATCGAAAAAGGGTTACAGTGCATTCAGGGCAAAGGGATCGTTAACTCGATTTCGATGAAGGAGGGCGAGGCGGCCTTTATCCATCATGCCCGTCAGGTGCGGCGCTACGGCGCTGCCATGGTGGTGATGGCCTTTGATGAAGTGGGGCAGGCGGATACCCGCGCCCGTAAGATCGCGATCTGCCGCCGGGCTTATCAGATCCTCACACAGGAAGTCGGTTTCCCGCCGGAAGATATCATCTTTGACCCCAATATCTTTGCCGTGGCGACCGGCATAGAGGAGCACAACAACTACGCGATGGACTTTATCGGGGCGTGCGAAGATATCCGGCGTGAACTGCCCCATGCGATGATCTCGGGCGGCGTCTCCAACGTCTCATTTTCTTTTCGCGGCAACGAACCGGTTCGCGAAGCGATCCACGCCGTGTTCCTCTATCACGCTATCCGCAACGGCATGGGGATGGGGATCGTGAACGCTGGCCAGCTGGCTATCTATGACGATCTGCCCGCTGAACTGCGTGATGCCGTCGAAGATGTGATCCTCAACCGGCGCGAAGAGGGCACCGAGCGGCTGCTGGCGCTGGCGGAAACGTACCGTGGCGGCAAAAGTGACGGCGCGCAGGAGAAACAGCTGGCGGAGTGGCGCGGCTGGGCGGTAGCTAAGCGGCTGGAATATTCGCTGGTTAAAGGAATAACGGAGTTTATTGAGCAGGATACCGAAGAGGCGCGCCAGCAGGTGTCCCGCCCGATAGAGGTTATTGAAGGGCCGCTGATGGCGGGCATGAATGTGGTCGGCGACCTGTTCGGCGAAGGCAAAATGTTCCTGCCGCAGGTGGTGAAATCGGCACGCGTCATGAAACAGGCGGTAGCGTATCTGGAACCCTTTATCGAGGCCAGTAAAGAGGCCGGGCGCAGCAACGGCAAAATCGTGCTGGCCACGGTGAAAGGGGATGTGCATGACATCGGCAAGAATATTGTTGGCGTGGTGCTGCAGTGCAATAACTACGAAATTATCGACCTGGGCGTTATGGTGCCAGGGGAGAAGATCCTGAAAACCGCGCGGGAAGTCGATGCGGATATCATCGGCTTGTCGGGCCTGATCACGCCGTCGCTGGATGAGATGGTTAACATGGCGAAGGAGATGGAGCGTCAGGGCTTTACGCTGCCGCTGCTGATAGGCGGCGCGACTACCTCAAAGGCGCATACCGCCGTCAAAATCGAGCAGCACTACAGCGGTCCGACGGTTTACGTGCAGAACGCTTCACGCACCGTCGGCGTGGTGTCATCGCTGCTCTCCGACACGCTGAAAGCCGATTTTATTGCCCGGACCCGACGGGAGTATGAAACCGTGCGCATCCAGCACGCACGCAAAAAACCGCGCACGCCGCCGGTGTCGCTGCAGGCCGCGCGCGATAACGCCAGCCTGATCGCATGGGAAAACTACACGCCACCGGTGCCGCATCGCCCCGGCGTCAGTCAGGTTGAGGCCAGTATCGACACGCTGCGCCACTATATCGACTGGACGCCGTTCTTTATGACCTGGTCGCTGGCGGGCAAATATCCCCGCATTCTGGACGATGAGGTGGTGGGTGAAGAGGCACAGCGTCTGTTTGCCGATGCCAGTGCGATGCTCGACAGATTAAGTGAGCAGTCGCTGCTGACACCCCGGGGCATGGTCGGTATTTTCCCGGCTAACCGGGTCGGTGACGATATCCATCTCTATAGCGATGAGCGGCGCGATGAAGTTTTGTGTGTGAGTCATCACTTACGTCAGCAGACAGAGAAAGCCGACTTTGCAAACTACTGCCTGGCCGATTTCGTGGCACCCAAATCAACGGGAAAAGCGGATTATCTTGGCGCTTTCGCGGTGACCGGTGGGCTGGAAGAGGATGCGCTGGCGGCGGCGTATGACCTGCAGCATGACGACTACAACAAGATTATGGTGAAGGCGCTGGCGGACCGTCTGGCGGAGGCGTTTGCCGAATATCTGCATGAGCGGGTGCGTAAGGTGATCTGGGGCTTCGCCCCCAATGAAAATCTCAGCAATGACGAGCTGATTCGCGAGCGTTATCAGGGGATACGACCGGCGCCAGGCTATCCGGCCTGCCCGGATCACACCGAAAAAGCGGCCATCTGGACGCTGCTGGGGGTGGAAGAACAGATCGGCATGACGCTCACCGAATCCTATGCCATGTGGCCGGGCGCCGCCGTCGCTGGCTGGTACTTCAGCCATCCTGACAGTCGATATTTCGCCGTGGCGCAGATCCAGCGTGACCAGGTGGAGGATTATGCGGCCCGCAAAGGCATGTCGGTCAGCGAAGTGGAACGCTGGCTGGCACCGCATCTAGGCTATGACGAGGAGTAAAAAAGCGGGCTGAAGGCCGCTTCAGACAGCTGGAAATTTAAATCCGGGCGAATCTTACTGCAATGAATAAGCTCAATGCGCAGGGAACCCGGTCAGAAGAGGAAAGCGTCCCGCGCCAGGGACGGCGCGGGCCGAGCGGCCAGGGATGGCATTAGCGCCTTTCCGATCTGACCGGGTTTCCTGTGCGTGCACCCGCTTACCGCTGAGCAGGCTCAGGGAGCATACGCCTTGCGCAAAGTCGCCTTAACGCCATCCCTGGCAGGCTCAGCGCGGGCCATCCCTGGCCCGCTATGCTTTGCTTCAGGCGTATGCTCCCATCGCTTTACGTCTGGCCGCCGTCTGAACGAGGCCGCCTCTGCTTAGTTAAAGCGCGCGTCGCGATCGGAGGTCAGATCATACAGCTGGTATTTACGACCCAGCATCTGACCGCCATCGCGCGTCAGCGGCACCCAGTTAACCTGCGCGCGACCGCGTGTTGGCGTCACGGTGAACAGATCCATCGGCACGGAGATATAGAAGCCTTTGGTGAAGTCACCCTCGCCATACTCTTCCGAGGAGACGTTGGTTTTCGTGGCATACACTCCCACCATCACGCCGCTGTCAAAGCGCTTGGACACATCAACCGTCACGCCTTTATCTTTCGCCAGATACTGACCGACGCTGGCTTTCACCAGCACATCCTGCATAAACCACGGACGCCAGTAGCCGGTCAGGTTGCCGGTTGAGGCTTTATAGCGGTTGAACTGCATCATGTTGTCCCAGTCACGCTGCCGGACATAGTTGGCATCGACGCCTACCGCCCAGTTCGCATCGACCGGACGATAGAGCACCTCGCCGCCCACGCCGCCATACATCGTCTCCAGATAACCGCCGTAGACCTGACCATAGAAGCCGTTACCAAGGTGGCCCATATAGTTGGCCTGCAGATCGTTAACGTAGACGTTATTCTCGACGTAGTCGCGGATGTGGGTACGTACGCGCGGCAGCGATGAGTCGGCCGGTGCGCCGTTATAGTTGAACTTATCGTAGTTGTTGGCGAGGTTGCCAAACAGACTGCCTCCCACCAGCAGGTGGTCGGTCAGCCAGTAATCGACGTTACCCATCACGCCGACCTGATACATGTAGAAACTCTCCGGGCCGCCCACTGACTGATTCAGCACCGGTGACAGGCTGTAATTCAGGCGATCTTTGCGGATAAACATCCCCTGCTCAGTAGTGCCCGGATCGACCGGATCTTTGCGCGTCTGCTGCAGCGGCTGCTCATGGCCCAGCGGATAGCCTTGCAGATCATTACGCAGGCTGGCGACCTGCGTTTCCGTGGTGACCTGCGGCATATTGAAGCGCGACTCGGTGACATTGATGGTGTCGATGCCGTCCGGCAGATGATTCATGATGATGCGGTTAGCACGATCGACGCCTTCGCGGGTATCGCGGTATTTGGTCTGCTCACCGGAGACATAGAGCGTATGGCCCTGTGTCTGAATACGCGGGCCATCGAGACCGGCGTTATATTTCAGGTCGGTAAGCTGATTTCCCACCACGGTCGGCTCCAGCAGACGCGGCTGCGGCTGCGGATTGTAGGCGGGCTTCTCGCTGTCGATGTGCGCCTGGCGCAGATCGTTAAAGTTTGTGCGCAGGGTAACACCAAACATAAAGGTGTTGCCGCGTTCATAGCTGGCGTTGATATCCGCCCAGTCGGTCACACGGTAAATCGCCCCGACGTTCAGCTTGCTACGCTGCTCCAGACGGCCAGCAAAGTCATTCTGATAGTCGTTGCCCTCATACTCCATTTTAAGGCGCAGCGGCTGCCAGGGGGTCTGATACTCAATACCGCCAAACAACGCCGTCGGACCGTGGAACATCTGCGAGCCGTTGATGGAACCCGCTTCGCCGACCCGTGGACGCTGACAATAGCTGTCGCTGTAGGAACAGAAGGGGTTCTTCACCGTGCCGCTGTTGCCGAGATAGCCCCAGCCGAGACCGAACGTAAAGTCGAACGGCCCCCAGGCCTTGGTCGCCACCAGATATTCGCTGTCGAACAGGCCCGTGCCGCCGAGATCGCGGGTGCCGACCGCCACTTCCGGCAGCCAGAATCCTTCCTGCCACAGACGCAGTTTCAGGTCGAAGGCTTTATCTTTATAGCTTTGCGTGCCGCTGAATTCAGAGACCGCACTGTACTGGCGGGTACGCACGTCGGTGTAACGCACGGTCGTCTCCAGCCACGGGAAGAGCTGCAGCGATGCGGAGTAGTAGCGATACTGATCGTTGTCGCGGGCATTGAGGCTGAACTCCCCCTCTCTGGCCATGCGCGCGGTCGGCACCTGCATCAGGCCCACGCCGCCAAAATCAGATTGTGAAGGTCCCACCGGCGCAGGCCAGGTGTCAGCCTGCGCCTGACAGGCTGCCGCCACGGAAACAGCCAGCAGGCTGAAGAGATAACGTTTTTTCATCAGTCTGGTATCCGGTGAGTCAGTACGGAGAGGAGGCGATCGTTGAGATCTTCATAGGCGCCTGGCAGGCTCCACGATGAAAAGCCGAGCCAGATAATGCTGCCTGGCTCCACTTCCACATGGCGATGATTCCAGTACGCAACCGGCACCTGCTGCGTGGCACCCGACGGAGCAATCACCGTAACAAAATTGCGTTCTGCCCCGGAAAGTAACGAATGCCCCTCGAGATAGTCACGTACGGATTTTCCCGGTTGCCAGCTCACTTTGCCTGCCCCACTCAGCGCGCCGAGCAGCAGCACGGAATCGGACGGGGTTTGCAACCAGAGGTCATAGCTGCCTTCCAGACGACGGTTGTCTGCCGGATGCAGACGGATCCAGTCCGGGTCGAGCGAGGTAAACTGGCGGCCTGTTACCCTGATCGCACTCAACTGGCGGATCACCTCATCAATGGCCGCCGCCCGGTCGCCACTGCTGTCGGCACGCCACGCGCGCAGCTCGCCCAGCGTCTGCTGATAGTGCTGCTGTGCCACGGCGCTGGCACCGCGCTCGGCAATAAAAGTACGACGCCAGTCCGTGTTCGCCTGCAGCGGAGGAAGCGTCACCAGCTGGGCGAGATCGGCAATCTGGCTCAGTTCAGCCTGACCGCCATTATGCGGTGCGTGGACAATCACCTGCGCCGTCGCCTGCGCGCCTGCGCTGCTGAGCAGGCTCAGCCCGGCCAGCAAAAATGTTATTTTTTTCATGATTTCGCCGGCTTCAGAATAGTGGTGTCTACAGGGAAAGCATCTGCCGCCAGCATCTGATGGGCCTGCACCACATCGCCGCTGCTGTTATCGATCCAGAAGGTGTTTTCCCACGTGCGGTTACTGCTGTCGATGCTCACCTGCTCATGCCAGACGCGGCAGGGAATGCGGTTGCCCGCGAGGGTCAGGACTTCATCGGTGCCGCGCGCAAAGGTGGAGCGCACGGTCGCGCCGCGAACCTTGCCCTGTTCGGTCCACTGCACGATGCGGGTCCAGCCTGCGCCGTTGCTGAGGTGAAGGGGGACAGCCAGCGGGTCCTGCTGCAGATTGCTGACGCTCAGCAGGTTATCCGGTAAGCCCAGGGTTTTTACCAGGCGCCCATGCTGTGTGACCAGCATCGCCTGATCCTGAGTCACCCATTTCTGCTGACCATTCTCGTTGTAGCCCAGCACCACGAAAATACGCGGTCCCTCATTCAGACGGGCATAGAGACTGGCGTAGGGCAGATTGTTGACCTGTTGATCGGTTACGGTGACGTCGTCAGGACCGTTAACCGCGAGCAGCAGGGTCTGTTCAAGACCTTTTTGCGTTTGTGTACAGGCCTGCAGCAGCAGGCAAGCGAGCAGCAGAGGAAGTTGGCGCACTGTGTGTCCCTGATAAGTCATGCCAAAGTAAAAATAACCACACAGACGTGTGGTTATGTTTAAAGGTGCTCTGCCCGTTACGTCTGGCGGCAAAACGGCGGACTGCGTGGCGTCGCTGAAACGTCAGCGTTGCCCGTGAGTCACTGGTCAGCAATCAGACGCGTTTCGGGTTTCCATCAACGAGTTGTGCTCGTCGTGGTTGTGGTTGTTGTACCGGTATTTGCACCGTCACCACCGCCAGAAGCGGCGATCCCGATCCCGACCAGCGCGCCCAGCGCACCGATACCGACAGCGGTCGACGTGCCGGACGAGATTGCTCCCGCCTGCGCGCCAGCTGCGGAACCCGCTTCTTCCGGCGCGGCAAAGGCGCTGGATGAGGCGGCAACGAGGATCAGGGCTGCACCGGCAACCATAGTTTTTTTCATAACAACGTTTCCTGCATTGAGTGAATGAAGGATCTCCGCCTGACGACCCTGGCTATACAGACAAGCTATGACCAGAGCGACAGGCAGTCCCATTGCGGGCGCGTTCATTATAGGGCAACAAAATATCAGAGTTCAGCGCTATAAAAACCAGGGCAGCGGAGGAGGTGATGGCGTGATTTAATCAGTCAGATTGGAGATAACCGCCTTTTATATCGGAATATTTCGGCCTGATGCCAGATATTTCGCTGCGGGTTAAAGAATTGCAAAGCGTAATGTTCTCTTTTATTAATATCTGGTACGGAATAAGAATAATCAGAATTTACTCAGGATTGCTAAAATTAAATAGGATTATGAATCAAGGGTTAACCCAGGGTAACGACACTTTTCAGGTCCATTTTATACTGGGTATTAGCGGGTATGATCCGGCAATGTTCAGAATTGTCTTAGGTGACTTTCGGAATTTTCCCGCGCCAGTGACGGTTTGTATATCCATAAAGCGCCAGACAGGGCGTAAACAGAGACAAAAAAAGGCGGCAAATGTGCCGCCTGATTAATTTAAAGCCGATTAACGCCAGGACTTATAGCGATTAATTAAGGCATTAGTGGAACTGTCATGACTGGTAATCTGTTCATCATTTTCCAGTTCCGGCAGAATGCGGTTCGCCAGTTGCTTCCCTAATTCCACACCCCACTGATCGAAGGTGAAGATATTCAGGATGGCACCCTGAGTGAAGATTTTATGTTCATACAGGGCAATCAGCGCACCCAGGCTGAATGGGGTAATCTCACGCAGCAGGATAGAGTTGGTCGGGCGGTTACCTTCAAAGACTTTGAACGGCACGATATGGGCCACGGACTCTGCAGATTTACCGGCATCCGTAAACTCTTTCTCCACCACGTCGCGTGACTTACCAAAGGCCAGCGCTTCGGTCTGCGCAAAGAAGTTGGAAAGCAGCTTCGGATGGTGGTCGGCGAGGGCGTTATGGCTGATGGCGGGTGCAATAAAGTCGCACGGCACCAGCTTGGTTCCCTGATGGATCAGCTGATAGAACGCATGCTGACCGTTGGTGCCCGGTTCGCCCCAGATAATAGGACCGGTCTGGTAATCCACCGGGTGACCGTCGCGATCCACATACTTGCCGTTTGACTCCATATTTCCCTGCTGGAAATAGGCCGCAAAGCGGTGCATGTACTGGTCATAAGGCAGGATCGCTTCGGTTTCGGCACCAAAGAAGTTGTTGTACCAGATACCAATCAGCGCCAGCAGCACCGGCAGGTTCTGTTCAGCAGGCGTCGAGGCGAAGTGCTGATCCATGGCGTGCGCGCCGCTCAGCAGCTGCTCGAAGTTATCGAAACCGATAGAGAGAATGATCGACAGGCCGATGGCAGACCAGAGCGAATAGCGACCGCCGACCCAGTCCCAGAATTCAAACATGTTGTTGGTGTCGATGCCAAACTCGCCCACCGCTTTGGCGTTGGTGGAGAGCGCCGCAAAGTGTTTCGCCACGTGCTGCTGATCGCCAGCCGTTTTCAGGAACCAGTCACGCGCACTGTGGGCGTTGGTCATGGTTTCCTGCGTGGTAAAGGTCTTCGATGCGACCAGGAACAGGGTGGTTTCCGGGCTGAGTTCTTTCAGCGTTTCGGCGATGTGGGTGCCGTCAACGTTAGAAACAAAGTGCATGTTCAGGTGGTTTTTATACGGGCGCAGCGCCTCAGTCACCATGAACGGGCCGAGGTCGGAGCCGCCGATACCGATGTTTACCACGTCCGTAATCGCTTTACCGGTATAGCCTTTCCACTCGCCGCTGATGATACGTTCGGAGAAGCCTTTCATCTTATCCAGCACCGCATTCACTTCCGGCATCACATCTTTGCCATCCACCAGAATCGGGGTGTTGCTGCGGTTACGCAGCGCGACGTGCAGCACCGCACGATCTTCGGTCCGGTTAATCTTCTCACCCGAGAACATAGACTTAATGGCACCGCTAAGATCGGTCTCTCTCGCCAGAGCCTGTAACTTATCGAGGGTTTCCTGGGTGATGCGGTTTTTGGAGAAATCCACCAGCATCTGATCATCAAAGGTGGCAGAGAATTTGGCAAAACGATCGGCATCCTCAGCAAACAGATCGGCAATTTCCACCGATTTCATCTGCTCAAAATGCTGTTGCAGCGCTTTCCAGGCTGCGGTTTGTGTCGGATTGATATTTTTCATGGCAACACTCTTGTTGATAAAAAGAACCGTCATCCCATCGGGTCACATCGACCCCGTTTAGCGTTTCAGTATGACCACAGTTGTAACTGAAAGGAAAAATTTTGTCAGCGCGCTCCGGGCAGGGGAGCGGAAAGCCCGCATCCTGTCGCCAGCATTCACTGGCGCGAACAGCCGGAGAGGGCAGTGACAACGTCCGACCGAGTGTGACGCGAAAGGCCATACAAAACGTTGTGCCGAATCAGGAATGAATGCAACGGCTGAACCCATTAAGCTTCGCAGAAAAAAGGGCGCGCCGGGCTGAACCCACCCAGCACTCTAGCCGCTGTGGGGCAGGCAGATTTGTTTTCTGATGCGGCGCGCCAGCCATGCTGACATTGACAGCAGGGCCAGAAAAGGCTAAATGTATGCGCCTACTTGCGCACCTGTGCGCAAGCCAGAAGAGGCGCGTCGCCCAGGCAGTGTGTTGGAGGAACCGTATCCGGCGAAAACACATGATGGGGAGCGACGCCGAGGTGGGTCAGCACGCGGTGTGTTGCCTGTCGGCTACAGGGGCTGAATCCTCTGGGTTGTCACCAGAAACGTGCAGTCGACGTTTCGCAAGGTGGGGCGCTTCTGGGTGACTCGTCTACCCGATCTGGTCTGCCCGTTTCTGCTCTTTCCTTGTGCCTGGCTGAAAGAATGTTTCCCGACCCCTTTCTCAATGGCGGGAACAAGATAACCTGACACGAGGTTCTACTACATGTCTCAAACACTGATTGTGGCAAAATTTGGCGGCACCAGCGTCGCTGATTTTGAAGCGATGAATCGCAGCGCTGATGTGGTGCTGCAGGATGCCAGCACCCGTCTGGTGGTGCTTTCCGCCTCGGCGGGCATCACCAATCTGCTGGTTTCGCTGGCTGAAGGCCAGCCCGCTGCCCAGCGTGCCGTTCTGCTCGATGATATCCGCCGTATCCAGTATGCCATTGTGGATCGTCTGCAGCGTCCGGATGTGATCCGTGATGAAATCGATCGGATGATCGACAATATCAGTATGCTCTCCGAAGCCGCTTCGCTGGCCACCTCAAGTGCCCTGACCGATGAACTGGTCAGTCACGGCGAGCTGATGTCCTCCCTGCTGTTTGTTGAAATTCTGCGTGAACGCCAGGTCAATGCGGAGTGGTTTGACGTCCGCAGAGTGCTGCGCACCGACGATCGCTTTGGCCGGGCTGTGCCGGATGTCGACGTGCTGGCAACGCAGGCGACGGAGCAGCTGCAGCCGCGCATCGCGCAGGCGCTGGTTGTGACCCAGGGTTTCATCGGCAGTGAAAGTGAAGGGCGCACCACCACGTTAGGCCGTGGCGGCAGTGATTACACCGCCGCGCTGCTCGGCGAAGCCCTTCACGCGGCGCGCGTGGATATCTGGACCGATGTGCCGGGTATCTACACCACCGATCCGCGCGTGGTGCCGACCGCGAAGCGTATTGATGAAATCACCTTTGAAGAAGCCGCTGAAATGGCGACGTTTGGCGCGAAAGTGCTGCATCCGGCCACGCTGCTGCCCGCCGTACGCCGCGGTATCCCGGTCTTTGTCGGCTCCAGCAAGGATCCGGCCGCGGGAGGAACCCGCGTCTGCAACGAAACCCGCAACCCGCCGCTGTTCCGGGCGCTGGCGTTGCGCCGCAAGCAGACGCTGTTAACGCTGCACAGCCTGAACATGCTGCATACGTTTGGTTTCCTCGCCGAACTGTTCAACATTCTGGCGCGCCACAACGTCTCGGTCGATCTGATCACCACCTCGGAAGTGAGCGTGGCGCTGACGCTCGACACCACCGGCTCCACCTCTACCAGTGCCAGCCTGCTGACCCAGGCGCTGCTGACGGAACTCTCGTCGCTCTGCCGGGTAGAAGTAGAAGAAGATCTGGCGCTGGTGGCGATTATCGGCAACCAGCTCTCTAAAGCCTGCGGCGTTGGCAAAGAGGTGTTTGGTGTACTCGACCCGTTCAACCTGCGCATGATTTGCTACGGTGCCAGCAGCTACAACCTCTGCTTCCTGGTGCCGGGCAACGATGCAGAAAGCGTGGTGCGTACGCTGCACCGCAATCTGTTCGAGTAAGCCTCTCTGTTTTCTCAGGCCGCCTCAGCGCGGCCTGAAAAAGCGTCCGGCCGGGTCACACTGGCCGGTTTTCCCCGCGTTACCTCATCCCGGATAAGTCCCCTCTTTCCAAAGGGTTATTATTCCCTGTTGCCAAATGGCAACCCTTTTATCCCGCCATTTCATGTACTTGCGTTGCGATCCGCCTGCGCAGTTTTATAATCCCGCCGCAAAATCCATTCACCCAATCACAGGAAATATCATGAAAAGGTTAATCGCAGAAGCGCTGGGCACCTTTGTGCTGGTGGCGGGCGGTTGCGGGAGTGCCGTGCTGTCTGCCGCGTTTCCGCAGCTGGGCATTGGTTTTCTGGGCGTGGCGCTGGCGTTCGGGTTGAGCGTGCTGGTCATGGCCTATGCGGTCGGACACATTTCAGGCGGTCATTTTAACCCGGCGGTCACCCTGGGCCTGGTGGCAGGCGGACGTTTTCCCGCGGCGCAGGCTATCCCTTACATCCTCGCGCAGCTGGCGGGTGGCATTGCGGCTGGTGCGGTGCTCTGGCTGATCGCCAGCGGTAGAGGCGAGTTCAGTGCCGCCGCCAGCGGCTTCGCGGCTAACGGTTACGGCGCGCATTCGCCGGGCGGCTTCAGCCTGCAGGCGGGCATGATCAGCGAAGTCGTGATGACCGCCATCTTCCTGATCGTCATCATGGGGGCGACCAGCGAACGTGCACCGAAAGGCTTTGCGCCGATTGCGATTGGCCTGGCGTTAACCCTGATTCATCTGGTGACGATTCCGGTGACCAACACCTCGGTTAACCCGGCTCGCAGCACGGCAGTGGCCCTGTTCCAGGGGGACTGGACACTCTCACAACTGTGGATGTTCTGGCTGATGCCGGTTATCGGTGGTGTGGTGGGTGGTGTGATCTACCGCAGTTTAGAGGATAATGCAGCGTAATTTCGTCGATTTGCAGCGGATCGGCAGCAGTCGATCCGCATTTTCCCGCCCCGCCGCATCTTCGCCTTACGTCGTGATAACGAAATGTTATGATCCCGCCCGCGTCAGCAGTCGTTCCTGTATGGCGTGCTTCAGGGGCAACTCTGCATAAAACACAACACTCTTATAAGGAAGTCTGGCCATGCTCGCCACTTTAACCCGCCTGTTCCCGCTCTGGGCCGTGCTGTTATCTGTCGCCGCGTATTACTCGCCCGGAACGTTTCTTGGCATCGGGCCGTGGGTCACGTATCTGCTGATGCTGATCATGTTTGGCATGGGCGTGACGCTCAATATTGACGATTTTAAACGGGTGCTGACCCGCCCCGCACCCGTAATTGCCGGTACCTTTCTGCACTATCTGGTGATGCCGTTAGCTGCCTGGGCGCTGGCAAAACTGTTCCATATGCCGCCCGATCTCGCTGCGGGGATGATTCTGGTCGGCAGCGTCGCCAGCGGCACTGCCAGCAACGTGATGATCTATCTGGCGAAGGGGGATGTGGCGCTGTCGGTCACGATCTCCTCCGTCTCGGCGCTGGTGGGCGTATTCGCCACGCCGCTGCTGACCCGCTTTTATGTGGACACCCATATTCAGGTGGATGTGGTGGGAATGCTGCTGAGCATCGTGAAAATCGTGGTGATCCCGATTAGCCTCGGGCTGATCATTCATCACAGCATGAACAGCGTGGTTCGCCGGGTCGAGCCTTGGCTGCCTGCGTTTTCAATGATCTGTATTCTGCTGATCATCAGCGCAGTCGTGGCGGGCAGTCAGAGCTTTATCGGATCGGTGGGCCTGATGGTGATCGCCGCTGTGATCCTGCATAACGCCATTGGCCTGCTGGGCGGTTACTGGGGAGGCAAGCTGTTTGGCTTTGATGAGTCAACCTGCCGCACGCTGGCGCTGGAGGTCGGGATGCAGAACTCCGGTCTGGCGGCGACGCTGGGCAAGCTCTACTTCTCGCCGCTGGCGGCCCTGCCGGGCGCGCTGTTCTCGGTGTGGCACAACCTGTCAGGTTCACTGCTGGCGGGCTACTGGTCCGGAAAGCCGATTAAGAAGCCGTAACACCGATAGCGCGCAGAGGTTTCCTCCTCTGCGCGCTTATTCATAATCACGCTCATCGTCGGGCTGTTCCAGCACGGTATAGGCGACGCTGCAGAACAGTGAGTTGAGACGCTTCATGTCACCGAGCAAACCGAGGTGCAGCGAACTGGTCTCAATACTCTGCACGTTCTGCTGATGCAGGCGGTCAACGTGCGCGTGCGAGTAGCGGCGAATCATCAGACGGAAACGATGTTTCGCGCGGCGCAGCCGTTTGGCACTGGTGACATCGTGCGAAAGAAACACCGACAGACTCATTCTGAGGTTGCTAATCAGCAGCTCCTGCAGGCCTTCCAGCTCTTTCAGTCCCTCGGCTGAGAAGGCGCGGCCCGCCGCCAGCGACTTATCCGCCACATCGCCGCTCATCCGTTCAATGATGTCACCGGCCTGCTCCAGATTGAGCGACATCTCAATGATTTCCCCCCAGCGTCGCGAATCCTCTTCCGGCAGATCCTCTTTCGGCATCCGCGCCAGATAGAGTTTGATGGCGGTGTAGAGCACATCGACATCATCATCCAGCCGCCGCACCGTGCGCTCCTCGCGGGATTCCCCATGCATCACCTTATTAAACGCCTCCAGCATCTGCTCCAGCACGTCGCCCATGCGCAGCGCCTCGCGGGCGGCATTCACCAGGGCGAGCGCCGGGGTATCCAGCGCGCTGCGGTCAAGATGCTTCGGTTTCAGCTGCAGAGCGGTGTCCACATCGTCGGCGATGAGACGACGGCAGAGGCGCGCCATCAGGTCAGCAAAGGGCACCATCGCCACGCAGCGAACCAGGTTGTAGAAGACATGGAAGAAGATCACCAGCTCTTCATCGTTCACCGGCAGCTTATCCAGCCATGTCGCCACGATATCGACAAAGGGCAGGATCACCACGCAGCCGATCAGCTTAAACAGCAGGCTGCCGAGCGCCACGCGCTTGCCCGCCGCATTGGAGCCGCTGGCGTTGATCAGGGCCAGCAGGCCGCTGCCCAGGTTGGCACCAATTACCAGACAGAGCGCCACCTTGAAAGAGATCACCCCGGTGGCGGTCAGCGTGGCGGTGATCAGCACTGCAGCCAGGCTGGAATAACTGATAATGGCGAAGACCGCGCCCAGCAGGGCATCGAGCATCACATCGCCGGTCAGGCTGGAGAAGAGTACCTGGACCCCGGCGGCCTGGGTAATCGGGCGGGCGGCTTCAACAATCAGCTGCAGTGCCAGCAGGATCAGACCCAGTCCGATGCTGGCCCGGCCTAGCTGTCCGGCTCGGGTCTGCTTACGGCTGAGAAAGAAGACCACGCCAAAAAAGATAAACAGCGGCGAGAGCCAGGAGAGATCAAACGTCAGGATACGCGCCATGATCGCGGTGCCGACATCCGCCCCCAGGATCACCACCAGCGCGGGGGTCAGGCTGACCAGATTCTGCGCCACAAAGGAGGTGACCAGCAGGGTGGTGGCATTGCTGCTCTGCACCAGCGTGGTCACACCAATGCCCGCCAGAAAGGCCATCGGTTTCTTTTCTATGCTGCGGCTGAGGACGCGGCGCAGATCGGCGCCGTAAACCCGCATGATGCCGGTGCGGACGATATGCGTGCCCCAGACCAGCAGGGCCACAGCGGAGAGTAAATTAAGCAGAGTTAACACGGGGGGTTGCTCCTCCAGAGTCAGGCTTAAAGCACAGACTGCCAGCCTGACGGAGAGAGCAATCTGTGAAAAAGGGATTGCCGTGCTTTGCCTGATTTTTTCCTGTGTTTTAAGCCACCTGGCGCAAAGTCGACATCGCTAATTGTAGACCAATCTGACTGCCAGCGGGATGCAAATCCGCCGCCGATCGGTTAAGCACATCCACCGAAAGTTCCACATCCTGCGCCCGGATACGGTAGCGGATGACGTTGCCCAGCAGGCTGTGGCTGAGGATGACCGCAGGAATGCCCTGGCCCTGCGCCGTGAACTGCATCGATTCCGGACGAATCGCCACCTGGCTGTGAAAAGTCTGGCCGGTCAGCCGCGTCGCCTGCTCAGCGCTGAGCAGGTTGTAGTTACCGATAAACCCGGCGGCAAAGAGGTCAGCCGGCTGGGTGTAGAGCGCTTCGGCATCGCCGTTCTGCACGATTTTACCCCGGTTCATCAGCACAATACGATCGGAGAGCGTCAGCGCCTCCTCCTGATCGTGGGTGACGAAAAGGGTCGTGAGGTTCAGCTCGCGCTGGATGCGGCGGATTTGATCGCGCAGATGGCGACGGATTCGCGCATCCAGCGCCGACAGTGGCTCATCCAGCAGCAGCAGACGCGGACGCGTCACCAGCGAACGCGCCAGAGCCACGCGCTGACACTGCCCGCCCGACAGCTGATGCGGATAACGGCGCGCATAGTCGCTGAGCTCCACCAGCTCCAGCACCTCCGGCACCCGCTGGCGGATCTCTGCGTCGGGCAGCTTCTGCATCTTCAGGCCAAACGCGACGTTTTTCTCTACCGTCATGTTGGGAAAGAGTGCGTAGCTCTGGAACACCATACCGATGGCGCGCTTCTGCGGCGCCAGCGGCACAATATCGTGACCCGCCAGCCGGATTTCGCCGCTGTCGACGCCGGTTAAACCGGCCAGGCAGCGCAGCAGCGTCGATTTACCGCAGCCGCTGGGGCCGAGCAGGGTAACAAACTCACCTTCTGCCGCGCTGAAATCGATCTCCTCGAAAATGGGGGTGGGCCCATAGCGTTTATTCAGCGATCTGACCTCAAGATAACTCATACTCAGCCTCGTTCGGGATTCAGGGCGTTAGCCAGCCAGGTAACCAGCAGCACCACAAAGAAATAGGAGATCACCAGCGCGCTGGTGAAGTGACCGCTGCCGTTGCGCATGTTGTAGAGATAGACCTGCAGGGTTTCATAGCGGTTGCCGACCAGCAGGTTAGCAAAGACAAATTCGCCAATCAGAAAGGAGAAGGAGAGCAGAACCGCAATCAGCATCCCTTTGCGCAGGTTGGGCAGCACCACCCAGAGTGCGGCCTGCCAGGTGCTGGCACCCAGCAACTGCGCGGCGTCGATCAGCTCTTTCAGGTTGATGGCCTGCATATTGTTCGCCAGCGCCCGATAGATAAAGGGCAGCGCGATGGTGAAATAACAGCCAATCAGTATCCACGGTGTGCCGGTCAGCATCAGCGGGGAGGAAGAGTAGAGCTGCAGCAAACCCACTGATGAGACCACCGGCGGCACGGCGAAGGGCATCAGGATCAGAATGTTCATCACCGCATCCAGCCGTGGATAGTAGTAAGCGATTACAAACATGGCAGGCAGCACCAGCAGCAGCGAGAAGAGCAGCGCACCAAAGCAAATCAGCAGGGAATGGCCCAGCGCCGTCAGAAAACGCGGGTCACTCCAGAGCTGGATGAACCACTTCAGGCTATAGCCCTGCGGCAGAATGGTATTACTCCAGTCAGAGGCGATCGCATAGAGCAGCGTGGCCGCCAGCGGCAGGGCCAGCAGGAGAAAAAGTACCCCCACCATTATCCGGTGATACAGGCGCTCAGCAGATGACATGACGGCTCCTTCAGGGCTGTTTCGCGTTGAGATAGCTGCGGCGCACCAGATACTGCTGCACCAGGGTGATCAGCGCCATAATCGCTACCAGCAGCATCGCCAGCGCGCTGCCGGTGTTGGGGTCCAGCGAGATATCTCCGGAGACCAGCGCAGCGATGCGCACCGGCACCACGTTAAAGTTTCCGGTAGTCAGGGCGTAAATGGTGGCGTAAGCCCCCAGCGCGTTCGCCAGCAGGATGACAAAGGTGCCAAGCAGCGCCGGAAACAGAATCGGCAGGGCGATGTGCCACCCGTAGTGCCAGCGGCTGGCCCCCAGCAGAGCCGCTGACTCCTGCCACTCTTTCTTCAGCCCGTCGAACGCCGGGTAGAGCAGCAGCACGCCCAGCGGGATCTGGAACCAGGTGTAGACCAGCACCATGCCGTTGCGCGAAAAGAGCCGGAAGCTCTCAATCAGCCCGTAGTGACGCAGCAGCAGCGTCAGACAGCCGTTCAGCCCCAGCAGGATCACAAAGGCGAAGGCGAGCGGCACACCGGCAAAATTGCTGGTCATGTTGGTAAAGGAGATCAGGAAACGCTGCAGTCGCCCGCCGCCGAGCTGATGCAGGGAATAGCCGGTAACCAGCGCAATCACTAATCCATAGACGCTTGACCAGAGCGAAATATCGAGCGAAAAACGAAACGCCTGCTGATAAAAGGGCGAGGTCAGGATGTCATGATAGTTATCCCAGCCCCACTGGCTGTTCATCTCGCTCCAGAAGCTGTTGATGGCGATCCACAGCAGCGGTGCCAGCTGAAAGGCGACCCAGAACAGGGCAAACGGCAGCAGCAGCAGCAGGGCAAACCCTTTTTTCCTCATCTCTGTGGCTCCGCCAGCAGCCCGCGGCAGACCGGTTTGTCATGCGGCACCTCAAGCAGCTCGCACAGGGTGCCGCACAGATCGGTCTGCTGCGGTGCCAGGTCAGGCTGCAGCGAGAAGGCCCGGCCAAAGACAAACAGCGGCACCGTGGTCTCCTCAGGCAGAATGCCGCCATGGGAGCGATCGTCATTCATACCGTGATCGGCGGTCACCATCACCTGATAGCCCTCGGCCAGCCACAGCGGCATCCACTGCGACAGCAGGCCGTCGGCGATGCGCGCCCGGTTGCGGTACTGCGGTGAGGAGAGCCCCGATTTATGACCGGCGTCGTCGATGTTCATCGGGTGGATCAGCAGGAAGTCGGGATCGTGACGCAGCCGCAGGCTCTCTGCGTCTTCAAACAGATGCGAATCGGGATAGCTGTCGTCAGAGTAAAAATGACCATACTGAATCGGCAGTTCCGGTGCGTCCGTATGACGATCGCGCGCCGGAACAAACGGGGTGCGGTTATAAAGTTCACTCACCCAGTGGTAGGCCGCCGCCGCGGTGGTCAGGCCCGCCGCACGGGCAAAGTGAAAGATGCTGCGCTCGCGACTTAACCGGCTGACGCCATTGTGAATAATGCCGCTTCTGACCGGCGGGACGCCGGTCAGAATGCATTCATAAAGCGGCCGCGACAGCGAGGGCAGTTCACAGGTCAGACGGTAGTAAAAGCCGTTGCCCTGCGAACATTCGGCATGCAGATAACCCATTGCATGTTGTGCGACCTGATTGCTCAGCCCATCCAGCACCACCAGGATAGTCTTCATTTCCTCTCCCCGCCGCAGGTTACTGCTGCATGTTGATGATGACGTTTTCCTGCCACAGGCGCGGCAGCATTTTTGACGATTTATCCCAGGCGGCCTGATCTTTAACCGGGCGGGCATTTTTATACTCTGACTGCGGCAGCAGGCGAGCCTGAACATCCGCAGGCAGCGTCAGATGCTCGGCACGAATCGGACGGGCATAGCCCTTCGCCAGGTTGATCTGACCCTGGTCTGAGAAGATATATTCGCGCGTCAGTTTTGCCGCGGCAGGATGTTTCGCATATTTGTTGATGAGGGTGGTGTAACCGGAAGTCACAGAACCGTCAGAGGGGATCACCACTTCGTAGCGGCTTTTATCAATCTGGTCACGGTAGTTAAGGGCGTTAAAGTCCCACACCACCGCCATCTGCACTTCCCCTTTTTCGATGTTGGCGATCACCGGATCGGTCACGCCAAGACGCCCCTGTTTTGCCAGGTCAGCAAAGAATGCCAGCGCCGGTTTCAGGTTCTTCTCGTCGCCGCCTAATGCGTAGTTTGCCGCCAGTACACCGTTGGCTGCCTGAGCTGCCACGCCGACATCACCGATAGTAACCACATACTTACCTTTTTTCAGATCGGCCCAGCTGTGGGGGATATCCTTAACCTGCTGCTTGTCGATCAGGAAAGCGATGGTGCCGGTATAGGCCAGCGCCCAGTGACCCTCTTTATCTTTGGCCCAGGCCGGGATCTGATCCCAGTGGGTCGGTTTATACGGCTGCGTCAGCCCTTTCGCCACGGCGATGGGGCCAAAGGCCGCGCCGACGTCGCCGATGTCAGCGCTGGCGTTATCTTTCTCCGCATCAAATTTCGCCAGCTCCTGCGCCGATGACATATCGGTGTCGCTGTGCTTAAGGCCATATTTGCTATTGAGATCGCTCCAGGTCTCCTTCCAGTTGGCCCAGCTGTCCGGCATCCCGACGCTGTTGACCTGGCCTTCACTGCGCGCCGCTTTTTCCAGCGCGGCGAGGTCGTTATCGGCGGCCTGCGCGACGGGCAGGGTGAGCACTACAGCACTGGCTACTACAGAGGCGATAAACGCTTTCATCTCAGTTGCTCCGGGTGTAAGTTGAGGGGCCTGACTGGTCTAGTCCAGCAAGAACCGAGCCAATGTAGCCCCTGTATATGAACGATTTATGACAGAACCGCGCGATACGGGGGAAGAAAGGCAGCAGACCCGGGTCATCCGCCTGCCACAGGCGCGTTAACCTGAACAGTTATAGTGCGGAGTCGCACCAGAATGAGGCTACTGTTGTGGAGTCAATCGCACTCAAAACGGCGGAGGCGATCGCCAGTGCACTGCTGAGCCGTATCCGGGATGGCGAGTTTCAGAGCGGGCGGTTGCCGGCGGAACGCGCCCTGAGCGAGGCTTTCAGCACCACGCGGATCACGCTGCGTGAAGCGCTGGGCAAGCTGGAAGCGCAGGGGATGATCTACCGTGAGCTGCGTCGGGGCTGGTTTATCGCGCCACCGCGGCTGGTCTACAACCCGCTGCACCACAGTCACTTTCATGCGATGGCGACGGAGCAGGGGCGGCGGGCGACGACGGAGGTTATTGCGGCTGGCGAGGTAGCCGCGCAGGACGCCGTGGCGACAGCACTGGGTCTGGCCCCCGGCTCGGTGGTCTACTGCATCCGCCGTCTGCGGCGCATTGATGGGCGCGCGGTACTCTATGTGGAACACTACCTGAATCCGCACTTTTTCCCTGGCCTGCTGGAGGAAGATCTGACGCGCTCCCTGACCGACCTCTATGACCAGCGCTACGGTATTCGTTACGGTGGCGCGCGCTTTACCATTCTGCCCGGCCCGCTGCCGGACGTTGCCGCACCTGCGCTGAATGTGGCGACCGGCAGCCCCGGCCTGCTGATCACCCGCATCAACCGCAATCAGCAAAAAGCAGTGATCGACTGCGACTGTGAATACTGGCGCTATGATGCACTCTGTGTGGATGTCGAAGCCTGAGGAGTTATTGTGATTTACATCACACTCGCGCATGATGTTGCGCGCTGATAACTCCATTTTAAGGCGCAACATGAGTGACAAAAATCCTTTGGCCCGCCACCTTGCAACAGCACTGCAATGGGTGCTGAATGTGGGCCTGCTGAGTCTGGCGATCATCCTGATCGTCTTTTTAGGCAAAGAGACGATCCATCTGGCAAACGTGCTGTTTAATACCGGCGAGCAGGCCTCTTCCTATCTGCTGATTGAGGGAATCGTGATCTATTTCCTCTACTTCGAATTTATTGCCCTGATTGTGAAGTACTTTCAGTCCGGCTATCACTTTCCGCTGCGCTATTTTGTCTACATCGGCATTACGGCTATCATCCGCCTGATTATTGTCGATCACAAAAATCCCTTCGATACGCTCTGCTACTCGGCGGCGATACTGATGCTGGTCATCACGCTGTGGCTGGCAAACAGCAACCGGCTGAAACGCGAATAATTCACCTGCCGTCTGGTGCGACGGCAGGTGTTCGCATCGCGTCTCTGCGCTAAACTACCGACCTCAAAATTACCGGGAGTGGTGCTATGTCTCAAGACGCGCTCAGCTTATTAGGTGCGCTCAACTGGCTTTCTCCATCGCAGGCAGCCCTCGCGCCGCCGTTGCTCGACTGGCTGATGGAAGAGGATTCAATGACGCGCCGTTTTGAACAGCATTGTCAGCGGGTAACGGTTCAGCCATTGCGCGAAGGCTTTATCGACGCCAGCGAGTTGGGCGAGGAACGCGCCCTGTTGCCGGATGATGAACGCTTCTGGCTGCGTGAAGTGCTGCTGTTCGGCGACGATCAGCCCTGGCTGGCTGGCCGCACCCTGGTGCCGGAAAGCACGCTCAACGGGCCTGAGGCGATGCTGCAGCAGCTGGGTACCCGTCCTCTGGGTCGCTATCTTTTCTCCTCTTCGACGCTGACCCGCGATTTTATTGAACCCGGACAGATTGATGCATTGTGGGGGCGGCGGTCGCGTCTGCGCCTCTCCGGCAAGCCGCTGCTGCTGACTGAACTGTTTTTACCGGCATCGCCGCTCTATCGCGATCTGGTCTGAGGATTTTGTGGTGGAAAAGAGCTTAAGTATGAATAAATGGCGGGACTACAGCCGCCTGATGCGCATCGATAAACCGATCGGCACGCTGCTGCTGATGTGGCCCACGCTCTGGGCACTCTGGCTGGCTGACATGGCGATGCCGCCGTTACCGGTGCTGGTGGTGTTTGTGGCCGGGGTCTTTGTGATGCGGGCGGCGGGTTGTGTCATCAATGACTATGCCGATCGCAAAGTGGATGGTCACGTTGAGCGCACCCGACATCGGCCGCTGGCCAGCGGCGCGGTGAGTGCCAGAGAAGCGAAGCTGCTGTTTGTGATTCTGGGGCTGGTGGCTTTTGCGCTGGTGCTGACCATGAACCTGATGACCATCATGCTTTCCGTAGTGGGGCTGGCGCTGGCCTGGGTCTATCCCTTTATGAAGCGCTATACCCATCTGCCGCAGGTCGTACTGGGGGCAGCATTTGGCTGGGCGATCCCTATGGCCTGGTGTGCAGTTAGTGAGTCCTTACCTCTGGTCTGCTGGCTGGTATTCATTGCCAACATCTGCTGGACGGTTGCTTACGATACGCAGTATGCGATGGTGGACAGGGACGATGACCTGAAGATTGGAGTGAAGTCGACCGCCATTTTATTTGGTCGCTTCGACAAGCTGATTATTGGTCTGCTGCAACTGGCGACCCTGCTGCTGATGGCGTGGGTGGGGACGATGCTGCACCTGAACAGCGCCTTCTACTGGACGCTGCTGCTGGCTGCCGCCCTGTTTGTTTATCAGCAGAAGCTGATAGCCGGGCGCGAACGTCAGCCCTGTTTCCAGGCTTTCCTCAATAACAACTATGTCGGGATGGTGCTGTTCCTCGGCATTTTAATGAATACGCCGCCGTTCACTCAGCTGTTCTGACTGGAAAGGCAGCCTGTCATAGCGGGAAGACCGCGCCTGCGCAGGGGACAGGGCCAGATCGGAAAGACGCAAAAGCTGTCATCCATGACGGCTCGGCCCGCGCCTTCCCTGGCACGGGACGCTTTCCTCTTCTGTCCCTGTCCCCTGCGCGTCAGGTTCTTCGTTGCTGTAAGAAGCCTGCCAGACAGCCCTGTGCGACATAAAAAAGGCGACCCTAAGGTCGCCTTTTTTGCTTTACGCGGGTATCAGTCGTGCGCGACAGCCGTTTCAATGGTCATCCGGACATCGCTGGTCACCAGGTCAGCCAGGATGTGCCAGGTGGCCTGGGTCTGCGCCACATCCGCATCTCCGCTGTCACTGATATAGCCTTCATCACGCAGCGTCAGAACCAGTGAGGTAAAGACCGCTTTGTCGAAGAACTCCGGGGCGTTAATACCGTGCAGCACGGAGAGACGTTGTGCCAGTGTCCGGCTCTCTTTCTCCAGCGTGCCGCGGTTAATCGTCGGCTTGGCGCTAAGAATCGAGAAGGTAATGGCATAACGCTGCAGCGTTTCACGCACACCGGCGGCCAGCAGTTGCAGCGTGCGATAGCGCGCTGCGGTAAAGCGCAGTTCACCGGCCTCAAGCGTAATCAGACCCTGACGCGCCAGCTCCTGACTCAGTTCAGTCAGCAGTTGCGGCAGCTCATCCGTCTCCCAGCGCAGGAAGAGCTCGCTCTTCAGCATCGGATAGATCAGGCTGACCTGACGCAGCAGTTCCGCTTCGCTCAGCGTCTGGTGTTGCTGAACAATGGCGGCAATCAGCGACGGCATCACCAGCATGTGATGAATGTTGTTGCGATAATAGGTCATCAGCACCGCCTGCTCACGCGGCAGAATGATGATGTCGCCAATGCTGTCCTTTTCACTCTCAAACTTGTTCATGCCCAGGGCGTGATCCAGCAGCGCTTCCGCAGAGAGATCGGGCAGGGTCGCATTCGGCGAGTAAGGCACATTGCGCAGCAACTGGGTATAGCACTCCAGCTGTTCAATCAACTGTTCGCGGGTAAGTGAGCGCTGACGTGAGGCAAGCAGGGCCGTAACACAGAGGTTCATGGCGTTAGCCGCGCCGGCTTCATTGATCCGCACCATCACGCGAGCCGCAATATCGTTCACGGTCGGGGTCAGCCAGCCGGGACGCTGTGGCTCAATCGGATCGATCGAGTCACGCCATTCCGGCACGCGCTTGTTGAGATAGTTAACCAGCGGCAGCGGTTCGCCAAAGTTAACGTAGCCCTGACCGAGATTGCGCAGCTTACGCAGGCCACGCACCATCTGCATGAAGCCCTCTTTCTCTTTTGCCGCGCCGCGCAGCTCTTTGGCGTAAGTACCCACTTCCATCACATGCTCATATCCGATGTATATCGGCACCAGCGTGATGGGACGATTGCCGCCGCGCAGCATCGCCTGCAGCGTCATGGCTAACGTGCCGGTTTTCGGGTCCAGCAGACGGCCCGTGCGTGAACGGCCACCTTCGACAAAGTACTCAACCGAGTAACCCCGGGTGAACAGCTCACCGAGGTATTCGCGGAATACCGTGGCGTACAGCTTGTTGCCTTTAAAGGTGCGACGGATAAAGAAGGCACCCAGACGACGGAAGATCGGACCGGCTGGCCAGAAGTTGAGGTTGATGCCTGCTGCGATGTGCGGCGGCACCAGGCCCTGATGATAGAGCACGTAGGAGAGCAGCAGATAATCCATGTGGCTGCGGTGGCAGGGCACGTAGACAATCTCATGACCATCCTGCGCCAGCTGGCGCACTTTTTCGCCGCCATTGACGTTGATGCCCTGATAGAGACGGCTCCAGAGCCAGCCCATCACCCGGTCAGTGACGCGAATCGCTTCATAGGAGAAGTTCGCCGCAATCTCTTCCATCATCTCGACGGCATTCTGCTGCGCTTTCTCATGGGAGATTTTTTTGCTGCGCGCCTCATCTTCTACTGCTTTTTCAATCGCTTTGGATTGCAGCAGGCGATTAAACAGATCCTGACGGGCCGGTAAACGCGGGCCAATCGCAGCCAGCCGCTGACGGGCAAAATGGATACGCGCGACGCGGGCCAGCTTCTGCGCGATCGACTTATCTGTCCCATGTTCCGTGGCCATACGCCGCAGCGATACGGTCGGCGAGAAGCGGACAAAGCTGTCGCGCCCATGCCAGATGACCGCAAAGAACTTCTGCACGCCGTTCAGCACCCGCAGGTGTGGTGTGGCTTCGCCCTGAACTTCACGTCCCGGTGCGCGACCAAACATCACGGTGACGGGCAGCATCTGAATATCCAGCGTGGGATTATTGCGATGCAGGTCCAGGTAATCGTGGAAAATTTTCACCGATTCCACGCTGGGTACAAAATAGGGGAAGACGCGCGGGCCATCGTGGATAAAGACGTGGCGAGGCAGCAGGGAACCATCAATCTCCAGTGGAGAGAGCGGATCGGGCAGATGATGCCGCAGACACTGCGCGCGCAAAGTCAGTAAGTCAGCCTTCGAATCGTAAGGCAAAACATACATAATAGGTCGGGTCGGATCCAGACCATGTTCAGACACGGGATCGGCCGGAATGGCCTTACTCTTTACCAGAAACGAGAGTGGTAAATTAAGCAATTTATAATAAAGTTTACGCCAACCTGACATAGACAACATGAAGCCTCTTGTTAGCAAAGCGCCGCAAGCATACCAGAAAGTGCAGCGAAGATCTGTGGTGGTGCCAAATGCACGCAGCCCAGACATTGACGTCAATCCGATAAAAGGGTTCCCACACATGGCAAATAATGCCACCGGACTTATCAGAATAGTAAAAGCCGCCGGTTACTCCTGGCAGGGGCTGCGTGCCGCGTGGCAACATGAAGCGGCGTTTCGTCAGGAAGCCCTGGCTGCGCTGGCGGCGATCATTATCGCGTGCTGGCTGGACGTTGATGTGATCTCGCGCATCCTTATGATTGGGTCGGTGGTGCTGGTGGTCATCGTCGAAATCCTCAATAGCGCCATTGAAGCGGTGGTCGATCGCATCGGTCAGGAGCATCATCCGCTCGCGGGCCGGGCAAAAGATATGGGTTCGGCAGCGGTACTGCTGGCTATCTTACTGGCCCTGTTTGTCTGGATCGCGCTGCTCTGGACACATTTGCGATAAACCTTCCATAACGCGGCTCAGGCCGCGTTTTCCCTGACAATCGGTTTTCATTTCGCCAATACCTGTATATACTCACAGCGACTGTATAAACAACCAGGGGGCGGGATGAAAGCATTAACCAGCAGGCAGCAGCAGGTCTATGACCTGATTCGCGACCATATTACTTCAACAGGCATGCCGCCTACGCGTGCCGAGATTGCCGCGCAGCTGGGTTTCCGCTCGCCAAACGCGGCAGAAGAGCATCTGAAAGCGCTGGCGCGCAAAGGCGTCATTAAGATTGTCTCCGGCGCATCGCGCGGCATCCGTCTGTTAATGGAAGAAGAAGCCTCAGAAGGCATACCGCTGATTGGCCGGGTTGCTGCCGGTGAGCCCATCATGGCGCAGGAACATATCGAGACGCATTACAAAGTCGATCCGGGCCTGTTCAAACCTTCGGCGGATTTCCTGCTGCGCGTCAGCGGAATGTCGATGAAAGATATCGGGATTATGGACGGCGACCTGCTCGCGGTGCATAAAACGCAGGATGTGCGCAATGGCCAGGTTGTGGTGGCCCGCATTGACGATGAAGTGACGGTGAAACGCTGGAAAAAGCAGGGTGCTATCGTGCATCTGCTGCCTGAAAACAGCGACTTCGACCCGATTGTTGTCGATACGCGCGCCCAGTCGCTGACCGTGGAAGGTCTGGCGGTGGGTGTCGTACGCAACGGCGAATGGCTCTGATTCTGACGCCTGCGTGCATTCGCCTTTTCTGGTGCTATTCTGTCTGCCCTGATTTTGTCGCTGCCGCCTCTGCGCAGCGACACTGAGCACGGAATGGCGAATGCGCTTTATCACGGCAACCGATAAAAATCTCTGGCGGCTCGCGCTGCCCATGATCCTGTCAAATATCACCGTTCCCTTACTGGGCGTGGTCGATACGGCAGTGATCGGTCATCTCGACAGCCCCGTCTATCTTGGCGGGGTCGCGGTCGGGACGACCGTCACCAGCTTCCTCTTTATGCTGCTGCTTTTCCTTCGCATGAGCACCACGGGCCTGACGGCACAGGCCTTCGGGGCAGGCGACAAAGCGGCGCTGGCACGCGCCCTGATCCAGCCGCTGATCATGGCGTTGCTGGCGGGTCTGCTGTTTGTCGCGCTGCGTTACCCCATTATTCAGCTGGCCACCCATCTGGTTGGCGGCGATCCTCTGGTACTGGCGCAGGCCGGACTGTTTATTCAGATCCGCTGGCTCAGTGCGCCTGCCACGCTGGCGAACCTGGTGATTCTGGGCTGGCTGCTGGGCGTGCAGTATGCGCGTGCGCCGGTGATCCTGCTGGTGGTGGGGAACCTGGTGAATATCGTGCTCGACCTCTGGCTGGTCATGGGGCTGCACTGGGGCGTTGCGGGGGCAGCCACCGCCACGGCGCTGGCGGAATATATTACGCTGGGCGTCGGCGGCATGATGGTCTGGCGGGTTCTGAAGCTGCGCGGCATTCCGTTCAGCCTGCTGAAACAGAGCTGGCGCGGTGACAGCGCCCGGCTGCTGCGCCTCAACCGGGACATTATGCTGCGCTCTCTTATGCTGCAGCTCTGTTTCGCCTCGCTGACCGTGCTGGGCGCCAGGCTGGGGCCGGAGGTGGTCGCGGTTAATGCCGTATTACTGATGTTCATTACCTTTACCGCCTACGCGCTCGATGGTTTTGCCTATGCCGTCGAAGCGTTTGCAGGCGAAGCGCATGGCGCAAAAGATGGCAGCAAACTGCTGCGCGTCTGGCACTCTGCCTGCCGACAGGCGGCGGCGGTGGCGCTCTTCTTCTCGCTGGTTTATGCCTTTACCGGCCCGCAAATCGTGATGCTGCTGACCTCTCTGCAGACAGTGCAGCAGGCGGCCGACCGCTATCTGGTCTGGCAGGTGATCATGCCGCTGATCGGCGTCTGGTGTTATCTGCTGGATGGGATGTTTATCGGCGCAACGCGCGGACGTGAGATGCGTAACAGCATGGTGGTGGCAGCCGCAGGCTATTTTCTGACGCTGCTGAGCGTGCCGGTGCTGGGCAATCACGGTTTATGGCTGGCGGTAACGGTTTTCCTCGCACTGCGCGGCCTCTCACTGTGGCTCATCTGGCGCAGGCACTGGCGGCAGCACAGCTGGTTTGCGGCCTGAGCAGGCAGAACGTCTTTAGTCCGATAGTGATCGTTCCGCCGCTTATCCCCGTCGTCCGCGCTTTTTACCCTCATCCTGATGGTCATGTCCGCAGTTTTCGTGCTGCGTGCAGGCGTCTGCTTCCGCGCAGTTTTCGCATAAGCCATGGGCTTCGATCACGCTGTGACGCAGGGCAAACTGCGCTTCACCCGCCAGCGTGGCGATAATCTTTTCCACGCCCTGCGCCTGCTTCTCGGTGACGGCGGCGCAACGGTCACAGACCAGCATGACCGACGTATGAGCCGGCGCCTCAAAATGGTGACACATCACATAGCTGTTGTTGGACTCCACCCGATGCACAAAACCCTGCTCCAGCAGGAAGTCGAGCGCACGATAAACCGTGGGAGGTTTGGCCTGAGGTTCGCTGATCCGGAGCTGATCCAGCAGATCGTAGGCACTGATTGAGCCCGGCTGTTCCGCCATCAGACGCAACACTTCAGCGCGCTGCGAAGTCAGACGCACACCACGTTGCAGGCACATTTTTTCGGCCTGAATCAAAATTTGCTGCGACGTCATGGTAGTCATGAAAATTCTCCGCTGAATAAGTGATGTTATTTTATCACATAACCTGTCGGGGTGCTGAAGCGCGTTTCTGTCTTTTAAAACAGCACAATTAGCCTGAAAAAACAGCGCCTGTGGCATTTTCGCTCCTCTCTATCTCAAATCTGACGAAAAAACCGATCCACCTGTAAATCAACCGGAGCAGAATTTTTTGTCCTTTTGCTTTGCATCTCACTGAGTTAAGAAGTAATGTTCAGAAAGACTTAATAAAAGTCTGACATTATTTGAAATTAGCCGGTCCGTTTTTAATAATTACACGCTAATTCTGGTCGTAAAACGTCCAATCCTTTGAATTAAGACACTGTTTCCTTTGAATTCACAGCAATAACGCGTTAGCCAGGGTTCACAATAGGGCTGACAAACTATTCAGTTGTTGAATGTATCAACGACACTTTCTCAGGTGATGGCAGGCAAATGGTGAAAAAATCCGCTCAACGCTCAGCGCTGATCTGTTCCGCTGCAGCGACCGCGCTTTTCCTTTCTTCTTCCGCCATGGCGGCAGGGACCTGGTATGATGCACGTAATGACGCCATGGGCGGCACCGGCGTGGCATCTTCTGTTTATGGCTCTGCAGTGCTGGCGAACCCGGCATTAATGACGCGTGCTAAATCTGACGATAATGTCAGCATTATTATTCCTTCAGCAGGCATTCAGGTAACGGACAAAGATAAGCTGATCGATAAAGTCGATGATATTACCGACACCGTGGATCGCTACCGCGGTGTGATTGGTAACCTGACGTTTGCCGATTATCTGCGTGGTTATCCTGAACTGCGTGCTGCCTCCGGCGATGTCGCTGACAAGCTCAGCGATTTGCGCGGTAACAAAGCGGACGGCAGTGCGGGTGCGGCCGTCGCCGTGACAATCCCCAATGAAACGCTGCCTTTCGCCTTTATCGCCAAAGCCTACGGAACGGCACACGTCCGGGCTAACGTGGTACAGGGTGATATCAACTACCTGCGCGGGGTTGCTAACGGTACGATTCTGCCCGTTCCGGGCGATCAGAATAACCTTCGCTCCAGTGCGAACGGCTTAGCGGCGCTGGTTACCGATTATGGTGTGGCGGTGGCGCATGAGTTCACTGTCGCCGGTCAGCCGGTGTCGGTGGGCGTGACGCCAAAAGTGCAGAAAACCTGGCTCTATAACTACACTGCCAGCATCTATAACTACGACAAAAATGACATCAACAACAGTCAGTATCGCAGCACCGACACCGGCTTTAACGTTGATGCCGGTCTGGCGACCACCTTTGCTGAAAACTGGACGCTGGGTGTGACCGGACAGAACCTGGTTTCACGCGATCTGCAGACCCGGGAGGTTAACGGGTTCCGCGACACCTACCAGATTCGCCCGCTGGTTACCACCGGTCTGTCCTGGGATAAAGGTCCGTTTACCGTGACCGGCGATGTGGATCTCACGGAAACCAAACGCTTCAAGACCCAGGATAACAGCCAGTATGCGGCAGTGGGTGCGGAGTACCGCGTACTTGACTGGCTGCAGCTGCGCGCGGGTTATCGTGCGGACATGCGGTCTAACGACGAAAATGTGGCCACGGCAGGTTTTGGTCTGTCGCCGTTTAACAAAGCTGTCCATCTGGATCTGGCTGGCTCCGTCGGTGATAACAATACCTGGGGCGCGATGATGCAGCTGGGCTTTAACTTCTAAGCGGGTTATTCCGGCTCTCCGGGGGCGGGCGATGCACTATCGCCCGCCCTTGTGTTATCCTTGCACAGAATTCCATCACCCTTAATTACCGGATTGTCTGCGCTACATGGCTACTTTTTCTTCGCAACGCTTCTCCATCGCCCCTATGCTCGACTGGACCGATCGGCACTGTCGCTATTTTCATCGTCAGCTGACCGGCGACACCCTGCTGTACACCGAAATGGTGACGACCGGCGCGATCATTCATGGCAAAGGGGATTATCTGGCTTACAGTGACGCTGAACACCCGGTTGCGTTGCAGCTGGGCGGAAGCGATCCGGCGGCGCTGGCGCAGTGCGCGAAGCTGGCGGAGCAGCGCGGCTACGATGAGATCAACCTGAACGTCGGCTGTCCCTCTGATCGGGTGCAGAATGGCCGTTTCGGTGCCTGCCTGATGGCCGAAGCCACTCTGGTCGCAGATGCCGTGAAAGCGATGCGCGACGTGGTGTCGATTCCGGTCACGGTGAAAACCCGCATCGGGATTGATGAGCTGGACAGCTATGCCTTCCTGACCGACTTTATCGGCACGGTGGCGGGCCGCGGCGAGTGCGAAACATTTATCATCCATGCGCGCAAAGCCTGGCTCTCCGGCCTCAGCCCCAAAGAGAACCGCGAAATCCCCCCGCTGGATTATCCCCGCGTCTACCAGCTGAAGCGCGATTTCCCGCATCTGACGATTGCGCTCAATGGCGGCGTGAAAACGCTGGAAGAGGCACAGGCGCATCTGGAGCACCTTGACGGCGTAATGATGGGCCGTGAAGCCTATCAGAACCCCGGCATTCTGGCGCAGGTCGACCAGCAGCTGTTCGGGCGTCAGCATCCGGCGGCTAACCCGATTGAGGTGGTACGCGCCATGTATCCCTATATTGAAGCGGAACTGGCGAAGGGCACCTATCTGGGCCACGTCACGCGCCATATGCTGGGACTCTTCCAGGGCATTCCGGGCGCACGCCAGTGGCGACGCCATCTGAGTGAAAATGCGCATAAGCCGGGGGCGGATGTGCGCGTTCTGGAAGCGGCGCTGGCGCTGGTGGCGGATAAGATTCCACAGGAAGCCTGATCCGCTGACGTCACAGAAAACCAGCCTTCAGGCTGGTTTTTTTACGCCATCATCTGGTCTTTTTCACCAGGTTATCTCACACCCCCTTCCCGTAAACCACGACTATTCAATAGGTTACCTGTTGGCACGCTTTTTGTAACTGTCCTGGTATGAAAGTGGATAAAGGAGTCCTGACGTGGAAATTTTATTTGTACTGGGGTTTTTCCTGATGCTGTTGCTGACCGGCGTGTCGCTGCTGGGCGTGCTGGCAGCACTGGTGGTCGCCACCCTGGTGATGTTTGTCGGCGGGCTGTTTGCACTTGTTATCAAAGTGTTACCGTGGCTGGTGCTGGCCGTGATCGCGGTCTGGCTGCATCGCGCCTTCTTTGGCGACAGCGAGGCGCGGGCACGACGTAAGCTAAGACGTAAGATCAACAGGTTAGACCGGAAAAGCTGGCGATAATTGCGGGAGTGATCACAGAGTGAGAGATTGCAAAGCCGCAATCTGCAATTAAACATATTTTTTACTTATGTTTTCTGGCAGGATGATTCTTGTCAACGCGATGTGCCATCGACGCGACAGGAATTCATCGCCGCTGTCCCTACACCAGCGCGAACAAAAAATAAAAAAGAGAAGGGCTTCCTGCGGGAAGCCCTTTTTGTTTGTCCGGTCAGGGGATCAGCAGGCAGGAACCCTGCGTGGCACGGCTCTCCAGAATCTGATGTGCTTTGCTGGCCTCTTTCAGCGCAAACTTCTGCTGCTCCGGAACCTCCACCCTGATTGCGCCGCTTGCCAGCAGCGAGAAGAGTTCGGCGCTGGCCGTTTCCAGCTCCTGGCGGTTGGTGATGTAGCCAAACAGCGAAGGGCGGGTAACAAACAGCGAGCCTTTCTTATTCAGAATGCCGAGGTCGATGCCGGTTACCGGCCCGGACGCGTTACCGAAACTGACCATCAGCCCGTGACGGCGCAGGGAATCCAGCGACGCTTCCCAGGTATCTTTGCCGACAGAGTCATACACCACACCCACTTTTTTCCCGTCGGTCAGCTCGCTGACGCGCGCGGCAATATTCTCTTCACGATAGTTGATGGTCGCCCAGGCCCCGGCGTTTCTGGCGATGGTTGCTTTTTCCGCAGAGCCGACCGTGCCAATCAGGTGTGCGCCCAGGGCTTTTGCCCACTGACAGGCGATTAAACCGACGCCGCCTGCTGCGGCATGAAACAGGAAGGTCTCGCCGGCGCTGATTTTATAGGTCTGCCGCAGCAGATACTGCGTGGTCAGCCCTTTCAGATAGCTGGCGGCACCCTGCTCAAAGCTGATCGCCTCCGGGAGATGCATCAGGCGATCTTCGGCCACGTTATGGACTTCGCTGTAGGCCCCCATTGACGCCAGGCAGTAGACCACGCGATCGCCGGGTTTAAACAGGGTGACGCCACGGCCCACCCGCGACACCACGCCTGCGGCTTCCGTACCCAGACCCGAAGGAAACGCCGCCACCGGATAGAGGCCGCTGCGCACATAGGTGTCGATGTAATTAATCCCGATCGCGCGGTGTTCCACCTGCACTTCATGTTCAGCCGGGTCAGCCGGGTCAAAATCCGTCCACGTTAACACTTCCGGTCCGCCGTGCGCGCTGAACTGAATACGCTTTGCCATTCTGACTCCTGTGATTGTTTCATCATGAGGGTGAGGCACGCCCCCCAACTAAGGTATACTTGCGCGTCCCCACAGAAGATCGGTAATGCATTCACTATGGCAGGAAATAAACCCACCAACAAATCGAACGAAACGCAGGATCGCCAGCTGGCTGGCGTGAAAATGCCCCCGCATTCGCTGGAAGCGGAGCAGTCGGTGCTCGGTGGGTTAATGCTGGATAACGAGCGCTGGGATAACGTCTCTGAGCGCGTCGTCGCGAATGATTTTTTCAACCGCTCGCACCGGCTGATTTTTTCAGAGATGCAGCGGTTGCTGGAAAACAGCAAGCCCATTGACCTGATTACGCTCTCCGAGTCACTGGAAACCCGTGGCGAACTGGAGATGGCGGGGGGGTTCGCCTACCTGGCTGAGCTGGCGAAAAACACCCCGAGTGCAGCGAACATCGGCGCCTATGCCGATATCGTGCGCGAACGTGCGGTCGTACGCGAGATGATCTCCGTCGCCAACGAGATCGCCGATGCCGGTTATGATCCGCAGGGGCGGAACAGCGAAGAGCTGCTCGACTTTGCGGAATCGAACGTCTTCAAGATTGCCGAAGCGCGCGCAGATAAAGATGCCGGGCCGAAGAACATCGAGCAGATTCTGGAATCGACCGTCTCCCGTATTGAGTCGCTCTATCAGACCCCGCACGATGGCGTCACCGGCGTCGACACCGGCTATCAGGATCTGAATAAAAAGACCGCTGGCCTGCAGGGTTCAGACCTGATCATCGTCGCCGCCCGTCCTTCGATGGGTAAAACCACTTTTGCGATGAACCTGTGCGAAAACGCCGCGATGCTGCAGGATAAGCCAGTGCTGATTTTCAGTCTGGAGATGCCCAGCGAGCAGATCATGATGCGTATGCTGGCCTCGCTTTCCCGCGTCGACCAGACCCGCATCCGAACCGGCCAGCTTGATGATGAGGACTGGGCCCGTATCTCCGGCACCATGGGTATCCTGCTGGAGAAGAAGAATATGTACATCGATGACTCTTCCGGCCTGACCCCCACTGAAGTGCGTTCGCGCGCCCGTCGTATCTACCGTGAAAACGGCGGATTGAGCCTGATCATGATCGACTACCTGCAGCTGATGCGCGTGCCGTCGCTGTCGGACAACCGAACGCTGGAGATTGCGGAGATCTCCCGCTCGCTCAAGGCGCTGGCCAAAGAGCTTAATGTGCCGGTGGTCGCGCTGTCGCAGCTTAACCGCTCACTGGAGCAGCGTGCCGATAAGCGTCCGGTTAACTCGGATCTGCGTGAATCGGGATCGATCGAGCAGGATGCGGATTTGATCATGTTCATCTATCGTGACGAGGTCTACCACGAGAACAGCGATCTCAAAGGGATCGCCGAGATCATCCTGGGTAAACAGCGTAACGGTCCAATCGGTACGGTGCGGCTGACGTTTAATGGTCAGTGGTCACGCTTCGACAACTACGCCGGCCCGCAATACGACGACGAATAATCTGCGCTTTGTGCTGTCATGCACGATCTGTGCATGACAGCTCCCATCATCAGAAAATAGTGTTGGACAACCTCTCCGGTTATCGGGTTATCTGTAACAAAGCGACGCCTCTCACGCTGTGGAAACGGAATGACTCACGTAGACGATTACGACCTGAAAATCCTGACTTTATTACAAGCTAACGGCCGTCTTACTAACCAGGAACTCAGCGACCTGGTTGGCCTCTCCGCCTCGCAATGTTCCCGCCGCCGCATCAATCTGGAACAGGCCAATCTGATTCTGGGCTATCACGCCCGGCTCTCGCCCGATGCCATCGGCCTGGGGATGGTGGGGCTGATAGAGGTACGCTTAATCAACCACACCACCGAATATGTGGAGAGCTTTCACCGCATGGTGGAGCAGGAAGAGGCGATTGTCGACGCCTACAAAACCACCGGTGACGCTGACTATCTGCTTAAAGTGGCGGTGGCCGATCTTAACTCCCTCAGTGCACTTATCAGCCAGTTAGTGGCGGGCCATCAGAGCGTGTCCCACGTCAAAACCTCCGTGGTACTGGGGCGCATGAAAGAGAATGGCCTGATGATGCTGCCTGCGAACAAAACGCGCTAAAAAGGTGCGTATTGTGCGTTTTTGGTGCAGACTGGCGACCATAAACGCAAAGAATACGCATCGTAACGGGCTTTTGCGCATGGAGTGACGGTTTTAACTGGAAGGTATGCACGAAATCCTGTTATAAAGCGCCTTAGATATCAACGGGATATCACCGGCCTCCGGCCAGCAGCCGATTGACGCTGCGGCAATGGTGCGTTTTTTGCACTGCAACCGCATCATTTGCACTGAGACAACCCCATGGATAACATCGCAGAACCCTCCCGCGTCCCGCATTCGCGTATTGAAGATGCGCTGGCGATGGTGCTGGGCACCCTGATGGTTTCGTTCGGCGTCATTATGCTGAAACAGGCGGGTGCCCTGACGGGCGGTACTGCCGGTATCGCCTTTCTGCTGAGCTACCTCTCCCCGCTCTCCTTTGGCAGCGCATTTTTCCTGATCAACCTGCCTTTTTACTGGCTGGCGGTAAAACGCATGGGCTGGGAATTTACCCTGAAAACCTTCTGTGCCGTCGGGCTGGTGTCGCTGTTTACGCAGCTGCACCCGCTGTTCGTTCACTTTTCCGATCTCAATCCGTTCTATGCGACACTGTTCGGTAACGTCATCATGGGGATCGGGTTTATAGTGTTGTTTCGTCATAAGGCGAGCCTGGGCGGCATCAATATTCTGGCGCTGTGGCTACAGGATCGCGTTGGGATCCGCGCGGGTAAACTGCAGATGGCGGTCGACACCTGCGTCGTGCTGGCGTCCCTGTTTGTGGTCAGTGGCCCCATCCTGCTGGCCTCCATTGCAGGAGCCGTGATCCTCAATCTGATTATTGCAATGAACCACCGTCCGGGACGCTATCGGGTTTAGCCCTCTTTACCTCTGGACCAATCATGGAGACCTACACCGTGTTTCAAAACGTTGATGCCTATGCGGGCGATCCGATTCTGTCGTTGATGGAAGCCTTTAAACAAGATCCGCGCGAACACAAAGTTAACCTGAGCATCGGGCTTTACTACGACGAGCAGAACATTATCCCGCAGCTGAAGGCCGTAGCGGCTGCTGAAGAGCAGCTCAATGCCGAGCCAAAGCAGGCATCGCTCTATCTGCCCATGGAAGGCCTGAACAGCTACCGCAACGCGATCGCGCCGCTGCTGTTTGGTGCCGACCATCCGGTGCTGCAGGCGGGTCGTATCGCCTCGATTCAGACGCTGGGGGGATCGGGTGCGCTGAAAGTCGGGGCAGACTTCCTTAAGCGTTACTTCCCGCAGTCGGCCGTCTGGGTCAGCGATCCCACCTGGGAAAACCATATCGCGATTTTTAATGGCGCAGGTTTTGAGGTGAAGAGCTACCCCTGGTATGACGCCGAAACCCACGGTGTGCGTTTTGATGCCTTTATCCATACCCTGAAAACGCTGCCAGCGCAGAGCATCGTGTTACTGCATCCCTGCTGCCATAACCCGACCGGCGCTGACCTGACCAATGCACAGTGGGATGAGACCATTGAGGTGCTGAAAGCACAGCAGCTGATTCCTTTCCTGGATATCGCCTATCAGGGCTTTGGTGAAGGCATGCAGCAGGATGCCTATGCGCTGCGCGCCGTCGCGGCAGCCGGCCTGCCGGCACTGGTCAGCAACTCTTTCTCTAAAATCTTCTCGCTCTATGGTGAGCGCGTAGGCGGACTCTCTGTCGTCTGTGACAGCGCCGAAGAGTCAGCGCGCGTGCTGGGCCAGCTGAAAGCGACCGTCCGCCGCAACTACTCCAGCCCGCCGAATTTCGGTGCGCAGGTCGTGGCCCGCGTCCTCAACGACGACGCGCTGAAAGCGAGCTGGCTGGACGAAGTGGAGACGATGCGTCTGCGCATTCTCGCGATGCGCGAGTCACTGGTCGGGGTGCTGAGCACGGCACTGCCGGGCAAAAATTTTGACTACCTGCTGAAGCAGCGCGGCATGTTTAGCTACACCGGCCTGAGCGTGCAGCAGGTTGACCGCCTGCGCAATGAGTTCGGCATCTACCTGGTGGGCAGTGGCCGCATGTGTGTGGCCGGTCTGAACAGCAAAAATGTGCATCAGGTAGCGGAAGCCTTTGCCGCGGTGATGTAACGGCACGTCTGCTGTGAACAAACCGCCTGCCTCGCGCTGGCGGTTTTTTTATGGCTCAGGGTTTACCTTTCGGCGACATGCTGCACACTTAAACGGGGTAACCGTTTCAGGAATAAGCTATGTGGCATCAACAGACTATTACGCTGAGCGCGAAGCCGCGCGGCTTTCATCTCATCACCGATGAGATCACCGACTCGCTCTCCGGATTGCGTGATATCAAAACCGGTCTGCTGCATCTGCTGTTGCAGCATACGTCGGCGTCATTAACCTTAAATGAAAATTGCGATCCGACGGTGCGCAGCGATATGGAGCAGCATTTCCTGCGGCACGTGCCGGAGAATGCGCCTTATCAGCACGACTACGAAGGACGTGATGACATGCCGGCGCACATTAAATCCTCGACCCTGGGCGTGTCGCTCTTGCTGCCGGTTCAGCGGGGACGCCTGGTTCTGGGGACCTGGCAGGGTATCTGGCTGGGCGAGCATCGCATTGAGGGCGGTGCCAGGCGGATTGTCGCCACTTTACAAGGGGAATCGTGATGAATCACTCAGACTTACTGACCTACTGCATGAACAAGCCGGGCGCAGAGCAGAGCGTCCACAGTGACTGGAAGGCCACGCAGATCAAAAGCAACGGCGTGCTGTTTGCGATGGTACATGAGGTAAAAGGGCGGCCTGCGGTTTCGCTGAAATCGACGCCTGCACTGGCAGAGTTGCTGCGCGAAGAGCATAGCGACATTATTCCCAGCGAGCATCTGAATAAATCACACTGGAGCACGCTGTTCCTGGATGGGTCGCTGAAGGATTCGCAGATTTACTATCTGGTCGATGCCTCCTTCCAGCAGGTTGACGCCGCGCGCCAGGCCGCGCTTTAACACCCTCCTGCCTGAGCAGGAGGGTGCAGGCGACCCGATCAGGCAGCCGACTGCTCGCGCAGGGTGTTGATGTCGATAACAAAGCGATATTTCACATCGCTTTTCAGCATGCGCTCATAGGCTTCGTTGATCTGATCCATCGCGATCAGTTCGATGTCCGAGGTGATGCCGTGCTCGCCACAGAAATCGAGCATCTCCTGCGTTTCTGCGATACCGCCAATCAGTGAACCGGCGATGCTGCGACGTTTGAAGATGAGGTTAAACACCTGCGGAGCCGGGTGATCGTGCTCAGGTGCGCCGACCAGCGTCATATTGCCATCCAGCTTCAGCAGGGTGATGAAGGGGTTAAGGTCGTGCTGAGCGGCAACGGTGTTCAGGATAAAGTCGAAGCTGTTGGCGTGCTGCGCCATCTGCTCTGGATCTTTGGAGATGACCACCTCATCGGCGCCCAGGCGTTTGCCATCCTCGATTTTGGATGGCGAGGTGGTGAACAGCACCACATGCGCCCCCATTGCATGAGCAATTTTCACGCCCATGTGCCCCAGGCCACCCAGGCCTACGATACCGACTTTTTTGCCGGGGCCGACATTCCAGTGGCGCAGCGGCGAGTAGGTCGTGATACCGGCACACAGCAGCGGCGCGACGCCCGCCAGATCCAGGTTTTTCGGAATGCGCAGCACAAAGCTCTCATCCACAACCATCGCTGTTGAGTAGCCGCCGTAGGTGATCGCACCGGTCTCGCGGTCTTCACCGTTATAGGTGCCGACAAAACCGTTTTCACAATATTGCTCCAGCCCCTGCTGACAGCTCGGGCAGCTGCGGCACGAATCCACCATGCAGCCTACGCCAACCAGATCGCCGACTTTATATTTCTGGGTCTGTGGGCCCACCGCGGTGACGCGACCCACAATTTCATGTCCCGGAACCACAGGGAAAATCGTGTTTTTCCACTCATTGCGGGCCTGATGCAGGTCTGAGTGGCAGACGCCACAAAACAGCACCTCAAGCTGAACGTCATGGGCGCGCAGCTCACGCGGCTTATAATCGAACGGTGCCAGTTTGGATTTTGCATCCTGAGCAGCATACGCATGCGTAATATTCATGGTGTCTCCAGTTTCGATGTGTCGTGAGTGTTTTCTGATGAAGTGCAGCAGCGCAGTGGTGCTGCAAAAAACAGGGCGACGCCAGGGGCGTGCCAAAGAGGAACCGCTTAAGGATAGTCAGCGTGGGGAAAGGCGTATATGCCTATACATGTCTGAATCTTGCCTGATTCTGCATTTTTCTGGCTGAACCAGCAGCAGAAATAAGCAGGCCCGCACGGGGCGGGCCTGGCATCATTACTTCTGTAACAGGGGCTTCAGGAAGCGCGCGGTATGCGATTTCTCACACTCCGCTACGGTCTCCGGCGTGCCGGCAATCAGGATTTCGCCGCCGCCGCTGCCGCCTTCCGGGCCAAGGTCGACAATCCAGTCAGCGGTTTTCACCACGTCGAGGTTGTGCTCAATCACCACGATGGTGTTGCCCTGGTCGCGCAGCTGATGCAGGACTTCCAGCAGCTGCTGAATATCGGCAAAGTGCAGGCCGGTGGTCGGCTCATCAAGAATGTAGAGCGTCTGACCGGTACCACGCTTCGACAGTTCACGCGCCAGCTTCACGCGCTGAGCTTCACCACCGGAGAGGGTGGTGGCGGACTGGCCGAGACGAATGTAGGAGAGACCCACATCCATCAGCGTCTGCAACTTACGCGCCAGCGCCGGAACCGCATCAAAGAACTCACGCGCCTCTTCGATGGTCATCTCCAGCACTTCGTGAATGCTCTTGCCTTTGTACTTCACTTCCAGCGTTTCACGGTTATAGCGTTTGCCTTTGCACTGATCGCACGGCACATAGATGTCCGGCAGGAAGTGCATTTCGACTTTCAGCACGCCATCGCCCTGACAGGCTTCACAGCGTCCGCCGCGCACGTTAAAGCTGAAACGACCCGGCGTGTAACCGCGTGACCGCGCTTCCGGCACGCCAGCAAAGAGTTCACGCACCGGGGTGAAGATGCCGGTGTAGGTCGCCGGGTTGGAGCGCGGCGTGCGGCCAATCGGACTCTGGTCGATGTCGATGACTTTGTCGAAGTGCTCCAGTCCCGCCACGTCGCGGTAAGGGGCTGGCTCTGCGATGGTGGCACCGTTTAGCGCCCGCTGCGCAATCGGGAACAGCGTATCGTTAATCAGGGTCGACTTACCGGAGCCGGAGACACCGGTGATGCAGGTGAACAGACCCACCGGCAGCGTCAGCGTGACATCCTTGAGGTTATTGCCGCGCGCGCCGGTAATCTTCAGCACCTTAGATGGATCGCCCTTCACCCGCGCCTCCGGCACGGCGATTTCACGCTTGCCGCTCAGGAACTGGCCCGTCAGGGACGCTTCCTGCGCCATGATCTCATCCACGGTGCCTTCTGCTACCACCTGGCCGCCATGCACGCCTGCACCCGGACCAATGTCGATCACGTGGTCGGCGGCACGAATCGCATCTTCATCGTGCTCAACCACAATCACCGTATTACCGAGATCGCGCAGGTGAATCAGGGTGCCAAGCAGACGCTCGTTGTCGCGCTGATGCAGGCCGATTGACGGTTCGTCCAGCACATACATGACGCCCACCAGACCGGCACCGATCTGGCTCGCCAGACGGATACGCTGCGCTTCACCACCGGAAAGGGTTTCAGCGGAGCGCGACATCGACAGGTAGTTCAGGCCGACGTTCACCAGGAAGCTCAGGCGATCGCTAATCTCTTTCAGCACCTTTTCGGCGATCTGCGCACGCTGGCCGCTGAGCTTCAGATTTTCAAAGAAGGACATCGCGTGACCGATGCTCATCTCAGAGATGGTCGGCAGCGTGGTATCTTCGACGAAGACATGGCGCGCTTCGCGACGCAGACGGGTGCCTTCACAGCTCGCACAGGCGCGGTTGCTGATGAACTTCGCCAGCTCTTCGCGCACCGCTGAGGATTCGGTCTCTTTGTAGCGGCGCTCCATGTTATTGAGCACGCCTTCAAACGGATGACGGCGAACTGAGGTGTCGCCACGGTCGTTGATGTACTTAAATTCGATGCTCTCTTTGCCAGAGCCGTACAGGATCACTTTCTGCACGTTGTCAGGCAGGCTGCCGAACGGCGCTTCAATATCAAAACTGAGGTGGTCCGCCAGCGAACGCAGCATCTGGAAATAGTAAAAGTTGCGGCGATCCCAGCCACGGATTGCGCCACCTGCCAGAGAGAGCTCAGGGTTCTGCACCACGCGATCCGGATCGAAATATTGCTGTACCCCCAGGCCATCGCAGGTCGGACAGGCGCCTGCCGGGTTGTTAAAGGAGAACAGGCGCGGCTCCAGCTCACTCATGCTGTAACCACAAATCGGGCAGGCGAAGTTCGCGGAGAAGAGCAGCTCTTCGGCCTCGCTGTCATCCATGTCCGCCACGATCGCCGTGCCGCCTGAGAGCTCCAGGGTTGTCTCAAAGGACTCGGCCAGGCGCGTCGCCAGATCGTCACGCACTTTAAAGCGGTCAATCACCACTTCGATGGTGTGCTTCTTCTGCAGCTCCAGTTTCGGCGGGTCTGACAGATCGCACACTTCGCCGTCGATACGCGCGCGGATGTAGCCCTGCGTCGCCAGATTTTCCAGCGTTTTGGTGTGCTCACCCTTGCGGTCTTTCACCACCGGTGCCAGCAGCATCAGACGGCGGCCTTCCGGCTGAGCCAGAACCTGATCGACCATCTGGCTCACGGTCTGCGCCGCCAGCGGTACGTTGTGGTCCGGGCAGCGCGGTTCGCCCACGCGGGCAAACAGCAGACGCAGGTAGTCGTGGATCTCGGTGATGGTTCCCACCGTCGAGCGCGGGTTATGCGAGGTGGATTTCTGTTCAATAGAGATGGCGGGCGACAGACCTTCGATATGATCGACGTCCGGCTTCTCCATTAACGAAAGAAACTGGCGCGCATACGCAGAGAGCGACTCCACATAGCGGCGCTGACCTTCCGCATACAGCGTATCAAACGCCAGTGAGGATTTACCGGAGCCTGACAGGCCGGTCACCACAATGAGTTTGTCGCGTGGGATGGTCAGGTTAATGTTTTTCAAATTATGGGTGCGGGCACCACGAACTTCGATCTTATCCATTCACCTTTCCCGGATTAGCAGCACTCACCGCGCCTTGCCGACACGGCCAGAATAAACGTGTCATTATGGCACAAAAAATAGACTGAATAAATATCCAGTACTCTGTGGTCCGGACGTGCGAAGGATTAAAACCGGAACGCGGCTCGAAAGTGGGAAACAGTGAGCAGGACGTGTTAGAATTGATGGATTAGACTGAATGCATTAACTCATCGGGAGACAGCAACATGGCCAGTCGTGGCGTTAACAAAGTGATTCTTGTCGGGAATCTGGGTCAGGATCCGGAAGTACGTTATATGCCAAATGGTGGCGCTGTTGCCAACATTACGCTGGCTACGTCGGAGAGCTGGCGTGATAAGCAGACCGGTGAAAACAAAGAGATCACCGAGTGGCACCGTGTGGTGCTGTTTGGCAAACTGGCTGAAGTCGCAGGTGAATATCTGCGCAAAGGCTCTCAGGTCTACATCGAAGGTCAGCTGCGCACCCGTAAATGGCAGGATCAGGGTGGCCAGGAACGTTACACCACCGAAGTCGTGGTTAACGTCGGCGGCACCATGCAGATGCTGGGCGGACGTCAGCAGGGCGGTAACGCCGGTGCAGGCGCGCAGGGTGGTGGCAACAACAATGGCTGGGGCCAGCCGCAGCAGCCGCAGGGCAACAACAATCAGTTCAGCGGCGGCGCGCAGTCCCGTCCGCAGCAGCCGCAGAGTGCGCCTGCCAGCAACAACAACGAACCGCCAATGGATTTTGACGACGATATTCCGTTCTGATTCATCTGGCCTGACGCGTTTAAAAAGCCCGCTATGCGGGCTTTTTTTATGCGCGGTTCCGGCCGGCCGGGGCTATGACCATTCCGCCAGCACGGCATCCGTGCTCAGCACGCGCGGCACGTTGCCAGGGATCAGCAGCGAGGCCCACACCTCGTTGTGCTGATTAATCAGCGCTTCGGCCCCGACCCAGCGGCGATCGGCGGTGGTGTGCGCATCCGCCGCCACGGTTATCGCATAGCCCGCACTGGCCCCTGTTTTAATCGTGGTATCCAGACAGTAGTCGGTCGCACAGCCGCACGCCACAAACGCCTCCACCTCCAGACGCTTTAACAGCGCGGCCAGCTCTGTCTGCCAGAAGCTGTCGCAGGCCGTTTTCGTCACGTAATGCGCGCCCGCAGGCTGAACCAGTTCCGGCAGCAGATCAAAGCTGGTGTTGCCCTCGCACATCGTGCCTTCACGATGCTGAATAAAGAGGACGATATCGGCACGCCCGGTCAGCCTGTTAATCCGGTCAACCCGGCCTGCCTTATCGAAACGTGGTGTGCTGAACACGCCGTTCTGCATATCAATGACGATGACGACTCGCTGTGCCATGCTGACTCCCTCAGAATGAGAAAAAAACAGTGTTACCTGCGGCGCGGCGGATAGCAATCTTTTGCATTTTCCCCTCGGTCGCAGGCATGCTAATCCGACATCGGATAAATTAGGAGAGAGAAGTGGAAGGTGTTCCGGCTGTTTTTCCCTGTGAAAAAGACCGCGCACAGTTTCAGCAACCGGCCGCGTTGCCCGGTGTGGAACTCTATCAGGCTCACATCTCCCGCTACGCTTTTGAACCCCATACCCATGAAGCCTTTGGCATTGGCACGATTGAGGCGGGTGCGCAGCGTTTTCGCTATCGCGGCACCGAATATACCGCGCCGGTGAACTCGCTGGTGACCATGAATCCGGATGAGCTGCATACCGGTGAGTCAGCCTGTGACGAGGGCTGGCGCTATCAGATGATCTACATTCAGCCGCAGCTGATGGATGAACTGACCGGCGATCGCGGCTGGTGGTTTAACGAGGCGCTGCTGACCGATCCGCGCATCGCGCAGCCGCTCTCCCGCACGCTGGCCGCACTCTGGCAGGCGGAGTCCGGACTGGCGCGCCAGAGTCTGCTTTCCGAACTGCTGTTGCAGATTCGCCCGCTGGCGCGGATGTCGTCACCGGGCAGGCCCGAGGGAGGGCATCGCTTTGATCAGGTGCGTGATTTTCTGCGGGCAAATCTGGCGGAACCGGTGCGGCTGGAGGAGCTGGCGGCGCTGGCCTCGCTGTCGCCGTGGCACTTTTTACGCGCTTTCCGCCAGCACTATCACGTCACGCCGCATCAGATGCTGATGGCTTTCCGCCTCTATGACGCCAAACAGCGACTGGCACAGGGCGAAGCCGCTGCCAGTGTCGCAGCGGCCGTCGGGTTAACCGATCAGGCTCATCTGACCCGCGCCTTTGCTAACCGTTATGGCATTACGCCTGGCCGCTATCAGAAACAGGTGCGCCAGCCCTGACACAACCGCAATCTGCTACAAGCCTTCCTCCTTCACTCCCGCCACACTGTGAAAAAAAGCTATACGGGAAAAAGTCATGTTTGCTGGTGTTATGTTTGCCGTTACCGCGGGGCTGATGTGGGGGCTGATCTTTGTCGGGCCGCTGCTGGTGCCTGACTACCCTGGTGCACTGCAGTCGGCGGGACGTTATGTGGCGTTCGGGCTGATTGCGCTGCCGCTGGCCTGGCACGATCGCCGCCGACTGCGCCTGCTGGGGCGGGCTGACTGGCGCGAGGCAGTGAAACTCTCGCTGGTGGGTAACCTCTTCTATTATGCGTTTCTGGCCAATGCTATTCAGCGCACCGGCGCGCCGGTCTCCACCATGATTATCGGCACACTGCCGGTGGTGATCGCCGTTACCGCCAATCTCTGTTACGGCCATCTTGAAGGACGTCTGCCCTGGCGGCGGCTCTTTCCGGCGCTGGTGATGATGGCGGCCGGGTTGCTCTGCGTCAATGCAGCGGAGTTGCGGAGCCAGGGCGCAACGCTGGATCTTAGTCGTTACCTGACCGGCATCGTGCTGGCACTGCTGGCGGTGGTCTGCTGGACCTGGTATCCGCTGCGCAATGCCCGCTGGCTGCGCACTCATCCCGCACTGCGACCCTCGACCTGGGCGACGGCGCAGGGGCTGGTGACGCTGCCGATGGCGCTGACCCTGTATGCGCTGGTCAGCGCTCAGATCGCCTGGCAACAGCCTGACTTCCCGCTGCCGTTCGGGCCACATCCGTCACTCTTTATCTCTCTGATGCTGGCGATTGGCCTGCTCTGCTCCTGGCTCGGCAGCCTGTGCTGGAACGCAGCCAGCCAGCGTCTGCCCACGGTACTGATGGGGCCGCTGATTGTTTTTGAGATCCTGTTCGGTCTGTTATGGACTTTTCTCTGGCATCAACGCTGGCCACCTCTGCTCACCGTTATCGGCATTGCCTGTCTGATGGCTGGCGTGCTGTGGGCAATGCGTATCAAACCACAGCCGCGGGTGGTTGCCCTCAGCGGATAACCCACACCGATCTCTGGAATAAACTGGCCGTGCGAAGCCCGCTTTGCCCGGCTTTTTAAGACAAAACCCTATCCCGATTTGCACTCTGTCCGACAGATTTTTGCCGCGAAATCGATTTCATGCGATGCGAAGGGGGAAAATCTCGTCAGGTTAACCCCTGCCATCCCCCCCCCGGTCGGCAAAAAAACGGCACTTTTCACCCGCTGAAGGCGGATCGTTTACCTTCGGAGTGCAATTTCCTGCACAGATAGCGCCTATAAATCAGGAAAAAAAGCGCAGCATTATGGACGTTACGCTTTTCTCCGCCGCATTTTATTGGATTGTGACCCTGAGTTATGCCCGCTAAAAACCACTATTAACTTCATTCCACATTCAATGAGTAAGAAAATTCCGCCGCTGCGTTTTTAATTAAAGATTAATCTGTGGCATCAATGATGCGCAATGAAGAGAGTGAAAAGATAGCCACATAACGTTAGTGATAAGGAGCAATAAACTATTTATGCCGGATTAATCCTGGAGAAAGTATTGCGGGAAAGGCACGCAAAGGAATTAAAGCGAAACCGCAGAAAGTTTGGGTTAGGGCCAGGATTAACTTAAAAGAAGCGTGATTATTTTTCGTTCTAAGTTTAAAGCGTCTTAATGGTATCCAGACGCTTTGGTAGTGGGGTTTAGCAGCACTTAACAAAAAAAGAGGAGGCCCAATCCCGCTAAAACGAGATTGGGAGGGGAAGAATCGGCGTAGAATGCGAGACTTTTGCTGTTGTGAATCAATTTTACCGCAAAAAAAGAAGCTTAGCCGTGAAGCCATTCATTAGTTATAAATGGAGCGGAAAGGGGTGCCGCAATTGTCCTGTTAAATGATCTTCATCTCTTCTGGTAAGAACAAATCTCAGCGTTAAGTCTGGTAAGCGCGGTAGCATGGGGGTTATCGGTTCTCCGTGCCTGACGGATAATGGTAAACGCTGCGGCTGATATCCAGTAAGCGGCAGCTGCGGCGGGTGCCGATGTCAAACGTGGTCTGCAGGAAGTCTACAGCCTGACGCTTTTCATTCGTGGTAAAGAAGTGCTTAAGTACGCTCTGCAGCATCTCTTTATCCGAGTTGAGGGTCTGCAGCTCACGCGTCGCATTCTGCAGTTTTTCTTCCAGCTCCTTGATTTTTCTGCCTTCTTCCGAAGACAACCCAGAAAACTTCTTCTTCCAGCTGTAGAACGTGGCTTCAGAGATGCCTAACTCTTCACAGATCTCTCTGACTTTCACGCCCGATTCAGAAGCTTTAATGGCATTTGTGATTTGATCTTCGCTGTATCGTGACTTTCTCATAAATGCTCTTACCTTTCTTATCGATTAATGGATGAGAATGACTTTAATAATTTCTGGCACTGTAAGATTCTATTAATGCAGTATTAAAGTGCGCCAATGGAATAGCGAAGCCTAAATTAAGATATTTAGAATAAATATCATCATGGGATAAATCTTATTTTATTCTTATCCGCAGGCCGCGCCTTCCTGGAGGCGGATTTTTGTTATAAATTCATCGCATCCCGAATACGGAAAAATTAAACGTAAACCGGATATTTAGCCTGACCGACCCGAATAATAGGGGGGTTGTGGCCGTTTAAGGTTGGGTTATTTTCAGCCTGAAATCGTTTCCATTTGAAGTGATTCGCGCCAGATATAATAAGAATTATCCTGAATTCACTCTCCGGATTATGATCAACTTCTCAATTTTCGGACCAGCCTGGTCTGAAGTCTTACATTTTCGCCAGGCCTACTGCGCGCTTATTAATTCGTTACAGGGATGTTGTACCGAAGCGGTTGTAGTTGAGTAATACTAAGGAAGAGTCGATGAAATTGAGCGTAATGTCTAATGCCGCCTGGATGATGTCTGAAAAGATCATCTCCGTATTTGGCGTCATTTTTGTGACGTCTTACGTGGCAAAATCCTTTGGCCCAACGGTGTTTGGCCAGATGGCGTTTTCAACCTCACTATTTGCAATGGTGCAAACCGTTGCCATCTTTGGCACCGAAACCATTCTGTTTAAGCGTGTCAGCAAAAATGCCTCAAAAGGCCTGCGTCTGATGAGCATCGCCCGGACGCTGCGGATGGTGTTGTTACTGATCACTTCGGTGCCAGTCTTAATCTGGGTCTGGTACAACATGCAGGAAAATTTTCTGGCATTTGCACTGGCCTCATTTGTGGCGTCCGTTTTTGTCACCCAGGACACGTTCAGCGTCTACAACAATGCGCGGCTGGCCTCGCGCCTGAATACCGTTGCCAATGCGACAGGCATGCTGCTGAGTTTCGGCATCAGCTTTACCATCGCCTGGCTGCGCCTCAATCCGCTCTGGCTGACGCTCTCCATTGTGTCGGTGACCCTGGTGCCTTACCTGATTAAGCGTCACAACTTCTATCAGGATCATCAGGACCAGATGCCGCCGCGCGAAAAGCGTACCACCTATGTGCGTTATCTGATGTATGCCGGTCTGCCACTGGCCATCTCCAGCATCTTCATCTCTGTACAGGTGAAAGCGGCGCAGATGTTTCTGGCAGGCACCGCGCCGGCGCGCGACCTCGGCCTGTTTGCGGCGGCGAATACCATTTCCGCCTCCTGGATTTTTATCCCGGTGGCGCTCATCACCTCCTGCTTCACTGAAATTTTCAGGGAGCGCGGCGAGGTCGCCATTAAGCTTGCCGCCCGGCTCAATGGCTATGTTATGGCGGTTTCACTGCTGATGCTGCTGATCATCTCGCTCTTCGGCGAGCGGATCATCATCGCGTTGTACGGGCCGGAATACACACAGTCAGGAAGTCTCATTACGTTGCTGTCGATAGCCACCAGCTTTTCGGCAATGGGGACCGTAGCCTATCGCTACATGGTTAAAGAGGGAGGATTCAATTACCTGCTGAGGAAAATCGTCTGTCTGATGGTCATCAGTTTGCCGCTCTCCTGGTGGTTGATCCAGGGTCACGGCATCATGGGGGCCGCGTGGAGCGTTTTCCTTTCAGAACTTTTGTCCCTGACCGTAATGAATTACTTCTTTAAAAACGGCGTCATTCAAAAGATTCAGGTTTCCTCACTCAACTACAAAACCTACAAATGAGGTCAGATATGCTCAAGTTGAAAGAAGAACTCAGAAGAAGTGTGCAGTATTTTATTAAGAAGATGCCCTGGGCTTATCAGGATCGCATCTACTACTTCCACAAGTTCAGAAAACTGCCCAATCTGCGTCAGCCAAAAGTGTTCAACGAGAAGGTGCTGTACCGTAAGTTTATCTTCGGCGATTACCAGAACTACGGTCGCCTGTCAGATAAGTACTCGGTGCGCGAATTCATTGCTGAGAAAATCGGTGATGAGTACCTGATCCCGCTGGTACACGAAACCACTGACCCGACCACGCTGAACAGCTTACCCTGCTGGAAGGGGACGGTGATCAAACCGAACCACGCCTCCAACATGGTAGAGATTCTGCTGGAAGAGCCGGATGCCCTGCGCAAGCAGCAGATCATTCATGACTGCTATCGCTGGCTGAAGACCGACTTCGCCAACGAAGCGCGTGAGATTCACTATCGCTACATCAAGCCACGTATTCTGGTGGAGAAGTACATTGGTGATGGCAAAAGCGCGCCGATCGATTACAAGTTCCATATGTTCAACAAGCGCGATGGTCGGTTTGAATATGTGCTGCAGGTGATCTACAACCGCTGCCAGCCGCTGCTGTCGATGAATTTCTACGTGAATAACCTCCAGGAGGCGTATCACAAGATTCGTGACACCGGGCTGGATGTCTCACCGATCATGCCGTCACTGGAACATGCGCTCGAACTGAGCAAGAAGCTGGCCAGTGATTTCGACTATGTGCGCGTGGACTGGTATATCCATGACGAGCGGATCTACTTTGGCGAACTGACCTTCACCCCAGGTGCAGGACTGGTCACCGGACTGGATCGCGGTTTAAATCAGATGATGGGAGATATGTGGATTCAGGACCGCCGCGGAACGCAGAGCCCGGGCGTTACAGTGCAGGATGTGAACATCCCTGCCATGTTGAAGAAAATTTAAACACACAGCAATATAAAAAACCCCGCGCAGCGGGGTTTTTTATGCCTGTCGATTGGGGATTATCGCGATCGATCAGGGCATCGGCCAGTCAGCAGGGGCCTGGCTCATCACATCGATAAACGCATGCTTTGAGATTTCCAGGAAGTTATGCACGTTTTCCATGCTCAGGGTAATGCCCATCAGCCCCGTCACAAACCAGCAGGTCACACCTAAACCAATCCCGCCACACATAAATGCCATCACATGACGGCTATCCTGACGCAGTCGGGTTTTCAGGGTACTGGCAAAAAACATCAGAACTGCGCTCAGCAACTCCCAGCGCATAACAAGAAAACTGGCGGTTAACGTGGCCATCGGTGGACCTCAATATCAGTAAGGATTCCTGACAATTCGCGGACATCACCGGCGGCAGAAAAGCGTGTCAGGAGGGGCTTTTTCACCGTCAAACCAGGTTCAAAGTGTGACTTGGGTCACATTATATCACCCGATTTTAAATTTTGAACAAAATTTGACTCTGGTATGGCAGCCGGAGCGGGGGGAAAATGAACGGCAGGGGAGGAAGTGCGGGAAATTCAGTCAGATGCGCCTGTTGCAGGCGCATCTGCCGGTCAGCGAACCGGACAGCACTCACCGGTGGTGCGCTGGGTATAGCTGCCAATGCCGTCGTTGCAGCCAAAGCTCAGCAGGCGAGGACGCTGAATCGCCTGACGTCGCATGGTATGCCGGTAGGCGGTTGGCGTCTGCGAAAACTGGCGGCGAAACACGCGGGAGAAGGTCTGCTGCGAGTCGTAGCCATATTGCATTGCGATATCAAAAACCGGGCGCTGTGTCTGCGACAGCGCTTCTGCTGCCAGGGTCAGGCGACGCTCACGAATATAGCCACCCAGCGTCTGTTTCGTCACGGTACGGAACATACGCTGCAGGTGCCATTTTGAATAACCCGATTTAGCGGCAACTTCATCGATCGACAGACTCTTGTCGAGGTTCTGGTCAATCCAGTGCGTCAGGGAATGAATGATCTCTTCTTGCATCATGGCCTCATCCTTCTGGTGCTTAATAAGTGATATAGGGAGTTTCGTCGTTTTGATAGAGAAGGAGTATAATTCCTCAAGTTAACTTGAGGTAAAGGGCCTGATGAAAAAAGAACGCAACTATCCAAAACCGGTGTTAACACCGGGTGAGGTGGCGCGCCGTAGTGGTGTGGCGGTGTCGGCACTGCACTTCTATGAAAGCAAAGGGCTGATTTTCAGCACGCGTAACAGCGGCAATCAGCGGCGATACAGTCGTGACGTGCTGCGACGCGTGGCGATTATCAAGATTGCTCAGCGCATCGGTATTCCGCTGGCGACGGTCAGCGACAGTCTCGATCACATCCCGGCTGACAAACGGATGTCGACACCGGAATGGGATGCGCTGACCCGGCACTGGCGCGAAGAGCTGGATAAGCGCATCGAAACCCTGACCCGCCTGCGCAACGATCTGGATGGATGTATCGGCTGCGGCTGCCTGTCGATGCGCGACTGCCCGCTGCGTAATCCCGGCGACCGGCTGGGCGAGCAGGGATCGGGAGCGGTGCTGCTGGACCCGGAACAGGATGATAAACATCCGGATGTGGAGTGACGTCTATACTGAGGAGAGGTCAAAACACAGGGAATCATGATGATAACCGTTCACCATCTTGAGCAATCGCGCTCGCAACGCGTATTGTGGCTGCTGGAAGAGCTGGAAGTGCCGTACCAGATTAAACGCTATCAACGCGAACCAACGATGCTGGCCCCGGAGGCGCTGAAAAAGGTGCATCCGCTGGGGAAATCGCCGGTGATTACCGACGGCAACCGGGTTGTGGCTGAGTCGGGAGCCATCCTGGAATACCTGGAAGAGAACTACGATCACACCTTCCGGCTGAAAATCAGTGATGAGGCGTCACGTCTGCAGTGCCGCTACTGGCTGCACTACGCCGAGGGATCGCTGATGCCGCTGCTGGTGATGAAGCTGATCTTCGGGCAGATGGGCAAAGCCCCGGTGCCGTGGCTGCTGCGTCCGGTCGGGGCGGCATTCGGGAAAGGGGTGCAGAAGGCGTATCTGGATAAACAGCTAAAGCCGCACATGAAGATGATTGAACAGCATCTGGCAGCTAACCCCTGGTTTGCCGGTGAGCGCTTCTCCATAGCCGATGTCCAGATGAGCTTTCCGCTGCTGGCACTGGCGCAGCGCGCCGGGCTGGATCAGATGCCCGCCACCCAGAAATGGTTAGAGACCGTGCAGCAGCGCGCCGCCTGGCAGCGCGCGATCGCTCAGGGCGGCGAGCTTTCGCTGCCAGGCTGATCCTCTTTTTCGCCCGGCGAGCCGTGTCTCTTCACGGCTATGCCGGTGCCCCGTCCGTCAGAAACCGCTTTAACTTCAATGCGTCAGCGCGTTGCACTGGCCCCGGCTGCACGCTTTTCCGCCCTGAACCGCGGATCTTTATGCTGAACAATCTCCCTCTGACAGTTGAAACTGTGCCGCCAAACGCCGGATAATCGCCTGCCTTTTTATCCGGCTGCCTTTAGCGACCCACACTCTGCGGCAAGGTAAACGTTTGCCTGCCCGGTTCGCCCGGTCAGGGTTACCGTCTACCCGCTTATTCCAGGGACAGCGATGGCCGCAGAGCGATCCACACAACAAAAATTTTTGAGGCTCAATTATGTCAACTGAATCACGCCCGGCCAGTGGAAAACTGGACGCCTGGTTCTCAATCTCGGCGCGAGGCAGCAGCGTGCGTCAGGAAATTCTGGCCGGACTCACCACCTTTCTGGCGATGGTTTACTCCGTGATCGTCGTGCCGGGAATGCTGGGCAAAGCCGGTTTCTCCCCGACGGCCGTCTTTGTCGCCACCTGTCTGGTCGCCAGCTTTGGTTCTATCCTGATGGGCTTATGGGCCAATCTGCCGATGGCGATTGGCTGCGCGATCTCGTTAACCGCCTTTACCGCATTCAGCCTGGTGCTGGGTCAGCACATCAGCGTACCGGTCGCGCTGGGTGCGGTGTTCCTGATGGGCCTGCTCTTTACGCTGATCTCCGTCACCGGTATCCGTGCGTGGATCCTGCGCAACCTGCCGATGGGGGTGGCACACGGCACCGGCGTCGGAATTGGTCTGTTTCTGCTGCTGATTGCGGCGGATGGCGTGGGCCTTGTCGTTAAAAATCCGGCTCCCGGCCTGCCGGTCGCCCTGGGCCACTTCACCACCTTTCCGGTGATGATGACCCTGCTGGGTCTGGCGGCGATTATCGGACTGGAGAAGCGCCGGGTGCCGGGCGGCATCCTGCTGACAATTATCGCTATTTCACTGCTGGGACTGATCTTTGACCCGGCGGTGACGTATCACGGGCTGTTTGCGCTGCCTGACCTGCGTGATGCGCAGGGACAGTCGCTGCTGTTCAGCCTCGATATCATGGGTGCCCTGCAGCCGGTGGTGCTGCCGAGCGTGCTGGCACTGGTCATGACGGCGGTCTTTGATGCCACCGGCACCATTCGCGCCGTGGCGGGGCAAGCCAATCTGCTGGATAAGCAGGGGCAGATCATCAATGGCGGCCGTGCCCTGACCTCGGACTCTGTCAGCAGCCTGTTCGCCGGTCTGGTCGGCGCGTCGCCGGCGGCGGTCTATATCGAGTCGGCGGCGGGAACGGCGGCGGGTGGCAAAACGGGTCTGACCGCCATTGTGGTCGGCCTGCTGTTCCTGGCCATTCTGTTTATGTCGCCGCTGGCTTACCTGGTACCGGCATACGCCACGGCACCTGCCCTGATGTATGTGGGTCTGCTGATGCTGAGCAACGTGGCAAAAATCGACTTCGCTGATTTTGTCGATGCGATGTCGGGACTGTTAACGGCGGTGATCATCGTGCTCACCTGCAACATCGTGACCGGCATCATGATTGGGTTTGCCAGCCTGGTGGTGGGCCGCCTCTTCGCGGGCGAGTGGCGCAGGCTCAACGTCGGCACCGTCGTGATTGCCGTTGCGCTGGTGGCGTTTTATGCCGGAGGCTGGGCGATCTGACTGCTGAACCGGACGTGTAACAATGCGTCCGGAATTTTTCACTTTTTTCCTCCTCGTCGCACGCGTAGCTGACACCCTTCATCGCCGTTTGTTTTACACTTTATCGCTTAACCAATGACTGAAAGAAACGACGCCTAAGGAAAGCATGGAAATCTTTTTTACTATTCTCATCATGACGCTGGTCGTGTCGCTCTCCGGCGTCGCGGCCCGCATTCTCCCTTTTCAGATCCCGTTACCCCTTGTCCAGATCGCCGCAGGTGCGCTGCTGGCCTGGCCGACGTTTGGTCTGCATGTCGACTTTGACCCGGAGCTGTTTCTGGTGCTGTTCATCCCGCCGCTGCTGTTCGCGGATGGCTGGAAGACGCCGATCAGTGAGTTCCTGCATCACGGTCGTGAAATTATCGGCTTAGCGCTGGCGCTGGTGCTGATTACCGTAATTGGTATCGGCTATCTCATCTACTGGATGGTGCCAGGTATCCCGCTGATCCCCGCTTTTGCACTGGCGGCGGTACTGTCGCCCACCGACGCCGTGGCGCTCTCCGGCATCGTCGGCGAAGGCCGCATCCCTAAAAAGATTATGTCGATCGTTCAGGGTGAAGCACTGATGAACGACGCGTCGGGCCTGGTGTCGCTGAAGTTTGCCGTGGCTGTCGCCATGGGCACCATGGTCTTTACCTGGGGCGGCGCGAGCATCGAATTCCTGAAAGTCGCCGTCGGTGGTCTGGTGGCGGGTGTAGCGGTCTGCTGGCTCTACGGGAAATCGCTGCGCCTGCTCAGCCGCTGGAGCGGTGACGACCCGGCGACCCAGACCGTTCTGCTGCTGCTGCTGCCGTTCGCCTCTTACCTGATTGCCGAACATCTGGGTGTGTCAGGCATCCTGGCAGCCGTGGCGGCCGGTATGACCATTACCCGCTCCGGCATTATCCGTCAGGCTCCGCTGGCGATGCGTCTGCGCGCCAACAGCGTCTGGCAGATGCTGGAGTTTGTCTTTAACGGCATGGTCTTCCTGATGCTTGGCCTGCAGTTACCGGACATTCTGCAGACCTCGGTTGACCAGGCGCAGGCCGATCCCAACGTCGAACTCTGGATGCTGTTCGCTGATATCGCGCTGGTCTATCTGGCGCTGATGCTGGTGCGTTTCGGCTGGCTGTGGATTATGCAGCGCTTCAGCAAACGCCTGCTGAAGAAGAAGCCGCTGGAGTTCTCCAACTATTCGCTGCGCGAACTGCTGATCGCCTCTTTTGCCGGTGTCCGTGGTGCGATTACCCTGGCGGGTGTGCTCTCCATTCCCCTGTTCCTGAGCAATGGCGAACCCTTCCCGGCGCGTTATGAGCTGGTGTTTATTGCGACCGGGGTGATTCTGTTCTCGCTGCTGGTGGGCGTGGTGATCCTGCCGATTCTGCTGCGCGGCATCGATACCATCGACAAGGGTGCGCATCGCCGCGAACTGCAGAACGCCCGTGCCGTCATGGCCGGAGCCGCGATTGAGAGCCTGCACAAAATGGAAGAGCGGCTGGAGAAGGAGTCGGAAGAGAATATCGATCCGGAGCTGCTGAAAGAGGTGAGCCTGCGGGTGATCGGCAACTTACGTCGTCGCGCCGAAGGGAAGAACGACCTCGAACATGCGCTGTTCGCTGAAAACCTGGAGCGTCGCTTCCGCCTGACCGGGCTGCGCGCCGAACGCGCCGAGGTCTATCATCTGCGCGCCACTCAGCAGATCTCCAATGAGACGATGCAGAAATTACTGCACGACCTGGACCTGCTGGAAGCGCTGCTGATCGAAAAAGAGGAGTAATCCGCAACGGGCGCGTCTGCGATAACGCGGCGCGCCCGCCTGCTACACCGACAGACGCGGCGGCTGATCCGGCCAGTGCTCGCGACAGCACGCTATCCACGCCTGCGCACTGCGCGACAGATAACTGCCTTCCCGCCAGATCAGACCCAGACTCCACTTCAGCTCCGACTCCAGCGGCAGCCACAATAAAGAGTGCTTATCCAGCCGCTGACAGATCGGTTCCGGCAGAATCGCCAGCCCCATTTCCGCCTGCACCATCGCCGCCAGAAAGTCCCACTGGCCGCTGCGCACCGCTATCGTCGGCGTCAGACTGAGCCGCTGAAATGCCTGCATCAGCTGACGGTTCAGCGAAAACTCCTCGTTGAAAATCAGCAGCGGATGCTGCGCCAGTTCAGCCAGTCCAATCTGCTGGCGGCCAAGCCACGCCGGATGCCGGGGCAGCAGCACGCAGAGCGGATGGTGCATCAGGGGCAGGGTGTTCAGCGGCAGCCCGGCGTCAACCGGCAGGGCGGTCAGCGCGATGTCCAGAGTGCCCGCCAGTACCGCCTGCTGGACGGTCAGCCCGCCAAACTCCGAAATTTTCAGCGCCACACCCGGATAGCGGCGGCGAAACGCGGAGATCGATCCGGCTATCTGCATCCCGACCATCGGTGGAATGCCGAGCCGCAGCTCACCGGTTTTCAGCTCGTTGATGTCACCGATCTCCGCTTCCAGCTGATGAAACTCCTGCAGGATCGCCAGCCCGCGCTGATAGACCGCCTGTCCGCTGTCGGTAAGATGCAGGCGACGGCCATCACGCAGAAGCAGCGTACAGCCGAGCTCCTCCTCCAGCTGGCGCAGCATTTTGCTGATGGTCGGCTGCGTCACAAACAGCTTCTGTGCCGCTCGGGTAAAGCTCTGCTGACGAACCACTTCAGTAAAGTAACGCAGGGCGCGGACGTCCATAACTATTCCTTTAAGGCATGATTGCGATAATTTTAATTCATTTTTTTCACCTTCTGTCGCCGATTTATACTGGTGCGGTGAATTTAATCGGGAGAGAAGGGTATGGCGTTAGCACTCACACCACGCAGTCATCGCGCAGCGCAATGGCTGGGTTTGCCGCTGCAGCTGGGGTTCTATATCGGTCTGTTTATCGCCTGCGACCGGCTGGTGACGTGGCTGCATCTGCCGTTGCCTGCCAACATCGTCGGCATGCTGCTGCTGCTGGCATTGATCGTGACGCGCGTCGTGCCGCTCAACTGGGTGAAAGCGGGGTCACGCTGGCTGCTGGCCGAGATGCTGCTGTTCTTCATTCCGGCCGTGGTTGCGGTGGTCAACTATGGCGATCTGCTGCGGGTCGACGGCTGGCGCATCTGCGTGGTGATCGGCGTCAGTACCGTGCTGGTGCTGGCTTCTACCGCCTGGGTCGTGGATCGGCTTTATCAGTATGAAGTCGCGCGCGCCGCGCGTAAGCAGGGCCCCCATGCGTGATATTCTGCTCAGCCTGCTCTGTGTGGCGGTGACCCTGCTGGTCTATGCGCTGAATAAACGGCTCTACCGGCGCTGGCGGACGCTGCTGCTGATGCCACTGGTCATGACGCCGCTGGTGCTGGTGGCGCTGCTGCTGCTGACGCACATCAGCTGGCAGGATTACATCGCTGAAAACCACTGGCTGCTGTGGCTGCTGGGGCCCGCCACGCTGGCCTTCGCCGTGCCGGTATATGAGAACGTGGCGATTATTAAGCGTCACTGGCTGTCGCTGAGCGCGGGCGTCGTGACCGCCACGCTGGTGGCCGTCTGCAGTTCCGTCTGGCTGGCGCGGTTGCTGACATTACCGGAGTCGATTCAGCGCAGCCTCGCCGTTCGCTCCATCACCACCCCCTTTGCGCTGGCCGCCGCGGGGCCGATTGGCGGACAGCCCGATCTGGTGGCGCTGTTTGTGGTGATCACCGGCGTGTTTGGCATGGCGGTGGGTGACGTCCTGTTTCTGCGCATTGCCATTAAGCAGGGCGTAGCGAAAGGCGCGGGACTGGGCGCAGCATCGCACGGCGCCGGAACGGCACGTGCTTATCAGCTTGGGCAGCAGGAGGGCGTTGTCGCCAGCCTGGTGATGATGCTTTCTGGCGTGGTGACCGTGGTTCTGGCTCCGCTGATTGGACACCTGATGTGGACGATATAGTCTACACTGCTCTGCGCAGGCGACCCTCCTGACCGCGACACGTATTTTTACGTAAAGTTTTCCGGATAATGTTGTCTCCGTTTTTCAGGCTGTTAACCTTGCGGCCGAATTAATTGTCCTTTCACGGAGTGGAATCATGTTTAAGCAACTTGTTACCGGGAGCGCCCTCGGGCTGGTTTTACTGAGCGGTGCCGCTCAGGCAATCGAAGGCAGTGTTGATGTCAGTGAACACAACACCAACCTGAATCTGGGTCTGGGCACCACCACGCCGGGGCTGTTTCTGAAGGGTAACTGGCTGCGTAGCGACCATGACGGCAGCACCTACGGTGCCGGTCTGGGTTACAACGTCGATTTCGGGCCGCTGCGTCTGGCGCCGACCGCAAAAGCGATCTTCACCCATCCTGAAGATGGAAAAGATGGATTTGCGGTGGCGCTGGGTGGTGCAGCACACTACAGCCTGAACAGCATGTGGGGCCTGTATGGCGAATACTACTATGCGCCGGAGTCCTTCACCGATCAGCTCGACAGCTACCAGGAAGTGGCGGGCGGCCTGAGCTTCACGCCGGTCTCACTGCTTAACCTGCGCGTGGGTTATCAGTACATCGAGCTGAACAACAAAGATGGACGCAAAGATAACGTGCTGGTCGATGGTCCTTATGTCGGCGCTTCACTGCGTTTCTGATACGCGACATGAATGAAAAGGGCGGCTCAATCAGCCGCCCTTTTTTTATGGCCTGTTTCTGCCCGTTTCAGAGGGCGATCAGTGCGCTTTACCCTGTTCAATACCGGTGCCGGTCTGCGAGCGAATGAACTGCGCCCGGAAGCGCGAACGCTCCTCTGCCCCCTGCGGCGAATGGTCGGTGATCGAGAAGAGCCAGATGCCTACAAAGGCCACGATCATCGAGAACAGCGCCGGATACTCATACGGGAAGATCGGTGTGGCGTTGCCCAGCACCTGCACCCACACCGTCGGGCCGAGGATCATCAGGATCACCGCGGTCAGCAGACCGAGCCAGCCGCCCACCATTGCGCCGCGCGTAGTGAGTTTTGACCAGTACATCGACAGCAGGATGATCGGGAAATTACAGCTGGCCGCAATAGAGAAGGCCAGCCCGACCATAAAGGCGATGTTCTGCTTCTCAAACAGAATACCCAGCGCAATCGCCACCACGCCCAGCGCCAGCACGGTGATCTTAGAGACCCGCAGTTCATCCTTTTCGCTGGCCTGACCTTTACGGTAAACGCTGGCATAGAGATCGTGCGACACCGCCGACGCGCCTGCCAGGGTTAAGCCCGCCACCACCGCCAGAATCGTGGCAAAAGCGACCGCAGAGATAAAGCCGAGGAAGGTGCTGCCGCCCACCGCATTCGCCAGGTGCACCGCCGCCATGTTGTTACCGCCTATCAGCGCACCCGCCGCATCTTTAAACGCCGGATTCGCGCCGACCAGCAGAATGGCCCCAAAGCCGATAATGAAGGTCAGGAAGTAGAAGTAACCCATGAAGCCGGTAGCCCAGAAGACGCTTTTCCGCGCCTCTTTGGCATCGGCCACGGTGAAGAAGCGCATCAGAATGTGTGGCAGGCCAGCCGTACCAAACATCAGCCCTAAGCCAAGTGACAGCGCCGAAATGGGATCTTTGACCAGTCCGCCAGGCTGCATAATGGCGGCGCCCTTAGGATGGACCGCCATCGCTTCGGTGAACAGCGTATTAAAGCTGAAACCGGTCGCCTTCATGACCATCACCGCCATAAAGGTGGCGCCAAACAGCAGCAGCACCGCTTTGATGATCTGCACCCAGGTGGTGGCGAGCATGCCGCCAAACAGCACATACATCACCATCAGAATGCCGACCAGAATCACCGCCACATGGTAGTTAAGACCAAACAGCAGCTGGATCAGCTTCCCGGCCCCCACCATCTGCGCAATCAGGTAGAGCGCCACCACCACCAGCGAACCGCAGGCGGAGAGGATGCGGATCGGCATCTGCTTAAGACGATAGGAGGCGACATCCGCAAAGGTATAGCGACCCAGGTTACGCAGCCGTTCGGCGATTAAAAACAGAATCATCGGCCAGCCGACCAGGAAGCCGAGCGAGTAGATCAGCCCGTCATAACCGGAGGTGTAAACCAGCGCCGATATGCCCAGGAACGACGCCGCGGACATAAAGTCTCCCGCCATCGCCAGACCGTTCTGGAAGCCGGTGATGTTGCCGCCCGCGGTGTAGTAGTCATTGCGTGAACGGGTTCGTCTGGAGGCCCAGTAAGTAATCCCCAGCGTGGCCCCGACGAAAATCATAAACATGATGATCGCCTGATAGTTGGTTGCCTGACGCTGCACGGCACCGGTTATCGCATCGGCGGCCAGCGCGGAGAAGGGCAGCATCAGGGCCAGCAGCCATAAGGTGAGTCGGGTCATGATTTCACCTCGCTGAGGATCGCTTTGGTTAAACGGTCAAACTCTCCGTTGGCGCGCCAGACATAGACGCCGGTCAGCAGAAAGGAGACCACAATCAGCCCGACACCAATCGGGATACCGCGGGTCACGTTGGTGCCGGCGTGCAGCGGCGTACCGAGCCAGCCGGGCGCGAACGCAATCAGCAGAATAAAACCGACATAGAGCACCAGCATAATCAGCGACAGCAGCGTCGCGAACGCCTGGCGTTTACGGACTAGCTCATGAAAACGGGGATTACGTTCAATCTGTTGATTGATTGCATCCTGACTCGAAAGGGCGTCATTCATCACATTTTCTCCAGAGGTCTTGCAGGGGAGAACCTCGCGTCAGGACGCGGATTCAGCTGGTTATAATATTTGTGACTACCGAAACAGACTGCGTGGGGCGGGGGTGGCGGGAAGCGATCTTCCCGCCGGACAGCGTGCGCTTAAGGCATGTTGATGGACTGTTTCTCCTCAAGCAGTTTTTCTACGACGCCAGGATCGGCGAGCGTGGAGGTATCACCCAGATTGCTGGTGTCGCCGGTGGCAATTTTGCGCAGAATACGGCGCATGATTTTGCCGGAGCGGGTTTTCGGCAGAGAGTCCGTCCAGTGCAGCACATCCGGCGTGGCTATCGGGCCGATCTCTTTGCGTACCCACTGACGGACTTCGGTGTAAAGCTCCGGTGACGGCTCCTCGCCGTGATTCAGCGTGATATAGGCATAAATCGCCTGACCTTTGATGCTGTGCGGAATGCCCACCACCGCGGCTTCGGCAATTTTCGGGTGCGACACCAGCGCCGACTCAATTTCGGCAGTGCCGAGCCGGTGACCGGAGACATTGAGTACGTCATCAACACGGCCGGTGATCCAGTAGTAGCCATCCTCATCGCGACGGGCACCGTCACCACTGAAGTAGGCATTTTTAAAGGTGGAAAAATAGGTCTGCTCGAAACGGTCATGATCGCCAAAGAGCGTTCGCGCCTGTCCGGGCCAGGATTCCGTGATCACCAGGTTGCCTTCACAGGCACCTTCCTGAGGCTGACCTTCGTTGTCTACCAGTGCGGGCTGCACCCCGAAGAAAGGCCGGGTGGCGGAACCGGCTTTCAGCTCGGTTGCACCCGGCAGCGGGGTGATCATGAAGCCGCCGGTTTCGGTCTGCCACCAGGTGTCCACAATCGGGCAGCGGCTGTTGCCGATTTTCTGATAGTACCACTCCCAGGCTTCCGGGTTGATCGGCTCGCCGACCGAACCCATGATGCGCAGCGTGCTGCGGTCAGTGTTCGCTATCGCCTTATCGCCTTCCGCCATCAGTGCACGGATAGCCGTGGGCGCGGTGTAGAGCAGGGTCACTTTATGTTTATCGACCACTTCCGCCATGCGGCTCGGTGTGGGCCAGTTCGGCACCCCTTCAAACATCAGCGTGGTTGCGCCACAGGTCAGCGGGCCATAGACCAGATAGCTGTGACCGGTGACCCAGCCGACATCGGCGGTGCACCAGTAGATATCATCCTGATGGTAATCAAAGACAAACTTAAAGGTGGTCGCCGCATAGACCAGATAGCCGCCCGTGGTGTGCAGTACCCCTTTGGGTTTACCGGTGGAGCCGGAGGTATAGAGGATAAACAGCGGATCTTCTGCACCCACTTCGGCTGGGGAGTGGTTGGTGCTGGCGTTCTGCATCAGGTCATGCCACCACCGATCGCGGCCTTCCACCCAGCCCACCTCTTTACCGGTACGCCGGAAGACCACCACGTTCTTCACGCTGGTGACGGCAGGATTTTTTAATGCGTCATCGACATTTTTCTTCAGCGGGATACTGCGGCCGGCGCGGATCCCTTCATCCGCGGTGATCACCAGCGAGGCACTGGAGTCGACGATACGGCCCGCCACCGCCTCCGGTGAGAAGCCGCCGAAGATCACCGAGTGAACGGCCCCGATACGCGCACAGGCCAGCATCGCCACAGCCGCTTCCGGCACCATCGGCATATAGATCGCCACCACATCGCCTTTTTTCACCTCCAGCAGCTCCAGCACGTTGGCGAAGCGACAGACTTCTGCATGCAGCTGGCGGAAGGTCAGGGTTTTGCTCTCGCTGGCGTCGTCGCCTTCCCAGATAATGGCCGGGTGGTCGCCGCGCGTGGCGAGATGACGGTCAAGGCAGTTTGCCGCCAGGTTCAGCGTGCCATCTTCGTACCAGCGAATGCTGATGTTACCCGGTGCAAACGAGCAGTTTTTCACGGTGCTGTAGGGCTTAATCCAGTCAAGGATTTTGCCCTGTTCGCCCCAGAAACTGTCCGGGTCGTCGACAGAGTGCTGATACATCGCCTGATACTGTTCTGCTGTGATCAGGGCATTCGCTGCAATGTTCTCTGGAACAGGATGTTTGTGGTTTTGGCTCATGGCGGATCTCCTTGAAGATGTTAATGATATGTCAATCAATAGTTAATTGAAGCCTGCCCTGAGCCTTTGTTTCTTTTTTGCGCCATAGATCACGGGATATTTCTTCGCCGCCTGAGCGGGAGGCTATCCCGATATTTCTGCTGGATAAGCCGACGGGGATAAGGGCGACAGGCATGACCTTTTGACACTCACCCTGAATAAAAAGCAAGCAAACGCGCCGGGAGCCTTTTTAACCGCTCCTGCATAGCTATGCGTAAATTCATCGAAGTAATACTTTTCATAACAGCAGGTTAGGGTTTTTCAGCGTCAGCAGCACTTTATGCTACTCAGGTGGTGAACTTTTAATCGGATCCGCCAGGGGTTGCATTTACCACAGTGAAAATGGTACTTATCTCGCCCCTGTTCTGCAGGTATCAACTCAGACCGCGTCTGAAAATGGGTATGGGAATCGTCAGATTTTCATACGAGGCGCTGTTTCAAGACACCCTCTAATTTACCGGGCTTTTTGCTCACTCCCTGTGTGTATCGTCTTCTGCACCTTCGCAGCAGAGAAAAAACGGGTTTTGACTGAGGAAATGACACGTTATGAAAGGTTTTAAAATCAGCCTGGCCTGGCAGATTCTGACAGCCCTTGTGCTTGGTATCATTGTGGGCGCTGTGTTGCATAATCAGCCAGACAATCGTGAATGGTTAGTCACCAACATTCTCAGTCCGGCAGGCGATATCTTCATTCATCTCATCAAGATGATTGTGGTACCGATTGTGATTTCATCCCTGGTGGTCGGCATTGCCGGCGTCGGTGATGCAAAGAAGCTGGGACGCATCGGCGTCAAAACGATTCTCTACTTTGAAGTGATCACCACCCTTGCCATTGTGGTCGGTATTACGCTGGCCAACGTATTTCAACCCGGCACCGGCATCGATATGTCAACGCTGGCAACGGTGGACATCTCTAAATATGAAGCGACAACGGCAGAGGTGCAGGGCGGTCCGCACAGCCTGGTCGCCACCATTCTGTCGCTGATCCCGCAGAACATCTTCGCCTCAATGGTGAAGGGCGACATGCTGCCGATTATCTTTTTCTCGGTGCTGTTTGGCTTAGGCCTCTCGTCTCTGCCGTCAGAACAGCGCGATCCGCTGGTGAACCTGTTCCGTGGCATCTCTGAAACGATGTTTAAAGTCACGAACATGATCATGCGCTATGCGCCGGTAGGGGTGTTTGCGCTGATTGCGGTGACGATCGCCAACTTCGGCTTTGCCTCGCTCTGGCCGCTGGCCAAGCTGGTGCTGCTGGTTTACGTGGCGATTCTCTTCTTCGCCTTCGTGGTACTGGGCGGCGTGGCGCGTCTCTGCAAGCTGCGGATCACCACCCTGATGCGTATCCTGAAAGATGAGCTGATCCTCTCTTACTCCACCTCCAGTTCGGAAACCGTACTGCCACGCATCATGGAGAAGATGGAAGCCTACGGCGCGCCGAAAGCGATCACCAGCTTTGTGGTGCCGACCGGCTATTCATTTAATCTTGATGGTTCAACGCTTTATCAGAGCATCGCGGCAATCTTTATCGCGCAGCTCTATGGCATTGACCTGTCACTGACCGACGAGATTGTGCTGGTGCTGACGTTGATGGTGACCTCGAAAGGGATCGCCGGCGTGCCGGGCGTGTCGTTCGTGGTGCTGCTGGCCACGCTGGGCAGCGTCGGCATTCCGCTGGAAGGCCTGGCGTTTATCGCTGGTGTTGACCGCATCATGGACATGGCGCGTACCGCGCTGAACGTGGTCGGTAACGCGCTGGCGGTGCTGGTGATTTCCCGCTGGGAAAATCAGTTCGATGCAGAACAGGCAAAGGCGTACGAACTACAGCTGCGGACGCAGACCGCAGGCTGATCGTCATCGTTCACGCAGAAAGGGCTCAACGAAAGTTGGGCCCTTTTTTTTGTGTGGCGCTTTCTGGCGCGCTTTAACAGGAGGAGTCAGTCTCCAGACCGTTATATAAATATAACTAAATCGTGCTTTATAAAACCATTTAGTTGCTCTGGAAACTGGATTTGGTTATGTTCTGAGATGCGTTGAGTGCGTGCTTTGACAACATGGAGTGTTGACGGATGCCAGAAATTAACTGGACGAAAAAGGCATTGAAACAGCTATATGGGCTGCCTCAGAAAGAGGGTAACGCCATCGAAGATGCTGTAGAGGCGCTTACTAAGTGGCCTGATATCCCCCATCTGAAAGTCGAAAAGCTGACGGATGATAAAGAGAAGCGAATGAAGCTGGTGGTGGGTCACTACCGCGTGTTGTGGAAAATAGAGAAAGGTCAGCCAGTGGTGATAGCTATTCTGGAAGTCGTAAGAAGAACATCGACCACGTACAAAAAGCGTTAGCAAGCGGTTGGGTCAGCCTGCGTCAACCCTGAGTCAAAAACAGATATGAATTTAGCTGAGTCGCGTCAGCAGATGACCACAGGTCTGGTCTGCCGCGGCAGGAAGGAGTGATGATCTATGAATGCGATACAGTTTCTGACAGACGAGCGCGGGAATCGCACCGGTGCCGTCATCCCCATAGAGTTGTTTAACAGGCTCATGGCCAATCATCACTTAGACGACGTGTTTGAGCCTCTCCCCTATAAATCGGCTCCGGATGACGATGAAACCATCCCTCATGACGTAATGAAAATCAGCCGGAGACAATCCGTTCCTTTGCATGTTGCCTGGCGTTTACATCGGCAAATGTCACAGGAAGAGGTCGCGAATAAATTAGGCATCACGCAGGCTGGCGTTTCAAAGCTGGAGTCGAGAAAGAAACCTCAAAAACAGACGCTTGAGAAGCTGGCTGCCTTATATGACTGCAGAACGTCACAACTTTATATTGATTAAATAAACGTGCTTTTAAACGGCGATGCGTGAACTTTATGCCTTCTGAATAATTAACGCAGGACGGGCCAGGTCTTTGAAGAGAAAACAGTGCTCTGTTCAGGCAGATATCCGCAGTGACTGCGTAAAGCCGGCGTAGAGCCATCCCCGGGCCCTCGGCCGCCGGTTACTCGCCTCATCTATGAGGTACGTAATCGCGTGGGCCGGGCGTCAAGGCTGACCAGGCCACTTCACGCAACATGACTCACCCCACATCCAGTGAAAAAAGATCTCCCCCAGCGAATTAATCATTCTTTATAATTTTTTCCAGTTTGAATAATTTATTCCTTTTGCGGAGCCCGCCATGAAACTCGACCTCAGCCAGATGATTACCGAAGGCCGCAACCCGGCCAGCCAGAACATTGACGAACTCTCCACCGAAGCGATGCTGCGCGTTATTAATGACGAAGATAAAAAGGTCGCGCTGGCAGTTGAGGCTATCCTGCCGCAGATCGCTGCCGCCGTTGACGCCATCTGCGCCGCCTTCCGGGCCGGTGGACGACTGATCTACTGCGGCGCAGGCACCTCCGGACGGCTCGGTATTCTGGACGCCAGCGAATGCCCGCCCACCTTTGGCACCCCCCGCGAACAGGTTATCGGCCTGATCGCCGGTGGCCATACCGCCATCCTGCAGGCGGTTGAAAACGCCGAAGATAACCGGGAGCAGGGCGCGCAGGATCTGAAAGATATCCACTTCAGCCGCCACGATATCCTGGTCGGTATCGCCGCCAGCGGTCGCACACCCTACGTGCTGGGTGCGCTGGCTTACGCGAACGAACTTGGCGCGACCACCGTGGCGCTCACCTGTAATCCGGACAGCGCCATGGCACAGGTTGCCGCGATTGCGCTCACCCCGGTGGTCGGCCCGGAGATTGTCACCGGCTCTTCCCGCATGAAAGCGGGCACGGCGCAGAAACTGGTGCTCAACATGCTTACCACCGGCGCGATGATCCGCAGCGGAAAGGTCTACGGCAATCTCATGGTGGATGTGGAAGCCACGAATCAGAAGCTGGTTCAGCGCCAGGTCAACATCGTCATGCAGGCCACGGATTGCGATGACGCCACGGCCCGCGCCGCGCTCACCGCCTGCGGCGGACACTGCAAAACGGCCATCCTGATGGTGCTGGCCGGACTGGACGCCGATGAGGCAAAAGCGCTGCTCAGCCAGCATCAGGGCTTTATCCGTCAGGCTCTGCAGGCAGCGGGAGCACGCTGATGGCCAGCATCACCGTAGCACTGCTGCGCGATATCCTGCAGGCGGTCGGCGGGGCGCACAATATCGCAGCCTGCGGTCACTGCATGACGCGGCTGCGGCTGACGCTCAATCAGGCCGGGCAGGCCGATCTGCCACGCCTGAAAAGCCTGCCGGGCGTGCTGGGCGTCATCGACAGCGAGGCGCAGCTTCAGATTGTCCTCGGTCCGGGGAAAGCGCAGACCGCCGCGGAAGGGATGCAACGCCTGCTGTCACAGGAGGATATCTCGCCACCTCTCCACCAGCATACGACGGATCTGGCGCTGCGGGCGGCAGAGCAGAAGCAGCAGCTCAGGGCGAAACAGACCCACGGCGTTCACCAGTTTCTGTCGCGTTTTGCCACCATTTTTACCCCGCTGATTCCGGGCTTTATCGGCGCGGGCCTGCTGCTCGGCTTCGCCACGCTGATTGAGCAGAGCCTCCACCTTAATGCGCCCGGCGACCATGCGCCCTGGCTGCTGCACACCGTGGCGTACATGAAAGTGTTCGGCAAAGGGCTGTTCACCTTTCTCAGCATCCTGATTGGCTACAACGCGCAGAAAGCCTTTGGCGGCAGCGGCGTCAACGGTGCCATTATCGCCTCGCTGTTTGTGCTTGGCTATGTGCCCACTGCCACCACGGGTTACTACAGCGGCATGGAGAGCTTCTTTGGCCTCAGCATCGATCCGCGCGGCAACATTATCGGGGTGCTGATGGCGACGATTATCGGGGCATGGATTGAGAAACAGCTGCGCCGCATCATTCCCGATAACCTCGATATGATCCTCACTTCGCTGTTCACGCTGGTGATCACCGGCGCCATCACCTATCTGCTCATCATGCCGCTGGGCGGTGAACTGTTCAGAGGGATGTCCTGGCTGTTCATCCATCTCAACAATAATCCCTTTGGCTGTGCTCTGCTGGCCGGGCTGTTCCTGATTGCGGTGATGTTCGGCATCCATCAGGGCTTTATTCCGGTCTACTTTGCGCTGATGGAAAGCCAGGGCTTTAACTCCCTGTTTCCGATTCTGGCAATGGCGGGGGCCGGGCAGGTCGGTGCAGCACTGGCGCTGTGGTGCAAAGCGGAGAAAGGGGCGCTGCTGCGGGCGCAGATCAAAGGTGCCATTGTGCCGGGCCTGCTGGGTGTCGGTGAACCTCTGATCTACGGCGTCACCCTGCCGCGCCTTAAGCCCTTCATCACCGCCTGTGGGGGCGGAGCGCTGGGCGGTTTCTTTATCGGACTGGTGGCGTGGCTGGGATTACCGGTGGGGATGAATACGGTATTCGGGCCATCCGGTCTGGTCACGCTGCCGCTGATGACGTCCGGACAGGGGATCTTCGCCGGGATGGCGGTCTATCTGGCCGGGCTGATGGTCGCCTGGACCGGCGGGTTTCTGCTGACCTGGTGGTTCGGCACCCGAAATGTTGACCTCAGCTGACGGACTGCCGGAATTCTGAAATCCGGCTAACGGATGAATAATCGCCCAAAAATGTGAAAGCCGCTGCAAAGTGGCTTTTTTCGCGGCAGAAATTTAACGGAAACGCTAAAGAGAGTACAGACGCATGCCGAAAACATAAAAAAAGGTAATCGTTATCTCTCAGCCCACCGTTTTCCCGCTGACAGTTAAGCTGTTGCGGGTACAAGGTGGGTCTTCAAGGATTTTTGATGCGTAACAACCAGCCTGTCTCTCAGCGTGAATATCTGTTCGACGATCATGCGACACTGATGTCCACCACCGATCTCAACAGCCACATCACCTACGCCAACGACGCCTTCATCGAAGCGAGCGGATTCACCGCCGACGAGATCAACGGCCAGCCGCACAATATGGTGCGCCATCCCGACATGCCGCCGGAAGCCTTTGCTGATATGTGGGCGACGCTGAAGCAGGGCGAGCCCTGGACCGCGCTGGTCAAGAACCGACGCAAAAATGGCGATCACTACTGGGTGCGGGCTAATGCCATTCCGGTGGTGCGCGACGGCAAAGTGCAGGGTTATATGTCAGTGCGCACTAAACCCACCCCGGAAGAGGTGCGTCAGAGCGAAGCGCTCTATCAGGATTTTCGTGAAGGCCGCGCCAGAGGGCGACGTTTTCACAAAGGCCTGCTGGTGCGCAGCGGCTGGGGGCGACCCGCCTCATTGCTGAAGACGCTGCCCCTGCGCTGGCGGATCCGCAGCACCCTGCTGGCACTGCTGCCCCTGTCGGTGGCGGGTACCTGGGCGCTGGGTATGACACCGGCGGCCCTGGCCGGTTTTGCTGCCGGTATGGCCGCTCTGCTGACACTCAGCAGCCTCTGGCTGGAGCAGCAAATCTCCCGCCCGATCGAACGGATGTGTCAGCAGGCCCTGCGCGTGGCGACCGGAGCCAGCCATCAGGTTGAGCAGATGGATCGCGTGGATGAGGTGGGCGTGACGCTGCGTGCCATCGGTCAGCTCGGCCTGATGTTCCGCTGGCTGGTGGATGATGTCAGCGGCCAGGCGATCAACGTCTTAAGCGCCAGCGACGCTATCGCCCGCAGCAATAACGAACTGAGTCGTCGCACCGAGCAGGCGGCCGCCAACGTGCAGCAGACGGCGGCCACCATGAACGAAATGACCGCGACGGTGAAGAGCAATACGGAAACCGCGCATGAGGTAAATACCCTTTCCGCCGACACCAGCAGTGCGGCCAGCAAAGGCGGTGAGGTGATGAGCGAGATGATGGAGATGATGGGCGAAATCGCCGACAGCTCGAAGCGAATCGCCAATATTACCAGCGTGATCGACGGTATTGCCTTCCAGACCAACATCCTGGCGCTGAACGCGGCCGTGGAAGCGGCACGGGCCGGTGAACAGGGCAAAGGCTTTGCGGTGGTAGCGGGCGAGGTGCGCAGTCTGGCGCAGCGCAGCGCCAAAGCGGCCAGTGAGATTAAAATGCTGGTCGAAACCAGCGCTGGCCGGGTCAAATCGGGCAATGAACACGCCAGCGCGGCAGGCCGGACCATGCAGGATATCGTGTCGCAGGTGCAGAATGTCACGGCACTGATTGCCCAGATCAGTGCCGCCACCGCCGAGCAGGCCACCGCACTCAGTGAGGTGAGTTCAGCGGTGGAAGATCTTGATGACATTACCCATCAGAACGCCGCGCGCGTATCGGAAAGCGCCGAGGCGTCGGGCCGCATGACCCATCAGGCAAACCGTCTGGTGGAGGCGATCAGCGTATTCCGCTAAGCGGCAGATGAGGCGGTCAGCGCCTGCGTGCCTTCGCGTCCGGCTCGCAGCGCGCCTGGCGACTGACCGACGATGCGTTTAAAGGCGCGGCTGAACGCTGCAATCGAGCCGTAGCCGAGATGGTAAGCCACGGCTTCCACCGCTTCGCCATTGTTCACAATCCGCTGCACCGCCAGCCGCATCCGCAGTTCGGTCAGATAACGTAACGGCGTCATGCCGGTGGCGTTGAGAAAACGGCCGGCAAACACCGAACGCGAACAGCCCGCCACGCTGGCCAGCCGCGCGACCGTCCAGTTTTCGCCTGGCTCCCGGTGCATGGCGGCAATCGCCTGACTCAGCCGCGGATCGCGCATCGCCTGCACCAGCCCGCTCTGCTGGCCGCAGCCGTTCTCCACCCAGCCGCGCACAATCAGCGCGGCAACCACGTCGGCCAGACGCGACAGAATACCGGCAAATCCCGCCTGCCGGGTGCGCGACTCCCGTTCCATCGCCGCCAGGATCGGCTGAATCTCCGGATACTGCGACAGCAGGGTACTCACCAGCATCACATCCGGCATGGTATTGATCAGCGGCTGCATGCCGCCCAGTTCAAATGCCATACAGGCGCTGAACAGCAGCACGCTGTGCTCATCCTCACCGGCATCCTCCGGGGCGGCGATGGCGCAGACGCTGTCGCAGATCGGCTTGCTCGTCATATTTTTCACACACAGGCAGGCCACCTCCTCGCCGGAGATCAGGCTGTGCGGTTTACCGTGCGGCACCAGTAGCGCATCGCCGCTGTGAAGCGGAAACACCTCACCGGAGGCGCTGCGCACCAGCAGTGAGCCGCGGCCGACAAAGTGAAACTGCGCCCGGCCCGGTGCGTGATCGAAGCGCAGCCCGAACGGTGCGCTTACGGCGATACGCTGATAGTTGACGCCATAAAGGCGCATCCCCATCAACAGCTCGCTGGTCAGGTCTCCATAGTGGCTCATGCGATTCCAGACGAATTATCAAAAATGAAGGTGTAAGCATCATAGATCGTCCTGACGCCTCACTCTATGCTCTCTCACACTTTTTTATCTTCCGGAGAAGCAGCATGAGTCTGACAACCGAAGTGGCTGATGAGGTTTCCTCGCCGACCCACCCCGCGTGGGGCGCGGTTTTTGCTATGGCGTTTGGGGTGTTCAGCCTGATTACCGCCGAATTTTTACCCGTGAGTCTGCTGACGCCCATGGCGCACAGCCTCGGCGTTTCAGAAGGGCAGGCGGGACAGACCGTCACCATTACCGCCCTGGTGGCGCTGTTTACCAGCCTGGTGACCGGCAGCGTCACGCGGCGTATCGACCGCCGCATCGTGATGCTGGTGTTCTCACTGCTGCTGATCGCCTCGGCGCTGATGGTGGCGTTTGCCGGCGATCTGACGGTGATATTGCTGGCGCGCGTGTTGCTGGGGATGGCGATAGGTGGCTTCTGGACGCTCTCAACCGCCATCACCATGCGTCTGGTGCCCGTCGATCAGGTGCCGCGGGCGCTCTCCATCGTCTTCAGTGGGATCTCGCTGGCGACGATTATCGCCACGCCGCTTGGCAGCTACCTCGGTGGTCTGGTGGGCTGGCGCAACATCTTTATGCTGACCGCCGGGCTGGGCGCGGTGGCGCTGCTGTGGCAGTTCTTTACCCTGCCCGCCATGCCGGCAGAGAACAAAGCCCGCAGCGGCGGCGTACTGACCCTGCTGCGGATCGGCGTGATGCGCTGGGGCATGCTGGCCGTGATCATGATGTTCACCGGCCACTTCGCCTTCTTTACCTATCTGCGCCCTTTCCTGGAAAGTGTGGCGCAGTTCAACCTTAACCAGCTGTCGCTGGCGCTGCTGGCATTTGGTGTGGCGAACTTCTTTGGCACCTCGCTGGCCGGTTTTCTGGTAACCCGCAGCGTGTCGCTGACGCTGAGCGGGATGGCGCTGCTGATGAGCCTGACCGCGCTGCTGCTGGTGACTTTTGGCGGGGTCAGCTGGATAGTGGGAGCGGGCGTGGCGATCTGGGGCATGGCGTTTGGTTCGATGCCAACCGGCTGGTCAACCTGGATTTCGCGCGCGGTGCCGGATGATGCAGAATCGGGCGGTGGCCTGCTGGTCGCCACGATTCAGCTGGCGATAACTGTCGGCGCGGCGGCGGGCGGCTGGATGTTCGATCTGCGCGGCGCTGGCGGCGTATTTGTTGCCAGCGGGGTACTGATGCTGCTGGCTGCACTGACCATCTTCAGCCGGGTCCGGCACCACGGTTAATCTTTTTCAGGCAGCGGATTATGCTGCCTTTTCTTTCATTAACGGGTGATTAACCTTTTGAGCGATAACTGTACGATGCGTGCTTTTTATGTTCAGTTTTTCTGAAAGAGATAAGCAAAACCCTCCGCTTTTTCCTGATCAACTTCCGGACTATTATTTCTATCAACAAGGCAATACGCCTTACCTGATAAAAATCAACCGAGGAATTGACCATGAAATCTATCAAAACTTTTGCAGCTGTTATGGCGCTTTCTGTTCTGCCATTCGCCAGCTTCGCGCAATCTGTGACCGCCATCGACTCTACGCTGGATGGTGCTGAAGCGAAAATTGCTGCGCAGGCTCAGGAAGCTGGTGCTTCATATAAAATCACTGAAGCTTACACCAACAACGGCGTGCACATGACCGCTGAACTGCTGAAATAATCTCTCTGCCCTCCCATGCCGACAGGACGCCTCCGGGCGTCCTGTCGGCGTTTCTGCGCGAATAATCCTGTCCCTTTCCTTCCGAAATAATTATTATTCTCAAAAACAAGATTCTCTCAGGCTGCTGGTCAGCTGTTTCTGGTTGCAATGTCGGGCTTTCATTTCACTGCGTCTGCGGTGAATTCACTCTGGAGAAGTTATGAAAGCGAATACCAATACGCGCCGGACGCTGCGTCCGCTGTTACTGGCTACGGCCCTGTTTTCTGCGTCAGGATGGCTGGCTGTGCAGGCAGAAGATCTGAATCAGGCGGTGGGCAAAGGGGTCTATGAACTGGCCGTCAGCCCGAAGGAGAATGCGCTGTTCGTGGCGACAGCACAAAACAGCAGCGGCGAGGGCGGCACCGTGTTTCGTCTCGATCCCGCGACGCTGGCGGTGCAGAAGTCGATCGCCACGCCGCTGAAATCGTTTGGCGCGGCGCTCAACCCGCAAACGAACGTGCTCTATATCGGAAATACGCTTGACGGTTCAGTGACCGCGATTGATGCCAGCAGCGGCAACCTCCTCAACACGCGGGTGCTGGATGGCCGCAAGCGCAGCGAAACCGTGCGTCCGTTGCAGCCGCGTCAGGTGGCTGTGGATGTGAAAACTGACCGCGTCTATATCACCGGGCTGGGGCCGCAGAGCGTGGTCTGGGTCGTGGATGGCAGTTCGCTGAAACTGATCAGCACGATCCCGAACACCGGCAAAATGGGCACAGGCCTGGCAGTGGATTCAGCCGCGCAGAAGGTGTACGTCACCAATGCGGATGGCGAGCTGGTGACCATTAACGCCCGCACCAATGCCGTTGAGAAAAAACAGAAGATTGATGGCGATAAAGCGCACTTCTTCCTGAACATTGCGCTGGATACGCGCGGTCAGCGTGCCTTCCTGAGTGATTCAAAGCAGGCTCAGGTGCTGGTGGTTGATCTGCGTAGTCAGCAGGTCATACAGCGGATTGCCGTTCCGGAATCGCTGGCGGTACTGTTCAATCCGGATCGCGATGAGCTCTATGTCACCCATCGCAAAGCGGGCGAGGTCAGCATCATCGACGCCCGCACCTATCAGGTTAAACGTACCGTAAAAACGCCGGCCCTGCCGAACAGTCTGGCGCTCTCAGCGGATGGCAACGTGCTTTATGTCAGCGTGAAGCAGCCAGGCTCGCGCAAGGCGCCGCCAGCGAATCCTGATAGCGTGATGCGCATTACTCTGTAAGGAACGCTCTTTGCGCGGGCAGACAACGTGTTCTACCCGCGCTCAGAAATGTAAGGGTCAGATATGAAACGCCACGTTTTTTCCGGTCGGCAGTTCCACATTCAGACTCAGTTTCCCGCCCATCGCTTCGATATAACGTTTGAGCGTAGCCACTTTTATCTCATTCCCGCGCTGTTCGATCTGAGCAACGGCAGGCTGACGTACCCCCATGGTCTCTGCGAGGCTTTTTTGTGATAGCTGAAGTTCCTCACGAATCATCTGCAGCCCGACTTCCAAGACCATCTCATCAGACATTTCTTTGATTCGCGCCTGACTCTCCGGGGAAAAGTCAGCAATAACATCATCCAGGGTTCTCATTGATTATTTTCCTTCTCCAGTTCAGCAAGCCAGGCTGAAAATTCACTGTCGGCAATACGTATCATTCGGCTGTAGAAACGTTTGTCCTGACTCTTATCGCCCGCACACAACACGATAGCGCGGCGGACAGTATCAAAGGCATAAAAAGCCCGGATCGGCCTTCCTGAATAGTGTACGCGTAGTTCTTTCATGTTCTTATACCGCGATCCGTTCAGGGTATCAGCATAAGGACGAGGTAAATCAGGACCGTAAATTTTTAACATTCTCAGGTCTGCTAACATTTTTTCCTGCAGGGGCTGTTCCTGCTCACTTAACCAGCTTTCAAACCGCGCGCTCAATAACACCGTCCACATGGCATTACTCCCTGTCTGAATTTCATCCCGTTACGGCAGATTATAAGCTGTAGCTTATAAATTCAAGCGGTGCGATGACGACAGTGATGGAAGCAGGCAATAAAAAAGCCCGCTTTCGCGGGCCTGGATGTCAGTGCGTTTCTGCGGGCCTCAGGCCCGAAGATCCTGTTTTTTGCTGGTCAGAAACGTGAGCGACGCTCTTACACATCCTCTGACGCTTCGCGCATCATCTCGTCGTGCGGCACATCATCCAGAATCTGCTCGAAGCTGCGCAGACGTTTGTAGATGGACATCAGTTCAATCAGCGTCGACCAGGAGGCGATCAGATACTGGAACGAGCCGCGCACCTGATCAAATACGTTGGTGATCTGGTTGAGTAAGCCCAGCGTGATGGTGCCCGCCACAATCGAAGGAAACAGCAGGAACAGACCAAACACGTTATCGACCTGCAGATAGAGAATGCGGGTGATGTTGAAGTAGAGATAGTGAAAGTAGAGACGGAAGTAGTTAACCCGCACCCGACTGAACAGCTCCTGCACCGTCTGTGGCCCGGCGCGATCGGCATTATCTTCGCCGTAGACCAGCTCTTTACGGTAGGCGGCTTCGACCCGCTGGTTGCGGAACTCCAGCCCAGGCAGTTTAATCCCGACCAGCGCCAGTAAACCTGTACCAAACACCGACCAGAGCACCGCGGCAATCACCAGCGCGTAAGGGATATTACCGAGGAACGGAATATCTTTAACGTGATGGGAGAGCGCCACCAGTACCGGCAAAAATGCCACCAGCGTCATGATCGCCTGAATAAAACTGACGCCCCAGTTTTCCAGCGTGGTCGCAAAGCGCATGGTGTCTTCCTGAACACGCTGTGCGGCACCTTCAACATGGCGCAGCCGCTGCCAGTTGTGCATGTAATAGTTATTCATGGCGGTACGCCAGCGGAAAACCCAGTGGCTGATAAAGAACGAATTGAGTACGCCAATCACCACCGCGATTAATGCGATGCCGAGAAAAGCCACAACCTGGTGGTAAAACTCAGCAATCTGCACCGATCCCGCTTTTGTCAGCGCTTTCTGGATCAGATCGTAAAACGGGCCATACCAGGCGTTGATGGCGACCCCGACCTGGACACCAAACCAGGTGACAAAGATGATCAGTGCCGATCCCCAGACTGACCAGCGTTGCCACGGATGAGAGTCGATCACCCGCCACGCCACGGCAAAAATGGCGACCATTATCCAGTAATAGAGATAGAACCAGATCTGACTCGCCGCGATAAAACGCGCTGCGGTCGTCGGCAGGGGCGCTTTGATGGCGGTTTCGAACATGGGCCACATGCCGGGCAACTGCTCAGCAAAACCAAACCAGGCAAAAATAGCGACTAAACTCCAGACGGCCGCTGAGCTGAAAAACAGCGCTGGCCGCGGAAAAAAAGACTTAAACATAGGCACTCCGCTGTTGTGTGTGGTCTTTTATAACGTTTTGGTTGCTTGCTGTCTGTAGTCTGTTGTTTCTGCTCATGACAGGGCAGGGATGAATGTTAATGAAATTGTGCGGTTTTGTTTCGCGGAACTAAATCTTTGTGAATAGCAGTGTTACAATATGGCGGCTTGTTACCGGTAACAAGCCGGCATCAGGGCCGGTATCTGCTGATAAAAACCACTACAACGCAACCACCTATTTTTTCATACCGCCATCCAGCGCGGGAATGAGGCAATGTCATGTCAGAACAAAAAAAGGGTCATTCACGCAGGGATTTTTTGCTGAAGACAATCACCCTGGCGCCTGCAATGGCGGTAGGGTCCACAGCGATGGGTGCTCTCTCCCTGCCGCTGACCGCACAGGCGGCTGAAACGCCGGCTGCACCGCAGAAGGCGCGTGATTATCAGCCCTCCTGGTTTACCGCCGAAGAGTATGCCTTTATCACCGCCGCCGTGGCGCGCCTGATCCCCAGCGATGAACGCGGGCCTGGCGCTGTGGAAGCGGGCGTGCCAGAGTTCATCGACCGCCAGATGAATACGCCCTATGCCACCGGATCGAACTGGTATATGCAGGGGCCGTTTAATCCCGATCTGCCGAAAGAGCTGGGCTATCAGCTGCCGCTGGTGCCACAGCAGATCTACCGTCTCGGTCTGGCCGATGCCGACCACTACAGCAAACAGCAGCACGGTAAGGTGTTCGCTCAGCTCAGCGTGGAGCAGCAGGATGCGCTATTGCAGGCGATGGAGAGTGGCAGCGCCGAATTCAGCCAGCTGCCCGCTAAAACCTTCTTTGCCTTTCTGCTGCAGAACACCCGCGAAGGCTTCTTCAGCGATCCTGTCCACGGCGGAAATCAGGGAATGGTCGGCTGGAAGCTGATCAACTTCCCTGGCGCACGCGCCGACTTTATGGACTGGGTAGAGCGCGGTGAACGTTATCCGTTCCCGTCAGTATCGATTCGCGGGGAGAGAAGTTAAGCATGGCAAACGAAATGAAAAAAGTGGATGCGGTGATTGTTGGCTTCGGCTGGGCCGGTGCCATTATGGCGAAAGAGCTGACCGAAGCGGGCCTGAATGTGCTGGCGCTGGAGCGTGGGCCGCATCGCGACACCTATCCCGACGGCTCTTATCCGCAGTCCATTGATGAGCTGACCTATAACATCCGCAAAAAGCTCTTCCAGGATCTCTCTAAAAGCACCGTGACCATCCGTCATGATGCTTCGCAGACGGCGGTGCCTTATCGTCAGCTGGCGGCATTCCTGCCCGGCACCGGCACCGGCGGCGCGGGCCTGCACTGGTCAGGCGTCCACTTCCGCGTGGATCCGATTGAACTGCGGATGCGCAGCCATTACGAAGAGCGTTACGGCAAGAATTTCATCCCGGAAGGCATGACGATTCAGGATTTTGGCGTCAGTTACGATGAGCTGGAGCCGTTCTTCGACAAGGCAGAAAAAGTCTTTGGCACCTCAGGCAGCGCCTGGAGTATCAAGGGCAAGGTGGTCGGCAAAGATAAAGGCGGTAACCCGTTTGCGCCCGATCGCTCAGATAACTTCCCGCTGCCCGCACAGAAGCGTACCTACTCGGCGCAGCTGTTTGCGCAGGCGGCGGAGTCGGTCGGCTATCATCCTTACGATCTGCCTTCCGCCAACACCTCCGGGCCCTATACCAACACCTATGGCGCGCAGATGGGGCCGTGTAACTTCTGCGGATACTGCAGCGGCTACGCCTGCTACATGTATTCCAAAGCGTCACCTAACGTGAACATCCTGCCTGCCCTGCGCCAGGAGCCAAAGTTTGAACTGCGTAACAACTCGTATGTCCTGCGGGTCAATCTCAGCGATGACAAAACGCGCGCAACCGGCGTGACCTATGTGGACGGGCAGGGGCGCGAGCAGGTGCAGCCCGCTGACCTGGTGATCCTCTCCGCCTTCCAGTTCCACAATGTGCATCTGATGCTGCTGTCAGGCATCGGCAAGCCTTACAACCCGATTACCAACGAAGGCACCGTCGGCCGTAACTTCGCCTATCAGAACCTCTCTACCCTGAAGGCGCTGTTTGATAAAAACACCACCACTAACCCGTTTATCGGCGCAGGTGGCGCGGGCGTTGCGGTTGATGATTTCAACGCCGATAACTTCGACCACGGACCGCTGGGCTTTGTGGGCGGGTCGCCATTCTGGGTCAACCAGGCGGGGACCAAGCCGATCTCCGGCATGCCAGTGCCTGCTGGTACGCCAGACTGGGGCAGTAAATGGAAAGCGGCGGTGGCGGATACTTACACCCATCACCTGTCGATGGATGCGCACGGCGCGCATCAGTCCTACCGCGCTAACTATCTCGATCTCGATCCCAACTACAAAGATGTTTATGGGCAGCCACTGCTGCGCATGACCTTTGACTGGCAGGAGAACGACATCAAAATGGCGCAGTTTATGGTCGGAAAAATGCGCAATATCGCGGAGGCGATGAATCCGAAGATGATTCTGGGCGGCGCGAAAAAGCCGGGCACCCATTTTGACTCCAGGGTTTATCAGACCACCCACATCAGTGGCGGTGCGATCATGGGCGACGATCCGAAAACCAGTGCGGTTAACCGCTATCTGCAAAGCTGGGACGTGCCGAATGTGTTTGTACCAGGTGCCTCTGCCTTCCCGCAGGGACTGGGCTACAACCCGACCGGCATGGTGGCGGCGCTGACCTACTGGTCAGCTAAAGCGATTCGCGAAAACTACCTGAAGAACCCCGGTCCACTGGTGCAGGCATAAGGAACATGGCGATGAAAAATGGCATTCTGGCCCTGATTCTGGGCACCCTGACCTTTGCCGCGCTGGCGGATGAGAGCCAGGACAATCTGGTTAAGCGGGGAGAGTATCTGGCGCGCGCCGGTGACTGTGTGGCCTGTCACACCAGCAAAGGCGGCGCGACCTTTGCCGGTGGTCTGCCGATGGCCACCCCGATTGGCACCATCTACTCCACCAACATCACTCCCGATCGCACGACCGGTATTGGTGAGTACAGCTACGACGACTTCCAGAAAGCGGTGCGTCATGGCGTGGCGAAAAATGGCGATACACTCTATCCCGCCATGCCTTATCCCTCTTACGCGGTCGTCAGCGATGAGGATATGAAGGCGCTTTACGCCTATTTCATGCATGGCGTGACGGCGGTGAAGCAGCCAAATCGCGACAGCGACATTCCGTGGCCGCTGTCGATGCGCTGGCCTCTGGCGATCTGGCGCGGGATTTTTGCGCCCGATGTGAAAGCGTTCCAGCCTGCCGCTCAGGAAGATCCGGTGCTGGCGCGCGGTCGCTATCTGGTTGAGGGGCTGGGCCACTGCGGAGCCTGTCACACGCCGCGCAGTTTCACCATGCAGGAGAAGGTGCTGACCAACGCCGAAGGCAACGACTATCTGGCGGGCAGCAACGCGCCGATTGACGGCTGGACGGCCAGCAACCTGCGTGGCGATAACCGCGATGGACTGGGGCGCTGGAGCGAAGATGACCTGCGTCAGTTCCTGCGTTATGGCCGTAACGATCAGACTGCCGCGTTCGGTGGGATGACCGACGTGGTGGAGCACAGCCTGCAGCACCTGAGTGAAGCCGATATCACCGCGATTGCGCGCTATCTGAAGTCACTGGGCGCGAAAGATCCGCATCAGGCGGCCTTCAGCGTGGATGATGCCACCGCCAAAGCGCTCTGGCGCGGCGATGACAGCCAGACCGGCGCGGCGGCCTATGTCGACAGCTGTGCGGCATGCCATAAAACTGATGGCAGCGGCTATAAGCGTTTTTATCCGGCGCTGCGCGGCAACCCGGTGGTACTGGCGGACGATCCGACCTCGCTGATTCACATCGTGCTGGTGGGCGGGCAACTGCCTGGTGTGAACGGTGCGCCATCGACCATTACCATGCCGGCATTTGGCTGGCGGCTGAACGACCAGCAGGTTGCCGATGTGGTGAACTTCGTGCGTAACAGCTGGGGCAATAAGGCGTCAGAGCCGGTGACCGCGAAACAGGTCGCGTCGCTGCGTAAAGATGAGAAGGATCGTCTGGGCAGTGCAGACATTCGGGTGCTGGAAGGCAAATAACCCGTAAAAAGGCCGTCATCATCAGGATGACGGCCTTTTCTTTTAAATATTCTCCAGATCGATTCCGCGGGTTTTCGGCCCGTAAATCCCTACCGACAGCATCACCATCAGCATGCTCAGTACGATGAACGTAATCACACCCGGCGTGCCGGCGTATTGCAGGATCACCCCGATTAAAATACTGCTGAATACCGTAGAGAGGCGGCTGAAGGAGTAGCAGAAGCCGACTGCCCGCGCCCGGATGTGGGTCGGGAAAATCTCGGTCTGATAGGCGTGGAAGCTGAAAGTCAGCCAGGCGTTGGACCAGGTAATCAGGAAGCCGCAGAGGATCAGCAGCACCGGCTGCGTCTGAAAGGCGAACAGCGTGCCGAATATCACCGTCATCAGCGATGACAGTACAATCTGCCACTTATTCTCCAGCTTGTCGGCATAGCGGCTGCAGATCAGCGATCCCAGCGGATAGGCTAGCGTGATAAAGAAGGCATAGAGCAGACTGTGTGTCACCGTGGCACCGCGGCCTGACAGCAGCGCAGGCAGCCAGTTACCAAAGCCAAAAAAGCCGATCGCCTGGAAAAAGTTCATCACCACCAGCATCAGGGTGCGCTGGCGATAAGCGGGAGCCCAGATTTCACGAAAGCGCCCGCGTTTGGGCAGCCGTGCAGCCGCGTCATCGGGCAGGATTGCGGGCCCGGCCGGAATGCCGCAGCGCTGCTCCATCGCCGATAACACCTCATGTGCCGCCTGATAGCGCCCCTGCTGCGCCAGCCAGCGTGCCGATTCCGGCAGATTTCTGCGCACCAGCCAGATCACCAGTGAACAGAGCGCGCCTGCGATCACGACCCAGCGCCAGCCTTCCAGGCCGAACACGGTCTGCGGCACCAGCCACCACGACATCAGCGCGACGGCAGGCACCGATAAAAACTGCACGAAAAAGGCGTAAGCAAAGGCGCGGCTGCGCAGGTGGCTCGGCACCCATTCCGACAGATAGGTATCAATGGTCACCAGCTCGACGCCCAGCCCGATCCCCACCAGAAAGCGGAACAGAATGATCATCTCCGCGCTCTGCTGAAAGGCCATCAGCAGGGAAAAGAGCCCATACCAGAGCAGCGCACACATAAAGGTCAGGCGGCGGCCAAATCGGTCAGCGTAGGGGGCCAGCAGGCTGGCGCCGAAAAAGAGGCCGAGAAAGGTGGCTGACGCAAACGCAGCCTGATCGGAGAAGCCGAGCACGCCCGCCTCACCGGTGTGAAAGACGCCCGCCGCCAGCAGGCCGGTGCTGATATAGCCGGTTTCAAACAGGTCGTAAAGTTCAAAAAAGCCGCCCAGCGCCAGCAGGGTGATAAAGCGCCATAAGCCAGCGGACGCGGGCAGCGCATCAATGCGCCCGGCTACGCTGTTGCGGGTCGCCGATGACGCGTGCATCGGCGGCATGCGGGTGGAGTGAGTGGTCATATCAGCGTCAACCTCAGGCAGTGTGGGAAACACCCGCAGGCGGTTATGCAGAACGTCAACCGTTAGCAGGCGAAGAAATAGCAGAATAATCAATTCATCTGCCGTTGCCGAGAGGGGCGTTGCTGACGATTTAGCAACATACGTTGCAGGTTTTGCCATCCGTGGGCTTTTTCATGAAGCAGGCTGGGTGTACTATGTACTCCTCATGGAAGAGGCAGGAGTGAGCGATGAGTCAGGCAATTGAGTTTATCGAAACCCCGATGTTTACCCGACGGATAAAGCAAATCGCCACGGATGAAGAGCTTCGGGAGCTTCAGAGGGAGCTTATCGAGTCACCGGAGAAAGGCGATCTTATTCAGAAAACCGGCGGACTGCGAAAAATCAGGATGGCGACGGGCAATCAGGGTAAAAGCAGCAGCGCAAGGGTAATTTACTTTCTGGCTACCGCTGAGGTGATTTACCTGATCATGGCTTATCCAAAGAATCTCAAAGAGAACCTCACGGATGCGGAAAAAGCCGTGCTGAAAAAGCTGACACAAAGACTGAAAGAGGAGATATGACATGAGTTTTTTTGATGAGCTGAAAGCATCGCTGGAAGAGGCGGTGGAGATAAAAAACGGTGTAAGAGAACCCGCCCGTGTTACCCATTACGCGCTGGCTGATGTGAAGGCTATCCGGGCGCAGCTTAACGTTTCCCAGAGTGAAATGGCTGCTGCACTGGGAACCAGCCTTGATACGATAAAGAGCTGGGAAAGCGGACGCCGCAATCCGACCGGACTGGCAGCTAAAGTACTGGCGACTATCCAGAAGAATCCCGCCTTCTTTCAGGAACTGGCTGCGCACTGACATAACTGCAGTGCCGCAGAAAACGTGCCAGCGTTTATGCTGTATCGCTGGCACGGTGCCTTAAGGCAGTTGCGGCCAGACGCCCGGCCCAATCGGCAGTCCCAGCCAGTACCAGGCGACCAGCAGCGCGATCCAGCTGATAAAGAACACCAGCGGATAGGGGAAGATCAGCACATAGTAGGTGCCGAGCTGCGCATCCTTCTGGTATCGCTGCAAAAAGGCGAGGAACAGCGGCAGAAAGGGCGACATCGGTGCCAGCGGCAGCACCGCCGAGTCAGCGATGCGAAAAATCATCTGGGCAAAGGCGGGATGGAAGCCGAGCAGCATAAACATCGGCACGAACACCGGCGCCAGAATCGACCAGATGGCTGAGCCGCTGGCGATAAACATGCAGAGAAATGCCGACAGAAACATCAGGCCGAGAAATGCGGGCGCGCCGCTGACGCCTGCGCTCTCCAGCACGTCGGTCAGTCCTATCGCCATGAATTTGCCCATGTTGCTCCAGTTAAAGAACGCCACGAACTGCGACAGCGGAAAGACCATCACGATAAAACCCGCCATGCCTTTCATCGGATCGACCAGCAGCTGCGGGATATCATCCGGACGGCGGATCTGCCGGGTGGCGACACCGTAGGCAATCGCCACCACAAAGAAGAACAGAATAATGATCGGCACAATGCCCTGAATAAATGGCGAGGGGATAATGGCACCGCTGGCGGGATTGCGCAGCGGCGCATGTTCCGGCACGACCAGTAACGCCATCACGGCGATAAACAGCAGCGCGGCGATCCCGGCGGCACGCAGGCCGCGGTTCTCCAGCGGCGTCAGCCCCGCCAGCTTTTCGCCGTTGCCCTGCCACTGCGGCAGGCGCGGCTCAACAAATTTGTCGGTCAGCAATGCACCCACAATCGTCAGCACAATCACCGAGGTGGCCATAAAGAACCAGTTATCGATGACGCTGACATGCACCGTATCGCTGACCGCTTTAGCGGCTTCAGTGCTGATACCTGAAAGCAGCACATCGGTGGTGACGATCAGCAGGTTAGCGGTAAAACCCGAGGCGACACCGGCGATGGCGGCCAGCAGGCCCGCGACAGGATGACGGCCCACCGCCAGAAAGATCAGCGCACCCAGCGGCGGCATCACCACCAGCGCCGCGTCCGAGGAGATATGGCTGAAAAAGGCGATAAACAGCACCATGTAGCTGGCGTAACGGCGGCTGACGCGTGACGCCATCTTAACCATCAGCGACTGCAGCAGGCCGACCTTTTCCGCCAGCCCGGCACCAATGACCAGCGCCAGAATCGACCCCAGCGGGGTAAAGCTGCTGAAGTTTTTGATGATGTTGGGCAGGATCCACTGCAGACCCGCGACGCTCAGCAGGTTGTTGACCCGGACGATTTCGCCATTACCGGGGTTCTTCACCGCCAGATCCAGCGCACTGATAATAGCGGTTGCGACCATCAGTACCACAATCAGATAGACAAACAGTAAAAACGGGTTAGGCACTTTATTGCCTGCGCGCTCGATCCAGCTGAAGAGCCGGCCAGGACTACGGTTCTCGGAGGTTGCTTCCATGGTATGGGTTCTCTTCTTGTCGTCTTGTGACCCCCTTATCGATGGCGGCGCGGGCTGACGCCGGTCGCGACAGGCAACAGGCGGTGAGTTCAGTTCCGGCCCCGCAGAATCAGGGAAGTGTTTGCACTATTTTTATTCTGGTCCGCGTCAGCGACGCGGCCGCTGGCTCATCCGGCCAGTTTTGTGGGTGTGATCCCCGCCGGGATCGGGCAGTGATAGGGCTGCCCGGCGCGTGCCTTCTGAAATTCGGCCTGGCATTCCGCCAGCGCCTGTTCATCCTGCAGCAGCGTGGTCACCGTCGCCGCCATCACTTTGCCCGCCAGCAACATGCCCTTATGCGCGATCGTGGTGCGGCCCTGCGCCACCAGTTGCCAGGTGTGCAGCGGCGTGCCGAAGGTAAAGCAGGGCGCAAAGCACTGTGCCGTCGGCGTGACCCAGCTGACATCGCCGACATCGGTGGAGCCATAGAGCAGGTCGCGGGTGACGGCATAGGGCGCGACCTGATCCATAAACAGCCTCTCCCCCAGCTGCTCAGCCCAGGCGTGACCGGCTTCGCCACCGATACGGGCGGCGTTCAGGCGGGCATTACGCAGATCGTCATCGGTCAGAGTGGCACGCAGTTCAGCCGCGAACGCGCGCTCTTCGTCGCTGTAGTCGGGCAAACCAAAGTGATGCAAATAGCGCTCCATGACCGCTTCCAGCGCGCGATTAGGCACATAATCAGAGCAGGCTTTGTCAAAACGCACGGTCAGGGTCGTATCCGTCATCAGGGCGGCACCCCGGGCAATATTGATCACCCGCTGATAGATCGCCTGCGCCTGTGGCAGCGATGGCGCGCGGATCAGGTAGAGCACCTCCGCATCGGCCTGTACCACATTTGGCGAGACGCCGCCGCTGTTGGTGATGGCGTAGTGCAGACGTGCCTCCTGTTCGATGTGCTCGCGCAGAAAGTTGGCCCCGGTATTCATCAGCGTGACGGCATCCAGTGCGCTGCGGCCCAGATGGGGAGAGTTAGCGGCATGAGCCGCGACCCCTTTGAAGCTGAACGCGGCCTGAATATTGGCGAGCGTGCGCAGATTGAACATGCCGCTGAACCCTTCCGGATGCCAGGTCACGGCGGCATCCACATCGTCAAACAGGCCTTCACGCACCATAAAGGTCTTGCCCGATCCCCCTTCTTCGCCGGGGCAGCCATAAAAACGCACGGTTCCGCCAGCGTGATGCTGCTCCATCCAGGCTTTAACCGCACAGGCCGCCGCCACGCCGGCGGTGCCGAGCAGGTTGTGGCCGCAGCCGTGTCCGTTGCCGTTCACCTCCAGCGGTTCTGGCCGGGCGCATCCGGCCTGCTGGCTGAGACCGGCCAGCGCATCAAACTCCCCGAGGATGGCAATCACCGGTTTGCCGCTGCCGGCGCTGGCGATAAAGGCGGTGTCAATGCCGCCCACGCCGCGCTCCACGAGGAACCCGGTTTCGGCCAGCGCGTCGGCCAGCAGGGCCGAGGAGCGGGTTTCGGCAAAGCGGGTTTCCGGCGTATCCCAGATGGCGTCGCTGAGCGTGCTGAAACGGTGCTGATGGCGGTCGATATAGTCGGCAATAAAGGCTTCCATCATCGTGTTTCACCATACTGCGCCTGATTGAGCGCCAGCGTCGCCAGCAGCGTGATGGCGTCCGGCATGACCCGCTCATCAAAGTCGAATCGGGCATTATGGTGGCCCGCCGCCAGGTCACAGCCGAAAATGACGTATGAGGCCTGGCCGCCACGCTGCCTGACCCGCTCCATCATATAGGTCGCATCTTCTGATCCTGCCGCCTGCGCTTTGCGATCGACCACGGAATCAAAGATACCGAGCGCGTCTGCCTGCTGGTGGATGAAGTCGACCCACGGCTGCGTCGGGGTGCAGCTGCGCGCCGCACCCATCAGCGTCACCTGCTGCTCAACGCCATACATCGCCGCCGCACCGGCAATCACCCGCAGCGCCTGCTGATAAATATCGTCGTTAACCTGATTGGTGATGCCGCGGGTTTCGACCTTCAGCAGGGCGCAGTCGGCGACCACGTTGCGGCCGGTTCCGGCCTGCAGCACGCCGACATTCACCCGCGCCACGCCGCCGCTGTGCTGGGCCAGGCCATGCAGGGCCAGCGTCGCCTGAGCCGCCGCCAGCAGGGCATTGCGTCCCTCTTCCGGGCGGCCACCCGCATGGGCACCGACGCCGGTGAAGTGGACATCCAGCTTGGTGGTGGCGAGAAAGCTGTCGCTGCCGCACACCACTTCGCCCGCCGGCACGCCGGTGCCAATGTGAATCGCCGTGAAGCGATCCACATCATCGACCACGCCCGCCGCTACCATCGCTTTCGCGCCGCGTACACCCTCTTCAGCAGGCTGAAAAATCAGTTTGATGGTGCCGTTGAGCCGCTCTTTCATCGCCATCAGCACTGAGGCAAGCCCCAGCCCGATGGTGGTATGGCCATCATGACCGCAGGCGTGCATCATGCCCGCATTGCAGGAGGCGAACCCTTCCCGATGCGGCAGATGATCGCTGGCCTGGCTCTCATTGAGATCCAGTGCGTCCATGTCCACGCGGAAGCCCATCACCGGGCCGGGACGGCCGGTTTCCAGCGTCGCCACGATGCCGCAGAATCCGCCGGAAAAGTGGCTGATCCACTGCGGCAGCGCACCCTGTTGTAACGCCCGCGCCTCCTGCTGTTTCAGCACGGCGGCGTCGGGCAGGCCCATCCGCGCCTCTGCGTCGATCACCTCACGCCCCAGCTTTAGCTGATAACCGAGCTGATGCAGCTCTTCAGCGACCAGCGTGGCGGTGCGAAACTCCAGCCAGCCCGATTCGGCGTAGTGATGGAAGTCACGACGCCACTGCTGAAGCTGCGGCAGCCTTGCACTGACGTGGTCGGAAAGGGTTTTCATCGGCTCTGTCCTCGTTGTTGGTTTTTTATGCACTGCTTCGAATCTACACAATGGAATTGCCGGGCATAAGATGCGAATATCTTGTGACTGATAAACAACGGTTATCACAGAAGTTATGTCCGCTAATCTCAAGCTTCATCAACTGCGTGCGTTTGTTGACGTGGCGCGGCAGGGCAGTATCCGTGCGGCAAGCCGTGTTTCGGGGCTGTCGCAACCGGCGCTGACCAAAGCGATTCAGGAACTGGAGCGTGAGCTGGGGGCAAAGCTGTTTATCCGCCGCCAGCAGGGCGTCGTGTTGACCGATATCGGTGATAACTTTTTCCGTCATGCCAGCCTGGTGCTGGCGGAGCTGCGGGTCGCCGAAGAGGATATCCAGCAGCGGCTGGGGCGGGGCGGGGGGCAGGTGAATATCGGCATCGGCAGCAGCGTGGCGCGTACCGTTATGTCGCAGGTGATCAACCAGTTTCATCGGGAATATCCGCTGGTCAAGGTGCGCATCGTCGAAGGCCAGCTGGTGTCGATGGTGCATGAGCTGCGTCAGGGAACGCTCGATTTCACCATCAATACTTATGACCAGAGTCATCTCGATCAGGAGCTGATGTATGAGCGCGTGATGGAGCGGGAATATAAGGTGGTGGTTCGCAAAGGCCATCCGCTGGAAAAAGCCCGTTCACTGGCGGCGTTGCAGCAGGCGGACTGGACCATGCCGACGCCGAAAGGCAGCTATTACCGCCTGTTGCACGACCTCTTTGGCGAGCGCGGCATGGCACCCAAAATCGTGGTGACTTGCGAAACCTTTATGGCCTGTACCAGCCTGGTGGCGCAAAGCGATTTCATCAGCATTCTGTCAGCCGATGTGATTGACGATCCGGTTCTGGGACGGTCGCTGGTGGCGCTGACGCTTGACGAACCCCTGCCGAAAGCGATTTTTTATCTGATTCAGCGTAAGGAGACCGCGCTGACGCCCATGAGCAGCTATATGGCGCAGCTGTTTCGCCGTTATTGTCAGTAAAATCAGCGAGTAAAGTCGATCGTCTACACTCTTAGGGTACTGTAAAAATCCAACCGACAATATAGAGGTGAAGATGCAAGTCAGTCCTTATCTGTTTCTCTATGGCCGTTGTGAAGAGGCTATCGACTTTTACCTGCAGGCGACCGGGGGCGAGTTGCTCGCGAAAATGAAGTTTGGTGATATGCCGGATCAGGGAGAGCAGGTTGGCGATCAGTCCGCAGCGCCGCAGCCACCCGAGAAGATCATGCATGCGCAACTGCGTATTGGCGACGGCGAGCTGATGCTCAGCGACGGTAACACCGATCAGCCACCGGCGTCGGAACATGCCGGTTATGCGGTCAGCCTTTCCACCACCGATGTCGAAGAGGGTAAAGCGTGGTTTGAAAAACTGTCGGCAGGCGGCAAGGTGACAACGGAGTGGCAGGAGACTTTCTGGTCGAACGGCTTCGCCATGTTTATCGATAAGTTCAACATTCCGTGGCGCATCAATGTGGAGAAGTCGCAGGATTAAGCGGCTGACGGACGTCACAGGACGTGACGTCTTACCAGCAGAAACACAAGGCGGCGACGCGATAAAGCGCCGCCGCTTTACATCAGAAGTTGTAACCCGCCACCAGGTAGTAACCCCAGCCGGTCGATTTCAGCTCAAACGGCCCGTTGCCGAAGTTAACTTCCTGACCATCTGCCCACTGTCCGCCGTTGTGGAAATAACGCGCCACCGCAGAGAAGTGCCAGTGATCGTAGCCCAGTGACAGAATGTGGCTGGAGGCGATGGAGTTGCTGGTGCGTGATGCGCCGCCTTTATCGCGCAGATCGGAACCCCAGTCGAAGTTAGTGAAGCCGACATAGCCCAGATTACCGCCCCACAGCGTCGTGATCGGGACGAAGTATTTCACTTTGAAGCGATAGCCATCCCAGCTGTTCTCGTTCGCCGCACCGTAGTTTTCCCACTGATATTTGGCATAGACGTTCAGCGACAGGCCGACATCGCTGTGCGTATCGATATCGGTGCCGAGACCCATATACCAGGTGTTCTGGCGGCTGTCGCTGTTGCGGCCCATATCGTAGATGTAGTTGTTAGCAAAATACCACTCTTTGAACGGACCAAATGCCAGGCTGGTGCCGGTCAGCTTGTCGATCGAGAAGCGCGGCTCAATTTCCATGAACATCGGTGAACCGTGGTCGAATACGCCGTTGGCGTTGCTGTTGCCGACGCCGAAGAAATTAGGTACGTCGAGATAGCCGTAAAAGTCGAACCACTCTTTTTTCGCAAACGCTTCATATTCCAGATAGACGTCGTTATTGAACTGCGGTCCGAAACGGGTGTGGTAGCTGCCTACCACGTTAACGCTCTGATGCCACCAGTCAGAGAGATACTGCGGATCGCTTTCTGCGGCCTGCGCAGCACCACTCAGTGAACATGCCAGCACGGCACCTGCTATCAACGTTTTATATTTCATTATCATCAGCCACATGCTTTTGACCGCCGCACAGCAGACGCAGTCAGAGAGAAATCGGTCCCTGGAGGGAATGAGGATGTCAGCAAAAAACAGCCGGTTATTCAGCCCGCGTAGCGTGCCTGTAACAGATCGATAGAAAATAGATTTTGCTCACGTTTGTCAAAAAGTGTTGCATTACAATTCAGCTAAAATGTGATGCACTTCACAATTAAGACCGTGATCGAACGGAACCAGGCAACCGTTTACGTTGTCTGGTTCGTGATCAAAAAGGCGGGATCAGGGAAAAGTGACGCGAACCTGCAAACCACAGATCGCACCCTGTGGGGTCAGACAGTTGGAAAGGGCGACGTGAATCTGATGCTTCTGAGCGACGTTACGCACGATGGATAATCCCAGCCCGCTGCCCTGGGCTTTAACGTCAGGCGAGCGGGTAAAACGATCAAATGCGCGCTCGATAAAGGATTCCGGCATGCCTGGCCCGTTATCGACAATATCGACCACCGTTTTGCCCGCGACCCGATGCAGCAGCACATCGACCAGACTCCCTTCCGGCGTGTGCAACATGGCGTTACCAATCAGGTTGTCAAACAGGCTGCGCAGCTCAGAACGACTGGCCTGCAGACGATACTGGGCAGAGCCGTTAAAGCCGATATCGATGCCGCGCTTATCTGCCACCACCATCAGCTGCTCAATGCTCTCCTTCAGCAGATCTTCCAGGTCAATATGCTCGACGCTGGCAACCACGCTCTGGTCATCCTGGCGCGACACATTGAGTAGCTGTGTAACCAGATGACGGGTGCGCGTGACGCCCGCTTCCAGCTGGCTGAACTGCCGGCTCGCTTCGCCCGGCTGGATATGCTGACGCAGATTCTCCAGCTGTAAGGTCACCGCCGTTACCGGGGTGCGCAGCTCATGGGCGGCGTCCTCCAGGAACTGACGCTGAGAGGACCAGGCCTCGCGCAGTTTACTCAGCAACGAATTATAGGCAGCCACCAGCGGCAGGATCTCATCCGGCAGCCCCTCCGGCGAGACGTTATGCGGATGATGGGTCTCCTGCGCCGCGATCTGACGCGAAGCCACCTGCAGATCGCGGGTGATCTTGCGTACCACCAGCCAGATCACCAGCAGCGACAGCGGCATCATCAGGATCATCGGGATAATCGCCGCCAGCGCCCGCTTGACCATCGTGGACTTCATGTAGCTGAGGTTGTGCATGACCTGAATGGTTTTGATCGCGCTGCCGGGCAAACCGGGCCGGGTGTAGATTCGCCATTCACAGTCGCGGCACTGGCCGACATGCACGTCGCGGTAACCCCGCTGGTTCTGTAACGGGGCCGCCAGCTCCGGCCAGGAGCTGGCACGCAGCTGTCCGCGATCGTCCCACAGCTGAACCACAAACGCGCTTTTCGCTTTATCCGGCGCAATCAGCATCGGCATCAGGGCGGGCATCTGCTTATTGGTGGACCAGGCGTCCGCGATTTTTGCCAGCTGATCGTCCTTCATCGTGCCGACCATATCGCCGTAGCAGCTGAAGAAATACCAGGTGACACCGCCAATCATCAGCAGATGAATAATCAGCAGCGTAGAGAGCAGTTTATTACGCAGCGAGCGCATAAAGGTGAAGGGTTTCATATGGCCGGAACCCGCCAGCCCAGACCACGCACGTTGCGGATCACGTCGTTGTCCAGCTTGCGGCGCATGCCGTGAATCAGGACATCCACCGCGTTGCTGCTGACTTCATCGCCCCAGCCATAGATGCGGTTTTCCAGCTGCTCGCGCGACAGAATGGCACCGGGCCGCTCCAGCAGGGCGTAGAGCAGGGCATACTCGCGCGCGGTCAGCTGCTCGCGCTGACCCTTGTAGAGCACTTCGCGGGTCATCATATCCAGCTGAACATCCCCGCTGCCCAGCACTGAATCTGCTGCGCCATGGCGGCGTCGGGTAATGGCGCGCATCCGGGCCATCACTTCCTGGAGGTCGAACGGTTTAAGCAGGTAGTCGTCAGCGCCGCTGTCGAGCCCCTGAATGCGCTGCGCCACCGTGTCGCGGGCAGTCAGAATCAGCACGGGCGTGGAGTCGCCGCGCCCGCGCGCCCGGCGCAGCACCTGTAACCCGTCATCGCGGGGTAAGCCGAGATCGAGCAGCACGCAGCTGTAGCCGCCTTCGCTCCAGGCATTGTGGGCAAAGACGCCATCGCGCACCCAGTCCACCGACCAGCCCGCGCCCTCCAGTGCCTGCTGCAGGTTTGCGCCGATCATTTCATCATCTTCAACCAGTAATACGCGCATGGCTGATCTCCTCTGCAAAGATGGGAGAGAGTTTACTCATCAATTATTAGGCCAGAATTATCCGCCTTCACACTTCCCGCTGTCGCCGCGCTGGCTGCTTTGTGCACTGACTCATGTCAGGCCGCACCCTCTCACCTCCGTTTCACCCCTTGCTAATTCTGCGCTAATTTTCTGCTAATTAAGGGATAAATTTTAGCGGGTAGAGTGGTTCCACTGCACATCAGCTTGAACAGGAGGAACCATGAATCAGCGCGAGTTTATTCGGAGTCTGCTGGACTGGATAGAGAACAACTTAGGACACGATCTGCATCTGGATGAGGTGGCGCGCCGCTCAGGCTATTCGCGCTGGCATCTTCAACGCCTGTTTCGCCAGCACACCGGCTTTTCCCTGGCAGAATATATCCGTCAGCGTCGCCTGACGGAGTCGGCGCTCACGCTGCTGAGCAGCAACGAAGCGATTCTGCAGGTGGCGATGAACTACGGCTTTGATACCCAGCAGGCCTACACCCGGACCTTCAAAAATTATTTTATGGTGACGCCGGGCCAGTTGCGCCGCCAGCGTCGCGTCGAGCCGGATCGACTGCTGTTCCCGCTGGCGATGGCCAGCTGATGCCTGACAAGGCCTTTCCGTCACGGCAGGCAGACGGAAAGGTCACTCCGCGCATTACCCTCGCTTCGCCTGCTATCGCCCTGTTTTTTTTGCCTCTTCGCCACAGTCCCCCCGCCTGAACGTGCTAGTTTGTTGCCTGCATCCCCTTACTGTCGGAGTCGGGAAACATGGAAAATGGCGCGAATTTAACCGCCATGCTGGTATTCGCACGGGTGGTGGAGTTACAGAGTTTCAGCGAGGCCGCCCGCGCACTGGGCTGGTCCAAGTCGCATGTCAGCCGGGAGATCGCCCGGCTGGAACTCAGGCTCGGTATCCGGCTGCTGCAGCGCACCACCCGGCGGCTGGCGCTGACCGAGCTGGGGCTGGCGTACTACCCCTATTGTGTCCGGATGCTGGCGGAAGCACAGCGCGCCGAGGCGTTCGTTCAGCAGCTGCATCAACAGGCCGCCGGTCATGTCAGGCTGCAGGCGCCCGTCACGTTCGGCTGTCAGTGCGTAGTGCCTGTCGTTAATCGCTTTCTGCGCCGCCATCTGCATATCAACGTCGATCTCGATCTCACCGATCGCAGCCAGGATCGGCTGGACGATCAGGATGATCTGGCGATTGTGATCCGATCCCGGGCACCGCGTCAGGGCAACTTCCGGCTGCTGAGTGATATCGACTGGGGACTCTATGCCGCGCCTGCTTATCTGGCACAGCGACCGGCCATCACTCACCCCGGAATGCTGCCGCGTCACGACCTTCTGCTGTTTCATGGCCCGGCCCACACCGCTGCGCTGCCGTTTCGCCGCGATAAGCAGCGGCTGGCGCTGGATGTACGCAGTCGCTTTCGCGCCAATAACAGCATGGCGTTGCTGAATGCGGCCCTGGCCGGCAGCGGTATCGCCTATCTGCCCGCCTACATGGCGCAGGAGGCGGTCGGGCGGGGTGATATTCAGCAACTGTTGCCGGAGTGGCAGATGGATCGTCTGCAAAGCTATCTGCTGCTGCACGACACCCCGGAAACGGCGTCGCCCGTCACGCTGCTGAGCGATGCGCTGGTTGCGGCGCTGAGCACGGGCTGATTGTTGCCTGCTGACAACAATCATCGCCACAGAGTAACTATCGCGGCGTCACTGTTGTTAATCCGTCGCCCTGGTTAGCCTGTATCCCTGATCACTCAAGGGATATGGCTATGCAACACTCACCCGAAACGGCAGCGTTTCACCACTGGAAACGTAATTTAGCGGTCTGCGTCGTCGGATCTTTTACCACTATCGTGGCGATGACGCTGCTGCTGCCTTTTCTGCCGCTCTATGTTCAGCAGCTTGGCGTTGAGCAGCCCGCCGCCATTGCGCGCTGGTCCGGCCTGGCCTATGGGGCGACCTTTTTCAGTGCCGCGCTGACGGCACCGCTGTGGGGCCGGCTGGCTGATCGTTACGGTCGCAAGCTGATGCTGATTCGGGCCAGCCTCGGCATGGCGATTGCGATGTCGCTGATTGGTATGGCGACGGCACCGTGGCAGCTGGTGGCGCTGCGTCTGCTGGCGGGGCTGCTGGGCGGCTACGCGTCGGGGTCGACCATTCTGGTGGCGGCGCAGACGCCCAAAGCGCAGACAGGCTGGGCGCTGGGCGTCCTCTCCTCCGGCATTATGGCCGGCAACGTGGTCGGGCCGCTGCTGGGTGGCCTGCTGCCGCCGCTGATTGGCATCCGGCAGACCTTCTGGCTGACCGGCGCGGTGATTTTTCTCGCCTTCCTTGCCACCACCTTTTTACTCAGAGAGCAGCCGCGTGCCAGCGTCACCGCCAGCGATCGTCCTTCACCGATGCCGGCAGAGCCGCTGGTCAATCACCGCCTGGTGCGGCTGATGTGGCTTTCCGGCATGTTGCTGATTTTTGCCAGCATGTCGATTGAACCGATTATTACGCTCTACATCGGCGAGTTTGTTCAGGGTGAACATCAGATCACCCTGATGGCCGGAATCGTGATGTCCGCCGCCGCGCTGGGCACGGTGCTGGCGGCACCGCGGCTCGGTCGCCTGGCCGATCGCGTCGGACACTGGCGGGTTCTGACGGGGGGATTACTGCTGAGCGGCGTGCTGCTGATCCCACAAGCGTTTATCACGGCGGCCTGGCAGCTGGTGCTGCTGCGCTTTCTGATGGGGATGGCGCTGGGCGGCCTGATGCCATGCATCACGGCGATTATCCGTCATAACGTACCGGGCTCGCAGGTCGGACGGATGCTCGGTTATTCCACTTCGGCACAATATGTGGGTCAGGTCAGCGGTCCGCTGTTCGGTGGAGTGGTCGGCGGGACGTTCGGGATGCGGCCGGTATTTCTGGCGACCTGCGCGGTGATGCTCTTCTGCGCATGGCTCAACTGGCGCGAAATGAAAAAGTAACGCGATCAAAAAAGGCGGACCGGAGTCCGCCTTTTGTTACTGACTGAAGCAGGAATTACTTCTGGTCTGGCAGCGCGTAGGCAATCACATAGTCGCCCAGCTTGGTACCAAACGAACCGTGACCGCCTGCTGCGATGACAACGTACTGCTTGCCATTCACTTCATAGGTCATCGGGGTCGCCTGGCCGCCTGCTGGCAGACGTGCCTGCCACAGCAGTTCGCCGGTGTCGGTGCTGAAAGCGCGCAGGTAGTTATCGGCGGTCGCACCAATGAAGAATACCTTACCTGCGGTGGTGATTGGACCACCCAGCATCGGCATACCCATTTTGAACGGCAGCGGAACCGGTGAGCTGTCACGAACGGTACCGATACGCTGTTTCCACACGACGTCGTTGGTCTTCAGATCCACCGCGGAGATGTAACCCCAGGCTGGCTGTTTGCATGGCAGACCAAACGGAGAGAGGAACGGATTCAGTTCGACGCCAAACGGCACGCCATACTGCGGCTGAATACCGGTTTCAGTCCCTGAACCACCCTCTGCGCCTTTCGGCGGCTCAATCGGGTTACCCGGACCGCGCGGAACCAGTTTCGAGACAAACGGCAGCGCCATCGGGTTAGCAATCGCAATCTGACGATGTGGATCGACCGCGATACCGCCCCATTCGAACATACCCAGGTTGCCCGGGAACACCAGCGTACCCTGCTCAGATGGCGGCGTGAACGGACCTTCATAGCGCAGACGCTTGAAGATAACGCGGCACACCAGCTGGTCAAACATCGTCGCGCCCCACATATCCTTGTCCGTGAGGTTCTGTTTCGGACGGAAGGTCAGCTCAGAGTAGGGCTGCGTAGCGGCAACGTGGTCGCCTTTCGCAGCACCCTGTGGCACTGGCGTTTCTGGCGCCGGAACCACTGGCTTGCCGGTACGGCGATCCAGGACGAAGATATTACCGGTTTTAGCCGGCGCGTAGATCACCGGGACGGTATTGCCATCTTTATCGGTGATGTCAGCCAGGGTCGGCTGCGACGGCAGATCCATATCCCACAGGTCGTGATGCACCGTCTGATAAGACCAGACCAGCTTACCGGTGGTGGCGTTCAGCGCCAGCACGCTGCTCGCGTAACGCTCCTGCTCTGGTGTGCGGTTACCGCCCCAGATGTCCGGTGTGCTCACGCCCATTGGCAGATAAACGGTATCCAGTTTCGGATCGTAAACCGCCGGTGCCCATGAGTTCGGTGAATTCAGGGTAAAGGTGTGTTCATCAGCCGGGATGGCATTCGGATCTTTTGCACCCGGATCAAAGACCCACAGCAGTTTACCGGTATTCACATCAAAGCCACGAATCACGCCGGAAGGCTCGCGGGTTGAGTAGTTATCGGTGACTGCACCCGCCATGATGATGGTGGTGTTGGTAATGATCGGCGGTGAGGTCGGCTCATACTGACCCGGCGTGGTGACGGGCTGCTTGTGCTGCAGATCCAGCTCGCCGTTAACGCCAAATGTCGGGCAGCGTTCGCCGGTTTCGGCGTCCAGTGCAAACAGACGACCATCGTTAACCGGTAAATAGATACGACGTGAGCAGAGCGCAGGCTGGCTGTTTGCTGCATCAGCGGCTGCCGGCACTTCGTGGTAGGAGACGCCGCGGCAGGTCACGTGCTGGAAGGTCGGATTCACCTTCATGGCCGGATCAAACTTCCACTTCTGTTTACCTGTAGCCGCATCCAGCGCAAACAGGATCTGGTGTGGCGAACAGAGGTAAAGGGTGTCGCGGATTTTAATCGGGGTCACTTCGTCGGTGATTTCGCCCGGATCGTTAGGGGTTTTCATGTCGCCGGTCTGGAACTGCCAGGCAACCTGCAACTCTTTCACGTTCTCGTGGTTAATCTGCTTCAGCGGCGAGAAACGGGTTCCCTGCTGATCGCGCGCATAAGCGGGCCAGTCAGCATCCGGGATGTTGCTCAGCGGTGCAGCCTGCTGTGCATTGTCAGCGGTTTCCGGCACAGAACCGTTAATGACCTGCGGATCGTTGAATACCGCGTAGGCCAGCACGGCCGCACTGGCAATCAGCGCCACAGCCATGGTACCCAGTGCTGCTTTGCTACCGGCGTTAACGCTGCGATAGACAAACGGCAGGATCAGCCAGACACCAAAAATCACCAGCACATCGGTGCGTGGCGCCAGCGCCCAGAAGTCCGTCCCGACTTCCCACACGCCCCAGATCAGGGTGCCGATCAGCAGCAGCGCATAGAGAACCAGCGCGGTGCTTTTACGGCGGGAAAGCAGATAAGCGGTGATGAGCATAACCACACCGCCGAAAACGTAATACCAGGAACCACCAATAGCGGCTAACCAGCCACCGCCAATCAGCATAAACGCGCCCGTCAGTACTGCGAACAGTATCGTCAGGAAACGAATTACGCTAAACGATGAGGAGTTTTTCCCCATGATATCGACCTCGTTTTGTTGCCATAAAACATACGAAAACAACCAGATAGGCTGTTTCCAGTTATCAAGTACAAATGATTAAGGGTGTTCTTGAGAATCTCTTCCGCTAAGACAGACGCTCCCTTTGTGTTAAATGTTATAGCAAAATTAGATCAAGGTTTGATTTTTTTAGCTCAAAGCGCTTAACAAATGAAGTAATGCGACATTTTATGGGGGATTAATGGACGTTAAGCGCACCGCCGTGTGCCCTTAACGCCGGAGGGCAGGATTTGTGGTTCAGCAGCTAATCAGGTCGCCGTCCGAGCGTTGCTGTTGCCAGCCACTAATATTTATCTCAGCAAACTGTTCAGCGCTTAAAGGCGGCGTATGACTTCGCACGATCACCTCGGCCCCTTTCTCACGGAATGTCGCCATGAAAAAAGGAAAGGTAAACTTTTCATAATTGTCATTAAAGAACGCTTCGGTTAAAACAATCCCGGAAAATGGAAAGGATTCCAGCAGTCGCCAGTCTGCACCGGGCGGAGCAAAATCATAAAGCCAGAAATCAAATTTCTCTGTTAATTCAAGCAGTGAGGCGTGGTGTGCGGCTAAACTGGTATAATTAATACCAATTCTGATTCGCCCATCCTGTAAATGAGAATAAGCATCCGGAACCGCAATCATTCCCTGCAGCCGAAAGTCTTCTACCGGGACAATCATTAATGCTGCTTCAGTAGCGATTTGATTGTGTAATGAAATAATGTTGTTTGTATTAAGTATATTGCGGCTGTCCTGATTTTGCTGAAGATATGGCACGCTATAGCAAATGCCCGTGACATTACGCGTAACGTGATGGATAGGTTCAGTAACATAAGGGTTATATAAACTGTTTTTCATTATCTCTTTGGCGTGCAATAAAAAAGGATTTATTGATAATCAATCATATAAACGGTCGCATTTTCCAAACGCGTGAATAAATATAGATCAACTGCTTAATCCAAATCATCCTTTTATTGTCGCGGAGCGTAAATAAACGCTTCGGCACAGAAGCAATAATTCCTTTGGCGTCTGATGATGACGTGGAATATATTCAATAGTCGGGACCAGTAGGCTGGTAATAATCAGGAGAGATTTTTCAGGCCCGGCATGGACAGGAAGGCGATTTATCGCCGGGAGCAGCAGAGGGAAAATCATCGCGATTATACTTCATCCGCTCTGTTATCTGACGTTCCTCATCGACCGCACAAATAACACCGCGCAACGACGCGGGACGGCTCATCAAATTTGGGATAAGACATGGGATTTATGGCATCGGCAGCGGAAGAGCCGCTGTGGCGACATCGGGCATTCGTCGCCTTCTGGCTGGCACGAACCTGTTCATCGTTTGGTTTTCAGATGTTTTCGGTGGCGATCAGCTGGCAGATCTATGCGCTGACCGACAGCGCGATGGCGTTAGGGATGATCGGCTTAATGCAGTTTCTGCCGTCGGTGTTGCTGGCGCTGCCTGCAGGGCATCTGGCGGATCAGTATGACCGGCGGCGTATCGTGCTGTTCGGTCAGCTGGTGGAATTTGCTGCGCTGCTGGCATTAGTGGTGCTTACCTTATTCTCTACCGCCGACCGGGTTACGCTCTGGGGTCTGGTATTTATGATTGCGGTGGCGAAAGCGCTGGAGTGGCCTTCGATGTCCTCAATGCTGCCGTCGCTGGTGCCGCCCGCGATTCTGGCGCGGGCGATGGCGATGAACTCGGTGGGCGGCGAGGCGGCGGTTATCGTCGGACCGACGCTGGGCGGGCTGCTTTATGTCGCGGGACCGCATGTGGTGTATGGCGTGTCTGCGCTGTTTTATCTGATTTCGCTGACGCTGGTGAGTCTGCTGCGCTATGAGCGCCCGTTGCAGCCGCGCCTGCCGATGAACATGAAGAATCTGTTTGCCGGGATTCACTTTATCCGCGAACGCAAAGATGTGCTGGGCGTGATTTCGCTCGATCTCTTTGCCGTCCTGCTGGGTGGCGCGACCGCGCTGCTGCCCATTTTTGCCAAAGATATTCTGCATACCGGGCCGTGGGGATTGGGGATGCTGCGGGGCGCGCCCTCTGTGGGGGCGCTGCTGGTCGGCATCTGGCTGAGCCGGCATAAGCTGGATAAGCATGTCGGGATGATTATGTTTGGTTCGGTGGCGGGCTTTGGTGTTGCCACGCTGGTGTTCGCGCTCTCGACGCAGCTGTGGCTGTCGCTGCTCGCGCTGTGTGCGCTGGGCGGTTTCGATATGGTCAGTATGGTGATTCGCGGTGCGCTGGTGCAGCTGGATACGCCGGATGCGATGCGCGGGCGGGTGAATGCAGTGAACGCCATTTTCATCAATACGTCGAATCAGCTGGGTGAGTTTGAGTCGGGGATGCTGGCAGCATGGATGGGCGCAGCCCCGGCGGCGGCGATTGGCGGGATCGGTACGCTGGTGGTGGTGGCCCTGTGGATGAAGTTGTTTCCGCATCTGCGGCGGCGGCAGAAGCTGGAGAATGAGGGGGATGCGGTCTGACCCAGGGCAGCTGTATGCGCTTGTGATGCCCGGATCAGGCTCAGGAAGGTTATCGCGGGTAACCTGAGCGCAGACTTCAGGGAGCATATGTCCTTCGCAAAGACGCAAAAACGCCCTCCCTGGCAGGCTCAGCGCGGGCCATCCGTGGCCCGCTATGCTTTGCTACAGACATATGCTCCCTTCGCTTCACATCCGGCAGCCGCTTCCCGTTTCAGGAAGGCCGCTACAGGCACATCCCGCGCAGGCTTCAGGGAGCCTGCGTCTTCCGCAAAGTCGCCCGCCATATCGGTTGCTGAGGGTAGTTAATCTTTTTACGCTTGATAAAAACCCTCTGAAAAAGGAGCAATTTCTGAGTGCAATCGAGAATCTTAAGAGTCATCAGAAAAGTCATTTCTGAGTTATCAGGGACGGTTGTGATCAGCGCCGTAGTGCCGGGCATGTTCATTGCCATTTTTGCGAATGAAGGGATTATGCGCGTACTCGCCCCCTTGCTCGTTTTTCTCGCTGGACTGGTTCTTTACGGATTAGCCTGGATGATTTCATCTAAAGAAGATCGGAAATAGGCCACGCAAAACGCCTGACCAGCAGGCAGCAGCGACTACCGCGCGTCAACATGGGTTCAATCGTTGCTCTGCAGCCTGCGTGAGCAACACCCTGTCGATTATTCTCATACCGGAAGAGGTCGTTTAAAGGCGTTTTCGTGCGTCTGTTGCTGACATAAGGCGGCAGGCCTGAAGGTGACTACTGCCTGTCACCTGAGAAGTAACTGGCCCGAAGGCCAGTTCAGCAGAGTACCAGTCAGAGTGCCAGTAACAAGCCGGGGACGGCGGGGGAGGCCGCCCCTGAGGCTGGGGCCGTCAGGCCCCGGATTTTCCCAGGTTGGCGTCAAATGTCAGCCAGCTTTCACGCATGTCCACTACGCTGCGGGTTTTGCGTGCCTCATCGATTTTGATGGCGGTAAGGCCCGCTTCCAGCGCGTCCACCACTGAGACTTTCAGCGGTGTTCCCTGTTTAATATGTTTGACGATCTCTTCAGCCATCAGCGCATCCGCGCCGTAATGGCCATCATAAGCGTTGCCGCTGTAGGCGGTATCGACCTCTTTCTCACCGCTGCGGGCGTTGTGCACCCGGAAGTAGTTACGCACAAAGTCGCCTTCCGCCATGCCGTCAGTGCCCATGACGCAGAAACGGCGGAACTCATCCGGCACGTTCAGGTTGGCGTGGAAGGCGAGGGTGGCTCCCCCCTCATACTCAATCAGCGCGGTCTGGTAGTCGACAATGTCAGCATCGCTGTCGAAGACCGCATCTGTGCTGGACCAGCCGCTGGGTTTGACGTGATAGAGCTCCGACTCAGGGGTGATCGCCCCCTGCGGGGCATGAGCCGGGGTAAAGGATTTCCGGCCACCAAAGCTGGCGACATGAGTCGGACGCCGCTGCAGCAGGCCCTGATAGAGATCGATGTCGTGGCAGCACTTCTCCAGAATATAGGGACCGGCATACTTCTCCAGCCGTCGCCAGTCGCGCTGGAAGAAAGCACCGTGATAAGGCTTGATGTGTTCGGTTGCCTCAATCGAGGTGATTTCGCCCAGCTGGCCCGCATCGCGCGCAGCCAGCAGATCGTGATAAAGCGGTGAATAGCGCAGCACCAGCCCGACCAGAATGCGCGCCTCGCCATACTGACGCACCAGCTTTGCCATCGCCATAGTCTGCTCTTCATTAATTACCACCGGCTTTTCGGTAAAGACGGTATAGCCTGCCGCCAGCGCCTGACCCACATGCTCCAGATGCAGAAAGTTGGGTGAACCCACCAGCACCACATCCATTCCGCCGTGAGCCAGCAGGGCGTCCACAGACGCAAAAGCCTGGCCGGGCGCAATACCAAAGCTGTGCAGATTCGGCAATCCGGCGGGGGCCGGATCGTAATAGCCCACGACGGAAAAGCTGTCGTCAGCCTTGTTGAACTCTTTCATGACGTGGGACAGACGAAAGCCGAGACCGATAATGCCTACTTTCATGGTAAACCCCTGCTCCTGAGATCGGATGATGCAAAGCCCGCCAGCGGTCGGGCGCGGCTGCTGATAATCTGACCATCAACTTATTACGGCAGAAAAAGTAATGTCAACATCGCACTGCACGTTTTGCGGGGTGGGTTTTTGTTATATTTATGTAAATTAAGGAAAAATAGTCAGGATGTTTTTACCATATTTATTTGTTATTGCGATTTAAGTTTTTTTATCCTATCGTTCGCTCATTATGGCTATAACCCTTAATCAGGGAAGGAAGCGCGTGCAACCACACTATCTTCTTGGCATCGATGGCGGCGGAACGCAGTGTCGCGCGCGCTTAACCGATCGGCAGGGCCGCCTGCTGGCAGAAAGCACCGGGGGACCCGCCAACGTCTGGTCAGATTATGATGCGGCCCTGACCTGCGTCGGGCAGCTGACTGAACAGGTATTTATCCAGGCGGGACTCACCGCAGAGGCGCTGGCACAGACCGCGCTGGTGGCGGGGCTGGCGGGCGCTAACGTCGCCTCAGTGCAGGCGCGCCTCGCCAGCTGGCAGCCCGCCTGCGCGGCGTTGCAGGTGGTCAGCGATGTGGAGATCGCCTGCGCGGGCGCGCACGGTGGCGAGCCTGGGGCGGTCTTTATCATCGGCACCGGCAGTCAGGGCGCCGCCTGGGATGGCGAACGCTTTACGCTGCTTGGCGGCTGGGGCTTTGCCCTCTCCGATCAGGGATCGGGGGCGGAGCTGGGCCGTCGCGCGCTGCGTCTGGCGCTGCTGGCGCATGAGTCGATCATTCCGCACGGCTCCCTGACCCGCCAGCTGATGGCGCAGTTCGGCGACAGCCCGGAAACCATGCTGCTCTGGACGCGCACGGCGGTGCCTGCTGACTGGGCCCGCGTGGTGCCACAGATTTTTGCAGCCGCCAACGCGGGTGACAGCCACGCTCGGGAGTTGCTGCAACAGACCGCCGCCGATATCGGCCTGATGGTGCGACGCCTGATCGCCCTGAGCAGCGGGCCGGTGGCGCTGATGGGCGGCATGGCCGCACCGATTCAGCGCTGGCTGGATGAAGATATTCAGGCCCGGCTGGTGGTGCCGCAGGGCGATGCCCTGAGCGGGGCGCTGACCCTGGCGCAGCAGCTGACGCCTGCCGATTACCGATCTCAAGCGGGCTGAGCTGCCTCAGCCCGATAACCCGAGGAATCTATGACCGCTCCCAACGTAACCGCGCGCATTCTGCGGTTGATTGTCGAAAATGCGCCAATCAGCCAGTCAGATCTGAAAGTTCGCAGCGGACTGAGCATGTCGACCGTCTCACAGGCAACTAACCGCCTGCTGACACAGGAGATTGTGCAGGAGCTGGGGCTGCGTCGCGTGTCGATGGGGCGGCCAAAAACCCTGCTGGGGCTCAACCCCGACCGCGCCAGCGTGATTGGGATTCAGCTCAATGCGGAACGCAACCTGATCGTCATGACCGATCTCAGCGGCAACCTGCTGGGCGAGCAGCAGATGCCGAAAGGCACGCTGACGCCGCGCCAGCTTGGCGATGCGCTGGCGAAGTTTCTGCGCGGCGTGGAGGAGAAGCGGGTGGGGGCCATTGGCCTGGCGCTGTCGGGGCTGGTCGATGCTGAAAACGGCTACTGCATCCGCTCCAAGGTGCTGGGCTGGGATAACGTTCCGATTGCGCGCCTGCTTGAAGAGCGCTTCTCGCTGCCGGTCTTTATCGAAAACGACGCCAACGCCATGGCCATGGCCGCGCTGGTGTTTGGTCAGCTCGGCAATGCGCAGTCGGCGGTGATCGCCACCTACGGCAAAGGGATCGGCGCGGGGATCATCCTTAATCGTCAGCTCTATCGCGGTCGTCACGGCAAGGCGGGCGAGATTGGTAACGGGCTGGTGGGTGACGGTTCGCTGCGCCTGCTGGAAGATGTCGCCTCCTCGCGCGCCATTCTGCAGCGGGTGGCGGAGCAGGATGCGGAGGGCGTGACGCTGCAGGCGCTGGATCAGCGGCCCACGCCAGAGGTGCTGGCGGCGCTGGAAGAGGCGGGACGTGAACTGGGCATTTCGCTGGCAAACCTGTCGGTGGCCTACGATCCGGATGTGGTCTATCTGGCGATGGAGCCGCACATGGCGTCACGCATTCTGCTCGATCACATCACCCAGAGTTTCCAGGCCTACCGGCTGAAACTGACGCCACAGATGACGCCGCTGCAGTTTCTGACGGAATCGAACCGGATGTGGGCGCTGGGCGCGGCGGGATTTGCCGTTAACCGCTTGCTCGATCTGCTGGCAGCCCAGGCTGACGAAGAGCCGGTCACCTGAGTTAACACTCGAATAAAAGCGGGCGCTAAGCGCCCGTTTTTGTTTCCGCGCTTCTCCTAACGCAGGCGCAGACCCTGCTCATCAAACAGCAGGCAGTGCGCGGCAGAGATGCCCAGTTCCACCTGCGCACCGAGATCGCGCGGGGTGGCCTCACGCTCTTCCACCACCAGCATCTGTTCACGTCCGATATCCAGGTAGAGATAGTTGGTGTGACCCAGCATCTCGCCATAGGCCAGCTCGCCGTGAAAACGCAGGGCGTCCGGCGTCTGCGCGGCAGGCTGGAAATGCTCGGGACGAATGCCCAGCGTGACGGTCTGGCCCTCGCGGCAGGCAGCCGCAAGGGGCATGACCAGCCCCTCAATCTTCAGCTCCGGCACCCGCAGCTGCACTTCACCTTCGCCCGTCGCGCTGATTTCGGCGCGCAGAAAGTTCATCTTCGGCGATCCGATAAACCCGGCGACAAACAGATTATCCGGGTCGTGATAGAGCGTCAGCGGCGCGCCGACCTGCTCAATCCGGCCCTGACGCAGCACCACGATGCGGTCAGCCAGGGTCATCGCCTCCAGCTGATCGTGGGTGACATAAATCATGGTGTTACCGAGTGAGGCGTGCAGGCGGGCGATCTCGATCCGCATCTGCAGACGCAGTTCGGCATCCAGGTTGGAGAGCGGTTCATCGAACAGGAAAATACGCGGATGGCGAATGATGGCGCGGCCAATCGCCACGCGCTGCCGCTGTCCGCCAGAAAGCGCACGCGGCAGGCGGTCGAGCAGTTCCGTCAGGTGCAGCCGTGCTGCCGTCTGCGCAATAGCCTGGTTGATCTCCGCTTTCGACTTTTTCATGACCTCCAGCGGATAGGCCAGATTGCCGCGCACCGTCATGTTGGGGTAGAGCGCATAGGACTGAAATACCATCGCGATGCCGCGCTCGGTGGCGGGCTGCTGCGTCATATCCTGCCCCTCAATCAGCAGCTGACCGCTGCTGATCTCCTCCAGCCCTGCGATCATCCGTAACAGCGTCGATTTGCCGCAGCCGGAAGGGCCGACAAACACCACAAATTCGCCGCTGTTGATCGTCAGATCGATGCCATGAATGACATTGACGTGCTCATACGACTTCTTCACATTCTGCAAGCGCAGGCTGGTCATCGGCTACCTCACTCAGAGTAACTGGCCCATGTAGATGGCATTACTGCGCAGGATAGGGGTGAACCCTATACGCGTATAGAAGGCGCACACCTGCTCGTTCTGCAGGCTGACGCCAAGATGGACACCGCTGACCCCGGCGGCCCGCAGCGCCGCCAGCTCATGCTCAATCATCCGGCGACCCCAGCCCCCTTTCTGGGCGGCAGGCAGCAGGTTGATATGCAGATGCGCGGGCCAGCGGGTCACCAGCGTTTCCGCGGCCTGGTCGGGCTGGCGGATGGCGTCGAGCACTTTACTGTCGAGCGGGGCGCTGGCGCTGCGGTCGCGATATTTCTCCTGCAGCTGCGGCCACCATTCGGCGTCGAGCTGGGCCTCAAACGCGCGGGTGTCAGGCACGGCCACAACGTAACCCTGCACCTCACCGTCACGCTCCAGCACAAAGGCGAAGTCAGGCGCAAACCGCGCGTAGGGCACGGCAAAGCGCTGGCCGGGATAGTCGGGATCGGAGTAGAGCGCGCGGGCATCGCCACCGGCATCCGCTGTTTCCAGGCAGATACGGTAGAGCGCCGGGAAGTCCGCCGGCGTGGCCGGACGAATGACACCTTGATTCGCCATGGTGAATTCTCATGAGTGAGTGAAACGGTCAGGGAGTAAACAGATCCACAGGATAAAGTTACGTTAATGAATGTGGACTTAGTTTTCAAGATAGAATAATTCCCTTATCGCACTAACGCTGACGGTTAATCAATCTTTCATGGCGTCATGATGCACAACTGTGATCGTCAGCACGCCCGCAGGGCGGCGGCTGGCGGCAGATGCAGCGCCGGTAAAAAGAGAAAAGTGTGAGCGTGATAGGATTTTCGTATGGTTTATCAGGGTGTTATTTTGTCATTATAGCCTGGCGATCTCCTGCTGTGAAAAGCGCGCGGGGCACGCTGCCGCCGCGGTTAACAGGCGTCAGACCAGCGTGATGTGCTGATATTCACGCCGGATTGCTGTTTATTTGCGCGCGCTCACAGCGTTGCAATTCCCGCGGCAGGTTGTTTGACTTTATTTTTTTATTAAAGTAAGTATGAATCAGTGTGTTTGTGTGCGGCTTCAGCCTGCAGGATGTCAGGCGGTGAGATGCAGGGATGCCGATTCTGGTCTGAAGAAGGTGAGCATAATGTCTGTTTCCTCCGTTCGTTCGTTCCGAATTCGCAATGTGGGTCGGCTGCTGGCAGCGGGCCTGCTGGCAGGCAGCGTCTCGCAGGCCGCCCACGCCGCCGTGACCCTCAATGAGTGGGATATCTACAACTATCCGCAGCAGACCGCCGCGGTGGATGAAGGGATCAAAGAGTTCTCTCAGCAGAATCCCGGTATTGTTATCAACCGCTCGGTGCACTCCTTTGAAGATACCCGCATCCCGCTTAAGCTGGCGCTGACCGCCGGTGACGGCCCGCAGATTGCGCAGGTCAACCAGGGCGGCGGGGATATGGGCTCGCTGGTTAAAGATAAGCTGCTGCTGCCGCTCGACAGCTACGCAGCCAGCTATGGCTGGACGACCCGTTTTCCGGACTCGATTCTGAAACGTAACCGCTGGTCGGACAGCGGTGAATTTGGCAGCGGCAAACTCTACGGCACCGCCAGCCTGGGGGAGATGGTCGGGCTCTATTGCAACAAAGCGCTGCTGGATAAAGCGGGCATTCCGGTGCCGAAAACGCTGGCAGAGCTGGAAAGCGCCATGGCGAAGCTCAAAGCGCAGGGCACCGCGCCGATGATGCTGGGGCTGCTGGATGGCAACATGGGCCAGCAGCTGCTCAGCACCCTGTGGCAGGCCCAGATCGAGAGCCGTGACCGCAAGACGCTGGATAACCTGATTTACGATGTGGGCGGCACCTTCAGGGACAGCAAGCTGGTCAACGCCGCCACCATGATGAAGAGCTGGACCGACAAAGGCTACTTCTTCCCCGGCTTCCAGGGCATTGGCCATGACGATGCCGCCACCCTGTTCCAGAACGGCCAGGCGGCGTTTCTGGTCAGTGGCACCTGGTACCTCGGCCAGTTCAAAGACAATAAAGATATTCACTTCGCGGCGATGCCTGCCGGTGAAGGTGTGAAGCAGCCGCTGATGGTGGGGGGCACCGATCTGGCGTTCTCCATCACCAGCACCGCCAAAGGCAAAGATCAGCAGGAGGGGGCGGCGAAGTTCATCAACTATATGGTCTCTGATGCCATGGCGAACCGCTGGCTGAAGGTCGGTTTCCTGCCCGCCAGTACTAACAAAGCGGCCACCATGCCGGCGGACAATCCGCTGCTGGCCGAGGCGTATCAGGTCTGGCTGACGCTCAATGAGTATGACGGTTTAGGTCATTACGTGGACTGGGCGACCCCGACCATGAATGCCGAGCTGAATCAGAATGTCCAGCTGCTGCTGGCGGGCCGTCAGACTGCCGATCAGATGGTGGTCAACTTTGATAACAACTATCAGCGTTACCTGAAAACCCTGAAACACTAAGCCGGAGGCCCGGCGAAGCGCCGGGCCTGAGCACTGTTCTGAGTCACGAGTAGGGTTATGTTGAATTTAAGCGGCTGGCGTAATTTTCTCTATGTGCTGCCTGCGGTGCTGGTCTATGCGGTATTTCTGCTCTTTCCGCTGCTGGCCTCGCTGGGCATCAGTTTTACCGAATGGGACGGCACCTCACTGCCGGTGTTCAGCGGCATCAGTAACTATATGCGGATGTTCAGCGATCCGGTGTTCTGGATTGCGCTGGGCAATAACGCCATCCTGATGCTGTTCTATACCCTGTTGCCTATCGGCGTTGGCCTGCTGCTGTGCAGTTTTCTCTATGAGACGCGCAACAACAAGGAACGCAGCGTCTTGCGCATTCTCTTTTTCCTGCCCTACATCATGCCGATGGCCGTGCTGGGGGTCGTGTGGCGCTGGCTCTATAACCCGGCGTTTGGCCCGATCGATCAGATACTGCGCGCCGTCGGCCTGCCGCAGCTGGCCCTGTCGTGGCTGGGCGATTTTACCTGGGCGCTGCCCGCGGTCGGTCTGGTCGCCACCTGGTACTTCTTCGGCTTCTGTCTGGTGCTGTTTATGGCGGGCCTGCAGCGTATGGACCCCTCCCTGCTGGAGGCGGCCGACCTGGATGGGTCGTCGCGCCGTCAGAAGTTTATGCGCATCACGCTGCCGGGTCTGCGACCCGAGCTGCGGATTGCCCTGCTGCTGACGGTGATCGCCAGCCTCAAAGCCTTCGATCTGGTCTATGTCATGACCCAGGGCGGGCCGGGCACCTCCACCATGGTCACCAACATCTTTATGTATAAGCAGGGCTTTGATCTGCACTACTTTGGCTATGCCTCGTCAGTGGCGGTGTTCAGTATGATCATTGTTCTGGGGATTAACTACCTGATCCATCTGGCCTTAAGGGAGCGTTACTGATGCGAAGCACGCCGGTCATTTCACGCGCGCTGATCTGGATCGTGGCGCTGATGACGATTCTGCCGTTTCTGATGGCGCTGATGACCTCATTCAAAACCCAGATGGAGCTGTTTCAGGGCGTCTTTACGCTGCCAGCCTCGCTTAATTTTAAAAATTACCTGACCGCGTGGCAGCAGGGACACTTCAACGTCTACTTCCTAAACTCTGTGCTGGTGGTGATCCCGGTGGTGCTGTTCAGCGTGCTGCTGGGTATTCTGGCCGGATTTGGCTTTGCCTGGCTGAAGATCCCCGGCAAAAAGGTGATAGCCGCGATGCTGGCGCTGGGGATGGTGCTGCCGAGTGAGGCCTTTATTATTCCGCTCTATCACGAGCTGCGCTGGATGGGGCTGACCAACACCTATCTGGCGCTGATCCTGCCGCAGATTGCCCTGTCGCTGCCCTTTACCACGCTGATGATCGCCAGTGCGTTTCAGCAGGTGCCGAAAGAGCTGGTGGAGGCAGCGGTGATGGACGGCGCGTCGCGGGTGAAAATCCTGTGGGGCATTCTGGTACCCGCTATCTGGCCAACCCTCTCCACGCTGGGGCTGCTGCTGTTTATCTGGACCTGGAATGAGTTCCTGATCCCGCTGATTCTGGTGAACAAAGATGAGCTGCGGACGCTGCCGATTGGCATGATGTTTTTCCAGAATAAAAATACCATCGACATTCCGGTGCTGATGGCGGGGGCGATGATTGTGATCATGCCGCTGATCCTGGTGTTCCTGATTTTCCAGCGCAAATTTATCAGCGGCGTGACGGAAGGGGCCGTGAAGTAATCTGTGACAGCCCGCACGAAACGGCGAACTGGCGGCCAGACAAAGGTTTGCTGCGCCGTTTCGTGCTGCAATTTTTCCTCCTCAAACCTGCGGGAGACGCACCATGCACCTTTCCCTTGCTGATTTTCATCCTGCCGCCGACGGCGAAACCCCGGACACCGCCGTGCTGCAGCGCGCCCTTGACCAGATTGCGGCGGCGGGCGGCGGCCGTCTGACACTGCCTGCCGGACGTTATCGCAGCGGCTGCCTGAATCTGCCCTCAGACATTGAGCTGCATCTCGACGCGGGTGCGGTGCTGATCGCCAGCCAGCAGCTGGCTGACTATCAGGCGGTGCAGTCGCTGAGCTGCGCGGAGAAATCCCACAACGTGCTGCTCTACGCGCTGGGCCAGCGCAATATCACCCTCAGCGGCACCGGCCGCATTGATGGTGAGGGTGACGCCTGGTTTGCCGCTGAGCGGGATGCACAGGGCTATCGCCTGCCGCACGCTGACCGGCCACGCCTGATTGTGTTTGAAGATTGTGAGCAGGTAACGCTGACCGGCTTTACGCTGGTGCAGGCACCGATGTGGACGGTCCATCTGGTGAGCTGCCGCCATGTGCATATCGATCACCTCACCATCGACAACGCCATGACGATGCCCAACACCGATGCGCTGGATATCGACAGCTGCGAAGCGGTGTTTGTCAGCAACAGCTATTTCAGCGCCGCCGACGATGCCATCTGTATCAAAACCACCCATAAACCCGCCGCACTGCGGCGGCCGGCGCGGCAGATTATGATCACCAACTGCCTGCTGCGCAGCTACAGCTGCGCCCTGAAGATTGGCACCGAAACCTGGGACGATGTGGAAGATGTCACGGTAACCGGCTGCACCATTTTTGATTCGAACCGGGGGATTGGCATTCTGTCGCGCGACGGCGGTGCCATGCGGCGTCTGCTGTTCAGCAATCTGACGTTTGCCTGTCACCACGCGCCGCCCTGTCACTGGGGCAAAGCCGATCCGCTGCATATTTCGGTACGCCGCCGCGATCCCGCCATCACACCCGGCGTCGTGGAGCAGGTGCAGTTCAGTACCATAACCGGCGTGGCCGAGGGGGCGATTAACCTGCATGCGGCAGAACCGGGCTGGATACGCGATGTGGTTATCAGCCAGCTTCAGATGCAGCAGGCGGTGGCGTCATTGCCCCAGGGTCACTACGACATACGGCCGCCCTGCAACCCGGACGCCCCGACCGGCATGGGCCTGGATAATGCCTACCGGGTTGACCCGGCATCCGGAGAAGCATTTGGGGTTGAGCCCTATCCCGGCGGGCTGCCAGGGCTGTTTGCGCGCGGCGTAGAGAACCTGCACCTGCATAACCTGAACATCGTGCGGCCGGATCCCTTACCCGCAGGGTGGCATCCGGCGATGGTCGTCCGGTTACCGGAATAAGTGGCGCGGTGGTGAGAGGGCTGCCGCCGGGGGCGGGCGGCAGCGTGATTCACTTACAGTGCGGCGGCGATGGCCGCCCCCAGCTCTTCTGTACTGGCGCAGCCACCGAGGTCACGCGTCAGGTGCTCACCCGCCGCCAGCGTGCGTTCAATGGCGTCCAGAACCGCTTCGCCTGCCGCCTTGTAGCCGAGATGCTCCAGCATCATCGCACCGCACCAGATCTGGCCGATGGGATTGGCAATGCCTTTACCGGCGATGTCGGGCGCGGAGCCGTGAACCGGCTCAAACAGGCTGGGAAAGAGACCCTCCGGGTTGATGTTGGCGGAGGGGGCAATGCCGATGGTACCGGTACAGGCCGGGCCAAGGTCAGAGAGGATATCGCCAAACAGGTTGCTGGCGACGACCACATCGAACCAGTCCGGGTGCAGCACGAAGTTGGCGGTGAGAATATCAATGTGATACTTATCGACGCGAACCTCCGGAAACTGGCCGGACATCGCGTCGACACGGCTGTCCCAGTAAGGCATGGTGATGGCGATGCCGTTGGATTTGGTGGCCGAGGTCAGATGTTTCTTCGGCCGGCTCTGCGCCAGCTGATAGGCAAACTTCAGAATGCGATCGACGCCGGTGCGCGTCATCACCGTCTCCTGAATCACCACTTCCCGATCGGTGCCGGGGAACATGGTGCCCCCCACGCTGGAGTACTCGCCCTCGGTGTTTTCACGCACCACATAGAAGTCGATATCGCCCGGCTGGCGATTGGCCAGCGGCGCTTTGACGCCGGGCATCAGGCGCACCGGACGCAGGTTGACGTACTGGTCGAACTCGCGGCGGAACTGTAACAGCGACCCCCACAGGGAGACGTGGTCAGGCACCACCTCCGGCCAGCCTACGGCGCCAAAGTAGATGGCATCGAAGGTTTTCAGCTGCGGGAACCAGTCGTCAGGCAGCATTTTGCCGTGCTGCTGCCAGTACTCAGCGCTGGCGTAATCAAACCACTCCCAGCGCAGCGGAATGTTAAATTTTTCGGCGGCGGCATTCATCACGCGGACGCCTTCCGGCATCACTTCTTTACCGATACCGTCGCCGGGGATCACGGCAATACGATGGATTTTCTCAGTCACAGGGCACCTTTCCGGTTGATGTTCGAATTGTGACCGCAGTATAACTGTCGCTTCCGGGGAAATAATGAGTCTGAAACGCAAACCAGTGTTGAATAAAAGTAGAGAATCCCGCACCTCCACCGATGACCTGGCCTTCTTTGTTCGCCTGGCCGGGCTGGAGAGCCTGACCGCAGCGGCACGTGAGCTGGGTCTGTCGCTGGCGGCCGTCAGCAAACGTCTGAGCCAGCTGGAGCAGCGTCTGGGCGTGCAGCTGCTGCGCCGCACCACGCGACGGCTGGAGCTGACGCCGGAAGGCCACCGTTATCTGGCAGGTGCCCGCCCGCTGCTCGATCAGCTGGTGGCGCTGGAAGAAGCGGTCAGCGGTGAAACCGCTCAGCTGCGCGGCTCGCTGAATATCAACGCTTCATTCGGGTTTGGCCGTCGCCATATCGCGCCGTGCGTCTCCGCCTTTGCCGCGCTGCATCCGCAGCTTGCGCTGTCTCTGCACCTCAGCAGCCAGCCGCTGAATTTTCTCGATGCGCACATCGATATCGATATTCGCGTCGGTGAGCCGCCTGACTCGCGGCTGGTGGCGCGTAAGCTGCGAACCAATCCGCGTATTCTCTGCTGTTCGCCCGCTTATGCTGCCCGGCACGGCCTGCCTGCGACGGTCAGCGAGCTGGCGGAACACAACTGCATTTTACTGCGTCAGCACGACAGCGATTTTACCCTGTGGCGACTGACCCGCGGTGAGCAGAGCATCAGCCAGAAGGTGCGCGGCAGCCTGATGACCAACGATGGCGAAGTGGCGATGCGGCTGGCGATGGATGGGCATGGCATTCTGCTGCGTTCCTGGTGGGATGCGCAGCACAGCCTCGCGGCGGGGGATCTGCTGCCGGTGTTGCCTGAATGGCAGGCACCCGATGGCGACATTTTTGCGGTCTGGCAGGCGCAGCGTCAGCTTCCGGCACGCGTGACGGCGTTCGTGGCGTTTCTGCAGCAGACGCTGCAGAAGGTGGAGGCGTAAAAAAGGCGGCATCGCTGCCGCCCTGCGTGTTATTTGTCGATGCCCTGCACCAGCACCACGCGATAGTTCGCCCCTTTCAGACGGTGCGCTTTGGCAGCCTGATATTCCGGGCTGTCATACCAGGCGTGCGCCGCTTCGCGGGTCGGGAATTCCAGAATCACCACGCCTTCCGCTTCCGGACCTTCCAGCGTTTCCAGCGCGCCATAAAAGGCGAGCGGATTGATCGGATGATCGCCGCGTGCCTGGCCCGCTTTCTCAGAATAGGTGTTCATTTCGTCCTGGTTCAGGGTGTTATCACGAATAAATACGACGTATGCACTCACAGGTTAGCTCCTTACGCTTTTTTATCCTGGGTCTGGGTATCGAAGTCAGCGGCATCATGACGCTCATGCAGCTGATCGGCCGGGTCGCCCATGACACGATTGACCTTGCGGCCACGAATAACGGCGGGACGCTGCGCGATCTCTTTCGCCCAGCGCACCACATTTTTATAGGACTGCACATCCAGGAATTCCGCCGCGCCATACTGATCATTCAGCACCATGTTGCCGTACCACGGCCAGGTGGCGATGTCAGCGATGGTGTAATCCTCACCGGCCAGATAGCGATGATCTGCCAGCTGGCGGTCCAGCACGTCGAGCTGACGCTTCGCTTCCAGCGTGAAGCGGTTGATGGCGTACTCAATTTTTTCCGGCGCATAGTGATAGAAATGACCAAAACCGCCACCGAGGTAAGGCGCAGAGCCCTGCAGCCAGAAGAGCCAGTTCAGGGTTTCAGTGCGGCCGGCGATATCTTTTGGCAGGAAGTAGCCATACTTTTCCGCCAGATAGAGCAGGATATTGCCCGACTCGAACACCCGCAGCGGCGGGGTGACGGAGTGATCGCTCAGCGCCGGGATTTTTGAGTTAGGATTCACGTCCACAAACCCGCTGGAGAACTGATCCCCCTCGCCAATACGGATCAGCCAGGCATCATATTCTGCGTCGTTAACGTTCAGCGCCAGCAGCTCTTCCAGCAGGATCGTCACTTTCTGACCGTTCGGCGTGCCGAGTGAGTAGAGCTGTAAAGGGTGTTTACCGACCGGCAGCGCTTTTTCATGGGTAGGACCCGCGAACGGACGATTGGTTTTCGCGCCGTTGCCTTTGGCTTCAGGATCCCAGTTCCAGACTGTTGCAGGCTGATATGCATTTTCCGACATAATAAACGTTCGCCTCGTGGTGTGATGTTTGTCTGGAGTGTAGCAGGTGCTGATAAGGCGGTTTAACTCTGCTGGCTGCGTGAGGACGCGCGGCAACCCGCTGATGTCTGGGCGATCGGAAAGATGAAAAAAGGAAAAGCGGGGCGGTTATCGCCCCGGAGGATCACTGCCGGGCTGCATGGCTGCGGGGATCAGAGCAGTTCGCGCTCAATCCGTTCGCGGGTTTCAATGGCCTGAACTGACATCTTTTCCGGGTAGCCAAACAGCGAGGCCGCGACTATCGGCTCTCCGCCAACTTTGTAACGGCGTGTGGCAAAGCCGGTGTCTCGCAGGGTCTGGAAGAGGGTGTCGAAATCGACCTCACCTTCACCAACGCCGACGTGCTGATGAATAGTGGCGTCGACGCCTGGCGGATTGACGATGTAGCGGCAGTGGCGGGTGTGGTTCATGGTGTCGGCAATCAGCATATGGGAGAGATCGTCTCCGGCGTACTCCAGCATCGGTTTCACATCGCCTTTGCCTTTGTCATAGAAGAAGGTGTGCGGCGCACTGTAGATATACTTCACGTTATCGCTGCGGAACGACTTTACGATATCCACGGTTTCGTTGTTCTCTTCGCAGAAATCCCACGGATGCGCCTGAATTTCGACGCGTATTCCTTCTCGTTCGAGAATCGGCAGCAGCTCCTCCATCGAGCGATAGAACATCTCTTCGCAGATTTCCGGCTCGTTTGGCGTGCCGGAGAGTTCGGTATTGATCACCGGTACTCCCATCTCAACCGCGATCTCAATCATCCGCTTCCAGTTCTTCACCGCCGCCTGACGACGCAGCTCATCCGGGCCGGACCAGCGATAGACGACGATAAACGAGGAGATCGCCAGGCCGGTCGCACGCAGCGCATTTTTATATTCGGTGATGATTTCACGGCTGGCTTTGGGATGTTTATAAAACGGGTTGATCTGCGGATGCGGCGACTGTTCGATATATTGATATCCCCAGTCGGCGACCTGATGAACCATACGGGTGATGCCCAGCTCTTTAATCACATCCACATCAAAAGCGATTTTCATCTCTCTGCTCCGGCAAGGTTGAAGGAACGGTTCCTGAGTGAAGAGGACGCCTGTATGCGCGCCGCTTTCGCACAAGCCTTTCCCCGGTTTTAGCAAATGACTGTTTTAAAGAGAACGCAGAAAGAAACGGATGTTTCATTTTTGCGAAAGCGATCAACTTTGAGTGAGGTTTTCTATCAAATAAATGAGAGAAAAAGGGCGTGCCGGGATAGAGTGTTACCGTCAATAACCACAACAGAGCGTGAAGAGGGAGAAACAGGATGCCAAAAGTGACGATGACGGCCGTTGCACAGGCGGCGGGCGTGGGGGTAGCCACGGTGGATCGGGTGCTGAACCGTCGCGCACCGGTGCGCAGCGCCACAGAGCAGAAGGTGATGGCGGCCGCCAGATCGCTGGGCTATCAGCTGACACAGGCCCACAGCCAGCATATCGCGTCGCCCGCCGCGCAGGTCTTACGCTTTGGCTTTATCCTGCTGCCCGCGCGCTATTCGCTCTATCAGCAGCTGGGCGAAGCGCTGAAACAGCAGGCGGAACAGCAGCAGCCTGCAGGCAGTGAACCGGTCTTCTGCTGGCATGATATTCATGACGTGGAGGCGGTTGCCCGTTCAGTGCGGCAGCTGGCGCAGTGCTGCGACGTGATCGCGCTGGTGGCGCTGGATCATCCGCTGATTCGTCACGCGATTCAGGATGTTTCGCGGCTCGGCGTGCGGGTTTACGCCCTGTTCTCCGACTTCTCCGCCTGCGAACATGCAGGCTTTATCGGCATCGACAGCCAGAAGGCGGGCCGCACTGCCGCCTGGATGGCCCGCCACCTGCTGCACCGGCCAGGGTGTGTCGGCGTGCTGATCGGCGACCATCGCTTTACCTGTCAGGAGAGCAGCGAAATCAGTTTTCGCTCCTCCCTGCGCGAGTCGGGCATCAGCCAGCGCGTGCTGGAGCCGCTGAAAACACACGAGACGGCAGAGGGGGGCTACCAGGCCACCCGGGCGCTGCTGGAGAGTCATGATGACCTGGTCATGATTTATGCTCCCTGCGGCGGCATTGAGGGCGTGGTGCAGGCGCTGCGGGAGAGCGGACGCACGCAGATTGACCTGGTGTGCCACGGCCCGCTGCCTGGCGACGAGCTGGCGCTGATTGACGGCACCATCACGCTGATGCTGCGCCATCGTATTGAGGCGATGGCCGAAGCGGTGGTCTCGGCCTGTCTGAACGGGCGGATGGAGCCGCGGGCTCATTTTGCGCAGATTACCGTGCCCTTTGAGATCGTGACGCGGGAAAACCTGTAGAAAGAAGGTGTTAGCTTTTTAATGATAGAAAACTATCATGAAATGCGATTTTTAAAAGCGATCTCTATCAAAAAATGAAACTTTCATCGTTGTCTGAGATGAAACGTTTGTTTGATACTGCCGGCAGTTCTTACTGCAGAGGCAGACACGATGACCTTTCACATTGCTAATGCGCCCTGTAGCTGGGGCGTGGACGATCCCGCCAATCCCTGGCTGCCACCCTGGCAGAAAGTCCTGACCGAGGCCGCGCAGGCGGGCTATCCGGCCATCGAACTGGGGCCGTGGGGCTACCTGCCCACCGATCCGGCTGAGCTGACCCGGCAGCTCGATGCGCATCAGCTTTCGCTGGTGGCGGGCACGATCTTTGACGATCTGGTCAGTGAGGCCCATTTTCCCACCCTGGTGACGCTGACCCACAACCTCTGCCGCACGCTCGCCCGTGTCCCGACAGCAGCGAAAACCCCGGGAGCCAGCGCGCCCTGGCTGGTGATTATCGACTTCGGCAATCCGGAACGGGCGAAATATGCCGGTCAGTCAGAGAAGGCCCCCCGGCTCTCCGCGGATGCATGGCAGCGCATGATGCAGCACATCACCATTCTGAGCGACATTGCCTGGCGGGAGTATGGCGTACGGCCGGTGATCCATCCGCACGCGGGTGGCTGCATCGAATTCGCCGATGAGCTGGCGCAGCTGGTCAGGGATATTCCGCATCAGGTCGCGGGGCTGTGCCTGGATACCGGCCACCTCTGTTACGCCGGGATGGACCCGGTGGCGGCGCTGAAAAAGTACTGGACGCGCATCGACTATCTCCATTTTAAAGATGTGAATCTGCGGGTCTGGCAGGACGCCATCACGCGCGGAGTCGACTTCTTCACCGCCTGCGCGGAGGGCGTCATGTGCCCGCTGGGTCAGGGCGCAATCGACTATCCGGCCGTGCATGCGCTGCTGACGGAACGCCATTACCGCGGCTGGATCACCATTGAACAGGAGCGTGACCCGCGCCATGCCGACACCAGCCTGCGCGATGTGAAAGCCAGCCTGGACTATCTCCGATCAACAGGATTCTGAGGGCAACAGCATGATTAACGGAAAAAAAGCGGCTAATCGCTCACTGCGCTGGGGGATGATCGGCGGCGGCGGCACCAGCCAGATCGGCTACATCCACCGTTCGGCGGCGCAGCGTGACGGTAACTTCACGCTGCTGGCGGGCGCCTTTGATATTGATGCCGGGCGCGGACGCGAGTTTGGTCAGGCGCTGGGCGTGGCGCCCGATCGCTGCTATCCCGATTACGCCAGCCTCTTCGCCGGCGAGGCTGCGCGGGAAGAGGGGATTGAAGCGGTGTCCATCGCCACGCCAAACAACACCCACTTTGCCATCTGTCGGGCAGCGCTGAATGCCGGACTGCATGTGGTGTGTGAGAAGCCGCTCTGTTTTACGGTCGATGAGGCCGATGAGCTGGAGCAGCTCAGCCGGGAGAAGCAGAAGATTATTGGCGTCACCTACGGCTACGCCGGACATCAGCTGATCCATCAGGCCAGAGAGATGATCGCGGCAGGGGCGCTGGGCGAGATTCGCATTGTGAACATGCAGTTTGCTCACGGTTTCCATAATGAGGCGGTGGAGCTGCAGAGTGAAAGTACCCGCTGGCGGGTAGACCCGCGTTTTGTCGGGCCGAGCTATGTATTAGGCGATCTGGCCACGCATCCGCTGTTTATCGCCGAAACCATGCTGCCGCAGCTGAAGATGACGCGGCTGCTCTGTGCGCGCCAGAGCTTTGTTGCCTCGCGCGCGCCGCTGGAGGATAACGCCTTTGTGATGATGGAGTATGACAACGGTGCGGTCGGCACGCTCTGGGCATCGGCGGTCAATGCCGGTTCTATGCACGGGCAGAAGATTCGCGTCGTTGGCGCGAAAGCCAGCCTGGAGTGGTGGGATGAGCAGCCCAACCAGCTGCGCTATGAAGTGCAGGGCGAGCCGGTGCGGATTCTGGAGCGTGGCATGGGCTATCTCACCCCGCGCGCGCTGGAAGAGGATCGCATCGGCGGCGGGCATCCGGAGGGGCTGTTTGAGGCCTGGTCAAATCTCTATCGCCGCTTCGCGCTGGCGATGGACGCCACCGATCGCCGCGACACCGCTTTCCTGCAGGATTTCTGGTATCCCGATGTGCATGCCGGGTTAACCGGCGTGCGCTGGGTCGCGCAGTGCGTGAAATCGGCAGAGGCGGGCGCGGTCTGGGTGCCGTGCGCGTGAGCGGCTGACAGGCTAATCGAGCAGCGAGGGGTCGGCGGCGACCATCAGCGCCTTCATCTCCTCGAAATGCTGGCGTGAAAAGTCGGGTATGCCTTCCCAGGCTCGCGCCGTCTTCTCCGCCACCGCGTCGCTGAGGATCTTCAGCGGCTGGCCGGTAGACCAGGCGGTCACGAGGATCTGACAGGCGCGCTCCAGCGTCCAGATATCGTCAAAGGCTTCGCCGATGTGTGCCGACGTGACCATCACGCCGTGGTTGCCCATCAGCAGACGGCTCTTGCCCGCCAGCAGACCCGCCAGCCGTGCGCCTTCCTCGGCCGTGTCCGCCATGCCGCCGTACAGGGTGTCGATCGCCACACGGTTAAAGTAGCGGGCGGTGTTCTGGTCGACCGGCGGGATATGCGGCTCAGCCAGGCAGGCGACGCTGGTAGTGTAAATCGGGTGGAGATGCAGCACCACGCGCGCCTCCGGCAGCCGCTGATGGATCTGACCGTGAATCGACCAGGCAGTGGCGTCCACGTCGTCGCGCTGCGCGCAGGCGGGGTCATCGGCGTTGAGCAGCAGCAGATCGCTGGCGCGGATGCGGGAAAAGTGCTTCCACTTCGGATTAAGCAGAAACTGCCGGCCATCCGCAGAGACCGCCGCGCTGAAGTGGTTTGCGACCGCCTCGTGCATGCCGAGATGCGCAATAATGCGAAAGGTCGCAGCAAGATCGATGCGGGTCTGTTCTTCAAATGAGAGCGCCATAAATCTCTCCTGATGGGGGGTAAGAAAGGAAGGCGGGCGTCGGTTCGCTGACGCCCGCATCGGGATTACGGCGTCGGCATCAGGGTTTTAATATCCTCTGCGCTGGGTGCCTCAAAGTTATATTTCTTCAGCAGAGCGGCGTACTCCGGGGTTTTGCTGTACTTCTCCAGCCCGTCGATCAGCGCCTGCTTCACCTCATCATTGCCTTTCTTCACGCCGAAACCGTTAAGCACCGGGTAGATCAGCGTTTCTGACGAGATCTGCACGCGGTTGCCCAGCTTCTGCACCACGCCGCGCGCGACGGCGGCGTCGGTGATCTGCGCTTCAACCGCGTGCGAAAGCATCGCCTGTGTGGTCTGCGGATCGGTGGTGTATTCGCTGATGGCGATCGGCGGCTTGCCATTTTTTACGCAGTAGTCGGCTGAGAGCTTGTGCAGCTGCTGCAGCCAGGAGGTGGCACCCATTGAGCCAATTTTGTGACCACAAAATTCTTCCGGCGTTTTCGGCTGGTAGGCGGCCCCTTTCAGCGACAGGATCGCCTCACCGCTCTTGAGATAGGGGATCATATCGATCACCTTCAGACGCTCGGCGGTGATGTACATCGAGGAGTTGGTGATATCGAAACGGTTACCCTGCAGACCGGTAATCAGGTTGGGGAAGCGGGTGTCGAGGTTAACCGCCTGTCGGCCCATCACTTTTGCCAGCCCGTCGAGAAACTCGATGTCGAAGCCCGCCGGTTTATTGTTCTCAATGTACTCATAAGGGAAGAAGGTCATGTCAGAGCCGGCGATAATTTTTCCTGGCTGCTGGAACGCCGACGCGCTAAACGACCCCAGCGCGATGCTGGCGGCTAAAAAAGTCAGGGCAACAGATTTCATAAAGCCTCCGTGGTGGCGGTTACGCGCGGGCAGGATCGGTTCCGGCCTGCTGGACAAAAAAGGATGCGCCGCTCGGTTTCTGCGGCAGACGGAACTCATTAACGGTACTGCGCACCATGCCGCTCTCTTCGCCTGCGACCAGGGTGCCGGCATCCCGGCTTGGCAGCGGGTTTTCGCCAAAGGGCAGCGCATCTTCCGCCGCGTAGACGGCGATAAACAGCGTGCGCGGCAGCTCGGTCTCGTTCGGGCTGGAGGCGTGCAGCAGGCGGGTATGCATAAAGCAGACCGAACCGGGTGGGCCGAAACAGGCCGCAGGCTGCGAACATGCCGCCCCGACCACGCTTTTATCGACCGCGCCGGTGAAACGGCCGTTTTGCCAGTGAGAGTAGAGCGGGCCTTTGTGGCTGCCCGGCACCACGTTCAGCGGGCCGTTTTCCGGCGTCACTTCACTCACCATCAGCAGCGCGGTGACGATGTCGTCGTTGCTGTGCGGCGTAAAGAGAAAATCCTGATGCCACTCCACTTTGGTCGCGGTGTGCGGCAGCTTGGAGTTGATCTTGCTGTGGTGAAAGCGCGCGCCCTGACTGCCGGTGAGCTGACCGGCGATCTGCGCCATACGCGACTGAAGCGCGGCGTGGCGATAGGCGGCGGAAATCTCCGTTGGCGAGCTGACGCGGCGCAGCGACGGATGGTCGGCGCGATGATCCTCTTCCAGATCGAAACGCGCGCGGCCATCCAGCGTTTCGCCCCAGGCCGCCTGGTGAGTGCGGCTCTCTTCCACCCAGCCATCAAAGTCCTGCTGCAGCGCGGCGATGTCGTCGGCGCTGAGGACATTCTCCACCACCAGAAAACCCTGCTGGTGATACTGCTCTACCTGCCACTGCTCGATCATGATTTTCCCCTCGTGCGGATAAATGGGTTAAGCCAGAGAAACATCCTTCAGAAAGGCTTCCACGCGCGGATGCTCTCCGCTGCGCATTGCCTGAGGCGCGTCATCACAGACCACACGCCCTTTTTCCATAAATACGATGCGGTCAGAGACCTTAAAGGCGAAGTTCATCTCGTGGGTCACGATCACCATGGTGATGCCTTCGTGCGCCAGGGTTTCGATCACCTGCAACACCTCATTGACCTTTTCCGGATCGAGCGCGGAGGTCGGCTCATCAAACAGCATGATCTGCGGGCGCATCATCAGGGCGCGGGCGATAGCCACGCGCTGCTGCTGGCCGCCGGAGAGCTGGTGCGGATATTTCCATGCGTGATCCAGCATGCCCACTTTGTGCAGCAGCTCGCAGGCGTGCTGTTTGAGTTCATCGCGCGAGGCCAGCCGGTGATAGCGCGGCGCCAGCATCAGGTTGTCGAGGACGCTGAGATGCGGGAACAGGTTAAAGCTCTGGAACACCATGCCGATGCTGAGGCGGTGCTCGGCATGCTCAATAAAGCGCGGCTTCTGCTCGCCCTGCTGGCTGAGATGGATAAAGGGCTGGCCGTTAATGCGGATTTCGCCATTATCGATCTGCTCCAGCCCGTTCAGCAGGCGGATCAGCGTGGTTTTGCCGGAGCCGGACGGTCCGATGACCGACACCACTTCACCCGGCTGAATTTGCAGGCTGACCGCCCCCAGCACCTCAACGTTGTTATAGGCTTTATGCAGCCGTGACGCCTGCAGCGCCGGGCCGCTGCTCTGCGCCACCGGACGGGCGAGCGGGGTGGCCGCGCGACGCTGCGCCAGGGCATAGAGCGCGTCATCCACCTTGCCAGCCGGGCGGCGCTGGGTAACGTCGAGATAGCGCTCCAGCTGTTTCAGCAGAAAATCGAACACCGTGACAATCAGCACGTAGTAGCAGGCGACCGCCGCCATGGTTTCCATGACCAGGAAGTTCTGCGAATAGAGGCGCTGGCCGACCATCAGGATCTCGGTCAGGGAGATCACCGACACCAGCGAGCTGAGCTTCACGATGGCGATATATTCGTTTGCCAGCGCGGGCAGGGCGACGCGCACCGCCTGCGGAATGATGATGCGCCACTGGATACCGGCGAAGCGCAGCCCCAGGGCACGGGCGGCCTCACTCTGGCCTTTTGGAATGGAGAGCAGCCCGCCGCGGTGAATTTCAGCGATGTAGGCACTTTCGCTGAGCACCATGGCGATCAGGCCCGCCCAGAAGGGATCGCTGAGCAGAGCGGAGGTGCCCGGTGCGGCCTGCGGCAGGTTGTAGACAAAAATCAGCAGCACCAGCAGCGGCAGGCTGCGGAACAGCCAGATATAGCCGCGAGCCGGCAGGCTGAACACCAGTCGGTTCGACTGCTTTGCCAGCGCGAGCACAAATCCCACGACGATACTGATGCCCCAGGTGAGTAAACTCAGTTTTATGACGGTCCAGCTCGCCAGCCAGAATTCGGCGTCGCTGAACAGGCTGAACATATAGTTCCAGTTAAAAGTCATGAGGCATGTCACTCACTTAAATAACGCGAATTTCAGAAATAAAAATTCGCCGCTGTCGATTGATTGACACTATGGCGGCAGCGGCTAATTTGAGGCAATTAGTAAATTGCTGCCTTCAGACTTTAAAAAAACTATCCAGTAAAAAAAGAGGGCGCGAAACATACATGGCGCTGATTAATTTAAACAGGGAATGTTTTCCATATGGGAAATTCAATTGTCTCCTCTGCCTGCTCTGAAAAAGAGCAGCCCTGAGCCAAAATGAGGCAATAAAAAAATTAAGGCGTATGGGTGACAAAATAAAACCGCTTCCGGCCATGAAATATCAGTCACAAAGCGAATGAAGCGATCCGCGTCGCGTCCGGGGGCGCTGCCCGTTTACGGGGCGCAGGAGTGGCATGACCCTTGCAGCAGAAGAGAACCTGCCAGAAAGCGCGCCAGCCGAGCGCGCTAACAGAGATAATTTATGATGCGATTCACGCTGAAACAGCTTAAGTACTTCGTCACGGTGGTCGAAACCGAGAGCATCGCCGAAGCGTCACGCCAGCTGCATATCGCGCAGCCCTCTATCTCCATTGCCATCAAAAATCTCGAAGATACCTTTGACCAGCAGCTCTTTATCCGCCACCACGCTCAGGGCGTCTCTCTGACGCCGGGCGGTCGCCGTTTCTACGAGAAGGCGCGTGATCTGCTGCGCCTCTCCTATGAGTTTGAACAGAACTCACGCGCCGAGCATCAGCTGGTTTCCGGCACCATCGCCGTCGGCTGCTTTGAGTCGGCTGCGCCGCTCTATCTTCCCAGACTCATTGCCGGGTTTAAAAAAATCTATCCCGATATCACCATTGAACTCTATGACGGCGAGCAGCATGAGCTGATGCATGGGCTGCACCGCGGTCGTTTCGATCTGGCGTTTCTCTACGATCTCGACCTTGACCACTCCATCAAAAAAGAGCCGCTGAACGCGCCGCATCGCCCCTATGCGCTGCTGCCCGCCGCGCATCCGCTGGCGAGTCAGGCGACGGTGACGCTGCAGCAGCTGAGCCGCGAGCCGATGATCCTGCTGGATGCGATTCCGAGCAAAAATTACTTTATCCGCATCTTCAAAGAGAAGGGCTACCATCCCGACGTCGCCTACAGCTCGCCGTCGATTGAGATGGTGCGCTGCATGGTGGGCCAGGGATTAGGTTTTTCCGTGCTGGTGACGCGCCCCTGTTCTGATATGACCTATGACGGGCAGCAATTAATTCATCTTGAAATAGAAGATGAGATGGCGGACTCGACGCTCATTATGGCTTACCTGCAAAATAATGAGCCAACCCGACCGGCGCAATTATTTATGGAGTATTGTCGTCGCGCCGAACTTTTTCCGGTTGCGGCGCGCTAATAATGCGCCTGACGCGCAGCCTAATAAATTCCTATGCAGGTGTTAGCTTTATAATATTTTACCCGCTCTGTCGGCTCAAATAGTCTTGGAAACCTCTCCTATGGTGAATATATCAGCCGGCGGCTGGTTGAAGGACGCGGAAATGACAGAGATGAAAACAGAAATTGATACCCTGGTGATTGGCGCCGGGCAGGCGGGTGTCGCCATGAGCGAACACCTGAGCCGCCTCGACGTTCCGCATCTGGTGCTGGAGAAAAACCGCATCGCCGAGGCCTGGCGCAGCGGACGCTGGGATTCGCTGGTGGCCAACGGTCCCGCCTGGCACGACCGTTTTCCCGGTATGGCCTTTCCGGGATGCGAACCCGACAGCTTCGTCGCCAAAGAGAAGGTGGCGGACTACTTCGTCGCCTATGCAGAGAAGTTTCGCGCGCCGATCCGCACCGGCGTCGAGGTGCTGCACGTGGCACGCAACAGCGGGCGCGCAGGCTTTACCGTGCGCACCTCGGAGGGCGTCATTGAAGCGCAGCGCATCGTCGCGGCCACCGGTCCCTTTCAGAAGCCGGTCATTCCGCCAGTCGCGCCGGAGAGCGACCGTCTGACACAGCTTCACTCGGCGGACTATCGCAATCCGCAGCAGCTGCCGGAGGGGGGCGTGCTGGTCATCGGGGCGGGCTCTTCCGGCGTGCAGATCGCCGATGAGCTGCAGCGCGCCGGAAAAACCGTCTATCTCTCCGTGGGTCCGCACGATCGTCCACCGCGCGCCTATCGTCAGCGCGACTTCTGCTGGTGGCTCGGCGTACTGGGCATGTGGGATGCGGCGGCCAGCCAGCCGGGCAAAGAGCATGTCACTATCGCGGTAAGCGGGGCGCGCGGCGGCCATACGGTGGATTTCCGCGCCCTGGCGCACCAGGGGGTGAATCTGGTGGGCATGACGCAGGCGTTCGACGGCGACACGGTGCGCTTTCAGCCCGACCTTGCGCAGAACATCGCGCGCGGCGACGCCAGCTATCTGGCGCTGCTGGATGCGGCGGATGCCTGGATTGCCCGCAACGGACTCGATCTGCCGGAAGAGCCGGAGGCGCGTCACTTTATGCCCGATCCCCACTGTGTGACTCATCCGCTCAGCGAACTTGACCTTGCCCGCGCGGGCGTGACCAGCCTCATCTGGGCGACCGGCTATGTGGCGGATTACAGCTGGCTGGCGGTCGACGCTTTCGATGAGAAAGGGAAACCGCAGCACCATCGTGGCGTATCCACCGAGCCGGGCGTCTACTTTCTCGGCCTGCCCTGGCTCTCCCGCCGCGGCTCTACCTTTATCTGGGGCGTGTGGCACGACGCAAAATATATCGCTGACCAGATTGCGATTCAGCGCCAGTACCAGCACTACCCGACCGCGTCGTCCTTATAAACCGAGCAGGAGAGCAATGATGCCAACCCATACCCGTATCCGCATGTTCAACACCAAAGAGACCTATCCCAACCAGGCGCTCGACAACGATCTCTGTCAGGCCGTGCGTGCAGGCAACACCGTTTATGTGCGCGGCCAGGTCGGCACCGACTTCGACGGTAATCTGGTCGGGCTGGGGGAGCCTGGCGTGCAGGCGGCACAGGCGATGAAGAACGTGAAGCAGCTGCTGGAAGAGGCGGGCAGCGACCTGTCGCATATTGTGAAAACCACCACCTATATCACCGATCCGCGCTTCCGCGAGCCGGTCTATCTGGAAGTCGGCAAATGGCTGAAGGGCGTTTTCCCGATCTCGACCGGGCTGGTGGTATCGGCGCTGGCGCAGCCGCAGTGGCTGATGGAGATCGACGTGATTGCGGTGATCCCGGATAACTGGCACGGCCAGGAGGCGCAATGACCCTTTCAATAAGTGCGCGCTGCGAAGAGAGCGGGCAACTGGGCGTTGCCATCAGCTCCTCCAGCATTGCGGTCGGGGCACGCTGCCCCTGGCTGCAGGCGGGGACGGGGGCGGTCTCCAGCCAGAATATTACGCTGCCCGCACTGGGACAGCAGATTCTGGCGCAGCTGGAAGCGGGTGCCTCAGCGCAGGAGGCGCTGAGGCTGGCCCTGGCGGAGGATCGCTTCAGTGAGTATCGTCAGGTTACGGTGATCGATTCCGGCGGTGAGGTGGCCCACTTCAGCGGCAGCGAAACCCTGGGCGTCTGGAAGGTTGCGCAGGGAGAAAACTGCGTGGCGGCGGGCAATATGCTGGCCGACGGCGCGGTGATCGACGCGATGATTGCGGCCTTTCACGCCTCCTCCGGCGAGCTGACCAGCCGGCTGATCGCCGCGCTGCAGGCGGGGATTGCGCGAGGCGGCGAGGCGGGGCCGGTACACTCTGCCGCCGTGAAGGTGGTGGATGACTACACCTGGCCACTGGTGGATCTGCGGGTGGACTGGGCCGATGAGGATCCGGTCGGCGAGCTGTCACGCCTGTGGCTCGCCTACGAACCGCAGATGGAGGCCTACGTGACGCGCGCGCTCGACCCGCGCGAGGCTCCGGCCTACGGCGTGCCAGGCGATGAATAGTGCGCTGCGCGAGACGCTCTCGGCCCTGCTCGCCTTCGATACCACCAGCCGCGAATCGAACCTGGCGCTGATCGCCTTTATCCGTGACGCTCTGGCACAGCGCGGCATTGCTGCTGAGCTTTTTTATAACGAGAGCGGAACGAAAGCTAACCTGTATGCACGACTGGGACCGGCGGGCGACGGCGGCGTGCTGCTGTCGGGGCACACCGACGTGGTGCCGGTCGAGGGTCAGCGCTGGACGGTTCCCCCCTTTGCGCTGACGGAGCGCGACGGACGCTGCTATGGCCGCGGCAGCGCCGACATGAAAGGGTTTATCGCCTGCGTGCTTGCTTCACTGGATCGCTTCCTGGCGCAGCCGCTGCGTATGCCGCTCCATCTGGCGTTTTCCTATGACGAAGAGGTGGGCTGCCTGGGCGTGCGTTCGCTGGTGGCGCACCTGCGGGCGTCGCCGGAGAGACCGGCGCTCTGCATTATCGGTGAACCGACGAATATGCAGCCGGTTTATGGTCATAAGGGAAAGGTGGCGATGCGCTGTCAGGTGCGAGGCCACGCCTGCCATTCCGCCTATGCGCCATCCGGCGTCAACGCTATTGAGCAGGCGGCGAAGCTGATTAACCACATCACCCGCGTCGGTACGGCGCTGCAGCAGACGCAGGATGCGCGGTTCGATCCACCGTTCAGCACGCTGCAGGTCGGCACGATTCAGGGGGGTGCGGCGCTGAATATTGTGCCGCAGGATTGTCAGTTCGATTTTGAGCTGCGCACGCTGCCCACGGCCGATGCCGGGGCGGTGCTGGAGGATATTGCGGCCTTTGCGCGTCATCAGCTGCTGCCCGCTATGCGGGAGAAGGCACCAGAGAGTGATATTGCTTTTGAGCCGCTGGGTGCCTATCCTGGTCTGTTAACCGATCCGCAGAGCGACTTCGCCCGCTGGCTGGCTGACTGGAGCGGCAGCGAGGCCTTCTCTACCGTGGCCTTTGGCACGGAAGGGGGGTTATTTAATGAGGTGGGGATTGCCACGCTGATTTGCGGGCCGGGCAGTATGGCGCAGGGACATAAAGCGGATGAATTTGTCGCGGTGGCACAGCTTGAACGCTGCATGGCGATGCTGGATCATCTCTGCGACTGGATGCATGCGGCGTAATGGCCGTGCCGTTGCGCTGCTGCATAAAAGCAAAAACCCGCCAGAGGCGGGTTCTTTAAATATGGTGCCCGAACCCGGACAAAAATGCCGGGAGCATTTTTGAATCGTGCGCCAGCACGACCCGAAGGGCGTGCCACAGGATGTGGCGCGTGTATCGAACGTTCGATAACGGGTTCGCTCTGAAAAGCAAAAACCCGCCAGAGGCGGGTTCTTTAAATATGGTGCCCGAACCCGGAATCGAACCAGGGACACGGGGATTTTCAATCCCCTGCTCTACCGACTGAGCTATTCGGGCAACGGGGCGCATTAAACCGTAAAGGCCGCAGGCCGTCAACGGCTTTCACTAAAAAACCCCGGAAAACGTGACTGATTGCCTGCTTTTCAGTCAAAAGGGGTAAAACCTCAGGCCAGCGCCCCGTTTTTGCGGCACAGCGCGATGTTGTAAACATCTTCCGCCAGGCGCTGAGCGGTGGCGACATCCTGCACGTTGCGCTTCACCAGCAGCTTGCTCAGGCAGCCCTCAAGAATCAGCTCCATCTGGTCGGCGACCATGCTGGGGTTATCCAGACCCTGTTCCACCAGAATCTCATGGGTAAACTGCCAGGAGCCGCGTTTCTGCTGCTCGGCCAGCTGGTGAATGGGCTGATCGGGCTGCGGGTAGAAGCTGCAGGCGGCGATAAACAGGCAGCCCGGAAAACGCCCTTTGCTGACCTGTTCACTCAGGACTTCATAGCGTGCCATCAGCTTCTGATCTGCCGACAGCGACCCATCCAGCAGGATCTGGCGACGCCAGGTTTCAATCTGCTGCCCGTGATAGCGCAGCGCATCGTAGAGCAGGGCGTCGCGGTCGGGCCAGAACAGCCGGAGCTGCTCTGAAGGTAATCCGGAACCCGCCAGGTTTTCCAATGAGAGGGTGGCGGCAAGGCCGTTCTGTTCAAGCACATTCAATGCATGCTCGAGTATCTGTTCACGCTGCAAGTGACTCTCCTCTGGTATACAGACCCGGCAATTTCACCGGGCAATGACCTGACTCCAGTGTTGTTTACGGGGTAAGTTTCTGCAAATGCGCGCGGAAGTCAGCGGCATCCAGAAACCCGGTGATACGCGAACCGGGGATTTCGCGGCCCTGCGCATCAAAGAACAGAATTGTGGGTAAGCCCAGCACCTGAAGATGTTGTAACAGTGCGTTGTCGCGGGCGTTGTTGTCGGTGACGTTGGCCTGCATTAGCTGCACCTGACGCAGGCTATCGCGCACGGCGCGGTCACTGAAGGTATATTTTTCAAACTCTTTACAGGCGACGCACCAGTCAGCATAGAGATCAACCATCGTGATGCGACCGCGGGCCTGCTGCAGCGCACTGTCGAGCTGCTGCGGCGTCTGAAGGGTCTGGAACGGCAGAGGGGTTACCGCCTGCTGCGTGGCCGGATCGCCAAAGGCCCAGTCCTGCAAGGGTCGCGCACTGATCAGCGCAGCGGCCAGCATGACAATCTGCACGACGCGCCACTTTCCGCTGCTGGCGCGCAGGCTGAGGCTGAACGCCCAGCCGAAGAACGCCACGCCGAGCAGGCTCCAGAGCCGCCATCCCCAGGCCTCGCCTACAATGCGTTCCAGCAGGAACACCGGCAGCGCCAGGATGACAAACCCGAAGCCCTCCTTGACGGTCTGCATCCACGGGCCGCTTTTCGGCAGCAGGCGGTTACCAAACAGGGTCACGGCGATCAGTGGCAGCCCCATCCCGACGGCATAGAGCCACAGCGTACCGGCGCCGGCCCACAGGTTTCCGCTCTGCGCGATGTAGAGCAGAATGGCGCTGAGCGGAGCCGTGGTGCAGGGCGAGCAGATCAATCCCGCCAGCGCTCCCATCAGGAAGACGCCGGGCAGCGATCCGCCCCGCTGGCGATTACTCCACAGGGTCAGGCGGGTTTGCAGGCTGGCGGGCAGTTGCAGCGTAAACAGGCCAAACATGGAGAGAGCCAGCACGATAAACAGCAGCGAGAGCGTGATGAGCACCCAGGGATGCTGCAGGGCGGCCTGGAAACGCAGACCGGCTGCGGCGACCACCACGCCCAGCAGCGTGTAGGTCAGCGCCATCCCCTGCACGTAGACCATCGCCAGGGCAAACAGGCGTCCCAGCGAATAATGGCGCTGGCCGCCCAGGATAATGCCGGCGATCAGCGGGTACATCGGCAGCACGCAGGGCGTAAAGGCGACGCCGATGCCGATCAGCAACGCCCACAGTGGCGAAAAGGGCAGCGGACTGGCGGAGGCGGGCTGAACCTCAGCCTTAGCGCTGGCGGACGCAGGCGGGCTGTCTGCGGCTACCGCATTCAGCGGCACGGATCGCGTCTCCGGCGGGTAGCAGAATCCGGCAGCCGCACAGCCCTGATAAGTCACGCTGAGCGTGGCACCGGGGCCTGCCTGTTGCAGCGTTACCGGCAGCGTCAGATCCTGCGGATAGATCTCACTCTTGCCGAAAAATTCATCTTCATGCGGCTCGCCGGCAGGCAGCGTCAGTGGCGTGAGGGTCGCATTCTGTGGCGTGATGTGAATCTGCTGGCGATAGAGGTAATAGCCTGACTTCACTTTCCAGTGCAGATTGAGCTGCGCGCCCTGCTGGTCGAAATCAAACGTAAAGGCCTGGTCGACGGGCACAAAGCGGCCGGTCGCCGGACTGGAAAAGAGGGAAGCGTGCGCCTGCAGACAGACAAACAGCGTCAGCAGAAGCGTTATTAAGCGAGAGATGCGTGCAGCCATGACAAGTATTCACTGTCTCCATGTTGAACCGGCAGTGCCAGCAGTTCGGGCACGTCGTAAGGGTGCGCGGCTTTGAGCAGATCGCACAGTGCCTGCTGGTGATCGCTGTCGCATTTCAGCAGCATCTGCACTTCACTGCTCTGCTCAATCCGGCCCTGCCAGAGATAGCAGGAGGTCGCGCCGGGCAGCAGGGTAACGCAGGCCGCCAGCCTGGCTTCCAGCGCCAGGGTCGCAAGCTGTTGCGCCGTGGCCTGATCGGGGGCAGTACAGAGGATAACGACGGCATTCATCCTGTGACTCCTGTGTGATGAAAAGAGCGCCGATGATAGCACGCTCCCTTCATAACACGATGGCGGCGCTACAAGAGCAGTCCGCCAAAGATGAAGCCGGAAAGCACCGACAGCGCGATAGCGATAACGCCGGGAATGATAAAGGCGTGGTTGAACACAAACTTACCAATCCGGGTGGAGCCGGTATCGTCCATCTCAACGGCGGCCAGCAGTGTGGGGTAGGTGGGCAGCACAAACAGTGCCGATACCGCCGCAAAGGAAGCAATCGCGGTGAGCGGGGTGACGCCCAGCAGCAGGGCGGCCGGCATCAGTGCCTTGGTGGTCGCCGCCTGTGAGTAGAGCAGCATAGAGGCAAAGAAGAGCACCAGCGCCAGCATCCACGGATAGGTTTTCAGCGTGTCGCCCGCCAGCGTCTGAATCTCTGCCAGATGCGCTTTGACAAAGGTGTCGCCCAGCCAGGCGACACCCATCACACAGATACAGGCACTCATGCCGGACTTAAAGGTACTGGCGCTGAGGATTTCGCTGGTGTCGAGTTTGCAGGTCAGGCTGATCAGCGTCGCGATGGTCAGCATAAACACCACAATCGCTTCGTTACGTGGCAGCGGCGGATCGGCAATCAGCCCGACGCTGGCGCTGGTGGCGGTGGCATAGAGCACCACGGCAATAATACCCGTCAGAAAAAGCAGCACCGAGCGTTTCGCCCCCGGCTTCGGCTGGTAGACGCTGGCACCCCGCAGGGTAACTTCCCCTTTGGCGAGACGCGCCTGATAAACCTCATCATCTTTAAGCTCTTTGCCGAGGAAGTTAGTGACCAGCGCGGCCAGGAAGAGGCCCACCATCGTGGCGGGGATCGCAATCGCCAGCAGCGTGATGTAGCTGACGCCGCGCGGTTCCAGCAGCGTGGCAAAAAAGACCACGGCGGCGGAGATGGGAGAGGCGGTAATCGCGATCTGCGACGCCACCACCGCAATCGACAGCGGACGGGAAGGGCGCACGCCCTGCTCTTTGGCCACTTCCGCGATCACCGGCAGCGTCGAGAAAGCGGTGTGACCGGTGCCTGCCAGCAGCGTCATCAGGTAGGTTACCAGCGGGGCCAGCAGCGTGACGTGACGCGGATGTCGGCGCAGCAGGCGTTCCGCCAGGCTCACCAGATAGTCCATGCCGCCCGCCACCTGCATAGCCGCGATGGCGGCGATCACCGCCATGATGATCTCTATCACGTCGAAGGGGATAGCGCCGGGTGCCATGCCAAATCCCAACGTCAGCACCAGTACGCCCATGCCGCCGGCGAATCCGATACCAATGCCGCCAAGACGCGCGCCCAACCAGATCGCCATTAAGACGATAAGCAGCTCAACCACAAACATGAATCACTCCTGAAAAGTAAACCGGTGAAACCTGGGTGTGCTGTGTAACAAAAAAAAAGGCACACCGTGTTGATCGCGGTATGCCTTTGGTTAACCAGCGTCGGTTAAGCCTTACTGTTCGTTTTCGTCGGTATAACGTTTCGCTTTATAAACCGGGTACATCAGGTTCTGCACCGAGAAGATATCGTCCAGCTCACTTTCCGTCAGCAGGCCACGCTCCAGCACCACCTCACGCACACTTTTCCCGGTTTCGGCACAGATTTTGCCGACGATGTCGCCGTTGTGGTGGCCGATGTAGGGGTTGAGATAGGTCACGATGCCAATTGAGTTGAAGACATAGGCCTCGCACACCGCGCGGTTGGCGGTGATGCCGTTGACGCACTTCTCCAGCAGGTTGTAGCAGGCGTTGGTCAGGATGCTGATCGACTCGAACAGCGCCTGGCCGATCACCGGCTCCATGACGTTAAGCTGCAGCTGACCCGCTTCGGAAGCCATGGTCACGGTGGTGTCGTTGCCAATCACCTTGAAGCAGACCTGGTTAACCACTTCCGGCACCACCGGGTTCACTTTGGCTGGCATGATGGAGGAGCCCGCCTGCAGCTCAGGCAGGTTGATTTCATTCAGGCCGGCGCGCGGACCCGAGGAGAGCAGGCGCAGGTCGTTACAGATTTTAGAGAGCTTCACCGCCAGGCGTTTCAGCGACGAGTGAACCATCACATAGGCGCCGCAGTCGGAGGTCGCTTCAATCAGATCTTCCGCCGGAATGACCGGCAGGTTGCTGACTTCCGCCAGACGCTGTACGGCCAGATGCTGATAGCCATCCGGCGTGTTAAGACGGGTACCGATGGCGGTCGCGCCAAGGTTAACCTCCAGCAGCAGTTCGGCGGTGCGCAGAATGCTTTTGGTTTCTTCGTTCAGCAGCACGCTGAAGGCGTGAAACTCCTGCCCCAGGGTCATTGGCACCGCATCCTGCAGCTGGGTTCGGCCCATTTTCAGGATGGTCTGGAATTCATCGGCTTTGCGCTGGAAGCCTTCAGACAACTGGCTGATGCCATCAAGCAGTTTCAGCAGCGAACTGTAAACCGCGATGCGGAAACCGGTCGGGTAGGCGTCGTTGGTCGACTGGCACTTGTTTACATGGTCGTTGGGGTTGAGATACTGGTATTCCCCTTTCTGGTGGCCCATCAGCTCAAGACCGATGTTTGCCAGCACCTCATTGGTGTTCATGTTGACCGAGGTCCCGGCGCCGCCCTGATAGACATCCACGGGGAACTGATCCATACAGCGGCCCTTGTTCAGCACTTCGTCGCAGGCCTGAATGATGGTATCGGCAATGTTACGCGGGATGGTCTGCAGCTCTTTGTTAGCCATCGCTGCTGCTTTTTTTACCATCACCATACCGCGGACAAATTCAGGTATGTCGCTGATTTTGCTGTTGCTGATATAAAAATTTTCAATCGCACGCAGAGTATGAACGCCATAATAGGCATCCGCCGGAACTTCGCGCATACCTAACAGGTCTTCTTCGATACGAATGTTGTTCGCCATGATAACCTTCTTGTTGTTGCCGCTAACCATCACAAAGGATGTGTTTATTTTGTCGTGGTGTGCCCGTGCCGACATATTATCCGTCTTCATAGAGGCGTGTGCGATCATATTCTGATGCCCGGGAAAAGCACGCATGCAGATCGCTAATGCTGCTGCCGGGTTAACGATATGTGAAGTTGGTTACAAAATTAACCCCGCAGGATAAATTTGACAGGATCGGTTGAAAAGGGCGGCGCGGGTGCCCATCTCTTTTCTTATCCTCCTCAGGATGAACGCTTTCTGCTGACCGGCACGCTGCCGTTCAGCCTCTACTTACAGGAGAGTACGGTGCGCTGGATACCGTTATTAGTCTTTTTTGTTCTGGCCTGGATTGAGATTTCACTGTTCATCCAGGTCGCGCACGTCATGGGCGTGCTGCTGACCATGCTGCTGGTGGTGTTCACCTCCTGCATCGGGGTTTCGCTGGTAAAAAATCAGGGCATGAAAAACTTCATGCTGATGCAGGAGAAGCTGGCGCGTAACGAAAGCCCGGCCACGGAGATGATCAAAAGCGTCTCGCTGATCATCGCCGGTTTCCTGCTGCTGCTGCCGGGCTTCTTTACCGATCTGCTGGGCCTGCTGCTGTTGCTGCCCCCGGTTCAGAAGCATCTCACGCTGAAGCTGATGCCCCATCTGCGCGTCTGGCGCGGGCCGGGAGCCGGACCGGACAGCGGCTACACGATGGACGGCGAGTTTGAGCGTAAAAACAGCGATCGCCTTGAGCATCACGACGATCACCAGGATCGTTAACCGCCATTGTTACCACTGAAAGCGCAACCTCCGGGTTGCGTTTTTTATTTGCGCCGTCGTCTGTTTAAAAAAACATCACTTATGGCTTCCATAGAAAAAATTTGTTGTTCGCCCCCTTGAAAGCGGGTGGGGATGGCCCTATCTCACAGGTCACGAGGCCGGAAGCCATGCAGCCCGGTGTTCAACCCCAAAACTGAATGATTGGACTTCTCAAAGGAGAGCTATCACATGAAAATTCGTCCATTGCACGATCGCGTCATCGTCAAGCGTAAAGAAGTTGAAGCTAAATCAGCTGGCGGCATCGTGCTGACCGGTTCTGCAGCCGGTAAATCCACCCGTGGTGAAGTTCTGGCTGTCGGCAATGGCCGCATCCTTGAGAGTGGCGACGTTAAGCCGCTGGACGTGAAGGTTGGCGACGTGGTGATCTTCAACGAAGGTTACGGCGCTAAAACCGAAAAGATCGACAACGAAGAAGTGCTGATCATCTCTGAAAGCGACATTCTGGCGATTGTCGAAGCGTAATTTTTTCGCGTAACTCACTGAACGAAACGAATTTAAGGGACAATTGAAATGGCAGCTAAAGACGTAAAATTCGGTAATGACGCTCGCGTAAAAATGCTGCGTGGCGTGAACGTACTGGCAGATGCAGTAAAAGTTACCCTGGGCCCGAAAGGCCGTAACGTGGTTCTGGATAAATCTTTTGGTGCACCGACCATCACTAAAGATGGCGTGTCCGTTGCGCGTGAAATCGAACTGGAAGACAAGTTCGAGAACATGGGCGCGCAGATGGTGAAAGAAGTGGCCTCTAAAGCGAACGACGCTGCAGGCGACGGCACCACCACCGCGACCGTACTGGCGCAGGCTATCATCACCGAAGGTCTGAAAGCCGTTGCCGCGGGTATGAACCCGATGGACCTGAAGCGCGGTATCGACCAGGCCGTTGTGTCTGCCGTTGAGAAACTGAAAGCGCTGTCTGTACCTTGCTCAGACTCTAAAGCGATTGCGCAGGTGGGCACGATCTCTGCTAACTCCGATGAAACCGTGGGCCAGCTGATTGCTCAGGCGATGGAGAAAGTGGGTAAAGAAGGCGTGATCACCGTTGAAGAAGGCACCGGCCTGCAGGACGAGCTGGATGTGGTTGAAGGTATGCAGTTTGATCGCGGCTACCTGTCACCGTACTTCATCAACAAGCCAGAAACCGGTGCGGTTGAACTGGAATCGCCGTTCATCCTGCTGGCTGACAAGAAAATCTCTAACATCCGTGAAATGCTGCCCGTGCTGGAAGCCGTTGCGAAAGCCGGTAAACCTCTGCTGATCATCGCGGAAGATGTTGAAGGCGAAGCCCTGGCAACGCTGGTGGTCAACACCATGCGCGGCATCGTTAAAGTGGCTGCGGTTAAAGCACCAGGCTTCGGCGACCGTCGTAAAGCCATGCTGCAGGATATCGCTATCCTGACCGGCGGTACCGTAATCTCTGAAGAGATCGGTATGGAGCTGGAAAAAGCTGCGCTGGAAGATCTGGGTCAGGCAAAACGTGTTGTGATCAACAAAGACACCACCACCATCATCGACGGTGTGGGTGAAGAGACCACCATTCAGGGCCGTGTGACCCAGATTCGTCAGCAGATCGAAGAAGCGACCTCTGACTACGACAAAGAAAAACTGCAGGAGCGCGTCGCGAAACTGGCAGGCGGCGTAGCCGTTCTGAAAGTGGGCGCAGCCACTGAAGTTGAAATGAAAGAGAAAAAAGCGCGCGTTGAAGATGCACTGCACGCAACCCGTGCTGCTGTCGAAGAGGGCGTGGTTGCAGGTGGTGGTGTGGCGCTGGTTCGCGTTGCAGCACAGCTGTCAGAGCTGCGTGGTCAGAACGAAGACCAGAACGTCGGTATCAAAGTTGCGCTGCGCGCGATGGAAGCACCACTGCGTCAGATCGTCTCTAACGCCGGTGAAGAGCCTTCTGTTGTAGCGAACAACGTGAAAGCGGGCGACGGTAACTACGGTTACAACGCGCAGACTGAAGAGTACGGCAACATGATCGACTTCGGTATCCTGGACCCAACCAAAGTGACCCGTTCTGCACTGCAGTACGCGGCCTCTGTTGCGGGTCTGATGATCACTACCGAGTGCATGGTCACTGACCTGCCAAAAGGCGACGCACCTGATTTAGGCGCAGGCGCTGGCGGTATGGGTGGCATGGGCGGTATGGGCGGCATGATGTAATTGCCGTTGACTGCCTGAGTCACAAAAGAACCCCCGACCGGAAACGGCCGGGGGTTTTTCTTTTGGGCAGGAAAATAGTATAAGTAGTGGCGCAATCGTACGTCTTTCCTCCTGATATTTCCCGTTGTCTGCACGCTGTCTGCAGTTGTCCGGCTGAATTTACTGATGTTCAGTTTATTCTTCAGGCAGGCAGCGTCGCCGAGACGTAACATGAAATATTGAGGGGATATAACGGGATTAAGGCAATGAATGTGCAGAAAAAAGTGCTTTTTTTCTGCTACGCTGCCACCCGACTCTGATGATAATAAATGGGGATTACAATGCGGATTAACCTCTTGCCCGGACTGACGGCTGGCGTGTTATTGCTGGCGGGCTGCAGCAGCTCTACGCAACTCTCTTCAGCAGGCGAGCGCGTGACGTTTACCGATCAGCAGCCTGCCAGTTCCTGCCAGCTTCTGGGCAACCTTACCGGCTCACAGAGCAACTGGCTGAGCGGTGCAGGCGGCGAAACCAGCGCACTGCGCGGTGCAGCCAATGACCTGCGCAATCGCGCCGCGGAGATGGGCGGCAACGTGATTTATGGTGCCACCAGCCCGACACAGAATCTGCTGTCTGCGTTTGCGCCTCTGGACAGCAAAATGACCGGTCAGGTCTACAAGTGCCCATAATGTGGCATGGGTAGTACAGCGAATCTCAGCGGCCAGCCTTGTGCTGGCCGTTTTTATTCCTGACGCAGCTGTAAATCCAGCGGCGTTTTACTCGGCTCTCCGCCAATTTCCCGCGCCAGTTTCGGCACCAGATAGCCGGAAACCTGTGACAGTAACGCCCGCACCAGCTGGCGCGCCTCATCGTCAGACACAAAGAAATGTGCGGCACCCTGCACCTTATCCAGCACATGCAGATAGTAGGGCAGAATGCCCGCATCAAACAGGGCATTGCTCAGGGTGGCCAGCGTCTGCGCATTATCGTTCACGCCCCGCAGCAGCACACTCTGATTCAGCAGGGTGACACCGGCCCGCTTCAGGCTGCTCATCGCCTCACGCAGCGCATCATCAATCTCCTGCGCATGGTTGATGTGCGTCACCATCACCACCTGCAGGCGGGTCGCGCGAAGCATCTCACAGAGCTGATCGGTAATGCGTGCCGGAATCACCACCGGTAAACGACTGTGGATGCGCAACCGTTTCAGGTGCGGGATCTTTTCCAGCGCGGCAATCAGCCACGCGAGTTCATGATCTTTCGCCATTAATGGATCGCCGCCGGAGAAGATAATCTCGTCCAGTTCCGGATGATCGGCGATATAGTCCAGCGCCGCCTGCCAGCTTCGCTTATTACCGGGATTATCCTGATAGGGGAAGTGACGGCGGAAGCAGTAGCGGCAGTTGACCGCACAGCCGCCTTTGACCAGCAATAACGCCCGGTTGCGGTATTTATGCAGCAGTCCGGGCACCGCGTTACTTTGTTCATCGAGCGGATCGGTGCTATAACCAGGCGTATCGATGAATTCCTGACGCTGAGTCAGAACCTGAAGCAGCAACGGGTCGTGCGCATCGCCTTTTTTCATCCGGCTGATGAAGGCATGCGGAACGCGCAGGGCGAAAAGCCGCCGCGCATCCGCGCCAGCGGCCAGCTCAGAATGCTGTTCCAGGGCTAAAATACGCAGTAATTCATCAGGTTCAGTGACAACATCAGCAAGTTGCTGCAACCAATCTTCTCTGGAAGGTATTTTTAGGGTTACAATGTGTGCCATTTTTTTGGCTTAGTACCAGTATCAATTTTCGTAGAGGGCCTTCATGGCGACTTATTCTAGCAACGATTTCCGTCCCGGTCTTAAAATCATGTTCGAAGGCGAGCCGTATGCCATCGAATCCAGTGAGTTCGTTAAACCGGGTAAAGGTCAGGCATTCGCACGCGTTAAAATGCGTCGCCTGCTGACGGGTTCTCGCGTTGAGAAAACTTTCAAATCCACCGACTCCGCCGAAGGCGCAGACGTAATGGATACCAACCTGAGCTACCTGTACAACGACGGTGAGTTCTACCACTTCATGCACCAGGAAAGCTTTGAGCAGTTCCCGGTTGAAGAGAAGACTGTGGGCGAAGCAGCGAAATGGCTGCAGGACAACGCAGAATGTATCGTTACGCTGTGGAACGGTCGTCCTATCGCCGTTCAGCCGCCGAACTTTATCGAAGCTGAAATCGTGGAAACCGATCCAGGCCTGAAAGGTGACACTGCCGGTACCGGCGGTAAACCTGCCAAGCTCTCTACCGGCGCGGTTGTAAAAGTGCCACTGTTCGTTCAGGAAGGCGAAGTGGTGAAAGTTGACACCCGCTCTGGCGAATACGTGTCACGCGTGAAGTAAGATTCGCAGGCGCATCTCCGGATGCGCCTTTTTCTTGTCTGAGAGAAAAAATGAAAAAGCTGGCAAAATTAATCGCATTCGCGTTGCTGGTCTCCTCTGCATTAAGTGCCTGCAACACATTCCACGGTTTTGGCGAAGATGTCTCCCACTTAGGTGGTGCCATTTCGCGTGCGGCAAAATGACCTTAACGGCTTCTCCTTTTTAAAGTTCCGCGGCAGCATCCGCCGGAAATCCGGCTATGCTTAAAGCGCTGTACTTTACATCCATCAAAAAGGACATTGTCATGTTAAAGAAAAGTATTGCCGCGATCTTCTCTGTACTGGTGCTCTCTTCACTGCTGACGGCTTGCAACACCACGCGTGGCGTGGGTGAAGACGTCGAAGCGGGTGGCCAGGCGATTCAGAACAGCACGAAGTAACCTGTTATTACAGCCGGTACGAAAACGGTTTTGTACCGGCTTATTCCCTCTGCACTATTTCTGTTTCACCCAGATTAACTCATCAACCGGGAAGCCATCCCGGCGCGCCTGATCAACCAGCTTCTCTTTGACCCCCGGCTCCAGCTGCGGTGTGCGCGACAGTATCCACAGGTAGTGGCGATTCGGGCCACACACCAGGGCATAGCGGTAGTCGGGATCCAGGGCGATAACGTTGTAGCCGCCGTAGAAGGGGCCAAAGAACGAGACTTTCAGGGCGGCGCGCTGCGGATCACCAGTGAAGTAGGCCTTACCGACGCTCTCCTGCCAGCGCTGTTTTTTCACGTTATAGCCACGATTGATCACTTTCAGGCCGCCATCTTCACGCGGGCTGTAGTTAGCCGTGACCTGCTCCAGACCGCGTTCAAACGGATGATTGAGGCGGGCAATCTCATACCACTGGCCGAGATAGCGCTGGCTGTCAAAGTTCTCAACAACCGTGACGTTTTTGGGTGGCGTGGTGCTACAGGCAACGGAGAGAAAAGCGCTGAGGCTGGCGACAAGGGTTTTCCATAGAGACATAGCGGGATTCCTTTGTGATTTAACTGCTTAAGTATAGAAGCCGAAGCGCTGTTTTTGGCATCGCCGGCATGAGATTGTTTGCCGCAGGCATTGCAGGTAGACTTCCACCCCTTATTTGTATCAGGAGTCATCACCATGAGCGAAACGGCAAGCTGGCAACCAAGCGCATCCATCGCCAATTTGTTAAAACGCGCCGCGATTTTAGCGGAAGTGCGTCGTTTCTTTGCCGATCGTGGCGTACTGGAAGTGGATACGCCGGCGATGAGCCAGGCCACTATTACCGATATCCATCTGGTGCCTTTCCAGACGCGTTTTGTCGGGCCTGGTGCGTCGCAGGGGCGCGATCTCTGGCTGATGACCAGCCCGGAATATCATATGAAACGCCTGCTGGCAGCGGGCAGTGGTCCGATCTATCAGATGGGGCGCAGTTTCCGCAATGAAGAGGCGGGACGTCATCATAATCCGGAATTCACCATGCTGGAGTGGTACCGGCCGCACTACGACATGTACCGCCTGATGAATGAGGTGGACGATCTGCTGCAGCAGGTGCTGGAGTGTGACAGCGCAGAGTCGCTCTCCTATCAGCAGGCCTTTATCCGCCACCTGGATCTGGATCCGCTGTCGGCAGATAAAGCGCAGCTGCGTGAAGCGGCAGAGAAGCTGGGCGAAGGCGAGCTGGCGCGTGCAGAAGAGGATCGCGATACGCTGCTGATGCTGCTGTTTATGCTGGGCGTGGAGCCGAAGATTGGCCAGGACAAACCCTGCTTCGTTTATCATTTCCCGGCCAGTCAGGCGGCACTGGCGGAGATCAGCACCGAAGATCACCGCGTAGCTGAACGTTTTGAGGTCTATTACAAAGGCATTGAGCTGGCGAACGGTTTCCGTGAGCTGACCGACAGCCGCGAGCAGCGTCAGCGGTTTGAGCAGGATAACCGTCGCCGTGCGGCGCGCGGTCTGCCGGTCCATCCAATTGACACTTATCTGCTGGATGCGCTGGCGCACGGTATGCCCGCCTGTTCCGGGGTCGCGCTGGGTATTGATCGGCTGATTATGCTGGCGTTAAAAGCAGAGTCACTGAGTGAGGTGATCGCCTTTCCGGTTGATCGCTGCTAGTCCGTGCCTCACAGACGATGACGGAGCAGAGGGAAAGGGGTGGCCCGGATGAAGAGCAAAGCGTCCGAGCCAGGATGGCGAGGCCGACCGCCAGGGATGGCGGCCTTCTTTGCGATCAGCCGGGCCACCCCTGACCGGGCTCCCGTTTCAGCTAACCACTGTTATCAGGAAATTCCTGAATGGTGACCGGCAGCGTCAGTTTCTGATCGTTGCGCAGCACCTGCACATCAATCACGGAACCGGGACGAATCTCTGCCACCTGATCCATGGTCTCCTGCGCCGAGATGGCTGGCTTACCGTTTACGCTGAGCAGTACATCGTTGGCCTGAATTCCGGCCTTGTCCGCCGGTCCATCCGGCGTCACCACGCTGACGATAATGCCCTGAACCCGATCCAGATTGCTGCCCTGTCCATGCAGCGGCGGCAGCTCACGACCGGTAATACCGATATACCCGCGGATCACCCGACCATCACGAATCAGCTTATCCATGATCTTCGAGGCTAAAACGGTGGGGATGGCGAAACCAATGCCTTCCGGCGTTTCGCCATCGTTACTTTTATCAAAGGTCAGGGTGTTGATGCCCATCAGCTCGCCAAGCGAGTTAATCAGCGCGCCACCGGAGTTACCCTGATTGATTGACGCATCGGTCTGCAGAAAGTTCTGGCGGCCTGATGAACTCAGTCCAACCCGGCCCGTGGCGCTGATAATGCCCTGCGTCACCGTCTGCCCCAGGTTATAGGGGTTGCCTATCGCCATCACGACATCGCCGATATGCGCCTGGCGATTGGGATTGATCGGGATGACAGGCAGGCCGGAGGCGGTGATCTTCAGCACGGCAAGATCGGTCATGCCGTCGGAACCGACCAGCGTAGCCTCAAAGAAGCGGCCATCCTGCAATGCCACGATAATCTGATCGGCATTATTGATGACGTGCTTGTTGGTCAGGATGTAGCCTTTGGCATTCATAATCACCCCCGAGCCCAGGGTGGTAATGCCACGGTTGTTGTTGCCGTGGGCGCTCCGGTTATAAACGTTTACAACGGCAGGCACGGCGCGGCGCACCCCCTGATTGAAGCTGAAGGGCGTTTCGTCGTTGATATCGTCGTGGTTATAGAGGGCGTCGCTGCCCATACGCAGTGCAGGCAGTGCTGCGAGTAGAATACCCGCCACAATCAGGCCCAGCACTACGGCACGCAAAAGTTTAAGAAACATGGTGTTAAATCACGCCAGGGGAGATCGCTGGGCAGAATAACATGAGAGCGGCGGACACACACGCGCTTGTGTCCGCCATAATGCGAGGTTTATCTCAACAACAGATAGATACTTTCATCGCCGCGCACCACGTTCAGTGCCAGAACCGGCGGTTTGCCTTCCAGTATCTTGCGCATCTCAGCCAGGGTCTGAACCCGGTTGCGGTTTACGCCGATGATCACATCATCTTTCTGCAGGCCAACCTGTTCAGCCGGTGTCCCTTTTTCGATGGTGTCGACCTTCACGCCTTTGTCGCCGGTTTTTGTCTGTCCATCACTCAGGGTGGCACCCTGCAGGGCCGGAGACATCAGCTGGGCGCTGGCGGTGGTCTGAGCGCTCTGCTCCAGCGTAACGGTGACCGTCACCGGTTTGCCTTCGCGCAGCAGGCCAAGCTTAACCTGTTCGCCTGGTGGGGTCGTGCCCACTTTTACCCGCAACTCAGCGAAGCTGGTAATCGGCTTATCGTTGATAGAGGTAATGATGTCGCCAGACTTGATGCCCGCCTTCTGCGCAGCAGACTGCGGTAACACTTCCGAAACGAAGGCGCCGCGCTGCGCGTCGACATTGAATGCCTTCGCCATATCGGCCGTCATTTCGGTGCCTTTAATACCCAGCTGACCGCGCTTCACTTCGCCAAATTTAATCAGCTGCTGCGCGAGGTTCATCGCCATATCACTCGGGATAGCAAAGCCGATGCCGATATTGCCGCCGCTGGAGGCCAGAATGGCGGTGTTGATCCCAATCAGCTCGCCGTTCAGGTTGACCAGCGCACCGCCGGAGTTGCCGCGGTTAATCGCGGCATCGGTCTGAATAAAGTTTTCCAGCCCCTCCAGGTTAAGGCCGCTGCGGCCCAGCGCAGAGATGATACCGGAGGTGGCGGTCTGACCCAGACCAAACGGGTTCCCGATTGCGACCGCAAAATCACCCACTTTCAGCTGGTCGGAGTCCGCCACTTTAATCTGCGTGAGGTTTTTCGCGCCCTGGATCTGAATCAGGGCGATATCGGTCTGCTCATCATGACCGATCAGTTTGGCTTCATATTCACTGCCGTCGCCAAGCTGCACGTTGATCTTGTCGGCACCGTTCACCACATGATTGTTGGTCAGCACGTAGCCTTTCGCGGCATCAATGATCACGCCCGAGCCCAACCCTTCAAACGGCTGTGGCTGATTATTCCCGCCAGGCATCTGGCCGAAAAAACGTTTCAGAGGCTCAGGGATATCCTGAGCCTGTTCACCGGAATCGGTGCCTTCCACGTGAACGCTGACCACGGCAGGCAACACTTTTTCCAGCATCGGTGCCAGACTCGGCAGCGGCTGGCCCGCAATTTGTGCTGGCAGCGTTGCCATCGCGTCTGGCGCGGCGGCAAGGCTCATCCCGATACTCAAGGCTAATGCGCTAAACAGGCGTGCTTGTTTTTTCATTGCTACAACGCTCTCGCTGCAAAGTGGGAGGATTTAATGAGTGTGACAGTCGTTTGTGGTCAGGGTTCGCAAAAACAGTGGGCGCAGACAGACTGCGCCCCAAAAAGATTAGTCGCGGGCAGGGCGCTCGCCACGCAGTAAACCGGATGCGCCTTCAGAGTAGTCGCGCGGCATCTGCACCGGCACCTGGTCGTTGTCAGCTTCCGCTTCAGTCAGCTGATAGGCAAAAGGATTCTGCTGACCCGGCAGATTCGGCAGCAGATCGTTAGAGCCTTTCGCCATGTGCTGATAAAGCTGACGATAGTCACGCGCCATGTTGTCCAGCAGCTCGGCGCTCTGTGCGAAGTGGTTAGTCAGCTCTTCGCGGTAATCGGCCAGCTCGGCCTTCGATTTTTCCAGTTCATACTGCATGCTGCGCTGCTCACGCAGCTTTTTGTTGCCGAAACGCATGGCGACTGCGCCGACAATAATACCTACCACTAAACCAATTAGCCCGTATTCCCAGGTCATAATGACTCCCGTGTTTTTTCCATTGTTCCGTAGGGCGTTGCACCATTTCAATAATAGTCACTATACCCGTTAATCTTATGGATGTGGAACTCCGGAGCAGCATGGCTTAGTGTAGAACGGCCTTTTTTTCAGCAACCGTGGTATGAATCAGACACTATTCAGGGACTTTGAAACAACAATGCAAACCTCATCTCCGCTTGCACGTTATGAGCAGGCGCTGTCGCAGGGCGAATTCAGGCCCGATGACGTACAACGTGAAGCGATTACCCGTTTAGACGCCCTGCAGCAGGCGCTGGTTGCCCGGCAACAGGCTGCCGCGCCCGCCTCATCCGGCCTGCTGGGTCGCCTGTCGAAATTGATCGGTAAAGAGAAAAATGCGACGCCCCAGCCTGTTCGCGGACTCTACATGTGGGGCGGCGTCGGGCGCGGCAAAACCTGGGTCATGGATCTCTTTTTTCAGTCTATTCCTGGCGAACGCAAACTGCGCCTGCACTTCCACCGTTTCATGCTGCGGGTGCATGAAGAACTGACGCAACTGCAGGGGCAGAGCGACCCGCTGCTGATTATCGCGGACAAATTCAAAGCGGAAACTGACATCCTATGTTTCGATGAATTTTTTGTCTCCGATATCACCGACGCGATGCTGCTGGGCACGCTGATGGAAGCGCTGTTTGAGCGCGGCATCGCCCTGGTGGCAACCTCGAACATTCCGCCGGATGACCTCTACCGCAACGGCCTGCAGCGCGCGCGTTTTCTGCCGGCTATTGAGCAGATAAAACGGCACTGTGATGTGATGAATGTGGATGCCGGCATCGACTACCGGCTGCGGACACTGACCTCGGCGCATCTGTGGAACTATCCGCTCAACGAGGCCACTCACACGGAGATGGCGCGCATGTTTAAGGCGCTGTCGGGCAGCCAGCCGGAGGAGGCGCCGGTGCTGGAGATCAACCATCGCCAGATGCCGACGCTGGGCGTCAGCGACGGCGTGCTGGCCATCAACTTCACGACGCTGTGCGGGGAAGGGCGCAGCCAGCATGACTACATCGCGCTTTCCCGCCGTTTTCACAGCGTGCTGCTCTATGACGTGCCGGTAATGATCTACAAAACCGAAGATCAGGCGCGCCGTTTCCTGGCCCTGGTTGACGAATTTTATGAGCGTCACGTGAAGCTGGTCGTGGCCGCAGAAACCTCGCTGACCGAGATCTATCAGGGGACGCGGCTGAAGTTTGAATACCAGCGCTGTTTATCGCGGCTTCAGGAGATGCAGAGCGAAGAGTATCTGCGCCTGCCGCATCTGCCGTGAGAATAATCAGGATAAATACCGAAATAGGGTTCGATTTTTGCAATCGACTTCTCTATAATCTTGCGACCCCACGTTACAGCAAAGGATTTTTTTCCCAAATCCTCTGTGTTCCAGTAACTCTATCCGAAGGGGTGGCTTGCTGGTCAAAATGGTCGTGTGAGCCTCATTCGTTTACTTAAGCGTTTGGGATTTCACCAACGTGTAACTTAATTTGGGTAAGCTTTTCGATGAAAACTTTTACAGCTAAACCAGAAACCGTCCAACGTGACTGGTTTGTAGTTGACGCAACGGGCAAAACTTTGGGTCGCCTGGCGACTGAACTGGCGCGCCGTCTGCGTGGTAAGCATAAAGCGGAATACACTCCGCACGTTGATACGGGTGATTACATCATCGTTCTGAACGCAGAAAAAATTGCTGTTACCGGCAACAAGCGTACTGACAAGATCTACTATCACCACACCGGCCACATCGGTGGTATCAAACAGGCGACCTTTGAAGAGATGATTGCTCGCCGTCCTGAGCGTGTGATTGAGATCGCGGTTAAAGGCATGCTGCCGAAGGGCCCGCTGGGTCGTGCTATGTACCGTAAGCTGAAAGTTTACGCAGGCAACGAGCACACCCATGCGGCACAGCAACCGCAAGTTCTTGACATTTAATCGGGATTAAAGGCAATGGCTGAAACTCAAAACTACGGCACTGGTCGCCGCAAAAGCTCTACCGCTCGCGTATTCATTAAGCCGGGTAGCGGTAACATCGTAATTAACCAACGTTCTCTGGAACAGTACTTCGGTCGCGAAACTGCCCGCATGGTCGTTCGTCAGCCGCTGGAACTGCTGGATCTGGTTGGTAAATTCGATCTGTACGTCACTGTTAAAGGTGGCGGTATTTCTGGTCAGGCTGGTGCGATCCGTCACGGTATCACCCGCGCTCTGATGGAATACGACGAATCACTGCGTGGCGAGCTGCGTAAAGCTGGCTTCGTAACGCGTGACGCGCGTCAGGTTGAACGTAAGAAAGTCGGCCTGCGTAAAGCACGTCGTCGTCCTCAGTTCTCCAAGCGTTAATTGTTTGCAGCTCCGGCTGCGGCAATTGGCTCAAAAAACCCGCTTCGGCGGGTTTTTTATTTTCTGCCTTCCCGTCTGATAACGGTGAAAATCGTAAGCCCGCGCTCAATTTACCTGCAAAGATTCATTCCACGCCCACAAGCAGCCTAAAATCTGGTAAACTCTGTGTCACTTTGCGCCCGCAGGCCGGTGCGTTATGCGCCTTCCCGCTGTCGGGGCGTCAGTTTTACGGCGCAGCTGACCAGGTTGCGTGCGAGTTCGACAAGCAAGTGAGTCGCCGTGTGGTTGGCTATTCGCAGTATCTTTTTGTGAACAAACTTGGAGGTTTTCATGGCTGTCGCTGCCAACAAACGTTCGGTAATGACGCTGTTTTCTGGTCCTACTGACATTTTCAGCCATCAGGTACGTATCGTTCTGGCGGAGAAGGGTGTCAGCGTAGAGATCGAGCAGGTCGAAATGGATAACCTGCCGCAGGATCTGATTGACCTCAATCCGTATCGCACGGTACCGACACTGGTAGATCGTGAGCTGACGCTGTATGAATCCCGCATCATCATGGAATATTTAGATGAGCGCTTCCCGCATCCGCCACTGATGCCGGTTTATCCGGTTGCCCGTGGTGACAGCCGCCTGATGATGCACCGCATCGAGCAGGACTGGTACAGCCTGATGAGGAAGGTTGAGAACAGCAGCGGTCAGGAAGCCGAAGCCGCACGCAAACAGCTGCGTGAAGAGCTGCTGGCGATCGCGCCGCTGTTTGGCCGCACGCCTTACTTCATGAGCGAAGAGTTCAGCCTGGTGGATTGCTACCTGGCACCGCTGTTATGGCGTCTGCCTTCAATGGGCATCGATTTGATCGGCTCTGGTTCAAAAGAGCTGAAAGGTTACATGAACCGCGTATTTGAGCGTGACTCTTTCCTCGCTTCATTAACTGAAGCTGAACGTGAAATGCGCCTGCAAGCACGGGCTTAACGTATGGAAATGTCGCAACTTACTGCACGTCGTCCCTATCTGCTGCGCGCCTTCTATGACTGGTTGCTCGACAACCAGCTGACGCCGCATCTGGTGGTCGACATCAATCAGCCAGGTGTACAGGTGCCGCTGGAGTACGCGCGTGATGGTCAGATTGTCCTGAACATCGCGCCTCGTGCTGTCGGCAACCTCGATCTGGCGAATGACCAGGTGTCGTTTAACGCCCGCTTTGGGGGTGTTCCTCGTCAGGTTAACGTGCCGATGGCGGCAATTCTGGCAATCTATGCCCGGGAAAACGGTGCCGGAACGATGTTTGAACCGGAACCGGCTTACGAGCTGGATATTCAGGAAGCGTCAGAAGGTCAGGAAGAGACCATGATGTCCGTGATTGATGGCGATCGTCCCGACGATGCCAGCGATGATGAGACACCGCCTGATGACGATCCACCGCCGCGGGGCGGACGACCTTCACTGCGCGTCGTGAAATAACCGCAGCATTCTTAAAACAGATACCCGCCTCTCCGGCGGGTATTTTTTTGCCTGTCAGCGATAAAAAAATCCGGCTGCCTGCGCAAACCGGATTTTTTATCACACCTTCGCTATCAATAGACGTCGCGCAGGTAACGCTTCTCTTTCTTCAGCTGGTCGACATAGTCCGCTGCGCGCTCGCTGGAGAGGCCACCGAACTGGCGAACCACTTCATACAGCGCATTATCCACATCCTTCGCCATGCGTGATGCATCGCCACAGACATAGAAGTAAGCGCCTTCCTGCAGCCAGGCATAGAGTTCTGCACCCTGCTCAAGCATCCGGCTCTGCACGTAGATCTTCTTCTCCTGATCGCGGGAGAACGCCAGGTCAAGCCGCGTCAGCAAGCCATTATCCCGCCAGGCGAGCAGTTCATCCTGATAGATAAAGTCATGTTCCTGATGCTGATCGCCGAAGAACAGCCAGTTTTTGCCCTGCGCGCCGGTTGCCTGACGCTCCTGCAGGAAAGCCCGGAAGGGCGCGATGCCGGTGCCAGGTCCCACCATGATCAGCGGAGCGCTGTTATTGGCTGGGACGCGGAACGCTTTGTTCGGCGAAATAAAGATGGCTGGCTTTTCGCCACGACGTACGCGCTCAGCCAGGTAGGTTGAGCAGACGCCACCACGATTACGGCCGCCGCTGTGATAACGCACCGAGGCAACGGTCAGGTGCACCTGATTCGGATGGGCTTTAGAGCTGGATGAAATTGAGTAAGCGCGATGCTGCAGCGGACGCAGCAGGGCAACAAACTCAGGCACCGCCAGCGTGCGCGTCAGGTCAAGCTGCAGCAGGTCAAGGCTATCTTTGCCCCACAGCCAGACACCCAGCGCATCTTTGTCGTCGTGCTGTAACACATGACGCAGCTCCTGGTTGGTGGTGTTCTGCCCGACCCATTCGATGAGCTTGCGCGACGGTTCAGAGATCTCAAACTGGTAGGTCAGCAGGTCGCCGAGGCTGCGGTCAAAGCCGGGCACCGGCGTCTCGTAGTCGGCATTAAGCTGGGTCAGCAGCAGGCTGACCAGCGATGGCTCGTTGACCGGAATGACGCCGAGCGCATCACCCGCTTCATACTTCAGGCCGCTGTCGGTCAGGTCAAACTCAAAATGTCGGATATCTTTGGCAGACTGCTCGCCAGAGAGGCGCTTGTTGGTGATTAGCGCCGCGGCGTAAGGGTTCGATTTGTTGCTGCCCGGGATGACCGGTGCTTCAGGCGCGCTCTCCAGCACGGTGCCGCTGCTGCCTGCGCTGGCCGCAAACTGAGGCATGGAGCTGTTCAGCCACTCGCTGGATGGCTCTTCATAGTCGATATCGCAGTCGATGCGATCCACCACGCGTTTTGCTCCCAGCTGCTCAAGGCGCATATCGATGAACTTGCCCGCCTGACAGAAGCCGTCATAGCCGGTATCACCGATTGCCAGCACGGCAAAATGCATCTGCTCCAGGCGCGGTGCGGTACTGGCAGAGATCGCATCCCAGAAGAGCTGCGCGTTATCCGGCATCTCGCCTTCGCCGTAGGTTGAGGTGACAATCAGCACATGACGCATGGTAGCAAAGACGTCGAGGTCGACATCGCCCAGCGCCTGAACCACCGGCACCAGCCCTTTAGCACGGGCCGATTTCGCGGCGGTCTGCGCCAGCGCTTCGGCATTGCCGGTCTGTGAGCCGTAGAGAATGTGCAGTTGCGTGGTCGCGGCTGCACCTGTGCCCGCAGCGGGTTGCTGCTTGTCTTCTAATACCAGCAGACGGGAGTGAAGACCCGCGAGAAAGCCAGCCAGCCAGTATTTCTGATCGCCATTAAAAGGTGCATCTTCTGGAATATAAGGAATTTTCATGGGTACTTTTACTCAATCCCGTTCTTCCCCGTCATCAGTAACGCTGGCCGGTTTAAGCGGTTCCGCTTTCCCGCACCGCGGTGTGCGGCTGGGGAGAGCGGTTCTGCATCTGTCCGGTACAACGACGACTCCGGGCAATGATCAATGAATAACATTCAGTTCAGCCTGAACAGTGTGACTGTCAGGAGAGTTTGCCCACCGCCGCGGCGATTTCAGGCAAGGCCGCACGTGCAAACAGCTCTTCAAAATCAGGCAGATGGCCCAGCACTTCCCGGTTACAGGCATCCTGATACATGATCCAGCCATAGGTGGCCAGGCTGTCCATGGAGCGGATGTTACGCTGCGTCAGCGCCGCTTTGTAATCTGACATGCGTTTGGAACCAATCAGACTGGCCAGTTCGTCATCGTTATACGCTTCGATGGCGGAACGGGCATGGCGTTGCAGTTTGCTGATCAGCGAAAAGTCCTCCGTCATCAGCAGATTGCGTACGGCTTTTTCTACCGCCGGATCTTCAACCGGTGTCCCTTTCGGTAATTTACTCAGGGCCAGCTGCTGAGCAAAGCTCAGAACGGTGTAGTTGTTAAGCAGAACAAACATCTCCAGCGTATCGGTCGCGCCGTAGGCCGGTACCGCACCGTCAGCAATGGTCTTGCCCTGACGCCAGGCCGCTTTGAACTTCGCAACCTGATGGCCGGCCAGCGCGGTCGACAGCTCTTCGAGCAGATCTTTACGGCTTCTGGCTTTCAGGATCTCTCCGCCATCCTGATAGAGCAGCAGCGAGCGCGGCATCACATACACAAAGTGATGACACTCCGTTTCCCAGTTCTCCAGCAGCCAGGCAGCACGCGGTGAATTTGTTGCCTCCAGATGCCAGTTCAGCATGGTCAGCACGGCCTGCTTATGCACCTGCGCCATCTCATCCTGATCGGCAATCGAGCCGAAGCGTACTGAATCACCGGCTGCATGGCTGGCGAGTGTTCCATACGGGTCATACTGATAGGCGAAGCCGCCGCTCATGCCGTTACCAAAGCCTTTACCGAAGGTGCCCAGGTTGAGGATGGCACCATTGGTCATATATTCGCAGCAAAAATCTCCTACGCCTTCGACCACGGCTGTGGCACCGGAGTTACGCACCGCGAAGCGGTCACCGGCCTGGCCCTGCACGAACAGGCGTCCACCGGTCGCGCCAAACAGCGCAAAGTTACCGATCAGCACGTTACCATCGCCATCCTGCGCGCCGCCGCCCGGCGACATGATAAACAGCTCACCGCCACACTGTCCCTTGCCGACGCCGTCGTTACAGGTGCCGTAGTGGGTCAGCTGCATGCCATCGTTGCAGAAGGCGCCAAATGACTGACCGGCTGAACCGGTAGTTGAAATTTTTACGGTTGCAGGAGCCAAATAATGGCGACCGCGGTCATCGCTCAGAACCGCAGGCATCGCCTGCAGCTGCGCCGCACTCAGCTGATGGTTCAGCATGCGTTCAATGTCGATCGCCAGCTGGCCCCCCATACTTTTGTTGCGGTTGTTCAGCACGATGCCGTTGCCCAGTGCGACGTCGGTATTGCCCTGATCGACCAGCGCTGATTTCAGCTGCTCAACCCAGCCATCATCCAGCTCAAAATCTTTCTCCAGATAGACCGGCTTCTCGATCTTTAGCTCCGGCACCACGGTGAGCATGGCGCGTAAGTCGAGCTTGCCCACTTCCAGCGGGTGATCCATCAGGTGCAGCAGGTCGGCCCGGCCGCGCGCTTCACGCAGGGAACGCAGGCCCATACGCGCCAGGATCTCACGCACTTCATGGGCGACGTTGAGGAAATACTGCGCCAGCTGACGCGGATCACCATCAAAGGCTTCGGCGTTGGTCGTCAGGCCCGCCGGGCATTTGACGTTACAGTTTTTCGCCATCACGCACTTGAGCATCATCAGCGCAGTGGTACCGAATTCGAAGCTGTCGCCGCCCAGCAGCGCGGATTTCACCACGTCGCTGCCGGTCTGCTGCGCGCCCGAGCAGCGCAGCTGCACTTTCTCACGCAGGCCGTTGGCGCAGAGCGCCTGATGAACTTCAGCGATGCCGATTTCCGCCACGCGTCCGGTGTATTTCAGGCTGGTGACCGACGCAGCGCCGGTACCACCGGTGTTACCCGCCACGTTAATGACGTCTGCGCCCGCTTTGGCCACGCCGACCGCGATGGTGCCGATCCCTTCTGAGGAGACCAGTTTGACGATCACGCGCACCCGCGCGGCTTTACAGTCGTGGATCAGCTGCGCCAGATCTTCGATGGAGTAGGTGTCGTGATGCGGCGGCGGCGAGACCAGCTCGACGCCTGGCGTACCGCCACGCGCTGCCGCAATCTCAACCGTGACTTTCGCCGCCGGTAGCTGGCCGCCTTCGCCAGGCTTCGCACCCTGACCGATCTTGATTTCCAGCTCTTCCAGCATTGGATCCGCCAGATAGGCGGCCCAGACGCCAAAACGGCCGGACGCCAGCTGCTTGATGCGTGAGGCACGGATGGTGCCGTGACGGGAGTAGTGCTCGCCGCCTTCACCGCAGTTACTCATGCCGCCGACCATGTTGGTGCCGTGCGCCACCGCTTCATGCGCGGGAGCAACCAGCGCACCGTGACTCATCGCGCCGGAGGCAAAGGTGCGGGTGATTTCGCACGCCGGCTGCACGTCGCTCAGTGGCAGGGAGGGCAGAGTGGTGAAAATACGTGACAGGTAGTCTGCCGCTTTACCGTAAGCGGTTATTTTCAGACCGCCGGTTACCACCTCGCTGCTCTCGATATCGTCGCCGAAGCGGAATTTCAGGGCGTTAGAGAGATTCTGCAGGCGCTCGTTCTCTGGCTTCAGGCCTTCGATCGCATCGGTCAGACGCAGCATAAAGTGATTCAGGCTGCCATCCACCGCTTCACACACCAGACCACGAATGGCAAAGCCGTTGTTGGTCAGTGAGTAGCGTCCCAGTTTGCGGCGGAACTCCGCTTCGCTGTCGATATGGGTCAGATCGGCCGGGAATGTCAGGATGTCACGCAGGGCCGCCGGGCGACGCTTACGCTCCTCATACATCAGGCTGGAGAACTGACGATAGTCGGCCGTGATTGCGAAGTTGTTGATCACCTCATCCGGAATACGCTCGAAGCTGCTGTCTTTAAAGGTTTCTGGCTTAATGCCAAAAGCGTTATCCAGTTTTGCCAGCGTCATCAGACGGATAAAGTTATCCTCTTCGCGCGCTTTATCAGCAAAGCGAATCGGCTCTTCGGTCATATCGATAAAGGTGCGTACGGCAATCGTGCCGTAGGAGTGACCGGCACCCTCTGCGCGCTCTTTAAACAGACCCAGCAACGGTACGTCCGATTCACCCTGAATCTTCAGTGCACTCTGATGCCAGTCAACGGCCATCTGCGCGATAGCCGCGAAGCCTGCGCCACCCACCGGCGTTTTGATATTCGGGAAGTACTTTTTCAGCACCGGGTCATCGGTGTTGAGGAAGTTAGGCTCAAAGAACTCGCCGCTGCTGTAGCTTTCTACGGTACAGAGGCCCACTTTGCCCATGGTTTTCATCAGGGCTTTTTCCGCAGCTTTGGCATAGCGCTTAAAGGCTTTATTGCCTTCTTCACCCTCGCCAAATTTCTCCTCTGCGCGCATCTGTACGCCCAGCGGATAGATTGCTGATGCGCCGAAGCCCAGCGTCGCGGCAATGTGGTGCGAGGAGATGCTCTGGCCGCTTTCCACCACCAGTGACACATCAAGGCGCAGACCTTCCTGCACCAGACGCTGGTTGATGGCGGAAACCACCAGCAGCATCGGGATCGCGGCGTGCTTCGAGGAGATGTGGCGGTCGGTCAGAACGGCAATGCCGCCCTGCGTCCGGGCAAAATCCACCACCTGCTGCGCCAGGTCATCAATCGCTTTTTCCAGGGCGTTCGCGTTGGCGGTCGTGCTCAGCAGATCTTTGCCGATGACCGGCTCATAGAGCATCTCGAAGCGGGCGTAAGGGGCAACGGTCTGCTCACGCAAACGCAGCATATCGAGATGGCTGAGAATTGGTGTCGGCACCACAATCTGACGGCCTTTGCTGCGGCCCAGGTGCGGTTTCGCCCCCAGCGCCACACGCAGCGTCATGCCATCCACTTCGCGGATAGAGTCCAGCGGCGGGTTGGTAACCTGCGCAAAGCGCTGAGAGAAGTAGTGCGCCATGCCGCCTTCATGATCGGATAAGCCGTTGATGGCGTTGCCGTAACCCATTGCGGAGATCTTCTCTGCGCCGGTGTTAAGCATCGGGTCCATCATGAACTTGAAGCTTTCCTGGTTGTAGTAGTAGGCGACAAAGCGCTGATAGGTTTTCAGATCGCCGCGATAGCGCAGCGGTGAACCCTGTTGCTCAGCCGGGATCTCCGGCAGATCGTCCAGGCCGACGCGCGCTTCACGCAGCAGGGCGGAGTAATCTTTCTCTGCAGCCAGTTTTTCCAGCGCCTGCAGCGTGGTGTAGCTGCGTTTTTCACGGTGATCGAAGTAGAGCATGCCGCCCGCTTCGATACGACCACGACGCAGGACGCTTTCAGGAGGAAAGGCGATCTGGCCCGCTTCGGACATCGCACCGATATAGTCTGCGGTTTCGACCGAGCGCAGCGGGCGCAGGCCCAGACGGTCAAGGCGTGCGCCAATGACTTCGCCATTGCCAAAGATTAAGGCGGCAGGGCCGTCGTTCTTCTCTTCATACAGAGAGAAATACTCCAGCATGTCGCGCACCTCGGTTGACAGCGAGCTGTCGTTTTCCCAGGCGGGCGGCATCATGGAAACCACAGCGGTGATCAGATCGAGATTATCTTCCATCAGACGGCTGTGGATACTCTGATCCAGACGCGAACTGTCGGACTGCCCTTTAGGCCGCACGATCTTTTTGCCGCGTGCCAGTGCCAGGGCCGATTCGGCGATGCGGTTTTTACGATCCGTGTTCAGCTCGCCGTTGTGCGCCATCAGGCGGAACGGCTGCGCCATAGTGGTATGCGGATCGGTGTTGGTCGAGAAACGGGTATGGAAAAAGAGCCCGCGCACCTGATGATCGGGATCGGTCAGATCTTTGAAGTAAGGAATCACTTCATTGGAGTTCAGGCGCGCTTTAAATACCTGCGTGCGCGACGACAGCGACAGCGGATAGAGACCGCCAAATTCGCTTTCGGTAAAGGCGCGTGCTTCGATAGTTAACAGGGCGCGGTAGATACGTTGTTCGAAGTCGTTCTGATCGGCCACGTCCTGAGGCGCAGTGAAGATCCACTGCAGAATCGGTAACTGAAACTGAATGGCAGCCGGACGCGTCACGCTGCTGTCTAGCGGCATGTCGCGCTTCATGATCACCGGCAGGCCGAAACTGCTGAGGGTCTCATCTACCAGACGTTCGGCATTCGCGCGCAGCTCAGCATCTTTCGGCACAAAGAAGTTGCCGACGCCAAAGCGACCCGCTTCCAGTGGCTGGCCGGTAATCTTGCGGAAAAAGTGCAGTGAAAGGTCAACGTTGACGCCTGCGCCATCGCCGACACCTTCTGCTGACATACCGCCGCGGTGCGGCACTGTGCACAGGGCGCTGTGCGCCATCTGCAGAATCTCATGGGTCTGCTCGCCGTCCTTACGCGTAATGAAACCTACACCACAGCTGTCACTGCCTGCTGTCGGATCATACAAGCCATAGGATTGAGGTTTTTTAGTGGACATTGAGGGTCTCCTTAAACTGCTTTGACATTACCTGCACTGTTTCAGGGTCTGGGCGCAACTGAGGCGCAGCTTCATTTTCATCGCCATGCTCTGTCGAGCGCGCGTCATAGCCCTGAGCATTTCTCTCCAGACATCCGTAAAACGTCCTTTATTGAGCTGCTCTTCGATTTCCGGTCTCGTAAAGGAGATGACTTAAACCACGCGGGAGTCTTCTTGTTGCATAGATATGCCGAGACAATGGCCCGTCAGGAAAGCTTTCAGCGGATTTCCAACTTATCGGGAAAGCGTAATCAGGTCAAATAGGGCGGCCAGGCGGGCTTATCAGGCGCTTTTCTTGTATAAGTATATAAAAATATTGATTTTTATGGTTTAAAATGTCTCACTCTGCCACCTGGTGATCGGCCGATAAATGTGAACTGACTCACTGTAGTGCAGGCGTCATATCTCTGCACCATGCTGGTGACAGGGTGTCTGGCAGCATTAAATGCTGTCCGGCACCCCTGATACATAGCATGTATCTGTTTTTCTTATGTCGGCCTATTTGAATGAAACAGCGGTTGGTTATAAGAAAAATTAATCAGGCAGGGAATGCTTAAAACAGCATTAAAGTTGAATGAGTATTCATATAAAGGGGAGAGCCTGCGCAGCAGGACGCTGCCAGGATATTGAAAAAAAGGCCGTCGGGTGAAATCTGTGATTCACAGGCGGCCTTACAGATTATTCATTTGGCACAATCAGTCAAGGGATTTAACCGGTTTGTCCCAAACGTCGCCGAACGGCAGGCCGGATGCACCATAAAAGCGCATTCAATCCCTCATCTTCGCGTGACGTGCTGCGACGTCCGCAGGCTAACTGCGCTATCATGGGGCTGTTTCTTTTCCAGGGAGTCGTTATGAAACAGATTCGTCTGCTGGCGCAGTACTATGTCGATTTAATGGTCAAACTTGGCCTGGTCAGGTTCTCGCTGCTGCTGGCCTCTGCGCTGGTGGTGCTGGCGATGATTGTCCAGATGGCGGTCACGATGGTATTGCGGGGGCACGTCGAGAGTATCGATGTGGTGCGCTCGGTCTTCTTTGGCCTGCTGATTACGCCCTGGGCCGTCTATTTTCTGTCGGTGGTGGTCGATCAGCTTGAGGAGTCGCGGCAGCGGCTGGCAAGGCTGGTGGATAAGCTGGAAGAGATGCGCACCCGCGACCTGGAACTCAATCAGCAGATGAAGGAAACCATCACCCAGCTGAATCAGGAGATCAGCGATCGTAAAAAAGCGGAGCTGGCGCGCGAACAGGTGATGGACAAGCTGCGCGAAGAGGTCACCCGCCGCGAACAGGCCCAGATTGAGCTGGAGCAGCAATCATCCTTCCTGCGCTCCTTCCTGGATGCGTCACCTGACCTGGTGTTCTATCGCAATATCGACAAGCAGTTCTCCGGCTGTAACCGCGCCATGGAGCTGCTGACCGGCAAAAGCGAAAAGCAGCTGATTGGCCTGACGCCGCGCGATATCTACGATGATGAAGCCGCAACCAAGGTGCTGGAAACGGACGAAAAAGTGTTCCGCCATAATGTCTCCCTGACCTATGAGCAGTGGCTGCAATATCCTGACGGGCGCAAAGCCTGTTTTGAGATCCGCAAGGTGCCCTATTACGATCGTGTCGGCAAACGCAGCGGGCTGATGGGCTTTGGCCGCGATATCACCGAGCGTAAGCGCTATCAGGACGCGTTAGAGAACGCCAGCCGGGAAAAGACCACCTTTATCTCCACCATCAGCCACGAGCTGCGTACGCCGCTTAATGGCATTGTCGGCCTGAGTCGCATCCTGCTGGATACCGATCTGAACCAGGAACAGCTGAAATACCTGAAAACCATCCACGTCTCGGCCATTACACTGGGCAACATCTTCAACGATGTGATTGAGGTGGACAAAATCGAGCGTCGTAAAGTTCAGCTGGATAATCAGCCGCTCGACTTCACCGGTTTCCTCGCCGATTTAGAGAATCTCTCCGGCCTGCTGGCGCAGCCAAAAGGGCTGAAGTTTGTGCTCGCGCCGCAACTGCCGCTGCCTCACATGATCTCCACCGACGGAACGCGTCTGCGTCAGATTCTCTGGAACCTGATCGGTAACGCCGTGAAGTTCACCCAGCAGGGCGAGATTGTGGTGCGCGTCGCGTATGAGCAGGACGAAACACTGCGCTTTGAGGTGCAGGACTCCGGCATGGGTATCCGCCAGGAGGAGCAGGACAAGATCTTTGCGATGTACTATCAGGTTAAAGATCAGCATGGCGGGAAACCGGCGACCGGAACCGGCATCGGGCTGGCGGTTTCACGTCGTCTGGCCCAGGCGATGGGGGGAGATATCCGCGTACAGAGTGCGCCCGGCCAGGGCTCATGCTTCACCGTCGAAATTAAAGCACCACGCATCGCAGAAGAAGTGATTGACGAAGGCGTCGACGACAGCCTGCCTCTGCCTGCGCTGCATGTGCTGTTGGTTGAGGATATTGAACTGAATGTGATTGTGGCGCGCTCCGTTCTGGAGAAGCTGGGATGCAGCGTGGAGGTCGCCATGACCGGCAGCGAGGCTCTGGCGATGTTTGACCCGCTGGAGTTCGATCTGGTGCTGCTGGATATTCAGCTGCCCGATATGACCGGGCTGGATGTCTCCCGTGCGATTCGCCAGCAGTATCAGGGCGCGCACCTGCCTCCGCTGGTAGCGCTCACGGCCAACGTGCTGAAAGATAAAAAAGAGTATTTCGACGCCGGGATGGATGATGTGCTCAGTAAACCGCTGGCCGTGCCGGCCCTGACCGCAATGATCAAAAAGTACTGGGACTATCAGGCAGAAACGGACGATGAAACGCCCGCCGTCAGCGATGACAAAACCCGGATGCTGCTGGATGTCGCCATGCTCGAACAGTATATCGAGCTGGTGGGTCCGGGGCTGATTACGCAAAGCCTGACGATGTTTGAGAAGATGATGCCGGACTATCTTGCGGTGCTGGAATCGAATCTGATGGCGCGCGATCAGAAAGGAATTGCGGAAGAGGGGCACAAAATCAAAGGCGCGGCCGGGTCCGTCGGGCTGCAGCGTTTACAGATGCTGGCGAAACAGATCCAGAGTCCGGAGCTGCCGGCGTGGTGGGACAACGTGGTTGAATGGATTGAAGAACTGAAACATGAGTGGCGACACGATGTGCAGGTTCTGCGCGACTGGGTTGCCGGACAGGAGAAGTGAAACGGCAGAAAAAAATGACCCCAGCCGAGGCCGGGGTGCGCGAATACTGCGCCAACACCAGGGAAAATGTTGCGGCCGCTATGATTTGAATAATTAATGCAGCCGCAGGGTATTGGTTAACACTGTCATCACCTTAGCAAATTCATCTTCTCATGTGACAAGATTCATTAAAATGTGTGATGTTGAGCAGCGTTTAAACACAGAAAACATTAATTCGGCAACACAGTCAAGTAAGGAATCAATTTCTGTGTTGCATTGCTGCTATTTTAATCAGATTTATCCTTTTTTGGGTACTTTTAATGCGGCTGCGCCATGCCACGGAGACCATACAGCGTAAAAGCGAAACCACAGGCGCAATTGCCCTGACAGTTCGCGTAACGCGCTGATATTGCAAGCCGGCAGCCTGAAATGAACCGAATGATCCAAAACGATTCGGAATGGCAGAAATGATTCTCCCTCTTTGGGCTTTTCTGCGTCTGCTGCGCAGCGGTACAGGGATCGAAAACCGGGCCATTTATGACCGGATTTACGTTATTCGCTGCTGTTTATTTAGGCGTTATAAGAATAGTTCTGGTTAAGAATTGAACCGTTGCGATGACAGAAAAAAATAACAGTTAAGCCTGATGAATGATTTGAACCGGCGTTTATTACCCATTATTAAGTGTTTATCTGGAAAGATGCTAAGCAGTGGCAATGAATGGAACCGATTCCTTTTTTCGGAAGTCCTTGAACTATTTCGATCTGTTGCCGCATGTTGATGCAAAATAGGTGCATGAAGTCTGGAAACGCACCGTTCATTTTCACCGAAAATCGCAAAAAGGCGATTTTTCTGGCAGTGATTACATGAGTAATTGATTAACGTCTGAAACAGGTATGGGAAGATTGCATGAACAAGCATAAAGGAAGCGCCGGACGGCGTATCAGACGGATTGCCGGCCGTCTCCTGCTGGTCTGGCTGGGCGTGTGGCTGACCGGCATTTTACTCTTTTCGTTTTTACCGGTGCCCTTCTCCGCAGTGATGGTGGAGCGACAGGTGGGGGCGTGGTTGCGCGGTGATTTCAGTTATGTGGCGCATTCAGACTGGGTCGGACATGATGAGATCTCGCCATGGATGGGGCTGGCCGTTATCGCTTCTGAGGATCAAAAGTTTCCCACGCACTGGGGCTTTGATGTGGCGGCGATTGAATCGGTGCTGGATAACAGCGACAGCCGGATGCGCGGAGCGTCCACGCTGTCACAACAGACCGCGAAGAATCTCTTTCTCTGGGATGGTCGCAGCTGGATCCGTAAGGGGCTGGAAGCGGGTCTCACGGTGGGGATTGAGACGGTCTGGACGAAGCGGCGTATTCTGACCGTCTATCTCAATATCGCGGAGTTCGGGCCGGGCATCTTTGGTGTGGAGGCCGCGTCACAGCACTATTTCCACAAACCTGCCAGCCGGCTCACTGCGGCCGATGCTGCTTTACTGGCGGCGGTCCTGCCGAATCCGATTCGTTACCGTGCCGCCGCGCCTTCAGGCTATGTCAGGTCGCGGCAGCAGTGGATACTGCGCCAGATGCGTCAGCTGGGCGGAGAGGGCTTTTTACAGCGTAATCAGCTTAACTGACCTTACTCTTCATCAAAGCCCGCTTCAAACAACTCAATGACCGCAGCCAGCGCCGGGACCTCTTCCGGCCCGCTGGCTTCAATCTCAATGTGTCCCCCTTTTGCCGAGTCGAGCATCAGCAGGGCGATCACGCTGCTGGCCTCGGCTTCGGTGCCTGCCTCGTTGCGCAGTAACACTTCGGCATCGAAGCTCTGCACCAGCTCAAACAACTTCATCGCCGGACGGGCATGCATGCCCAGCTTATTTTTGATTTCTACAGTTTGTCTGACGGTCATGATTTGCGCTTTTCCAGCGTGCGATGGCGTGACTGTACATTCTTACCGCGCGAGCGGAAATAGTCCGCCAGCTGCTCGGCGATATAGACTGAGCGGTGTTTACCGCCGGTACAGCCAATCGCCACGGTAAGATAGCTACGGTTGTTGGTCTCCAGCATCGGCAGCCAGAGTTCAAGATAGCTGCGTGTCTGGTAGATAAAATTATGCACTTCCGTGTGGCGGTCGAGGAAGGCCGCGACCGGACGATCGAGGCCGGTCATCGGGCGCAGTTTCGGATCCCAGTGGGGATTGGGCAGAAAGCGCACGTCAAACACGTAGTCCGCGTCGATAGGGATGCCATGTTTGAAACCAAAGGATTCAAATACCATGGTCAGCTCGCGTTCACGCTTGCCCAGCAGGCGGGTGCGCAGCATCTCGGCCAGCTCATGCACCGACATCTCTGACGTATCAATGATCAGATCGGCGCGCGAACGCAGCGGCTCCAGCAGATCGCTCTCTTCATCAATAGCGCTCTCCAGCGACAGATTTTTGCTGGAGAGGGGGTGCAGACGACGCGTATCGCTGTAGCGGCGAATCAGCGTGTTGCGGTCGGCGTCGAGAAACAGCAGCTGAGGTGAAAAGGAGTCGGGCAGATTATTCAGTGCGGTTTCAAAAATTTCGGGGGATTCAGGCATATTGCGCACGTCGATGCTGACCGCCGCCGAAATATTCCGCTCTGCCAGTGAGTTCGCTAACTCCGGCAGCAGCACCACCGGCAGGTTATCAACACAGTAGAACCCCATATCCTCCAGCGCACGGAGTGCCACTGACTTCCCCGAGCCTGAACGACCGCTAACGATCATCAGCACCATGACCTTCTCTCCCGTTTTAAAACCGGCACCCGGCCGGTAAAGACGCGTTACAGCTCTGTCTGGTTTTCCGTAATAATGGCATAAAGCTCTTCATCACTCTGCGCAGCGCGCAGCCGGCGGCAGACCGTTTTATCGGCCAGACGCTTTGCCACCAGTGAAAGGGTGTGCAGGTGTGTTTTGCACTGGTCAGCCGGAACCAGTAAGGCAAACAGCAGATCGACCGGCTGGTTATCGACGGCATCAAACGCAATCGGCTGTTCGAGGCTGATAAAGACCCCGACCGCGCGCAGCGTATCCTCTTCCAGCTTGCCGTGCGGGATCGCTATCCCGTTGCCGATACCGGTACTGCCCATACGCTCACGCGTCAGGATCGCTTCGAAAAGCGTCTGGTGCGGCAGGTTGAGCTGCTTAGCGGCCAGTTCGCTGATGATTTCCAGCGCACGTTTTTTGCTCTGGCAGTGTACGCCACTGCGTGTGCAGTCAGGCGAAAGCACCGTGCTCAATTCCAGTGTAAGATCGTTGTTCATTATCGTTTCACTTGCGGGTTCACCAGGCCATTCACCGCCGGCGTCTTCTGACGTGACGGAAAATGACGCCTGCCAGATGACAAAACGGGGCGGATTATCCGCCCCATCCTGTCGGCTCAGTGCGCCAGGCGCGCGTAGCCAGCATGAAGGTTAGTGTTTTTTCAGTTTATCTTTATGTTTAGTCAGCTGACGGGCGAGCTTGTCGATCAGCCCGTCAATCGCCGCGTACATATCTTCCGCTTCCGACGTGGCGTGCAGCTCGCCACCGTTAACGTGGAGTGTTGCGTCAGCCACCTGCATGACTTTCTCAACTTTCAGGACAATATAGACCTGATTGATGTGCTCAAAATAGTGTTCCAGTTTGGCAAATTTAGCACTGACGAATTCACGCAGTGGTGGCGTAATTTCAACGTGTTGCCCGGTCAGGTTCAGCTGCATAGGTCTTCCTTCTCATTTCTGTCAAACCAGCTGTTTACGCTGGTTCGATGGCGGGATGGATAAAGACTCACGATATTTTGCGACGGTACGCCGTGCCACCATGATCCCCTGATCGGACAACATGGAGGTCAGTTTACTGTCGCTCAAGGGTTTGGCTGGATTTTCCGCCGAAATTAATTTTTTCACCAGCGCACGAATCGCGGTAGAGGAGGCTTCGCCGCCCCCTTCCGTGTTGACGTGGCTGGAGAAAAAGTACTTCAGTTCAAAAATACCGCGCGGACTGTGCAGATACTTCTGCGTGGTCACGCGGGAGATAGTCGATTCGTGCATCTCAACGGCCTGAGCGATATCAGCCAGGACCATCGGGCGCATAAACTCTTCGCCCTGCTCGAAAAACGCCTGCTGCTGCTCAACGATACAGCGCGTCACTTTCAGCAGTGTATCATTGCGGCTTTCCAGACTCTTAATCAGCCAGCGTGCTTCCTGCAGGTTGCTGCGAATAAACTGCGTGTCGCTGTCGTTACGCGTGGTGCCGCCCATCGCCGCATAGTGCTGATTGATCTTCAGGCGGGGCAGGCTGTCGGCGTTGAGTTCAACCGTCCAGCGGCTGCCGACCTTGCGCACCAGCACATCGGGAATCACATATTCCGGTTCGCCGGTGTTGATCGACTGGCCGGGACGCGGGTCCAGCGACTGAATCAGCAGCATCGCCTCTTTCAGCACCTCTTCTTTGAGGCGCGTTACCCGCATCAGGCTACGGAAGTCGTGGTTGGCCAGCAGGTCGAGATGCTCACTGACAATCAGACGTGCTTCGGTCAGCATGGGCGTGTCGGGTGCATATTGTGACAGCTGAACCAGCAGGCAGTCGCGCAGATCGCGCGCACCCACGCCAATCGGGTCAAAGCGCTGGATGCGTTTCAGCACCGCTTCAACCTCATCCACCTCCAGCTCGTCATTGCCGATACTGTCGAGGATCTCCTCAAGCGAAACGGTGAGATATCCGGTGTCATCGATAGCATCGACGATAGAGGTCGCAATCGCGCGATCGGTATCACTGAACGGCGTCAGGCCGACCTGCCACATCAGATAATCCTGCAGGGACTGCGTCGTTTCACCCTGGTAGACCGGTAGCTCATCATCCTGATAGTCCGTTCCGGTGCCGGAAGGTGTGCCAGCGGTGTAGATCTCATCCCAGGTGGCATCCAGCGGCAGTTCATCGGGCATCTCTTTTTGCTCAAGCGCTTCGCGGGTATCCAGCGCCTCCGCTTCTGCAGCGTCCCGGGAGTCGATCTCGTCGTGCGGGTCCGTCTGCTCAAGCAGGGGATTACTTTCCAGCGCCAGCTGTAGCTCCTGCTGGAGTTCAAGCGTAGAGAGCTGCAGCAGACGAATCGCCTGCTGCAGTTGGGGAGTCATTGCCAGCTGTTGGCTGAACCTGAGTTGTAAGCCTTGCTTCATAGACAGGATGATAGTTCCCAGGTAAATAGCGGTCTTAACGACACCTTATCAGAGTCTGAACTCTTCACCCAAATAAACCCGCTTAACCTGCTCATCCGCAAGAATTTCATTGGGTGTGCCGTGCGCGATCAGGTGGCCCTGGCTGACGATATAGGCCCGCTCACAGACCGCTAACGTTTCACGCACGTTATGGTCGGTAATCAGCACGCCGAGGCCGCTGTCACGCAGATGCTCAATGATCTTCTTAATGTCGATAACGGAGATAGGGTCAACACCGGCAAAAGGCTCATCCAGCAGAATGAATTTCGGATTGGCGGCCAGCGCACGCGCGATCTCAACACGGCGGCGTTCGCCGCCGGAGAGGGCCTGGCCCATGCTGTCGCGCAGGTGCTCAATGTGGAACTCTTCCATCAGCTCGCGGGCGCGATCCTGGCGTTGCTCTTCGGTCAGATCGTCACGGATCTGCAGCACCGCCATCAGGTTATCGTAAACGCTGAGGCGACGGAAAATGGAAGCCTCCTGCGGCAGATAGCCGATGCCACGACGCGCACGCGCATGCAGCGGCAGGATGCTGATATCTTCATCGTCAATCACGATACGGCCCGCGTCACGCGGCACGATGCCGACCACCATGTAAAACGTGGTGGTTTTACCGGCACCGTTCGGGCCCAGCAGGCCGACAATCTCGCCGGATTTCACCTGCAGACTGACATCTTCTACCACGCGACGGCCTTTGTAGGCCTTCGCCAGGTTTTCTGCGATTAATGTGGCCATAGCTATCAGTTACTCTTCTTCTCGCTGTTGGACGACGCTTTATCCTGAAGTTGCGACGGCACCAGTACGGTGGTGACGCGCTTGTTCTGGCCCTGGCTGAAAGCCTGCATCTTCTGCTCTTTCACCAGGTAGGTGATGCGATCGCCTTTGATGTTGCTGTCCTGCTGCTCAATAAACGCATTGCCGGTCAGTTCAACGAAATCGTTGGCCAGTTCGTAATGCAGTTTTGCGGCGTGGCCCTGAACCGGTTTGCCGCTGTCCTGCATCTGATAGAAGGTGGCAGGATTACCGTAGGCGTCGACGATGGTTTTCTTACTGTCGCCGCCCGGACGGGTGACCACGACTTTATCTGCCGTAATTTTGATGGTGCCCTGCGTCACAATGACGTTACCGGTAAAGGTCGCGACATTGCCCTGTAAATCCAGCGCCTGATTCTGCGAGTCAATATTAACGGGTTTGTCCGAGTCACCGGTCAGGGCCAGCGCCGGAACGCTGGTCGCCAGCAGCACGCTGGCCAGTAAAAGCTTCAGGCTATTTTTGTTCATTTTGAATTTCATAAGAGGTTTTGACCTTCTCGATTAACTCGGCGTTTTTTGTCCGTAAATTGCCGCGCATTTTCATGCCGGTGGAGTTAAAGCTGCGGCCATACAATGTCACCTGGTCATCCGAGGTAACGTCCTGGGTCACCAGATTGATCTGCGCGTTATCTGTTTTGATCCGCTCCAGCTGAGAATCCTGCGTCAGCGTGTTGAGCTCAACATGGCCATAAAGATAAAGCATACGATCTTTGGTGAGCTTTGCCTTATCCGCGCGTAACGTCCAGGTCGGGATTTTGTTCTCATCATAGGTGGTCATCACCGGATGCTCGAACCAGCTCAGTTCGTCATCCGAGAAATAGGTCACTTTGTCTGAGACCAGTTTATAGGACAGCGCGCCCTGCGGGTTGTAAACCACCGTGTGCGAATCCGCACTGGTGTAGGTCGGAGACTGACTGTCTGTCCCGACGGGCATCCCATCGTCATCCTTATTGGTAAGATTCCAGCCGATCAAAACCAGTGCAATCAAGGTCAGAATCAGCGTTATCCAACGCCTGCTTTTACTCATACTGATTGCCCTTTGGCATCCTCAAATTTGTTCTGCGCCATTAAGATCAGATCGCAGACTTCACGAACCGCACCGCGTCCACCGGCGATACGGGTAACATAGTCTGCGCGCGGCAACAGGATAGGATGTGCATCCGCCACCGCCACGCTCAATCCCACCTTCGCCATGACCGGCCAGTCGATCAGGTCATCGCCGATATAGGCGACCTGGTCGTCGGAAAGAGACAGTTTATCCAGAAGTTCGCGATAGGCCAAAAGCTTATCCGATTGTCCCTGATAAAGATGACGGATGCCGAGCGTTTTGCAGCGATCTTCCATCAGACGGGCATTGCGGCCGGTAATAATAGCCACTTCCACATCTGAGGTCAGCAGGCAGCGCACGCCATAGCCATCCCGCACGTTGAACGCCTTAAGCTCTTCACCGTTATTTCCCATGTAGATCACCCCGTCGGACATCACGCCGTCCACGTCGCAGATCAGCAGACGAATGCGACTGGCGCGCGCCATAACCTCAGCACTGACCGGGCCGTAGCAGGTGTCAATCGGGGGAGTTGCCTGTTGCATTTTCTCTTCCTGTTCAGACTACGCCAGCGCGCAGCATGTCATGCATATGTACCACACCGAGCAGATGGTCGTCATCGGCCACCAGAATCGACGTAATGTTTTTGGTCTGCATCAGGTTCAGGGCGTCCACCGCCAGCATGTTTGGCCGGACGCGGATGCCCCCTGGCGTCATCACTTCCCCGATGGTGGCACGCTGAAAATCGATGCCCATATCAAAGATGCGGCGCAGGTCACCATCAGTAAAAATCCCTTCGATTTTCATCAGGTCGTCAACGATCACCGTCAGACCGAGGTTTTTGCGGGTAATCTCCAGCAGCGCATCGCGCAGTGAGGCGTCACGGGTGACATGCGGCAGCGCATCGCCACTGTGCATGATATCGGCCACATGCAGCAGCAGTTTGCGGCCCAGCGCACCGCCGGGGTGGGAGAGGGCGAAATCCTCCGCTGTAAATCCCCGCGCTTCCAGCAGCGAAACCGCCAGAGCATCACCCATCACCAGCGTGGCGGTGGTACTGCTGGTCGGGGCCAGGCCCAGCGGGCAGGCTTCCTGAGGAACGTGGACGCAGAGATGCACGTCGGCAGCCCGTCCCATCGCGCTGTCAGGCCGTCCGGTCATGCAGATCAGCGTAATGTGCTGGCGCTTCAGCACCGGAATCAGGGCGAGAATCTCGTTCGACTCCCCGCTGTTAGAGATGGCGATGACCACATCATTTTTGCTCACCATGCCCAGATCGCCGTGGCTGGCTTCGCCCGGATGCACAAAAAAGGCGGGCGTGCCGGTGCTGGCAAAGGTCGCCGCCATTTTCTTGCCGACGTGACCTGACTTCCCCATGCCCATCACCACCACCTTACCCTGGCAGGCATAGATCAGGGCGCAGGCGCGGGCAAAGTCCTCATTGATATATTGATCGAGCTGTTCCAGCCCTTCACGCTCAATGCGCAGGACGGTTTTTCCCACCTGCTGGAAGTCGAATGCTGTTGGTTGCTGATGTGACATAGTGAGTCTGTCCTTGTTAGCCGTCCATGAACGCCGGCTGCATCCACAGCAGCGTCACCCAGACGAAGAAACCACAGAGTAAAATCAGGCCTGCCGTTCGGCCAACACGGCTGCGCCGTAGCAGGCAGAGCAGGGCAAAGAGCGCACTCACGCCGAGCATCACCCAGTAGTCACGAGCGAAAGCGTGATAGTCAATGCTGCCGGGGTGGATCAGCGCCGGCAGGCCAAGCACGATGGCAATATTATAAATGTTGGCACCGACCAGATTACCGATCGCGATATCATCTTCGCCTTTCAGTGCACCGGCGATGACCGTTGCCAGCTCAGGCAGGCTGGTGCCCACGGCAATCAGCGTCAGGCCCATCACCAGCTCACTGACGCCAAAGTAGTCGGCAAAGGCCGTAGCGTTGTCGATCACCATGCGTGTCGACATCGGCAGGATGATCAGCGCAACGGCGAGCCAGAGAAAGGCCACCGTGTTGCCGCTCTCTTCACGGGGCAACTCGGCCAGCTGCTCGCGGGTCAGGGTGTCGTTATTGTCCCGTTCGGCCTTGCGCGCGATGCGAATCACCACCAGAAGATAAATCGCGGCAATCGCGATCAGGCCAATTCCATCCAGTCGACTAAGCTGATTGTCAAACAGCATAAAACCGCTGAGCAGGGTGACCAGCAACATCAGCGGCAGTTCGCGGCGAATCAGATTAGAATGCACACTCAGCGGGTGCATAAGCGCAGCGGCACCCAGAATCAGTAAAATGTTCGTAATATTCGAGCCGAGGGCGGTGCCCACAGCGAGATCCATCTGGCCATGCTGCGCTGCCGAAAAGGAGAGGATCATCTCCGGCAGCGAGGTGCCGATGCTGACCACGGTCATGCCGATAATCAGCGGCGGAATGCCCAGAGAGCGGCATAATATTGAGGCGCTAAACACCAGACGATCGGCACCATAAGCCAGTAAAAGCAAACCGATAATCAACAGTGCAGAAGCTACGAACATGAAAAATCCTTGCGTAAAAACTCAGGCCGGCAATGCGTTCCCGGCCGGTTTAAAATTCTGTTTGGCGAGACAGGCGCTGATTTTGACCGCCTCAGGGGCAAAAGTAAATTTAATGACCATTTTCGCCAAATCTTAGCGGTAAGTTTCTGTAAAGCTATCGTGAATCAGGACCGAACAGGCTACCATCGTACCCCATGTTTACGCCCGATCCTTACAAGAGGTAATAATGACCCAGCAGCAAACGAATCTGGTTGAGGTTCGTGGCGTGAGTTTTTCGCGCGGAGATCGCACCATCTTTGATGACATCTCGCTGACCGTGCCGAAAGGCAAAGTGACCGCGATTATGGGGCCATCGGGGATCGGAAAAACCACTCTGCTACGCTTGATTGGGGGGCAACTTCAGCCGACCCGCGGCGAGATTTTTTTCCGTGGCGAAAACATTCCGTCATTATCGCGCGCCAGACTGTATGAAGCGCGTAAAAAGATGAGCATGCTGTTCCAGTCGGGTGCGCTGTTTACAGACTTAACGGTTTATGAAAACGTTGCGTGGCCGCTGCGTGAACATACGCGACTGCCTGAGCCGCTGCTGCACAGCACGGTGCTGATGAAGCTGGAGGCGGTGGGCCTGCGGGGCGCGGCCCAGCTGAAGCCCGCAGAGCTGTCAGGCGGAATGGCGCGACGTGTGGCCCTGGCGCGCGCTATTGCGCTGGAGCCGGAACTCATCATGTTTGATGAGCCCTTCGTCGGTCAGGATCCGATTACCATGGGCGTGCTGGTCAAACTCATTGATGAACTGAACCATGCGCTGGGCCTGACCTGCATCGTGGTCTCGCATGACGTACCGGAAGTACTGAGCATTGCGGACTATGCCTATATTGTGGCCGGACAAAAAATTATCGCACACGGCACCACGCCGGAACTGCGAGAGAATAACGACCCGCGCGTGCGCCAGTTTATTGATGGCGATGCGGATGGTCCGGTTCCATTCCGTTTTCCTGCCGGCGATTATCTCGCTGATTTAACCGGCTCACGGAGTAACTAAACAGATGGTCTTGAAGGCGCTGGCGTCGTTTGGTCGTCAGGGAATTGAAACGTGCGCCAGTTTTGGACGCGCAGGATTAATGCTGTTTCACGCGCTGGTAGGAAAACCGGCGTTTCGCAGACACACGCCGCTACTGATCAAACAGCTCTACAGCGTTGGCGTGCTGTCGCTCCTGATTATTGTGGTATCGGGTCTCTTCATTGGCATGGTTCTCGGGCTGCAGGGCTATCTGGTGCTGACCACCTATGGCGCCGAAACCAGTCTGGGTATGCTGGTGGCCCTGTCGCTGCTGCGAGAGCTGGGACCGGTGGTGACCGCACTGCTGTTTGCCGGCCGGGCGGGCTCGGCGCTGACGGCGGAAATCGGCCTGATGAAAGCCACCGAGCAGCTCTCCAGTATGGAAATGATGGCGGTCGATCCGTTACGCCGGGTGGTGTCGCCCCGTTTCTGGGCGGGCTTTATCAGCATGCCGCTGCTGGCACTCATCTTCACGGCGGTCGGGATCGCGGGCGGTGCGCTGGTGGGGGTGAGCTGGAAGGGGATCGATCCCGGCTTCTTCTGGTCGGCGATGCAGAACGCGGTCGATTTCCGTACCGACGTGGTGAACTGCCTGATCAAAAGTGCCGTCTTTGCCGTGACGGTGACCTGGATTGCTCTTTTTAATGGCTATGACGCGATTCCCACTTCCGAAGGGATCAGTCGCGCGACAACGCGTACCGTCGTACACGCCTCTCTGGCGGTACTCGGGTTGGATTTTGTGCTGACAGCACTGATGTTTGGGAATTGATGCAATGCAAAGCAAAAAAAGCGAAATCTGGGTTGGCATTTTTATGATTATGGCGCTGATCGCCGCGCTGTTCCTCTGTCTGCGCGTCGCCGACCTGAAGTCAATGGGCACGGAGCCGACGTGGAAACTCTACGCGACCTTTGACAATATTGGCGGCCTCAAAGCCAGTTCGCCGGTCAAAATCGGCGGCGTAGTGATTGGCCGGGTGACGGATATCGAGCTTGAACCGAAGACCCTGCTGCCGCGCGTCACGATGGAGATCAGCGATCAGTACGCGAATAAAATTTCAGACACCAGTTCGCTGGCAATTCGCACCCAGGGTCTGCTGGGTGAGCAGTTCCTGGCGCTTAACTTAGGCTTTGACGACCCTGAGCTCGGTTCGGCGATGCTGAAAGATGGCGATACGCTGCGCGACACCAAATCGGCGATGGTGCTTGAAGATCTGATCGGTCAGTTCCTTTACAAGAGCGGCGACAACAAACAAAAAAACGAGGGCAAGGATGCGCAGGATGGCAGCAGTGCCGCGCCTGCGGAACCGGCTCAACCTTAAAGAAGAGGGCATACCATGTTTAAACGTTTACTGATGATTGCCATGCTGGTGGTTGCGGTCCCGCTGACGGCAACGGCAGCCGACCAGAGCAATCCCTACAAGCTGATGAACGAAGCGGCGCAAAAGACCTTCAGCCGTCTGAAAAATGAGCAGCCAAAAATCAAGCAGGACCCCAACTACCTGCGTCAGATTGTGCGTCAGGAACTGCTGCCTTACGTGCAGATCAAATATGCGGGCGCATTAGTGCTGGGTCGCTACTATCGTGACTCAACACCGGCCCAGCGCGAAGCTTACTTCAGCGCTTTTGGCGACTATCTGGCCCAGGCTTATGGTCAGGCACTGGCCCTCTACAACGGCCAGAGCTACCAGATCCAGCCTGAGCAGCCGCTGGGCGACGCCAAAATTGTGGCGATTCGCGTCACTATCATCGATCCTAATGGCCGTCCGCCGGTTCGCCTCGACTTTCAGTGGCGTAAAAACAGCCAGACTGGCAACTGGCAGGCTTATGACATGATTGCCGAAGGCGTCAGCATGATCACCACCAAACAGAATGAGTGGAGCGATCTGTTACGGACCAAAGGTATCGATGGTCTGACGGCGCAGCTCAAATCGTCTGCGTCACAGCCAATCACGCTGGATAAACAACAATAATGCACGAATCGTTACGCTGGGAGCGCGAAGCCAGCACGCTATTACTGAAAGGCGAGCTGGATCGCGACACCCTGATGGGCCTCTGGCAGCAGCGTGAAACGCTGATTCGCGGCGTCGAGACGATCGACGTCGCGGCGCTGAACCGGGTTGACTCTTCCGGCCTCGCTCTGCTGGTGCACCTGCGGGAAATCGCACGGGCGCAGGGGAGCACCCCGCGCTTTGCCGGTATCAGCGACAAACTGCAGTCGCTGATTACGCTTTACAATCTGCAACAGATTATTGTTTCTGCGGATAAAAGCGCCTGATTTCCGCTTGTTATGCTAAGCCCCTGTTTTCAACAGGGGCTTTTGCGTATTTAAGAGTCAGCCGCTTTCCTCTACTATGTCAGCCTTATTATTATTAAGTGAAGTTAAGCACAATGGAAAACAGTGAAATTCAGGCCGTGCTGATGGCAGCGCTGCCTTTAGATGAAGTGCATGTGATGAGCAACGATGGCAGCCATTTTCAGGTGATCGCCGTAGGCGAACTGTTTGGCGAGCTGAGCCGCGTGAAAAAACAGCAGGCTGTCTACGCGCCGCTAATGGAATACATCGCGGACAACCGCATCCATGCTGTCTCTATCAAAACCTATACTCCCGCTGAATGGGCGCGCGACCGTAAACTCAACGGTTTCTGAGCCCTCAGCGTGGTGCACTCGTGGTAAGCGAGTCCCATCTTTAGCTAGTTAATTGAGAGCCGTGTTAATGGACAAATTTCGTGTGCAAGGCCCCACCCGCTTAAGTGGTGAAGTAACCATTTCCGGGGCGAAGAACGCCGCGCTACCTATTCTGTTTGCTGCCCTGCTGGCTGAAGAGCCGGTAGAGATCCAGAATGTGCCAAAGCTGCGCGACATTGATACCACCATGAAGCTGCTGAGCCAGCTGGGAGCGAAGGTGGAGCGCAACGGTTCTGTGCATGTCGATGCCAGCGCGGTCGATGTATTTTGTGCGCCTTACGATCTGGTGAAAACCATGCGCGCCTCCATCTGGGCGCTGGGCCCGCTGGTGGCGCGTTTTGGTCAGGGTCAGGTTTCGCTGCCGGGCGGCTGCGCGATTGGTGCGCGTCCGGTTGACCTGCATATCACCGGCCTGGAACAGCTGGGTGCCGAGATTAAGCTGGAAGAGGGCTACGTCAAGGCATCTGTCAACGGCCGCCTGAAGGGCGCGCTGATTGTCATGGACAAGATCAGCGTCGGCGCAACCGTCACTATCATGAGTGCGGCAACCCTTGCGACCGGCACCACCGTGATTGAGAATGCGGCGCGGGAGCCGGAAATTGTCGATACCGCCAACTTCCTTAATACGCTGGGTGCCCGCATCAGCGGCGCAGGCACCGACAAGATCACCATCGAAGGCGTCGAGCGTCTGGGCGGCGGTGTTTACCGCGTTCTGCCGGACCGCATCGAAGCCGGCACCTTCCTGGTGGCAGCCGCCATTTCAGGCGGCAAAGTGATGTGCCACAAGGCTCAGCCCGATACGATGGATGCGGTTCTCTCTAAGCTGCGTGACGCCGGTGCCGATATCGAAACCGGCGAAGACTGGATCAGTCTCGATATGCACGGCAAACGCCCTAAAGCGGTTAATGTGCGCACCGCGCCACACCCGGGTTTCCCGACCGATATGCAGGCGCAGTTCACCCTGCTGAATATGGTGGCGGAAGGCACCGGCGTGATTACCGAAACCATTTTCGAAAACCGTTTCATGCACATCCCGGAACTGATTCGTATGGGCGGCCATGCGGAGATCGAGAGCAACACCGCGATCTGTCACGGGGTGGAAACCCTGTCCGGTGCGCAGGTGATGGCGACCGATTTGCGCGCTTCTGCCAGCCTGGTTCTGGCTGGCTGTATCGCGGAAGGCACGACATTCGTCGATCGCATTTATCACATCGATCGTGGCTATGAGCATATCGAAGATAAGCTGAAAGCGATGGGTGCGAATATCGAGCGCGTCAGCGAAGAGTAATCTCAGGTATGCGCTGAAAGAACCAGCCCTTTGCGGGGCTGGTTTTTTTTCGCCTGTCGATCTCAGGGCGTGCCGGAAAGATCGGCGGGGATCCGGATACGTTTTTTGCGATCCAGCAGGCGGTGCGTGTCAGGATCGTAGTAGCGGCTGGGCCAGATCTCGCTGGGATGCACCTCGATCGCCTCAGCGATCAGCCATTCGCCTTTTGGCCACGGGCGCGTCAGCGCATTCGCGAGTGTTGATGAGCTGAGGCCGGCCGAGCGTGACAGTGCGGCCAGCGTCGTACCGCGTTTGTGCAGGGCTGCGATAATGTCAGCCGGGTGCCAGTCTTCCATCCTTTTTTGCATAACCCGTTCTCCTTGTCTTTGTGTCGTCCACCGGGACGTTGGCTTACCTTTTTACTGTTATCTGGAAAGTAAGCGTTTTTTATAGCAAATAGTTTCCATTAATTTCCAGTAATATTTGGCGTCAGCGTCGGGTCTGTGTGACAGCCCGCAAAAGGCATGCAACAGCAATGAGCGAACATAAAGAAGTGAGAGCGGGGAGGAGAAACGGAGCCGGGGAGGCTCCGTAGGGAATCAGAAATCGCGCTGAACCGACATATGCGCCAGCGACTCCAGCGCACTGCGCCAGGGTGATTCAGGCAGAATACGCAGAGCGGCAATCGCCTTGTCCGCTTCCTGTTCGGCGCGGGTGCGGGTCCACTCCAGCGAGCCGCACTGGTGCATCGCTTCCAGTACCGGTTCCAGCAGATGGCGGCCATTACCCTGCTCAATGGCTTCGCGGATCATCTTCGCCTGCTCAGGTGAGCCGTTCTGCATTGCATGCAGCAGCGGCAGCGTCGGTTTCCCTTCGCTCAGGTCGTCGCCGGTGTTTTTACCCAGCGTCTCTCCGTCCGCACTGTAATCCAGCAAATCGTCGATTAACTGGAAAGCCGTGCCCAGATAGCGTCCATAATCCTGCAGCGCTTTCTCCTCTTCCGGCGTGGCGTCAGCCAGGATCGCAGAAGCCTGCGACGCGGCTTCAAACAGGCGCGCGGTCTTGCTGTAAATCACGCGCATGTAGCTCTCTTCGGTGATGTCAGGATCGTTCACGTTCATCAGCTGCAGGACTTCGCCCTCGGCTATCACGTTGACCGCTTCTGACATCAGCGCCAGGATACGCAGCGACCCCATGCTGGTCATCATCTGGAAGGCGCGGGTGTAAATAAAATCCCCGACCAGCACGCTTGCCGCATTGCCAAACGCCGCGTTCGCGGTCGCTTTGCCACGACGCATATCGGATTCATCCACGACATCGTCATGCAGCAGCGTGGCGGTGTGGATAAATTCGATCAGCGCCGCATTGGTCACGTGCAGGTCGCCCTTGTAGCCCATGGCGCGTGCGGAGAGCACGGCAATCATGGGACGGATACGCTTACCCCCACCACTGATGATGTAGTAGCCCAACTGGTTGATGAGCGAGACATCTGAATTCAGCTGGTCGAGGATGGTCTGGTTAACGGCAGCCATATCCTGTGCGGTTAATTCGTTGATCTGTTCTAAGTTCATTCGTCTTTTCAGCTATGACTCGTTATCTCTGCCATGGTAAGTGCTTTTACCCAGCCAGCGTTCAGGTAATCTGTTACTGATTGTACTTGAATTTTCAGCCTGAGAAACGGTTGCATTCAGCCTGTGTTTTTTTTCTGCAAGAGTGTGCAAAGTGCTCTTGTCTTCTTCTGGAGTTTTGCGTAGAATTCGCGCCCTATTGTGAATATTTAGCGCGCCGCCTGATGAACTAAAAGGCAAGCGCAGAAGCGGAGTTTTATATGTACGCGGTTTTCCAAAGTGGTGGTAAACAACACCGAGTAAGCGAAGGTCAGACCGTTCGCCTGGAAAAGCTGGACATCGCAACCGGTGAAACCATCGAGTTTGACCAGGTTCTGATGATTGCTAATGGCGAAGACGTGAAAATCGGCGCGCCACTGGTTTCAGGCGGTATGATCAAGGCAGAAGTTGTTGCTCACGGTCGTGGCGAGAAAATTAAGATCGTTAAGTTTCGTCGTCGTAAGCACTACCGTAAGCAGGCTGGCCATCGCCAGTGGTTCACTGATGTGAAAATCACTGGTATCACGGCGTAAGAGGAGATCTGACAAATGGCACATAAAAAGGCTGGTGGTTCGACTCGAAATGGTCGTGACTCCAATGCAAAACGTCTGGGTGTTAAGCGTTTTGGTGGTGAATCTGTTCTGGCAGGTAGCATCATCGTTCGTCAGCGTGGCACCAAATTCCACGCAGGCAGCAACGTAGGTTGTGGTCGTGACCACACCCTGTTCGCTACCGCAGACGGCAAAGTAAAATTCGAAGTTAAAGGTCCGAACAACCGTAAATACATCAGCATCGTTGCTGAGTAAGGTTGTCGTGACGCAGACGTTTATCGTCTGAACGCACGAATTAAAGGCCCCGCAGCTCCTGCGGGGCTTTTTACATTCTGCGCTCTGTCGCGGTAAAAGCGACGCCTCACTGAAGTTTGCTGTACACTTTATGTACACACTGGCGACAGCCAGTCCTGATTTATCCGCCGCTGGTCAGCGCAGAAGACCCTGGCGGACCCGTCTGCAGAGTGCTGCAGGCGATTGTGTGACGGAGATTGAAAATGAAGTTTGTTGATGAAGCGACAATTCTGGTCGTCGCGGGTGATGGCGGTAATGGATGCGTCAGCTTCCGCCGCGAAAAATATATCCCGAAAGGCGGCCCTGACGGGGGTGATGGCGGTGACGGCGGCGACGTTTATCTGATCGCCGATGAAAACCTCAATACCCTTATCGATTATCGTTTCGAGAAATCGTTCCGCGCTGAACGCGGGCAGAATGGCCAGAGCCGCGACTGTACCGGTAAACGCGGTAAAGATATCGAAATCAAAGTTCCGGTCGGCACCCGGGTTATCGACCAGGGAACCGGCGAGACCTTAGGCGACATGACGCGTCACGGCCAGAAACTGATGGTCGGCAAAGGCGGCTGGCATGGCCTGGGCAACACCCGTTTTAAATCGTCAGTAAACCGCAGCCCGCGCCAGAAAACCATGGGAACTCCGGGTGAGAAGCGCGACCTGCAGCTTGAGCTGATGCTGCTGGCGGACGTCGGCATGCTGGGCTTACCGAATGCCGGTAAATCCACCTTTATTCGCGCCGTGTCAGCCGCCAAGCCAAAAGTGGCGGACTATCCGTTTACCACCTTGGTGCCAAGCCTGGGCGTGGTACGTATGGACAGCGAGCAGAGCTTTGTCGTGGCCGATATTCCGGGCCTGATTGAAGGCGCCGCTGAGGGTGCCGGTCTCGGGATCCGCTTCCTGAAGCACCTGGAGCGCTGCCGCGTGTTGCTGCACCTGATCGACATCGATCCGATCGATGAAAGCGATCCGGTTGAAAATGCCCGCATCATTCTTGGCGAACTGGAAAAGTACAGCGAGAAGCTGTTCAACAAACCACGCTGGCTGGTCTTCAACAAAGTGGACCTGATCGGTGAAGAAGAAGCGCAGGCACGTGCCAAAGCGGTCGCTGAGGCGCTGGGCTGGGAAGATAAGTATTACCTGATCTCTGCCGCCAGCCGTACCGGCGTCAACGAACTCTGCTGGGATGTGATGAGCTTCATCAACGCCAACCCGAAAGAAGCCGAGCTTGAAGAGAAGCAGCCGGAGAAAGTGGAGTTCATGTGGGACGATTACCACAAAGAAACCCTTGAAAATGCGACAGAAGTGGAAGATGAAGAGTGGGATGACGACTGGGATGATGAAGACGACGAAGGCGTCGAAATTATCTATCAGCGCTAACCACGACGCAGCCACAGGCTGACCGGCAAAGCCCCTCTTTCCGACCGAAAGGGGGGCTTTTTTTCAGCTGCTCATCACCGCCACGCTGAGTCGCGCACTGCAGCACAACTGATCCCGGCCGTTACGGATCTCGATCTGCCAGCTCTGACTGCGTCTGCCCAGATGCAGGGGGCGACAGATCCCCCGCACTGTCCCGGCTGACACCGCACGCAGATGGCTGGCATTGACTTCGACACCCACCACGCTGCTGCCTTCTTCCACCGCCATATACCCGGCCATTGAGCCCATCGACTCCGCCAGTACCACGGAGGCCCCGCCATGCAGCAGGCCAAATGGCTGGTGCGTGCGCGCATCCACCGGCATCGTCGCTTCCAGGTAATCCTCGCCTATCACGGTAAAGACGATCCCGAGATGGGCGACCAGCGACTGCTCGCCCAGTGCATTCAGGGCGGGAAGGTCGAAGGATCGTTTCCAGATCGCGGACATTTTCAGGCTCCCAGAGTTGCGCCGCCGTCGACCACGATATCCTGCAGGGTCACATGGCTGGCCAGGTCTGATGCGAGAAACAGCACGGTGGCCGCAATTTCCTGCGGCTGCGCGATCTTGCCCAGCGGGATCCCCAGCTTAAACTGATCCGGAAAACCGGCGATCATTTCCTGCTCGCCGCCGGGGGTCTGCCACAGGCTGCGCTGCATGGCGGTGTCGGTGGAGCCGGGTGAAACGATGTTACAGCGAACGCCAAAAGGGGCCATTTCCAGCCCCACGGTCAGACAGAGGCTGCGCAGTGCCGCTTTCGATGCGCCGTAGGCCGACATGCCAATTCGCGGCGCGTGCGCCGCATTAGACGCCACGGTGACGATGGCCCCGGCGCGCTGCTGGCGAAAGCGCGGCAGCGTCTGCTGAAACAGGTTAAAGGCGCCGCCCGCGTTGACGTTCAGGCACGCCTGCCAGTCAGCGAAGGAGAGCGCATCGGTGGCGCCGACGCGCAAAATGCCCGCCGCGTTGACCAGCACATCAATGCGCGGTTGCGTTGCCAGCACGTGCTGACAGATCGTTTCTACCTGATCCGGATCGGCCACATCCAGGCGATGACAGCGAAACGGATAATCCTGCCGCGCAAACTGCAGGTCAAAGGCTTCCACCCGCGCGCCTGCCCGATGAAAGGCCAGCGCACTCTGATAACCAATGCCCTGACCGGCTCCGGTTACCCAGACAACGCGACCGCTGAAGTCGAAGGTGTGGCTCATTGAGTGAGCTCCCGCGACAGCAGTGCCCACCAGCCATCGATGCTCGGATTTTTCGCCAGCGTAACAAAGTCGATATCCCGGTGAACCTGACGCCAGCGTGCCGCCAGCGCCATGACGCGCACCGAATCCAGACCATAATCGATCAGGTTTTCATCGTCCTCCGGCACCTCATCATCCTCCAGCAGCGGCAGGACGAGCGCGCGCAGATCCGCTTTGCTGAGAGGGACCGGCATCATATCAGCCGTCATCACCACTTTTCCGCTGCGGCCGGCGGTGTAAGTCAGCGCCATCATATGCTCCTCGCGGCTGAAATCAGCCAGCGCATCGGCCACCATAAACGGCTGAATATCACGCATAAAGGCATCCGTGGCGGTGGTCAGGCAGCCGATATGGGCATAGACGCCCGTGATAATCAGCTGATCGCGGCCCATCTCCTTCAGGATCGCCTCCAGCGGGGAACGATGAAAGGCGCTGTAGCGCCACTTGGTCAGCACCTGGTCGTCCTCGTCGGGGGCCAGCGCCGCCACGATCCTCTGCTGGTCGGGATGCTTATTCAGGCCCGGTCCCCACATATCGTTGAGCAGGGCGCGATCCGCATCGCTCTGCGCCGTCGGCTGGGCGGTGTAAAACACCGGAATACCCTGCGCTTTGCAGTAGCGACGCAGGCGGGCAATATTGCCGACGACCTGCTCAATCAGCGGGCTGTTCTCTCCCCAGAAGCTGAGAAAATAGCGCTGCATATCGTGGATGAGCAGGGCGGCCCGGCCCGGCTCCAGCGCCCATTTAACCCGGTTATTCGGCAACTCGGTGGCGGCGGGCAGTGGATAAGAGGTCAGTTGTGGAATAGTCATAAAAATTCTCCGGACAGATCGGGCTTACGCGTGTTGATCGGCAAGATGCTGGCGCAGACGTTTTTTATCGACCTTGCCGACCGGGGTCAGTGGCAGGGCATCTACGCAGGTAATGCGGTCGGGAAGCTTAAATTCTGCGACGCCCAGTTCACGCAGGTGGCGCCGCAGCGCCGCCGGTTTTACCGGCTGACGGGTGACGATAAACGCGCAGCTTTTTTCACCCAGCAGCGGATCGCTCATGGAGACCAGTGCCGCGTGGATCACATCGGCGTGTTGCTGCAGCAGGTTTTCGATCTCTTCCGCGGCGATCTTCTCGCCACCCCGGTTGATCTGATCTTTCTCCCGACCCTGCACGATAAGGTTGCCGTCAGGGGTGATCTCAACCAGGTCACCGGAACAGTAAAAGCCCCGTTCGTCGAAACTGGCGGCGTTATGTTCCGGACTGTTGTAGTAGCCGCGAAAGGTGTAGGGGCCGCGCGTCATCAGACGACCGGTGGCCCCCACGGGCAGAGGATGACCCTGCTCGTCGGCAACCCAGACCTCATCATCCGGGGAGATCGGGCGTCCCTGTGTGGTGAGGATGGTCTGCGGATCATCATCCAGCCGGGTGTAGTTCACCAGTCCTTCGGCCATGCCAAAGACCTGCTGCAGGGTGCAGCCGATCTCATGCTGTATGCGTGCAGCCAGCGTTTCGCCCAGCTTAGCGCCCCCCACCTGCATGCGCTGCAGGGAGGGCAGTGCCGCCTTGCTGTCCGATTCCTGAAGTGCCAGCAGCCAGAGGCTGGCGGCAGGCGGAACCAGGCCGGTATCGGTCACCTGATGTTTTTCAATCAGGGGAAAGCAGGCTGTCGCACTGGGATCGGCGGCCAAAATAACCTGTCCCCCTGCGTAAAAGACGCCCAGCGCGCCCGGCGAACTCAGCGGGAAGTTGTGGGCGGCGGGCAGGGCGATGAGATAGCGGGTATCGGCAGTGACGCCACAGATCGTGTCACTTTCACGGATGCTGTAGTAGTAATCGTTGTGGGTGCGCGGAATCAGTTTTGGCGTGCCGGTACTGCCGCCAGAGAGCTGGAAAAAGGCTACCTCGTCGCCCGCGGTCGGCGTGGCCATAAACGCACCGGCCGGTTCGGCCAGCAGCGCTTCAAGGCTCTGTTCCGGCGGTGAGGCATGGCGCAGGATCACCTGCTGCAGTGAAGGGTGATCGTGGCGGAGCTGCGCAGTAAAAGCGTCATCGGCAAACAGCGGATGCGTGCGGTCAGCAATCACCAGGCGGGGCGAAATCTGGCTGGCGTAGGCGGTCAGTTCGGTGCGCTGATGGCTGAACAGGGCATTCACCGGCGCCACACCGAGTTTAAACAGGGCAAACAGCGTCAGGTAAAATTCGGCCACGTTGCCCAGCTGCACCAGCGCCGTATCACCCCGTTTCAGGCCACGCCGCTGTAACGCCGCCGCCAGGTTGTCACTCAGTGCCGCCAGCTGGCGGTAGGTCAACCGCCTGTCATCCTCAATCACCGCCACGCTATCGTTGTCGCGGTGGCGATCCAGTATGTCGGTCATCGGCAGGTCGAGCCAGTAGCCTTTTTCACGGTAACGGGTGGCCAGGTCGTCCGGCCAGCGGCTGTAGGAGATCGTCATGCAGGTTCCTTTATTGCAATCCAAAAGCGCGAAGCAGGGTGTCGAGTTTGACGCCGGTTTCACGCCACTCTGCTTCAGGTTGTGAGTCCGTCACGATGCCCGCACCGGCAAACAGCCTTACCCGCGCCCCCTTCACCGTGCCGCAGCGAATGGTGACGACCCATTCGCCATTGCCCCGATCGTCACACCAGCCGACGATGCCGCCAAACAGCTGACGCTCAAACGGCTCAAGGCGCTGGATCAGGGCCTGCGCACGCTGATGCGGAAAGCCGCTGAGTGCCGGTGTCGGATGCAGCAGGCAGGCGAGGGAGAGTGCATTTTCGCGCTCGTCCAGCACTTCGCCACGGATCTGCGTGGCGAGATGCCAGAGGGTGGCCGTGGTCAGCAGAGAGGGTGTTTCAGGCACCGACAGCAATCGGCTGCGCGGCTGCAGGGTGGCGCGCATCGCATCTGTCACCAGCTGATGTTCATGTCGATCCTTCGCCGACTGCATCAGGCTGTCGCCGGAGGCCCGATCGCGTTGCGGATCGCGGCTGCGTGCGGCCGAGCCGGCCAGGGGACAGGAGCTGAACAGGCGACCCTGTTTTCGAATCAGTAGTTCCGGGCTGGCTCCCACCAGCGCGCCGCCGCCGGGCAGGGGCAGATGAAAGTGATAGCTGCCGGGATTCTGCACCACGATGCGCTGCATCAGAGCAGCCGTATCAACCGGCTGTTCAGCCACGATCTCCATCAGCCGCGACAGCACCACTTTCTCCAGGTCGCCCCGGCGCGTGGCGGCAACTGCCTGCGCCACCATGTCGGTAAAGCGCGCCTGATCCGGCAACGCCGTACGGCGACGAATCATGGGCAGATCGGCGTCTGCCAGTGAGGCCCGGGCGATCAGATCGTCACGGTTAAAGCGCTGCCAGGACTCCGGGATAAACAGCGCGGCGGGCTGCGCCACGTCAAAGGGGATGGCACCTGCCACGATGGGGTGCGCAATGCCCTGCTTTCTGGCCGAGGTAAAGTGGTGCTGAAGCTGCTGCTGAAAATCCCCTGTCAGCTGTTCACCCTGTCTGACTGGCGTGGTCAGCGTTGTAAAGCAGCCCTGTGTGGTGAGGCTTTGCCAGGGCGAGGTAAACAGGAAACCCTGGCAGAGTGCCGCAAAATCGTGCAACAGGGGATGTTCAAATGCGCGTGATTCGGCCATACTTTTCACCCGTAAATGATAAGATAACTAATAATGATTATCATTTGTATTATTAGGCGTTAAGCTACGTGGATTGGCTGGATCTGTCAATCCATATGCGGCGCTTCGGCTGCTGCTCCGGGTCAGATCAGCATAAACAGCCGCCGACCTTATCTGAACGAGTGTGGAAAAGAACGTATGAATAAACAGAGGGTTAGCAGAGCGATCGTGCTGTTTTTTCTGAGCAGCCTGCTCAGTGTCAGCGCGGTGGCCGGGACGGGCTGGCCGCGCACCATTACCGGGGCCAGTGGCGATCTTACCCTGACGCAGGCACCGACCCGAATCGTCTCAACCAGCGTGACCCTGACCGGATCGCTGCTGGCCATTAATGCGCCGGTGGTCGCCAGCGGGGCCACCGCCCCCGGCAGTCGCCTGGCGGATGAGCAGGGCTATTTCCGGCAGTGGGGCGCGGTGGCGAAACAGCGCGGCGTGAAGCGTCTCTACATTGGCGAACCCCGTGCAGAAGCGATTGCTGCCGAAGCGCCGGATCTGATTGTGGTCAGCGCCACCGGCAACGATTCAGCCATCAGACTGGTCGATCAGCTTGCGGCAATTGCGCCGGTGCTGGTGGTCAATTATGACGATAAAAGCTGGCAGCAGCTGGTGACGCTGCTGGGCAAGGCGACGGGGCATGAGGCGGAAGCGGCCGCACGGATAAACGCTTTTGAGGCACGCGAAAAGGCGCTGAAGGCGAAGCTGACGCTGCCGCCGCAGCCGGTTTCCGCGATGGTCTGGAACGGCGACGGGCGGGCCGTGAACCTGTGGACGGCAGCGTCAGCGCAGGCCAGGTTACTGCAGCAGCTGGGCTTCATGCTGGCGACGCCGCCCGCCAGCCTTCACGCCGGGCACAGTATGGGAACGCGCAAAGATATTCTTCAGCTGTCAGGTGAAAATCTGGCGGCGGGCCTGAATGGTCAGACTTACCTGCTGTTTGCCGCCGACGATAACACCACTGCACAGGTGATGAGCAACCCTTTCCTGGCGCAGACCCCGGCAGTAAAAAGCAGGGCGGTCTATGCACTGGGGCTGGATAGCTTCCGCCTCGACTACTACAGCGCCAGCAATCTGCTGACGCGGCTGGAGACGCTGTTTGTTAACGGTCGTGGCGTCTGAGAGACGGGATAACCTGCAGAAATGAGCTTATCGGTCGCTTAATCGCATGGGCTTCTCTGTGACTCTTCTGGTAAAGGCTTAAACGTTATGCGTCAATGTCGCGCAATAGCAGGTTCAGGGATGCTGCTGTTGCTACTTTTCGCGCTCAGTCTGATGCTGGGCGCCAAATCCATTCCCCTCCATGAGGTCACTCAGGCCCTGTTCACCGACTGCACCCGCGTCGATTGTGTCATCGTGCGTGACGCCCGGCTGCCGCGCACGCTGGCGGGGGTGCTGGCCGGATGCAGCCTGGGGCTGGCGGGGGCGCTGATGCAGAGCCTGACGCGAAATCCTCTGGCCGATCCCGGCATTCTGGGGGTTAACGCCGGTGCGGGTTTTGCGGTCGTACTGGGGATCGCCCTGACCGGCGCAGACTCCCCGGCTGACTGGCTGGGCTTCGCCTTTGCCGGTGCACTGCTGGCCTCTCTGCTGGTGGCGCTGACTGGCGCCGTGGGCGGCGGTCGGGTCAGTCCGGTGCGCCTGACCCTGGCGGGGGTTGCGCTGGGTGCGGTGCTGGAGGGATTAACGTCCGGGCTGTCGCTGCTCAACCCTGATATCTACGATCACCTGCGTTTCTGGCACAGCGGCTCGCTGGATATCCGCAGTTTCGCCATTCTGCGCGCCACCTTGCCGGCCGTCGCTGTCGGCAGCGTGCTGGCACTGTTGCTGGCACGTTCACTGAACAGCCTGAGCATGGGCGGTGATATGGCGACCGCACTGGGCACCCGCGTGGTGCGAACGCAGCTGACGGGCCTGCTGGCGATTGCGCTGCTGAGCGGCGCGGCGACGGCCGCCGTCGGCCCCATCGCCTTTGTCGGCTTAATGACGCCACACCTGGCACGCTGGCTGCTGGGCAACGACCATCGCTGGCTGCTGCCGGGAACCCTTGTGATGACCCCCTGCCTGCTGCTGGCCGCCGACATCCTGGGACGGCTGCTGGTGCCGGGCGAGCTGCGCGTGTCGATTGTGACCGCCATTCTCGGTGCGCCGATGCTGATTGTGCTGGTTCGCCGCCGGCCGGGAAGAGGGCTGTAATGAAACGCATCATAATCAATGCGCTTTTACTGCTGGTGGCCTGCGGCATCCTGGCGTTTATGGGGCTGACACGCGGCACCCCCTCCCTCTCGGCGCAGCAGTTGTGGACGCTCTTCAGCGGGGAGGCGGCGCGCAATGTTCAGCTGATTGTGCTGGAGTGGCGGCTGCCGCGCGTCACGATGGCGCTGCTGCTGGGGGCCGCGCTGGGCGTCAGTGGCGCGATTTTTCAGTCACTGCTGCGTAACCCGCTGGGCAGCCCCGATATTCTCGGTTTCAACACCGGGGCATACAGCGGGGTGCTGGTCGCGCTGGTGCTGTTTCAGCAAAACATGGCGGGCCTGACGCTGGCCGCACTGGCGGGTGGGCTGCTTACAGCGGCGGTGGTCTGGCTGTTCAGCTGGCGCAACGGCGTGGAGACCTTTCGTCTGATTATCGTCGGCATCAGCGTGCGGGCGCTGCTGATGGCGCTCAACAGCTGGCTGATTATCAGCGCCTCCCTGGAGGCGGCACTGAGCGCCGGGCTCTGGAGCGCCGGTTCACTTAACGGCATCACCTGGGCGAAGACACTTCCCGTGACGGTTGTGCTGCTGCTGGCGCTGCTGGCGACGGGAATGCTGGCCCGGAGCATGCGTCTGCTGGAGATGGGCGATGACACCGCCTGCGCCTTAGGGGTCCCGGTGGAACGCAGCCGCGTCATGCTGATGCTGACAGGCGTGATCCTGACTGCGGCCTCAACCGCGCTGGCCGGGCCTCTCTCTTTTATTGCGCTGCTGGCGCCGCAGATTGCACGCCGTCTCTGCGGAGGCGTCAAAGGCGCACTGCCGCTGGCTGCGCTGTGCGGTGCGCTGCTGTTAATCGCCGCAGACTACGCCGCACAGCATCTTTTCCTGCCTTATCAGCTGCCGGTCGGTGTCATCACCGTCAGCCTGGGCGGACTCTATCTGATTGCTCTGCTGATACGGGAGGCGCGACGCCAGTGACAGAGAAAACACGTTTGCAGGGTAAGGCGCTGACGCTGGGTTACGACAAAAAGATCGTGGCGGAGCATCTCTCGGTCGCGATCCCCGACGGTGAACTGACCGTCATCATCGGGCCTAACGCCTGCGGAAAATCGACGCTGCTGCGCACCCTGAGCCGGCTGGTGACGCCGCTGCAGGGCGAGGTGCTGCTGGATGGTCAGACGATCGCCCGGTATGCCACCAAAGAGGTGGCGCGGCGGCTGGGGCTGCTGCCGCAAAGTTCCAGTGCGCCCGCGGGCATCAGCGTCAGTGAACTGGTGGCACGCGGACGTTATCCGCACCAGACGCTGTTCGGACGCTGGCGACAGGAAGATGAGGCGGCGGTGCAGCAGGCGATGCAGGCCACCGGGGTGGCCGATCTGGCCGCCCAGCCGGTGGATACGCTCTCTGGCGGTCAGCGGCAGCGGGTCTGGATCGCGATGGTGCTGGCGCAGGAAACTCCCTTACTGCTGCTCGATGAACCCACCACCTGGCTGGATATTACGCATCAGATTGAGCTGCTGGAGCTGATGCAGGACCTCAATCAGCAGCATGGCCGCACGCTGGTGGTGGTGCTGCACGATCTTAATCAGGCGTGCCGTTACGCCAGCCACCTGATTGCGATGCGTGACGGAAAAATCATCGCTGAAGGGAAACCGGCGGAGATTGTGACGCCAGCGCTGATTGAAGCGATCTACGGCCTGCGCTGCGTCATCATCCGCGATCCGGTAGCCGGCACCCCGATGATTGTGCCGTGCGGAAGAGGCTGACCGGCACCCTCTCCGCAGGAGAAGGCGGCTACGGATTCAGCGACGCCAGTATCTGCTGCAGGCGGGGACCGATCTGTTCAAACAGGCGGGGTGAGACGATCTCAACATGGGCACAGTCCAGCGGCCAGATCGTCACACCGCCGAGGTAAGGTGCCCAGGCGCGACGTGCATCCTGACCGGGCTGCTGCGTCTGTTGCGCCAGAAACAGTGTCGCCTGTCCGCTGAAACGGGCACTGCGCGCCGTGGCCAGCAGCCGCACGGAACGGGCGTAATTGCTCTCAATGGTGGTGAACAGCGCCTCCATACCTTCACCCGCCTGCTGACGCTGCGTCGCGATAAACTGCTCGCGCTCGCGGTTAACCTCCTCCAGCACCGCCGGATCCAGCACGTTCTCGCCGCGCCGTGCATCCCAGTTTTGCGTTTCCGGCGGCCAGGTGTCGAGCAGCCCGAGGAAGGCAACGGTTTCGCCTTCCGCTTCCAGCCGCGCGGCAATCCCCTGTGCCAGCGTGCCGCCCAGCGAGTAGCCCAGGAAATAGTAAGGCCCCTGAGGCTGCTGCTGTCGCACCGTCGCCAGATGAGCATCACACACCGCATCAAGATGCTGCGCCTGGCTGAGCGGGCTGGTGAGGTCGGGTGACTGAATGCCCAGCAGCGACCAGCGCGGGTCCAGATAACGCGTTAATGCGCTGAACTGCCAGGCAAAACCGGAGGCGGGATGGAAACAGAACAGCGTCGGGCCCGTGCTGCGCCGCAGCGGCAATACCGTCTCAAACCCGGCGCGGGTCGCCCCGGCAGAGGGGCCGCTGAGCAGAGCCGCCAGCTGTTCCACCGTAGGGGCCACCATAATCTGCCCCACCGACACCGGCTGATCCAGCGTCCGGCGCAGCTGCGCCGCCAGCCGCATCGCCAGCAGCGAATGCCCTCCCAGCAAGAAAAAGTCATCCTGTGCGCTGACCGACTCGCGCTCCAGCAGCGAAGCAAACGCCTGAGCCAGCGTGCTTTCCAGTCCAGGGCAGGGCGCGCGCCCGGCGATTCTGGCCTGGGTCTGTGGCAGCGGCAGGGCTTTACGATCGAGCTTGCCGTTGCTGCTGAGCGGCAGGCTCGCCAGCTGAACAATCGCCACCGGCACCATGTGTGCGGGCAGCCGGGTGGCCAGCCGCTGGCGCAGGGCGTCCGCGTCAATCGTCTCATCGGCGACGACATAACCGACCAGCTGCCGGGCATCACCCTGCTGATCGCCGCCACCGCCCAGCACGGCCGCGTGCGTCACCGCCTGCTCGATGCCCGGCAGGGCGGCCATCGCCAGATCGATCTCATTCAGCTCAATGCGCTGTCCGCGAATTTTAAGCTGATCGTCACTGCGGCCCAGATACTCCACTGCGCCATCCGGCAGCCAGCGTGCCACGTCGCCGGTGCGGTACATCCGGGTGCCGTCACCCCAGGGATCGGCCACAAAGCGGCTGGCCGTGAGGTCGGGACGATCCAGATAGCCGTGCGCCAGCTGGACGCCGGTCAGCCAGAGATCGCCGGCAATGCCCGGCGGCACCGGCTGCAGATGGGCATCCAGGATCCGCAGGCCGGTGTTCCAGACCGGGAAGCCAATCGGTACGCTGGCGCCTTCAACGGCGGCCAGCTCTGCGCCGGAGGCCGGATAGTAGCTGACATCCACCGCCGCTTCGGTCGGGCCATAGAGGTTATGCAGCGGCACCCCGGTCAGCGTCTGCCACTGACGCGACAGCGCGGCGGGCAGTGCTTCACCGCTGCAGAAGACCCGACGCAGGGTGGCGCAGCAGGCTGCCGCCGCCGCCTCCTGCAGCGCAGCGACAAAGGCGGCCAGCATCGACGGAACAAAGTGGGTGGTGGTCACGCGGTAGCGTGCAAACAGCTGCCTCAGCGCCTCCGGGTCGCGGTGCGCATCGGGCGGCGCCATCACCAGCTGCGCACCGGCGATCAGGGGCCAGAAGAACTCCCAGACGGAGACATCAAAGCTGCCCGGCGTCTTCTGTAACACCACATCCTCCTGACCCAGCGGATAGCGATCCTGCATCCATAACAGGCGGTTGACGATCGCGGCGTGACTGACGAGCACGCCCTTTGGCCGCCCGGTTGAGCCGGAGGTGTAGATGAGGTACGCGCCATCCTGCGGGGAGGGCACCTGCGACGGCATCGCCTCAGCGGGGGTTAACAGCGTGTCGTAAAACAGCGGTGTGACCGGCGAGAGCGCCGCCAGCCGGTCAGCCAGTTCACGGCGGGTGATCAGCGCTTTCGGCGTGGCGTCTGCCAGCATCATCTTTAATCGGTCGTCGGGATACCCGGTGTCGAGCGGCAGCCAGGTGGCCCCCACGCTGACGATCGCCTGTAGCGCCAGCGATAAAAACACGGAGCGCGGCAGCGCCACGGCGACAATATCCCCGCGCGCCACACCCCGGGCGATCAGCTGCTGTCCCAGCGCGGCGACCTGCTGCTGCATCTGTTGATAGCTGAGCTGATGCGACGCATCGATCAGCGCCGGTGCCTGCGGCGTTCGTTCAGCCTGCTGCAGCAGCAGGCTGCTCAGCGTGGCCGGGGGAAGCGTCACGGCGGTCTGATTGATCGCCGCCAGCTGCCGGTGCTCGTCCGGCATCAGCATGTCCAGCTCGCCACAGGCACGCGCGGGCTGGCTGGCGAGCTGGGAGAGCAGCCGATCAAAACGGCGCGCATGCTGCTGCACCAGGGCGTCACTGTAGCGCTGTGCGTTAGCCAGCAGCGCCAGCGTCAGATCGCCCTGATCGTTCAGATAGATAGCCATCTCCAGATCGCGAACCGGGCCGGACGCCAGCTGATGGGTGATGCCGGCTGTACCGGCGAAATCGAGCTGGTAGTCGAACATCTTCAGGTTAATCACCGGCCCGTAAAGCGGATCGCTGTCGCCGTGACGACCCAGATCGCGCTGCACCTGCTCTGCGTCATAGCGCTGATGACGACGCATTTTTCTGACTTCACCCGCCAGCCGGGCCGCCAGAGCTGCCAGCGGCTGGGCCGGATCGTAATGCACTGCCAGGGGCAGCACATTGATCACCGGACCGGTGGCGCAGAGCGCCGCCGAGCCGATGCGGCGCATAAAGATGAAACCGGCGGCAAAATCGTTCTGACCGGTCAGACGCGCCAGCCACAGCGCCACCAGCGCCACGGCCGTATCTGCCGCGCTGAGGTTCTGCTGGCCGGTGTGCTCAAGCAGCTTCTGAAAGGCGCTTCGATCCACCGTGATGCTGTGACGCCGCAGATCCGTGCTGGCGTGCTGACCGGCCAGCGGCAGCGGGGAGAGGGAGGCGGGGGCAGGTAACGCTGCGCCTTTCTCCAGCCAGAACTGGCGGTCGCGCTGCCAGGCTGCCGATTGCTGATAGCGCTGATACTCCTCAACCACCTCGCTGAACGGCACAAACGGCGTCGGCGTCGGCGTGTCGCCGCGCTGCCAGGCGCTGTAGAGATCGGCGATACGGCGGGTCAGGGCGGTAAAGCTGAAACCATCCACCACCAGATGATGGTAGCGCTGATACCAGTACCACTGCTCCTCACCCAGTCGCAGCAGGCTGTGATGGCAGAGCGGCGCACCGCTCAACACCCGCAGATCGCCCGACAAATCCTCCTGCATCCGCGCCCGCGCGGCGGCGTGCGGATCGGCGGCGGCGCGCAGATCGATCACCTCGGGTAAGCGGAAATGCTGCGCGACAGGCCACTGCAGCGGTTCGCCGTCCCGCTCGCCAAAGGCCATGTTCAGGGTGTCCGCTTCCTGCATACCCGCCACGATAGCGCGGGAGAGCAGCGCGCTGTCCAGTGCGCCCCGCAGTTCCACAAAATGTGCCACGGCGTAGGCATTGCTGTAGGGCGAGAGCTGGTCAGCGATCCAGATACCGGGCTGGGCAGCTACCAGCGGCAGCGTTTTCTGTGGTGTCAGAGAGCGTTCAGACATGATCGCTCCGGCTGGCTTCTGCGGTGACGGGGCGGATATCGTGCCAGTGTTCATTCAGCCACGTCAGGCAGTGTGCCTGTGGCGCGGGGCCCCATACCGGCTGCCACCCGGCCGGGATCGCACAAAAGGTGGGCCATAAGCTGTATTGCTGCCGATCGTTCTTCAGTACCAGACACGCCTGCTGCGGGTCGTCAAAAGGGTGAGGTTGTTGCATATCAGTCTCCTGACCACCATCGCGGAGCGCGCTGACGCCCCGATTCTGCCCGTGGCACCCTGCAGTGGCGGGCAGGCGGCGGACGTTAAGCGAATGAGGATGATGGCCACAGGGTTTTCAGGCCGGTCAGCAGCCCGCCGCGCCAGCAGAGTGCATCGTGACCGCCTTCAACCGGGTGATAGCTGACCTGATGTCCGGCATCGGTCAGATCGCGCTGGAACTGCTGATTTGCGGCCAGAATCAGCCGCTCGCGCCGACCCGCTTCCAGATAAAAGCGCCGTGGCGGTGCCTGCAGCAGGCCCTGCTGTAACTGCTGCGGCAGCCAGCCGCTGGGATCGTCGCGCCCGGGCCACCAGAAAGAGCCGGAAAGGCTGACGGCACCGGCAAAGGTGTCGGGCCAGGTCAGCGTGGCGTAAGCGGCAGCGAGGCCGCCAAAACTCTGGCCGATCACCAGCGTGCGGTCGCTGTCGATACGGCAGGGCGTCTGGTGCGCAACCTGTGGCAGCAGCTCATGCTGAACGGCCAGCCAGAAGTCAGGGTTGCAGGTCAGCTCGCGCGTGCGGTGTTCGCGATCGATGATGTCGATCATGACATAGACCGCCGGGGGCAGTTCGCCTGCCGCGGTGAGCTGCTGAAGCGGACCGGCAACCGGCATGCTGTGCGCCCAGAACTGTCCATCCAGCAGCAGTGCCAGCGGACGCGCGCCAGCATCGGCCTCGCCGGTTACACAGATCCAGATCTGACGCTGGTTGCCCAGCCGTTTGCTGCGCCACAGAAAGTGTTGCAGCGGTACTGCGGCGGCGCGGCCTTCATCGACCGCCCGCCAGACCTGCTGATCGGGCGCATGAGGCAGGTGCAGCGGCGAGTGTGACATGCCGCGTCCGCCCGCCCAGCCTCGCAGCGGATTGAGCGGATCGTTTTGCGCCTGCGGAAATTTCTGCCCCCACCACTGCCGTAACGCCTGCGCATCGCTCTGGCCGGTAAATGGCTCAGCCTGCGTATCCGGGATGAGAAAGTAGCTGCCACGCCAGTCAGCGGGCAGGGAGGTTTGCCACCACCAGACATCGGTGTGGGGCAACGGAGAGAGTGAAACAGGGGCGGCGGCATGATGATGATCGGTCACGCCGGTAATGTTGATCCAGACGCGGCGGGTGTCCGATCTCTGTGTGTCGCCCTGCGGATCGCGCCAGAAAAAGGTGACCTGACAGGTGCCCGCGTCACCCGGTTCAATCAGCGGGATCCCCCGCTGCTGCTGCTGTTGCCACCAGCGTTCACTGCCGGTCTCTTCGTTTAACCAGGTCATACGCGCCATCGTTCGAACAGACGAAATCTGTGCCATAAATGATATAAATAATAGTATTGATAATTATTTGCATTTGCAATAGGGTGTTTCCGCTCGTCAGGGCGTGTGTGCATTTTCTCTGCCGCACCGGCTTTCAGCGGGGTGTCTCGCGGTGCTGAAATCAGCCGGGCAGGAAGGGGATCAGGGACATTAGCTTTTTACCGGCGCGCTGGCAGTGGCATCCCTGCTGGTCGTCCAGGAACAGAAAAATGAAAAAGTTATCGCGGCTTTCACTGGCCATTATGATTGAACTGGGTTTCACCGCCTCTCTCATCTCTGCCGGTGCCGTGGCGGCCAGCAGCAGCGATCCGGCGCTTAACAACACCGCGTCAGACAGCCTTAACGACAGCACCATGATGGTGACCGCCGCCGAGCAGACGCTGCAGGCGCCGGGTGTCTCGACCATTACCGCCGACGAAATCAAAAAGCACCCGCCGGCGCGCGATGTCGCCGAAATCATCCGCACCATGCCGGGCGTCAATCTGACCGGTAACTCCACCAGCGGTCAGCGCGGCAACAATCGTCAGATCGACATCCGCGGCATGGGCCCGGAAAATACCCTGATCCTGATTGATGGTCTGCCGGTGACCAGCCGTAATGCCGTCCGGCTGGGCTGGCGTGGCGAGCGTGACACGCGCGGCGACAGCAACTGGGTGCCGCCAGAGATTATCGATCACATCGAGGTGATCCGCGGCCCGGCAGCGGCCCGTTACGGTAACGGGGCGGCGGGCGGCGTGGTGAACATCATTACCCGAAAAGAGATGGATCATCAGTGGCAAGGCTCGTGGAGCGCCTACTACAACGTGCCGGAGCATAAGGATGAGGGTGCTTCCCGACGCACTAACTTCAGCCTTGAGGGGCCGCTGGGGGATGATGTCAGCTTCCGCCTCTATGGCGGGCTGGCAAAAACGCAGGCAGATGCGTATGACATCAATGAAGGGCACGCCGCCGCCCGTACCGGAAGCTATGCCGGATCGTATCCCGCGGGCCGGGAAGGCGCGGTCAACAAAGACATTCATGGTCTGCTGCGCTGGGCCTTTGCGCCGATGCAGGCGCTGGAAGTGGGAGCCGGTTTCAGCCGTCAGGGCAACCTCTACGCCGGGGATACGCAGAACACCAACACCAGTGACCTGGTGAAAAGTAAATATGGCGATGAGACTAACCGGCTCTACCGGCAGAACGTCTCTGTCAGGTGGACCGGCGCCTGGGACAATGGCGTCAGTACCAATACGTATGCGCAGTATGAGAATACCCGCAACTCCCGGCTGAACGAGGGGCTGGCGGGCGGGACGGAGGGCATCTTCTCCGACAGCCATTTCAACACCATCCAGCTGGATGATCTGCTGCTGCACAGTGAGATCAGCGTGCCGTTTGAGTGGCTGGTGAATCAGACGGCGACCTTTGGCACCGAGTGGAATCAGCAGCGGATGAAAGATCCGTCGTCAACCACGCAGGCTGCCAGCTACGGTTCCATTCCGGGGATCGCCACCACCGGCCGTTCACCCTATTCTCAGGCGGAGATTTTCTCGCTGTTTGCCGAAGACAACATTGAGCTGACCGACAGCACCATGCTGACGCCGGGAGTGCGTTTTGATCATCACTCGATCGTGGGCGATAACTGGAGTCCGTCGCTCAACCTGTCTCAGGGGCTGGGCGATGAGCTGACCCTGAAAATGGGTATCGCCCGTGCTTATAAAGCGCCGAGCCTCTATCAGACCAACCCCAACTATCTGCTCTACAGTAACGGCCAGGGCTGCGCCGCCAGTACCGGAGCCTGCTACCTGATGGGGAATGATGATCTGAAAGCAGAAAACAGCATCAACAAGGAGATTGGGCTGGAGTGGAAGCGTGACGGCTATCAGGCCGGACTGACCTGGTTCCGTAACGACTACCGCAACAAGATCGACGCGGGCAGGGTGCCAACCGGCACCGCCTCTAACGGCAAAACGGACATCTACAAATGGGAAAACGTGCCGAAAGCCCTGGTCGAAGGCGTGGAAGGCACGATCAACGTTCCCTTCTCCGACAGCGTGACGTGGAACAACAACTTCACTTACATGCTGCAGAGTAAGAACAAAGAGACCGGGGACCGCCTGTCAGTGATTCCGGAATATACGCTCAACTCTACGCTGAGCTGGCAGGCGATGGCGGATCTCTCCCTGCAGACCACCCTGACCTGGTATGGCAAGCAGGTCCCGAAGAAGTATGACTATAAAGGTAACGCCGTCACCGGCAGTGCAACCGATCAGGTCAGCCCCTATTCGGTGCTCGGCATGAGTGGCACCTATGACATTAACGCCTCTGTCAGCGTCACCGCAGGCGTCGATAACCTGTTCGACAAGCGTCATTTTCGTGAGGGCAATGCACAGACCACGGGTAATACGCGAACCGGCGCTTACCTCTACGGGGCAGGGGCCAATACCTTCAATGAGTCGGGCCGCACCTGGTACATGAGTGTGAACACCCGCTTCTGATTGATGCAGTGATAACCGGGTCGGGAGAAGGCTGACCGCCGTGACTGAACGGGGGAGAGGCTGTCGCAACGCCGTCCGGAGAAGACGATTAAAACGCAGCAGGTCGATGACCCGCTGCGTTTTTTGTTACGCGCGGATCAGTTGTTCTGATTGATATCGCGGTAGAGCCGGCTCTCAAAACGCACCAGCGGAATACGGCGGGTACGCTGATCCTCTGGTGGAACCGCATAGCCGGAGAGGAACTGCACAAAGGCAACCCGCGCACCGCTGGAGGTGGTGATAAAGCCTGCCAGGTTATAGACCCCCTGCAGGGAACCGGTTTTCGCCGAGACTTTGCCATCCAGTCCCGCTTCATGCAGCCCGCCGCGATACTGCAGCGTGCCGTCATAACCCGCCAGCGGCAGCATCGAAATGTAATCCAGCGTATTGTCATTCTTCGCAATGAATTGCAAAACCTGCATCATGGTCTGCGGCGAGATCAGGTCATGGCGTGACAGACCGGAACCATCCACCTGAATGCTGTTGCCCATATCGATGTTGGCTTTGGCTTTCAGGATGCGGCGCACGGCATCCTGACCGGCGCGGAACGTGCCAGGCACATTGAAGTAGTGGTGGCCGATGGTGCGGAACACCGTATCAGCAATCATGTTGTCTGACTTCTTCAGCATGGTGTGCAGCAGGGTATGCAGCGGCGCAGACTGGGTGGAGGCGAGCACGGTACCCGGCTCGGTGACCTGTGTCTGACGAACCAGATGGCCACTGTAGTCGATCTCTGACGCGCGCAGTTCCGCCTTGAGGATCTCGCCCGCCCAGGCCGCGCCATCCTGCACGGCAAAGGCCAGCGGCAACGGCTCTGCACGCTGACGCATACAGCCGGTCAGGGTATAACGGTTCAGTTCACCCGGTACCACATCCAGTTCGCAATATTGCCCTTCGCCGCTGTTGCGGCCCAGGGTGCGAACCTGACTGTACATGTGTGCCGGATAGTAGGAGGCGATGCGGACAAACGCGTTTTCGCCCGGCGAACTGGCGCTGTAGAGCGACACCGAGAAGCAGTTCTTATCCACAATGGCGGCCCCTGGCGGGGCGCTGAAGCACTGGGTCATATCGTTCCACGGCCAGCCCGGAGCCATGTCGTGACTGGCAAACACGGAGGTATCAATCACCAGGTTGCCTTTGATATGGTTAATGCCCTGCTTCTTTATCGCCGCCACCATATTGCGCAGATCCTGGCGGCTTAAGGTGGGATCGCCGGCGAAACGGGCGACTAAATCGCCATTCAGCGTGCCATCCACGATAGAGCCACGGGTCTCAAAGGTGGTCTGAAAACGGTAATCGCCGCCCAGTTCCAGCAACGCCGCGAGCGCCGTCACCACTTTCATGGTACTGGCGGGCAGGGCCATCTGTTTGCCGTGGTAATCGATGATCGGGGTTGATGCGCCCACTTTCTGCACCATCAGCGCCAGATTGGCGCCGTCTGGCAGGTACTGCATGTATTCATCAACTGGCGCTGCGTGTGCCTGCAGCATAAATGCGCAGCTTAATCCGGTAACAAGTCGTGAAAATCGCATAATCTCGCGGTAACTGGCAGGTGAGGGCGTCAATACTACGTCGCTGGGCGGTGCAAAGTAAACGATGACCCGCAGGGAACTCTGGGGTAAAATACGTATCAAATTGCAAAACTCTTTTCTGGCCTGGAAGCATCTCCGGGTCAGGATTCTTTTATTTGCAAAAAACGGGCTAATGCGCCGCAGAACGCTTTTTTCTGCAGTCACCAGTCAGGATGACACCGTTAAACAGGAAAGATGGCGAGGAGCTTAAATGAATCAGATTCCGATGACGTTGAGAGGCGCTGAAAGATTGCGCGAAGAGCTGAACGAGCTGAAAACCGTGAAGCGCCCGCGCATTATCGCCTCTATCGCTGAAGCACGCGAACATGGCGATTTAAAAGAGAACGCGGAATATCACGCTGCGCGCGAAGAGCAGGGTTTCTGCGAAGGCCGCATTCAGGAGATTGAAGCCAAACTCTCTAATGCGCAGGTTATCGACGTAACGCAGATGCCTAAAACCGGACGCGTGATCTTTGGCGCAACGGTAACCGTACTGAATATCGAAACCGACGAAGAGGCGACTTATCGCATCGTCGGCGATGACGAGGCGGACTTTAAGCAAAATCTGATTTCTGTCAATTCGCCAATGGCGCGTGGCCTGGTGGGTAAAGAGGCGGATGATGTCGCCATCATTAAAACCCCAGGCGGCGACGTTGAGTATGAGATCCTGAAGGTGGAATACCTTTAAAGTGTTGCTACGCTTTGAAAAGCGCTAAAGCACAATGTAAAGAAAGGAAAAAGGCCGCAATGCGGCCTTTTATCTGAGGTGGGAGCATGGCACTTTCTTTGCCCACTTAGCGTGGCAGAGAAATTTTGCTCTCCTTAGAGGGGCGATACAGCACCAGCGTTTTGCCGATCACCTGTACGTTGCTGGCACCGGTCTCACGCACGATAGCGTCAACGATTAGCTGTTTCGTTTCACGATCTTCCGAGGCGATTTTCACCTTGATCAGTTCGTGATGCGACAGAGCCTGCTCGATTTCGGCCAGCACGCCTTCAGTCAGGCCATTGCCACCCAGCATAACGACCGGCTTGAGCGGATGGGCGAGGCCCTTGAGGTGCTGTTTTTGTTTGGTACTTAGATTCATCGTAGTTTTTTACTTACTCAGGGATTGAAAACGGTTCATTCTACCGCCATCTCGGGTATATCACCAAATCGGCGCAACCCACTGCGTGCAGGTTTATCGCTACGATGACGATTTAACTGGAAATATTATGACGGGTAAAAAGCGTTCGGCCAGCTCGAGCCGCTGGCTTCAGGAACACTTTAGCGATAAATATGTACTTCAGGCGCAGAAAAAAGGGTTGCGTTCGCGTGCCTGGTTTAAACTTGATGAAATACAACAGGGTGACAAGCTTTTCAAACCCGGTATGACCGTGGTAGATCTGGGTGCTGCACCCGGTGGCTGGTCGCAGTATGTTGTACAGCAAATCGGGAACAAAGGGCGCATCATTGCCTGTGATATCCTGCCAATGGATCCGATAGTCGGTGTCGATTTCCTTCAGGGCGATTTTCGTGAAGAATCGGTGATCAATGCGCTGCTTGAGCGCGTTGGCGAAGAGAAAGTTCAGGTTGTCATGTCCGATATGGCGCCGAATATGAGTGGTACACCTGCCGTAGATATTCCCCGGTCGATGTATTTGGTCGAACTGGCGCTGGAGATGTGTCGGGATATCCTGGCACCCGGCGGAAGTTTTGTAGTGAAAGTGTTTCAGGGAGATGGCTTCGATGAATACCTGCGGGAAATTCGCTCCCTGTTTACGAAAGTGAAAATTCGTAAGCCGGACGCTTCACGGTCACGTTCACGTGAAGTGTACATTGTGGCGACTGGGCGCAAACTATAACCAAATTGCTGGAGTTGTCCGCAGCTGAGCTGCGATTCCATGTATGCAGGATCTATAGTACCCTACGCTATCTGTTAACACCGTTGTAATATGAGGTTAATCCCTTGAGTGACATGGCGAAAAACCTGATTCTCTGGTTAGTCATCGCGGTCGTGCTGATGTCAGTATTCCAGAGCTTTGGGCCCAGCGAGTCGAATGGCCGTCGGGTTGATTATTCAACCTTCCTGTCGGAAGTGAACCAGGATCAGGTCCGCGAGGCACGTATTAACGGGCGTGAAATTAACGTTATTAAAAAAGACAGCAATAAATACACCACCTACATTCCTGTCAACGATCCTAAGTTGCTCGATAACCTCTTGACCAAAAACGTCAAAGTGGTTGGCGAACCGCCGGAAGAGCCGAGCCTGCTGGCTTCCATCTTCATTTCGTGGTTCCCGATGCTGCTGCTGATCGGTGTGTGGATCTTCTTTATGCGTCAGATGCAGGGCGGCGGCGGTAAGGGCGCGATGTCCTTCGGTAAAAGCAAAGCCCGCATGCTGACGGAAGACCAGATTAAAACCACTTTTGCTGACGTAGCCGGTTGTGATGAAGCGAAAGAAGAAGTGGGTGAGCTGGTTGAGTACCTGCGTGAGCCGAGCCGTTTCCAGAAGCTGGGCGGTAAAATTCCTAAAGGCGTGCTGATGGTGGGGCCACCGGGAACCGGTAAAACCCTGCTGGCAAAAGCGATTGCCGGTGAAGCGAAGGTGCCATTCTTTACCATCTCCGGTTCTGACTTTGTGGAAATGTTTGTCGGTGTCGGTGCATCCCGCGTGCGCGACATGTTCGAACAGGCCAAAAAAGCCGCGCCCTGCATCATCTTTATCGATGAGATCGACGCCGTCGGTCGTCAGCGTGGTGCCGGTTTAGGCGGAGGTCATGATGAACGTGAACAGACGCTGAACCAGATGCTGGTGGAGATGGATGGTTTTGAAGGTAACGAAGGTATCATCGTTATCGCCGCGACGAACCGTCCTGACGTACTGGACCCGGCGCTGCTGCGTCCAGGTCGTTTTGACCGCCAGGTTGTGGTGGGTCTGCCTGATGTCCGTGGTCGTGAGCAGATTCTGAAAGTGCATATGCGTCGTGTGCCGCTGGCAACCGACATCGATGCCGCCATCATTGCGCGTGGTACGCCTGGCTTCTCCGGTGCTGACCTTGCCAACCTGGTCAACGAAGCCGCACTGTTTGCAGCCCGTTCCAACAAGCGTGTGGTGTCGATGGTTGAGTTCGAAAAAGCCAAAGACAAGATCATGATGGGTGCGGAACGTCGCTCTATGGTCATGACCGAATCGCAGAAAGAGTCGACGGCTTATCACGAAGCGGGCCACGCGATCATCGGTCGCCTGGTGCCAGAGCACGATCCGGTGCACAAAGTGACGATTATCCCACGCGGCCGTGCGCTGGGTGTGACCTTCTTCCTGCCTGAAGGCGACGCGATCAGCGCCAGCCGTCAGAAACTGGAAAGCCAGATCTCGACCCTCTACGGCGGTCGTCTGGCAGAAGAGATCATCTACGGCGCAGAACATGTTTCTACCGGTGCGTCGAACGACATTAAAGTCGCGACCAACCTGGCACGCAACATGGTCACGCAGTGGGGCTTCTCAGACAAACTGGGTCCGCTGCTCTATGCAGAAGAAGAGGGTGAAGTGTTCCTTGGCCGTTCTGTTGCCAAAGCGAAACACATGTCTGATGAAACGGCCCGTATCATCGACCAGGAAGTGAAGCACCTGATCGACAGCAACTACCAGCGTGCCCGTCGCATCCTGGGTGAGAACATGGACATCCTTCACGCAATGAAAGACGCGCTGATGAAGTATGAAACCATCGACGCACCGCAGATCGACGATCTGATGGCGCGCCGCGAAGTGCGTCCGCCAGCGGGCTGGGAAGATCCTGGCAGCAACTCAGACAGCAACGGTACGCCGAAGGCGCCGCGTCCGGTCGATGAACCGCGTACGCCAAACCCAGGCAACACCATGTCAGAGCAGTACAATAAATAAGACGTTATCTCGTCAGACAAAACCCCGGCTGGTCCGGGGTTTTTTACATCCGGATAGTGACCCGTAAGGAGTTTCCGCCATGAAGTTGTTCGCCCGTGATTCCCATCTCGATTTATCTTTTCCTCATGTGATGGGCATTCTGAATGTCACGCCGGACTCTTTTTCTGACGGGGGTAAACATAACGCGCTGGTCGATGCACTGACTCATACCAATGAGATGGTCAACGCAGGAGCCACCATCATCGATGTCGGCGGGGAATCCACCCGTCCGGGCGCGGATGAGGTGAGTGTGGAAGAGGAGCTGGAGCGTGTCATTCCCGTCATTGATGCCATTGCCCAGCGGTTCGAAGTCTGGATTTCCGTGGACACCTCTAAAGCAGAGGTTATCAGCGAAGCCGCGCGAGTGGGTGCTCACATCATTAATGACGTGCGTTCGCTCTCTGAACCCGGCGCGCTGGAGGCGGCCGCGGCGACCGATCTGCCCGTCTGTCTGATGCATATGCAGGGCGAACCCCGCACCATGCAGCAGGCTCCCGCTTACGACAACATTTTAAGCGAAGTGGACACTTACTTCGCTCAGCAGATTGCGCGCTGTGAAGCGGCGGGTATCAAAAAAGAACGGCTGATACTCGACCCGGGCTTCGGTTTCGGTAAGAATCTCAGCCACAATTATGAACTGCTGGCCCATCTGGGCGATTTTCACCACTTCGGTCTGCCGCTGCTGGTGGGAATGTCCCGTAAATCGATGATTGGCCAGCTGTTAAATGTCGGCCCGTCACAGCGTTTAACCGGCAGCCTGAGTTGCGCGGTGATTGCAGCCATGCAGGGCGCGCAGATTATTCGCGTGCATGATGTGAAAGAGACGGCTGAAGCAATGCGCGTGGTCGAAGCGACCCGAAGAGCAAAAGGATAAACATGAGTAATCGCAAATATTTCGGTACAGATGGCATTCGCGGCAAAGTCGGTGAAGCCCCTATTACCCCCGATTTCGTCCTGAAGCTGGGCTGGGCCGCCGGGAAAGTGCTGGCACGCCACGGTTCAAAGAAGATCATCATCGGAAAAGATACGCGTATCTCAGGCTACATGCTGGAATCAGCGCTGGAAGCGGGGCTCGCCGCGGCGGGCCTGACGGCGGCCTTTACCGGCCCGATGCCGACCCCGGCCATTGCCTACCTGACCCGCACCTTCCGCGCTGAGGCGGGCATTGTAATCTCTGCCTCACACAACCCGTTTGATGACAACGGCATTAAGTTCTTCTCTTCCGAAGGGACAAAGCTGCCGGATGATGTCGAGGAAGCGATTGAGCTGGAGATGGAGAAGCCGATTACCTGCGTGGAGTCTGCGCAGTTAGGCCGTGCCAGCCGCATCGTCGATGCCGCGGGACGTTACATCGAATTCTGTAAGGGCACTTTCCCCAGCGAACTCAATCTGAATGGCCTGAAAATTGTGGTCGACTGTGCCAACGGGGCCACCTACCACATCGCGCCGAACGTGCTGCGTGAGCTGGGGGCGACCGTGATTGCCATCGGTGTTCAGCCGGATGGCATGAACATCAACAAAGAGTGTGGGGCGACCGATCTCAAACTGCTGCAGCAGCGTGTTCTGGCAGAGAAGGCGGATATCGGCCTGGCCTATGATGGCGACGGCGATCGCATTATGATGATTGACCATCTGGGTGACAAAGTCGACGGTGACCAGATCCTCTATATCATCGCGCGTGAAGCCCTGCGTCAGGGTCAGTTGCGCGGTGGCGTGGTGGGCACCCTGATGAGTAACATGGGCCTGGAGCTGGCGCTGAAGCAGCTCGGCATCCCGTTTACCCGCGCCAAAGTGGGCGACCGCTATGTGCTGGAGAAGATGCAGGAGAAGGGCTGGCGTCTCGGCGCGGAGAACTCCGGTCACGTTATCCTGCTGGATAAAACCACCACGGGCGACGGTATCGTTGCAAGTTTGCAAGTACTTACTGCGATGGTATGTAATCACATGAGCCTGCACGACCTCTGCAGCGGCATGAAGATGCTGCCACAGGTGCTGGTTAACGTCCGCTTTGCCGGTGAGCACGATCCGCTGCAAAGCGAGGCGGTCAAAGCCGCAACGGCAGAGGCGGAAAAAGCCCTGGCGGGGCGCGGACGCGTGTTACTGCGTAAGTCAGGCACTGAGCCGTTGATTCGGGTTATGGTTGAGGGCGAGGATGAGGCGAAGGTAACAGAGCTGGCTAATCTGATCGCCGACCAGGTCAAGGCGGTTTAAAACGCCTGCAGGCGGTTCGCAGCAGGCTGAACTGCCTGTAAAATCACCGGGATGGCGCTTTTTTCTGCAATCAGTTTAGGTGGTGAAAATTGCACTTGCAGAGCTATGCGCCTTTGGTTAGTATTCACACCCGCTTCTGATGGGTGATGACGAGACTCCCCATCAATACTGGCTGAAGCTTTAACTGTACGATTATCGTGCAAGGAACAGGTTGAATATGTACGAAGCTCTTTTAGTTGTTTTCCTTATTGTAGCGATCGCCCTCGTAGGTATGATCATGCTGCAGCAAGGCAAAGGCGCTGATATGGGAGCCTCATTCGGTGCAGGCGCATCCGGTACGGTGTTTGGTTCTTCGGGTTCAGGTAACTTCCTGACGCGCACAACTGGCATCTTAGCGGCTCTGTTCTTCATCATCAGCCTGGTTCTGGGTAATCTGAACAGCAATAAAGCCTCGAAAGGAAGCGAGTGGGAAAATCTTTCTGCGCCGGCGCAGTCTTCTCAACAGACTGAAAAGCCAGCTCAACCGGTTACACCGGGCAGCGATATTCCTAAGTAAGGTCGTCAACACAACGCATCGTTGTGGTCAGTGTAGTGCCGTGGTGGTGGAATTGGTAGACACGCTACCTTGAGGTGGTAGTGCCCGATTGGGCTTACGGGTTCAAGTCCCGTCCTCGGTACCAAATCGTAGTATCACTTGCATTTTATGCAGGTCTGGCGTAATATTCGCCACGTTTTCGGACGCGGGGTGGAGCAGCCTGGTAGCTCGTCGGGCTCATAACCCGAAGGTCGTCGGTTCAAATCCGGCCCCCGCAACCACTTTCCCTTTGAGTTATTTTTCAAATATACTGTGTGCATCGACGGACGCATTCACGGCTGATTTTTGAAAGAAAATTCTTTGGATGGAGTCCGGGCCGCATTGCGGCAGACAGGGTCCAGTGACTAAAAGCCCCGAATATTCGGGGTTTTTTGTTATTAGCGAATCGTAATACTGGGCTATAGGCCCTTTTTTTATGTCTTGGGGGTGGGCTTGTCCACATTAGAGCAAAAATTGACAGAGTTGGTATCGGCTCCGGTAGAAGCGCTGGGTTACGAACTGGTTGGTATTGAATTCGTTCGTAGTCGCACATCTATTCTGCGCATCTATATTGATAGTGAAGATGGCATCAATGTCGATGATTGCGCCGATGTCAGCCACCAGGTAAGCGCCGTAATGGATGTAGAAGATCCCATTACCGTGCCTTACAACCTTGAAGTCTCTTCACCGGGACTCGATCGTCCTCTGTTTACCGCAGAACACTACACCCGCTTTATGGGTGAGGAAGTGACTCTGGTGCTGCGTATGGCCGTTCAGAACCGCCGTAAATGGCAGGGAATCATCAAGTCAGTTGATGGCGAGATGATCACGGTGCATGTTGAGGGTAACGATGTAGTGTTCGCGCTGAGTAATATTCAGAAAGCGAACCTGGTCCCCCACTTTTAAAAGTCCGGATTGAGGCTAACCAGGATGAACAAAGAGATCTTAGCTGTTGTAGAAGCCGTTTCTAACGAAAAAGCCCTGCCGCGTGAGAAAATCTTCGAAGCGCTGGAGAGCGCGCTGGCGACTGCGACCAAGAAAAAGTACGAGCAGGAAATTGAGGTACGCGTCAGCATTGATCGCCGCAGTGGCGACTTCGATACTTTCCGCCGCTGGGAAATCGTAGAAGAGGTGACTCAGCCGACGCGCGAGATCACGCTGGATGCGGCCCGCTTCGAAGATGAAGCATTCAATCTGGGCGATTATGTCGAAGATCAGATTGAATCGGTCACCTTTGACCGTATCACCACCCAGACCGCTAAGCAGGTCATCGTGCAGAAAGTGCGCGAAGCTGAGCGCGCAATGGTGGTTGATCAGTTCCGTGAGCAGGAAGGCGAAATTATCACGGGCGTGGTGAAGAAAGTTAACCGCGACAACATCTCCCTCGACTTAGGTAACAATGCTGAAGCGGTCATTCTGCGCGAAGACATGCTGCCGCGTGAAAACTTCCGTCCAGGCGACCGTATCCGTGGCGTGCTCTACTCCGTTCGCCCGGAAGCGCGTGGCGCGCAGCTGTTCGTAACGCGTTCCAAACCGGAAATGCTGATCGAACTGTTCCGCATTGAGGTGCCAGAAATTGGCGAAGAACTGATTGAAATTAAAGCCGCTGCCCGCGATCCGGGTTCGCGTGCGAAAATTGCAGTCAAAACCAACGACAAACGTATCGATCCGGTGGGTGCCTGTGTGGGCATGCGCGGCGCGCGTGTTCAGGCTGTTTCCAGCGAACTGGGCGGCGAGCGTATCGATATCGTGCTCTGGGACGATAACCCGGCGCAGTTTGTTATCAACGCCATGGCCCCGGCCGATGTGGCGTCAATCGTGGTTGATGAAGATAACCACACCATGGATATCGCCGTCGAAGCTGGCAATCTGGCTCAGGCGATCGGCCGTAACGGCCAAAACGTGCGTCTGGCATCACAGCTGAGTGGCTGGGAGCTGAACGTGATGACCGTCGATGATCTGCAGGCTAAGCATCAGGCTGAAGCGCATGCAGCGATCGATATGTTCACGAAACATCTCGACATCGACGAAGAGTTCGCCACCGTACTGGTGGAAGAGGGCTTCTCCTCGCTGGAAGAGCTGGCCTATGTGCCTATCAACGAGCTGCTGGAAGTCGACGGCCTCGACGAAGAGACCATTGAAGCCCTGCGTGAACGAGCAAAAAATGCGTTAACCACCCTGGCACTGGCGAAAGAAGAGAGCCTTGGTAATCAGGATCCTGCTGAGGACCTGCTGAACCTTGAAGGTCTCGATCGTGCGCTGGCGTTCCGCCTGGCGTCGAAAGGCGTTTGCACGCTGGAAGATCTCGCTGAGCAAGGTGTTGACGATCTGACGGATATTGAAGGCCTGTCTGATGAACAAGCCGGCGCGCTGATTATGGCCGCACGTAATATCTGCTGGTTCGGCGATGACGCGTAATAACAGGAAGGAACAGCATGACAGATGTAACCGTAAAATCGCTGGCCGCAGAAATTCAGACTCCGGTCGATCGCCTGGTACAGCAATTTGCTGATGCGGGGATCCCTAAGTCTGAAAATGACGCCGTGACCCAGCAAGAGAAAGAAACCTTACTATCTCATCTGAACCGTGAACACGGTCAGGTCGGTTCAGCTAAGCTGACGCTGCAGCGTAAAACGCGCAGCACCTTGAATATTCCAGGCACCGGGGGTAAAAGTAAATCGGTGCAAATTGAAGTCCGCAAAAAGCGTACCTATGTGAAGGGTGATGCAGAGGCTGAGCAAGCTCAGGCAGAAGCTGAAGCCGAGGCGCAGCGTGAAGCGGAAGAGCAGGCGCAACGCGAGGCTGAAGAGAAAGCCCGTCGCGAAGCTGAACAGAAAGCGCAACGTGAAGCCGAAGATAAAGCCAGGCGCGAAGCCGCTGAGAAGGCCAAACGTGCAGCAGCGGAAAATGACAAAGTGACAAATCAACCTACCGACGAAGTGACCAGGGCTGCGCAGTCTGACAAAGCCCGTCGCGAAGCTGAAGCAGCTGAACTGAAGCGTAAAGCGGAAGAAGAAGCTCGCCGTAAGCTCGAAGAGGCGGCCCGCCTCGTAGCCGAAGAAGCCCGCCGTCTGGCTGAAGAGAAATCAGCCGAGTGGGAAAAGCCGGAAGAAGAGGATAAAGGCGACTATCACGTCACCACTTCAACCCATGCCCGTCAGGCGGAAGACGAAAACGACCGTCAGGTAGAAGCTGGCCGTGCGCGTGCGCGTACCACGGCGAAAGCAACGCGTCCGGCGAAAAAAGGCAACAAACATTCCGAAGCGAAAACTGACCGCGAAGAAGCGCGTGCACAGGTTCGTGGCGGTAAAGGTGGCAAACATCGTAAACCAAGCGCACTGCAGCAGGGCTTCAACAAACCCGCTCAGGCCGTGAACCGCGATGTTGTGATTGGCGAAACCATCACCGTAGCCGAACTGGCGAACAAAATGGCGGTGAAAGGTTCTCTGGTCATTAAAGCGATGATGAAGATGGGCGCGATGGCGACCATTAACCAGGTCATCGACCAGGAAACCGCACAGCTCGTCGCAGAAGAGATGGGCCACAAAGTGACCCTGCGTCGTGAAAACGAGCTGGAAGAGGCGGTAATGGACGATCGTGACACCGATGCCGCGCAGGAAGCTCGCGCGCCGGTAGTTACCATCATGGGTCACGTTGACCACGGTAAAACCTCACTGCTGGACTATATCCGCTCGACCAAAATCGCCTCTGGCGAAGCGGGCGGCATTACTCAGCACATCGGTGCTTACCACGTTGAAACTGACAACGGTATGATCACCTTCCTGGACACCCCGGGCCACGCCGCGTTTACCGCGATGCGTGCACGTGGTGCGCAGGCGACCGATATCGTTATCCTGGTCGTTGCCGCAGACGATGGCGTGATGCCTCAGACCATCGAAGCTATCCAGCACGCCAAAGCGGCCAAAGTGCCGGTTGTGGTTGCGGTGAACAAGTGCGATAAGCCAGAAGCGGATCCGGATCGCGTTAAAAACGAACTGACCCAGTACGGAATCATTCCGGAAGAGTGGGGCGGCGAAAACATGTTCGTTAATGTCTCTGCGAAAGCGGGTACCGGCATTGATGACCTGCTTAACGCTATCCTGCTGCAGGCGGAAGTCCTGGAGCTGACGGCTATCCGTGCCGGCATGGCGAGCGGCGTGGTTATCGAGTCGTTCCTCGACAAAGGTCGTGGTCCGGTTGCAACCGTGCTGGTTCGTGAAGGTACGCTGAACAAAGGCGACATCGTCCTGTGTGGCTTCGAATATGGCCGTGTTCGTGCAATGCGCGATGAACTGGGTCGTGAAGTCATGGAAGCGGGTCCGTCTATCCCGGTTGAGATTCTGGGCCTCTCCGGCGTGCCGGCTGCGGGTGATGAAGCAACTGTGGTACGTGACGAGAAGAAAGCACGTGAAGTGGCGCTCTATCGTCAGGGCAAATTCCGTGAAGTTAAACTGGCTCGCCAGCAGAAATCTAAGCTTGAGAACATGTTTGCCAACATGACCGAAGGCGAAGTGTCTGAACTGAACATCGTACTGAAAGCGGACGTTCAGGGTTCTGTGGAAGCGATTTCCGACTCCCTGCAGAAACTCTCTACCGACGAAGTGAAGGTGAAGATTGTTGGTTCAGGCGTGGGCGGGATCACCGAGACCGATGCGACCCTGGCGGCTGCTTCTAACGCCATCATCCTGGGCTTCAACGTGCGTGCCGATGCCTCTGCGCGTCGCGTCATTGACGCAGAAAGCCTGGATCTGCGCTACTACTCCGTCATCTATAACCTGATTGACGAAGTAAAAGCGGCGATGAGCGGTATGCTGGCACCAGAGTACAAACAGCAGATTATCGGTCTGGCTGCGGTCCGCGACGTGTTCAAATCACCGAAGTTTGGCGCGATTGCCGGTTGTATGGTGACGGAAGGTAACATCAAGCGTCACAACCCAATCCGTGTCCTGCGTGATAACGTGGTGATTTACGAAGGCGAGCTGGAATCCCTGCGTCGCTTTAAAGATGACGTTAACGAAGTGCGTAACGGCATGGAGTGCGGTATCGGCGTGAAGAACTACAACGACGTTCGCGTTGGCGATATGATCGAAGTGTTTGAAATCATCGAAATTAAACGCACCATCGAGTAATCGACTGCTGATGTGTTGCAATTTGGGAGGCCTCTGGCCTCCCGAATTATTTGGGAGAAATAATGATGGCGAAAGAATTTGGTCGCCCGCAGCGCGTATCACAAGAGCTGCAAAAAGAGATTGCGATGATCCTGCAGCGTGAGATCAAAGATCCGCGTCTGGGCATGATGGTCACCGTATCAGGCGTTGAAGTGTCACGCGATCTCGCCTACGCAAAAGTGTTCGTCACTTTCCTGAATGACCAGGATGAGGACGCGGTAAAACAGGGTCTGAAAGCGCTGAAAGAAGCGTCAGGCTACATCCGCATTCTGCTGGGTAAAGCGATGCGTCTGCGTATCGTGCCGGAGCTGACGTTCTTATACGACAACTCCCTGGTTGAAGGGATGCGCATGTCCAATCTCGTCACAAGCGTCGTGAAAAACGATGCCGAGCGCCGTGGCTCTGACGCCACCGGCGATGACGAGGAGGCGTAATGAGTCGTCCGCGTCGTCGCGGCCGCGACGTCCATGGCGTGTTGCTGCTGGATAAGCCTCAAGGCGTCTCGTCGAATGATGTGCTGCAGAAGGTGAAGCGGATCTTTAACGCTAACCGTGCAGGCCATACCGGCGCGCTTGACCCGCTGGCAACCGGCATGCTGCCGATCTGCCTGGGTGAAGCGACCAAGTTTTCACAGTATCTGCTGGATTCCGACAAGCGCTACCGCGTGATTGCGCGGCTGGGTGAGCGGACCGACACGTCAGATGCCGATGGCAACCTCGTTCAGACACGTCCGGTCACCTTCAGTCAGGCCGACCTCGACAGCGCGCTGGAGAGCTTCCGCGGTGAGACTCTGCAGGTGCCCTCAATGTTTTCGGCGTTGAAGCATCAGGGACGTCCCCTGTATGAATATGCGCGTCAGGGCATTGAGATTGCGCGTGAACCGCGTCCAATCACGGTCTACGAACTGCAGTTTATTCGCTGGCAGGATAACGAGCTGGAGCTGGAAATTCACTGCTCGAAAGGCACCTATATCCGCAGCATCATCGACGATCTCGGTGAGAAGCTGGGTTGCGGAGCGCATGTCATCATGCTGCGTCGCGTTCAGGTTGCCCGTTATCCGTATGAAAGGATGGTGACGCTGGAACAGCTCAACACCCTGCTCGCGGAAGCGACAGAAGCCGGCATTCCTCTGGAAACGCAGCTCTATCCGCTGCTGTTGCCAATGGACAGTCCTGCGTCCGATTTCCCGGAAGTGAACATCCCGCCTGCCGTGGCTGCGTTTTTCCGCCAGGGTCAGCCGGTTCAGGCCAGTCAGGCGCCCGCGCAGGGGCTGGTCAGGGTGTCCGAAGGTGAGGCGCGTAAGTTCATTGGGATGGCTGAAATTGCCGACGATGGCCGTCTGGCACCCCGTCGCTTAGTGGTAGAGTATCAGGATTAAGTCGTGCCTTCACTTTTCGCTGATGGGGCATTTGCGTTGCTATCGGGCGCAGAGTAGAATAGCGCGGCTTTAAAAGCGGGATGCTGAATTAGAGATCGGCACCCATACATTCATTTTATACCGGAGTTTATTATGTCTCTAAGCGTAGAAGCTAAAGCAGAGATCGTTGCTAAATATGGCCGTGGTGCTAACGACAGCGGTTCAACTGAAGTTCAGGTTGCCCTGCTGACCGCGCAGATCACCCATCTGCAGGGTCACTTCTCTGAGCACAAAAAAGACCACCACAGCCGTCGCGGTCTGCTGCGCATGGTATCTCAGCGTCGTAAGCTGCTGGACTACCTGAAGCGTAAAGACGTTGCGCGCTACAGCAGCCTGATCGAAAGCCTCGGTCTGCGTCGCTAAGTCTGAAAAATCGGGTCGTCAGGGCGTCATGCAGCGATTAACGCGGCGTGCAGCAGACGATCAGATTTGTGCGAGTTTCATGAAAAGGGGGCCTTTATGGCCCCTTTTTTTGAGCAATCGGCAGCAATCCGGGCCAAACTGATGTATTGTTGCTTAGTGTGATCTTTAGTTTGCAGAATTTCGCGCGGCTAATGAGAGGCTTTACCGCAGGGGCGGTCGAGGGTTGTCATTAGTCGCGAGGATGCAGCTGGAGATTGGTAATCAATGGCGGGCTACAGATAGCCTTGCCCCGAAGTTAAGGACTTTGATTTTGCTGAATCCGATCGTACGCAAATTCCAATATGGTCAACATACCGTCACGCTGGAAACCGGCATGATGGCGCGCCAGGCGACTGCTGCTGTTATGGTGAGCATGGACGATACTGCGGTGTTCGTCACTGTCGTCGGCCAGAAAAAAACTAAACCCGGTCAGGACTTCTTCCCACTGACCGTGAACTATCAGGAGCGTACCTACGCTGCTGGTCGTATCCCAGGCAGCTTCTTCCGTCGTGAAGGCCGCCCAAGCGAAGGCGAAACGCTGATTGCGCGTCTGATTGACCGCCCGATTCGTCCGCTGTTCCCGGAAGGTTTCGTTAACGAAGTTCAGGTCATTGCGACCGTGGTTTCTGTAAACCCACAGGTTCATCCTGACATCGTTGCCATGATCGGTGCTTCTGCCGCGCTGTCACTCTCGGGTCTGCCGTTCAATGGACCAATCGGTTCTGCGCGTGTTGGTTACATCAACGATCAATACGTTCTGAACCCGACAGCAGATGAGCTGAAACAGTCTCGTCTGGACCTGGTGGTTGCCGGTACGCAGAATGCCGTTCTGATGGTGGAATCTGAAGCTGAGATCCTGTCAGAAGAGCAGATGCTGGGCGCCGTGGTCTTTGGCCACGATCAGCAGCAGGTGGTTATTGAAAACATCAATGCGCTGGTTGCTGAAGCGGGCAAACCACGCTGGGACTGGCAGCCAGAAGCCGCCAACACCCCACTGATTTCACGCGTTGCTGCACTGGCAGAAGCGCGCATCAGCGATGCTTACCGCATCACCGACAAGCAGGAGCGTTACACGCAGGTTGGCGTCATCAAAGACGAAACCATTGCTGCGCTGCTGGCTGAAGATGAGACGCTGGATAGCGCTGAAATCAGCGACATCGTCCATAGCCTGGAAAAGAACGTTGTTCGTACCCGTATCCTGAACGGCGAGCCGCGTATCGATGGCCGCGAAAAGGATATGATCCGTGGTCTGGACGTGCGTACTGGCGTGCTGCCACGTACTCACGGTTCATCCCTGTTCACCCGTGGTGAAACGCAGGCGCTGGTAACAGCAACGCTGGGTACCACGCGCGATGCGCAGAACCTGGATGAGCTGATGGGCGAGCGCACTGACAGCTTCCTGTTCCACTACAACTTCCCTCCGTACTCTGTCGGTGAAACCGGCATGGTCGGTTCGCCGAAGCGTCGTGAAATTGGTCACGGTCGTCTGGCGAAACGCGGTGTGTTAGCGGTTATGCCGAAAGCGGAAGATTTTCCTTACACCGTGCGTGTGGTGTCTGAAATCACCGAATCTAACGGCTCCTCTTCAATGGCCTCTGTCTGCGGTGCCTCACTGGCGCTGATGGACGCGGGTGTGCCAATCAAAGCCGCTGTTGCAGGTATTGCAATGGGTCTGGTGAAAGAAGATGAGAAGTTTGTTGTTCTGTCTGACATCCTGGGCGACGAAGACCACCTGGGCGACATGGACTTCAAAGTAGCCGGTAGCCGTGAAGGTATCACCGCGCTGCAGATGGACATCAAAATCGAAGGCATCACGCGTGAAATCATGCAGGAAGCGCTGAACCAGGCTAAGGGTGCGCGTCTGCACATCCTGGGCGTTATGGAACAGGCTATCAGCACGCCACGTACTGAGATTTCTGAATTCGCACCGCGCATTTACACCATCAAGATCAGCTCTGACAAGATCAAAGATGTGATTGGTAAAGGCGGCTCAGTGATCCGTGCACTGACCGAAGAGACCGGCACAACGATCGAAATCGAAGATGACGGCACCGTGAAAATCGCTGCGACCGATGGTCTGAAAGCGAAAGAAGCGATCCGTCGTATCGAAGAGATTACCGCAGAGATCGAAGTGGGCCGCATTTACAGCGGTAAAGTGACCCGTATCGTTGACTTCGGTGCCTTCGTCGCCATCGGCGGTGGTAAAGAAGGTCTGGTTCACATTTCGCAAATCGCCGATAAGCGCGTTGAGAAAGTGACTGACTATCTGCAGATGGGTCAGGAAGTGCCGGTGAAGGTGATGGAAGTCGATCGCCAGGGCCGCGTACGTCTGAGCATCAAAGAAGCGACAGAATCTAAGCCGCAGGCTGAAGAAGCTGCAGCGGTGACCACACCTGCCGCTGAATAAGTCGTTGCTGATTTGCCCCTCTTTGCCTGGCAGAGAGGGGCGTTTGTGTCATCGCGAGGGCGGGAATCCTTGTGCACAGCAGGCGGATGACAGGATGGTTATCCCAATGTTTGTATTCGGGAGTGGGAAATGAAGCCTTTTCTGCGCTGGTGTTTTGTTGCGACAGCTTTAACGCTGGCAGGATGCAGCAACTCCAATTGGCGTAAGAACGAAGTTCTTGCAGTGCCGTTACAGCCCACACTGCAGCAGGAAGTGATACTGGCGCGCATGGAACAAATACTTGCCAGTCGCGCTCTCACCGATGATGAACGCGCACAGCTGTTATATGAGCGCGGAGTGTTGTATGATAGTTTAGGTCTGCGGGCATTAGCGCGGAACGATTTTTCGCAAGCGCTGTCTATAAGACCAGATATGCCCGAAGTGTTTAACTACTTAGGCATATATTTAACGCAGGCGGGCAACTTTGATGCCGCCTATGAAGCGTTCGATTCTGTACTTGAGCTTGATCCAACTTACAACTATGCGCATTTAAACCGTGGTATCGCCCTCTATTACGGCGGTCGATACAAGTTAGCGCAAGATGATCTGCTGGCGTTTTATCAAGACGATCCTAACGATCCTTTCCGCAGTCTGTGGCTCTATCTGGCTGAACGTGAGATGGATGCCGACAAGGCAAAAGTCGCGCTTCAACAGCGTCATGACAAAGCGGTCAGAGACCAATGGGGATGGAATATTGTCGAGTTCTACCTTGGAGATATCAACGAGAAAACGTTGATGGAAAGTCTCAAGGCGGACGCAACGGATAACACCTCGCTCGCTGAACATCTCAGTGAAACCAACTTCTATTTAGGTAAGTACTACCTAAGTCTGGGGGAGAAGGACGACGCGAAAGCGTTGTTCAAACTGGCGGTGGCCAACAACGTCAATAACTTTGTTGAACACCGATACGCATTGTTGGAACTGGCGCAACTCGGCCAGGCACAAGACGATTTATCAGAATCTGACCAGCAATAGCTGACGAACTAAATTTGCCCGTAACACCTGTAAAGTCATCATCTTCAGGGATGAGGGCTTTTCTGTTCGTCAAAACTTCTAATTTGAGCCGGTTCACACTTTTTGATGAAAATGACTGAAAGTTTTCACGACGAGTTATGTAGACTGGCCGCCGCAATCTAAGAGGCACGTGTACTACATGACTGATATTCAAACCACTTTTGCTGACCTTGGCCTGAACGCCGACATCCTTGAATCACTGAATGGCATGGGCTACGTAAAGCCTTCCCCAATCCAGGCTGAGTGTATTCCTCACCTGCTGGCGGGCCGTGACGTGTTAGGTATGGCGCAGACCGGGAGTGGTAAAACTGCGGCGTTCTCTCTGCCGCTGTTAAACAACATTGACCCTTCTGTAAAAGCACCTCAGATCCTGGTGCTGGCGCCGACCCGCGAACTGGCGGTTCAGGTTGCTGAAGCTGTCACCGAATTCTCTAAACACATGCGTGGCCTGAACGTGGTTGCCCTGTACGGCGGCCAGCGTTATGACGTGCAGCTGCGTGCACTGCGTCAGGGACCACAGGTTGTTGTGGGTACGCCTGGCCGTCTGCTGGACCACCTGAAACGCGGCACGTTAGACCTTTCTAACCTGCGCGGCCTGGTGCTGGACGAAGCGGACGAAATGCTGCGTATGGGCTTCATCGAAGACGTTGAAACCATCATGGCGCAGATCCCGGAAGGTCATCAGACCGCTCTGTTCTCTGCCACCATGCCAGAAGCGATTCGTCGCATCACGAAACGCTTCATGAAAGATCCACAGGAAGTGCGTATTCAGTCAAGCCTGACCACGCGTCCTGACATCAGCCAGAGCTACTGGACCGCTTACGGTCGTAAAACTGACGCACTGGTTCGCTTCCTGGAAGCGGAAGATTTTGATGCGGCGATTATCTTCGTACGTACCAAAAACGCGACCCTGGAAGTTGCAGAAGCGCTGGAGCGCAGTGGCTACAACAGCGCCGCGCTGAACGGTGATATGAACCAGGCACTGCGTGAGCAGACGCTGGAGCGCCTGAAAGATGGTCGTCTCGACATCCTGATTGCGACTGACGTTGCGGCCCGTGGCCTGGACGTTGAGCGTATCAGCCTGGTTGTTAACTACGACATCCCGATGGATGCAGAATCTTACGTTCACCGTATCGGCCGTACCGGTCGTGCCGGTCGTGCTGGCCGCGCGCTGCTGTTCGTTGAGAACCGCGAGCGTCGTCTGCTGCGCAACATCGAACGTACGATGAAGCTGACTATTCCGGAAGTTGAACTGCCAAACGCAGAGCTGCTGGGTCAGCGTCGTCTGGCGAAGTTTGCCGCGAAAGTTCAGCAGCAGCTGGAAAGCAGCGATCTGGATCAGTACCGTGCTCTGCTGACTAAAATGCAGCCAGAAGACGAACTGGATCTGGAAACGCTGGCCGCGGCACTGCTGAAGATGGCACAGGGCGAACGTCCTCTGATTCTGCCACCGGAAGCGCCACGTCCGCCACGTCGTGAATACCGCGATCGTGACGATCGTGATGGCCGTCGTGACAGCCGCGAAGCGCGTGGTCCACGTGACAGCCGCGATGGCGACCGTCCACGTCGCGAACGTCGTGACGTTGGCGAGATGCAGCTCTACCGCATCGAAGTGGGTCGCGATGATGGTGTTGAAGTTCGTCACATCGTTGGCGCGATCGCTAACGAAGGCGACATCAGTAGCCGTTACATCGGTAACATCAAGCTGTTCGGTAACCACTCGACTATCGAGCTGCCGAAAGGCATGCCAGGCGATGTGCTGCAGCACTTCACCCGTACACGTATTCTGAACAAGCCGATGAATATGCAGTTACTGGGTGATGCTCAGCCAAACGAAGGTCGTGGTGACCGTCGTCCGGCCGGTGGCGATCGTCGCAATGGCCCAGGCGCTGGCAACCGTGAAGGTGGTCGTCGCTTCTCTTCTGAGCGCCGTGACGGTGGTCGTGAAGGCGGTCGCAGCTTTAACCGTGAAGGCGGCCGTGGTCCACGTCGTGAAGATGGCGCAGCCGCACCACGTCGTCGTGACGCATAACGACTTCATGTCGTAACAAAAAGGGAAGCCACTGGCTTCCCTTTTTTTATGCCGATCAGGCTCCGCCGCTGATGATGACGCGCTCGCCGCTGACCCAGGCGGACTCCTCCGAGGCCAGAAACAGCGCCACCTGTGCCACATCTTCCGGCAGACCAAAACGCCCCAGCGGCGTGGCGGCCAGCAGTTGCGCTTTAAGCTGCGGGCTCATCCTCTTCGCCGCCAGCAATCCCTCTGTCAGAATCATTCCCGGTGCCAGGGCGTTAACCCGAATGTTTCTGGCACCCAGTTCGCGCGCCAGCCCCTGTGTCAGGGTATCCACCGCGCCCTTGGTCGCCGCCCAGAGCACGGAACCCGGCGTGCTGTTCTGGCTGCTCAGGGCGCTGAGGTTGATAAGGGTACCGCCGTGGGCAGGAAAGTGATGAATCGCCTGCTGACAGACTAGCAGCGTGCCAAGCAGGTTAACGTTGATCTGCTGCTGCATCTCCTCCTGGGTCAGCGCCTCAAAAGCGCCGTGATGAAAGCGGCCCGCGTTATTCACCACGATGTCTGGCGCGCCGAAACAGGCGACGGTGGTTGCAAACAGCCGCTCCACGTCCTGCTGCACAGAGATATCCGCCTGCACCGCCACCGCGTCACTGCCCAGGGCAAGAATGTCGCTGACCACGTCAGCCGCACCCACCTCGTCCTGTTGATAATTGACGATTACCCGTGCGCCCGCCGTCGCAAAGGCGATGGCGATAGCAGCACCAATGCCTTTTGATGCTCCCGTTACCAGCGCGATTTTATTCTGTAGTGCCTTCATTATCCTGATCTCCGCAGTAATGATTGCGTTGACAGACTATGCGCGCCGCTGACCCATCCGGGTAGCGCAATCCTGCAAGCTTTTTGCCCGATCCTGCAAAAGTGTCGCTGCGACACAGGCATGGCGCACCGGCTCAGGTAATATCGGCTGAGATGATGAAGGGAGATGACCTGGTGACAGAGAATGATACGTGGCAGGCGCTGGCCCGGTTGATTGCGCGGCATGCGCCGGAGGATGGACGGCACGCGAGTGCCATTGACTACCTGTTCTTTGGTCGCAGCTCCGCACCAACGAAGCCCGTGCACTTTGCCCAATGGGCCAGTTTCGCGCTGGTCGCACAGGGCAGCAAGGCGCTGCACATCGGTGATGAGGTGCTGCATTATGGCCCGGGCGATCTGCTGCTGGTGACGCTGGATATGCCGGTGCGCGCCTGCGTCACGGTCGCCACGCCGGAAAAACCTAACCTGGGGATTGGCATCGCCATCAATGAATCCCGGCTGATGCGCTACCTCGACCAGTTTCCCCCGACGCTGTCACCCGCCACGGCCCGCAACGAACGCGGCATTACCGTGCATAAGATGTCGCCGTGGCTGGTGGAGGCGGTAACGCGGCTGGTGCGGCTGCTTGACCATCCTGAGGATATCCCGGCGCTCGCCCCGCTGATTGAGCAGGAGATTTTCTACCGGCTGCTGACCGGACCGGAAGGATCGCGCATTCTGAATATGGCGCTGGCTGAGCGGCCGGGTAACCGGGTGGCGCAGGCGGCCCGCTGGCTGCGGGAGAATTTTCATCAGCCGCTGAAGATTGACCAGCTCGCCAGCAGTGTCGGCATGAGCATCTCTTCGCTGCATCATCACTTCAAAGCGGTCACGGCAATGACGCCGATGCAGTATCAGAAACAGCTGCGGCTGAATGAGGCGCGACGGCTGATGATGGTGGAAAAGCTGGATGCCGGGACGGCAGGCTATCGGGTAGGGTATCAGAGTGCGTCACAGTTCAGCCGGGAGTATCGTCGCCTCTACGGGCAATCCCCGGCCAGGGACAGTCGTCAGCTGGCGGTGAGCGCGGAAACTGCGCCCCCACCGCAAAACTGACTACAGGCTGCTGGCGGCTTCCATCGCAATGGCGAAGGAGCGCAGGCGCGCCGCGGAGTCAAAAATCTGGCCGTTGACCATGATCTCATCCGCCTGGGTTTCACGCATCAGTGACGCCAGCCCGTGACGCACCTTATCCCCATCGCCGACCAGCGACATGCTGAGCGCCTGCTGAACCCCATACTGCTCTGACGGTGACCAGAGGTTATCCATGTTCTCAACCGGCGCCGGTAATGGGCCCGGTTTGCCGCGGCGCAGGTTAATAAACTGCTGCTGCTGCGAGGTAAACAGGAAGCGTGCCTCACGCTCGCTGTCAGCGGCGACCACGTTGATGCAGACCATGGCATACGGCTTGTCGAGTCGCGCCGAGGGCTGGAAGTTTTCGCGGTAGACGTGCAGCGCCTGGAACAGCTGATCCGGCGCAAAATGTGAGGCGAAGGCAAATGGCAGACCCATCCGGGCTGACAGTTGTGCACTGTAGAGGCTGGAGCCGAGCAGCCAGACCGGGATCTTCAGGCCGAGGCCCGGGACCGGTTGTACCGGCGGCTGTGCATCCGCTTCCGCATCAAACCAGTTAATCAGTTCAGCCACATCTTCAGGAAAGGTGTCGGCGTGCATGCTGGCCTGATGACGACGCAGCGCCATCATCGTACGCTGGTCAGAGCCGGGCGCACGACCCAGGCCGAGATCGATACGGCCGGGATAGAGAGAAGCCAGTGTGCCAAACTGCTCGGCAATCACCAGCGGCGCATGGTTAGGCAGCATGATGCCGCCCGATCCCAGCTGCAGCGTCTCGGTATTGGCCGCCAGATAGCCGATCAGCACCGACGTCGCAGCACTGGCAATCCCCGTCATGTTGTGATGTTCAGCCAGCCAGTAGCGTTGGTAGCCCAGTTTTTCAGCCTGGCGCGCCAGCGCCAGCGAATTGTGGAACGCATCCCGCGCGGTCGCACCCTGAGGGATCGGCGCGAGATCCAGCACGGACAGGCGAAGAGGTTTTTTATCAGACATGACTACTCCCGTTGTATGGCGCAGGCATTAAAGTCTGCATCATTTAGTATTACGCATCATTCCTTATATTAAAACTGCTAACCTCAGCAGGAATATAGCCGGTATGTGCTTTTACTCAGGATGCCAGCGTCATACCCGCCAGTTTGCGCCAGTAACCATTGCAATCGCAGCCTTTCGCGACCATTAACGGAGCCTGACCATTCTCATTGGCCCGGAAACGATCTATCTCTGCCAGCGTGGTGCTGTCCTGCGGAGAGAGCCGGACGCAGTCGACCCACTCCCGCATCCCCGCCAGATCGTTCCCCAGGTTGTAACAGTAGCCGCTCATGGTCTGAATGCCGTTGAGCACGAACACCGGCTGCCCCTCCTGCGAGCTGACGCGGCGGCCTGTCGGATAGTTGATACAGCAGGTTTCGCAATCGTCCTTCGCGCGGTTTTCCGAGCGGGCGGTAAAGCAGCGCGCCGAGAGCGCCAGCGGCAGATGACCGTAGCCCATCACCTCCACCTCAAACTGCTGCCGGATACCGCGCGTTTCGCACTGTTCCAGCAGCTGCAGCAGCCAGTCGCGTGACATCTCAACCGGCATACACCAGCGCGTCATTCCCTCCCTGACCAGCAGTTGCAGGGTGTCAGCGTTGTAGACGTTCAGCGTCGGGCCTGCCACAAAGGGCAGGCGGCGCTCAGCGGCCATGTTAACCGTGCCGATATCATTCGCTTCAATCAGGAACTCGCCGTTTTCGACATAACGCTGCAGCTCTTTCAGTTCAGAGGGGGACTGCAGCAGCGCCAGGGTGCTCAGCACCACCTGTTTGCCGCTGGCCGCGACGTCACGGGCCATCTCCATCCAGCGGCCATAAGGCGTCGCGCGGCGTTTACTGCACACCACTTCGCCGAGGTAAATAATCTCCGCGCTACTGCGGGCAGCCTGCTGGTAAAACTCCTCCAGCGTGGGGGTTGGCCAGTACCAGAGCACCGGCCCGACGGCATATTGCATCATGACTCCTTATTGCCATTCACGGTGATAAGCACCCAGCGTGGTTTGTGTGCCTTCAGAGAGATCGCCCAGCGTCTGCATCCACCGGGGCGCCACCTCAAATTGTTCCGGCCGGGCCTGACAGCGGTCGATCGCCTGACGCCAGACGCGCGCGACATCAGCAACATAGGCGGGACTGCGCTGGCGACCCTCGATCTTGACCGAGGCGACCCCGGCCCGCAGCAGTTCCGGCAGCAGCTCCAGCGTGTTCAGGCTGGTGGGCTCTTCCAGCACGTGATAACGCTGGCCGCTGACCTCATACCGTCCTTTGCACAGTGTCGGGTAACCCGCGCTTTCATCCGCCGCGTAGCGATCGATCAGCACTTCGTTCAGGCGGGATTCCATACCCTGCGGCGTCTGCTGCCAGCGCACAAATTTCGCCGGAGAACAGGCACCGGCGCTGTTAGGCGACTCACCGGTCAGCCACGAGGAGAGGTAGCAGCGGCCTTCCGCCATAATGCACAGGCTGCCAAACGCGAACACCTCCAGCGGCACCGGCGTGCTGCGCGCCAGCTGCTTTACCTGATGCAGAGAGAGCACCCGCGGCAGCACCACACGCTGCACGTTAAAGTGGCGATGATAAAAGCGAATCGCCTCCAGATTGGTGGCTGACGCCTGCACGGAGAGATGGCGCTCCACCTGGGGATAGTGCGTCGCCGCATACTCCAGGGTAGCGATATCGGCGAGGATCAGCGCGTCGGCCCCGTTCTGCGCCGCCACATCAATGGCCCGCTGCCAGCGTCCCATGCCGTCCGGATGGGCGAAGGTATTGATTGCCACATGCAGTTTGCGGCGATGCTGATGCAGATAGCGAGCCGCTTCGGCCAGCTTTTTGTCGGTGAAGTTCAGGCCCGCGAAGTGGCGGGCGTTGGTGTCATCTTTCAGCCCCACATAGACCGCATCCGCGCCATTCTCGACGGCGGTGCGCACTGCGGGCAGGTTGCCTGCCGGGCAGAGCAGTTCCATAGGTGTTCCTCTCAACATGCAGATGGGCGTCGAGTCTAGGCATCTGCGCCGGGAGGCGTATTGATTTGGGGCAGTGAATTTTCCGTTCCTCCCCACCGGTGCGGCTTTTTTTTCCTGCCGGGAGCGCGATTTTTATTGATCCCGGATGAGGTGTGTCGAAACGGATATGGCAATATACGTAAAATTTTCTGAAGGGAGGGACAAAAGTGTTAAAGCGGATTCATGCCCATTTTGTGAAAAAGGCTCCGGAAATCTTAGGCTTACCCGCAGCGCTTACCCCATTCCCGGTCAAAAAGCGGCTTCTGCAACAACTCTTAAACTGGCAATTTCGTCATGCTTTAGCTGAAGGTGAGTTAGACTTTCTGGAAGGTCGCCTGCTGGGTATCGGGATTGCCGATCTCAATCTGCAATGGATTACCACGCTGCAGGACGGCCGGCTGGTGGTATTGCAACAGTCCGAAGCGGATGTCTGGTTTCGGGGCAATGCCAATGATTTGTTGCTGGTGGCAGCACATAAAGCAGATCCCGACATGCTCTTCTTTCAACGCCGTCTGGTGATTGAAGGGGACACTGAACTGGGACTTGAGGTGAAGAACGTAATGGATGCTATTGAACCCGAGGCTATGCCCACCGCGTTACGCACGGCAATTCAGCAGATGGCGGCCTTTGTCGACGCCGGGATGAAACAGGACGCGAAGGCCGGACAGGCACGCGCAGGTGCCCTATGCTGATCCGTAGCGAAATTGGCGTGGATGCCGCAGGCATCGACACGCTGCTCAGACGCTGTTTCACGTCGCCCGCCGAGGCGGAACTGACGCAGTCGCTGCGCGAAGATGGCCTGTTAACCTTAGGCGTGGTCGCCACTGACGATGAGGGACAGGTGCTGGGTTATGCTGCATTCAGTCCGGTCAGCGTTAAAGGTGAAGATCTTGGCTGGGTGGCGCTGGCCCCGCTGGCGGTGGATGAGACGCTACGCGGGCAGGGCATTGCCAGCAAACTGATTTATGAAGGACTGGATACCCTCAACGAGTTCGGTTACAGCGCGGTGGTCGTGCTGGGCGATCCGGCATTCTTCAGCCGCTTTGGCTTTGAACCGGCAGCCCGCGTCGGCCTGCACAGCCGCTGGCCGGACAGCGAGGCGACGTTCCAGGTCTATCGCCTGGCAGAGACGGCGTTTGAGGGCGCAGACGGAGAGATCGACTTCGCCGAGCCCTTTAATCGCCTGCTGTAATACCCAGCCAGCTCTCCAGGCTGACCGGCTGACCCGCCACTAACTGGAGTTTCTGCTGACGGGTCAGCTGCTTGACCTGATACTCCAGTCTGGAGGCGCTGGCACGGTCACCTACATCACAGTGAAACACCAGCGCCAGCGGACCTTTGCCGCGCAACGCGCGGGCGCCGCGTCCGGTCTGGTGCTGATCAAACCGGCGCATCACATCCGTGGTGATGCCGGTGTACAGGCTCCCTTTCGCCGTACGGACGATGTAGAGTTGCCACTGCTGACTCATCGCAATCATTTCCCAAAAAAAAGGTGCCGGGCAGTGTAGCGCGCTTTACACTCCGGTGCATCGCCAGGAGTTTATCTTGTCCGATCACGCCCATCTGGTTCGCTATCTTCGAAAGCAACATGTGCTTTCTCTCTGCTCTGCCGCCGACGATCAACTCTGGTGCGCCAACTGCTACTACGTCTTCGATGAAGCGCGCATGGTGTTCTGGATTATGACCGAGCCCGACACCCGTCACGGGGCGTTGATGCTGAAGAATCCGCAGGTCGCGGGCACCGTCAATGGCCAGCCCAGAAGCGTGTTGCTGATAAAAGGGGTGCAGTATCGTGGCCGGATTGTGCGGCTGGAGGAGGAAACGGAGAAGGTCGCCAGAGACGCCTATCAGAAACGGTTTCCGGTGTCGCGCAAAGTCTCAGCACCGCTGTGGGAGATTCAGCTTGATGAGGTGAAGATGACCGACAATGCGCTGGGATTTGGTAAGAAGATCAGCTGGCGGCGGGAAAGCTGAAACGCCCTTTTCAGCGAAAAGGGCGCAACGGATTTACAGCGCTTCGAGGATACGCAGAGATTCGCGATTGAAGGCAGGTAAATCGGCCGGGGTGCGGCTGGTCACCAGCTTATCGCCGTCAACCACCACTTCCTTATCATGGAAGTCGGCACCGGCGTTAATCAGGTCGATGGCAACGGCTTTTACGGTGGTCATCTTGCGACCACGCACGCCGTTGGCGCTGATCAGCAGCTGGGGTCCGTGACAGATAGCAAAGATAGGCTTGCCGCTGGCAACAAACTCTTTGGTGAAGGCGACAAAGCGGTCATCGCCACGCAGCGAATCCGGCGAGTGACCGCCTGGCAGCAGCAGCGCATCAAACTCAGCCGGGCTGACGTCGTCAATGCTGCGATCGATGGTCACTTCGGCTTCGCCTTTTTTGCCTTTTACGACATTTCCGGCCTGGTTCTCAATGGTCACTACCTCAAACCCGGCGCGTTTGTAGACCTCAGCAGGTGACGTAAATTCTGAGTCTTCAAATTCATCGGTAATCAAAACCGCAACTTTCTTGCTCATTTTGTTTCCTCCTTAAAGCAGTGGAGCGCGAGGCGCGCTTTCCGGATCAGGGTTTAAGCCTGGTCGCTATGGGCGAGAACGCAAGCCAGACCGTTAAGATCAGCTATCTTTTAAGCTGTCAGCAGTGAAATAAGGATGAATCTGAGATGAATCGCGTATTACTGACCGGAGCCACCGGCTTAGTCGGGTCGCATCTGCTGCGCTTACTGATTGAGGATCCGCGCGTCGATGAGATCATCGCGCCAACCCGCCGTCCGCTGCCTGTCCTGCGTAAGGTCGTCAACCCGGTGGAGGCCGATCTGACTGATGTGCTCGGGCCGTTGCACTCTTCGCTGGATACGGTGTTCTGCTGTCTGGGCACCACGCGCCGGCAGGCGGGCAGCAAAGCGGCGTTTATTCACGTCGATTACACCCTGGTGGTGGACAGCGGATTGAGCGGACTGCGGCTGGGGGCAAAACAGATGCTGGTGGTGAGCGCCCACGGTGCCAGCCGTCACTCACCTTTCCTGTACAGTCGCGTGAAAGGCGAAATGGAAAACGCATTGCGCCATCAGGGCTGGCCGCACCTGACGCTGGTACGGCCTTCGTTACTGCTGGGCGATCGGGCGCAGACGCGTCCGGGGGAACGCCTGATGGCACCGCTCTTTTCTCTGCTGCCGGGTCACTGGCGGGCGGTGAGCGCACGTGACGTGGCCCGCTGTCTGCATCAGCAGGCGTTCACGCCAGCGGGCGAAAGCGTCACTGTCATTGAGTCGGGCGACATCCCGCGTCACTCAGCGTAACTGCCAGAGGATCTGATTGCGGCTGCCGCGCCAGGGCAGCGAGGCATCCTTCTCCTCTTCGATAAAACGACCATCTATCAGCACGTCGAGATAGATCAGCACGGCGCGCTGCGCGGCATTCAGCTCCTGCATCCGGTAACCGGTCCAGAGCCAGATATCTTTACCGGGACAGCTCTGGCGCACCCGCTTCACCAGACGGCGAATGTGCGGCACGTTGTGCGGATGCAGCGGATCGCCGCCGCTCAGCGACAATCCCTGACGCGGAATGCGCGTGTCCTGCAAATCCGCCAGCAGCTGCTCCTCCATCGCCAGCGTGAAAGGCACGCCGGAGTCGGTTCGCCAGGTACTCTGGTTGTAGCAGCCGCGACACTGATGTTCACAACCGGCGACAAACAGCGTGCAGCGTGTGCCGGGGCCATTCACGATATCCACATCGTAGTAGCGATGGATATGCATCATCCCAGCGGTCCTTCTGCCAGATGTTTCACCCGGCGCTGCACTTCCTGCTGTTTTCCGGCGTTAAAGGGCCGCGCATCCGGGCTGCCGAGATAGCCGCAGACCCGCCGGGTGACGGAGACGCGCGCCGGATCGTGATTGCCGCACTGCGGACAGGTAAAGCCGCGGCTGGTACAGGTAAACTCACCGTTGAAGCCGCAGTCATAGCACTCATCAATCGGGGTGTTGGTGCCATAGTAGGGCACGCGGTCGTAGCTGTAGTCCCAGACATCCTCCAGCGCCCTGAGGTTGTGCTGCACGTTCGGGTATTCGCCGTAACAGATGAATCCGCCATTGGCCAGCGGTGGATAGGGCGCTTCAAAGTCGATTTTATCGTAGGGATTCACCTTCTTCTCAACGTCGAGATGGAAGCTGTTGGTGTAGTAGCCCTTGTCCGTCACGCCCGCCACCAGACCAAACTGCGCCGCGTCCAGACGGCAGAAGCGGTCACAGAGATTCTCGCTCGGTGTGCTGTAGAGGCTGAAGCCGTAATGGGTTTCGGCTTTCCAGCGATCGGTGGCAGCGCGCAGATAGGCGATGATCTCCACCCCTTTGGCGCGCAGCGCCGCGTCATCATAGGGGTGCTTCTGGCCGCCGCTGAGGGCATTCAGGGTTTCATGCAGGCCGATATAGCCCAGCGACAGGGAGGCGCGGCCATTGCGGAAAATCGGCCCCACCTCATCATCGGCGTTGAGCCGGACACCGCAGGCCCCTTCCATGTAGAGGATGGGGGCCACGCGCGCTTTGGTTTTCTCCAGTCGCGCCACCCGCGTCATCAGCGCCCGCTTCGCCAGCAGCAGACGCGCATCCAGCAGTTGCCAGAAGCGCGCTTCATCGCCGCCCGCTTCCAGCGCGATGCGCGGCAGATTGACGCTGATCACCCCGATGTTGTTGCGGCCCTCATGGATCTGTTCGCCGTTCTCTTCGTAGACGCCAAGAAAACTGCGGCAGCCCATCGGGGTTTTAAACGAGCCGGTGACTTTCACCACCTGATCGTAGTTGAGGATGTCGGGATACATCCGTTTGCTGGCACACTCCAGCGCCAGCTGTTTGATGTCATAGTTAACGTCGCCTGCACGCCGGTTAACGCCTTCGCGAATGGTGAACACCAGTTTGGGAAAGACGGCGGTTTTACGGTTTTTACCGAGTCCGGCCAGGCGGTTGCGCAGAATCGACTGCTGGATCAGGCGGGCTGCCCAGTCCGTTCCCAGGCCAAAACCAAAGGTGACAAACGGAGTCTGTCCGTTGGCGGTGTGCAGGGTATTCACCTCATACTCCAGCGACTGAAAGGCGTCATAGCACTCTTTGTCGGTGCGCTGGCGCGCATACGCTTCTGCCTGCGGGATCTGCCACTGTTCCGCGATCGCCAGATGCCGGGCATAGCTCTGCTTAACAAACGGCGCCAGCACCTCATCGATGCGATTGATGGTGGTGCCGCCGTATATATGGCTGGCGACCTGCGCGATAATCTGGGCCGTCACGGCGGTGGCGGTGGCGATCGATTTGGGCGGCTCGATCTCGGCATTGCCCATTTTGAACCCGTTGGTCAGCATGCCTTTAAGATCGATCAGCATGCAGTTGAACATCGGAAAGAAGGGGGAGTAGTCGAGATCGTGATAGTGGATCTCGCCGCGCTCGTGCGCCAGCACCACATCGCGTGGCAGGATCTGCTGCTGCGCATAGTGCTTCGCCACGATCCCGGCCAGCAGGTCGCGCTGCGTCGGGATCACTTTGCTGTCTTTGTTAGCATTCTCATTCAGCAGCGCGGCGTTGGTCTGATCGACCAGCCCGCGAATGGCGTGATGCAACTGGCTCTGCCGATCGCGGGCCACATCGCGATCGTGACGGTATTCAATATAGGCGCGAGCCAGTTGCGGCCAGGGGCCCGCCATCAGCGTCTCTTCGACTGCGCACTGAATCTCACCGATATCCACTTCCGGACGATTGGCCAGCTGCGCCGCGACGCGCTCAGCGACCTGCGCGCACCAGGCGCTGTCATCGACCTTTACGGCCCGTGCCGCCGCCAATACCGCATGCTCAATACGCTGCGCATCGAAGCCTGTCCGGCACCCATCACGTTTGATTACCACCGTCGCCATTTCTCTCTCCATGAACCACATATTGGGGTTCCGGGAATTCTATTCCCTACATGTAGTGATTTCCGGAAATTAATGCGCGCGGTTTTGACCTGAAACAAAGAAGGCTCTACATAGTGGATCGTGCTGGCGGGTATAAAAAGAGAGGGCAGGTTACCGTCTGGTGCGGGGGAGCGGCGGGGAGCGCGGATGCGCCAGACCCGCCGCCGTGACGTCAGGCGGGGCCGCTTACCGAATGGCGGCGCACCAGCGTCGGGCTGAACATATGGGTGACTTCCGGCAGCGGCTGGTCGTTGGCCAGCGCCAGCGCCAGCTGAGCCGCCTGCTGCGCCATGGTGACAATCGGATAGCGCACGGTAGTGAGGCGCGGACGCACATAGCGCGACACCAGCACATCATCGAAGCCAATCAGCGACATCTCTTCCGGCACGCGCACGCCGTTGTCGCTCAGCACCGCCAGCGCGCCTGCCGCCATGGAGTCGTTGTAGCAGGCGACGGCGGTAAAGTTCCTGCCGCGCCCTAACAGTTCCGTCATCGCCTGCTCACCGCCCACCTCATCCGGTTCGCCCCAGGTGACCAGCCGATCGCTGCAGGGCAGGCCATGCTCCTTCAGCGCATCGTAGTAGCCCTGCAGGCGATCTTCGGCATCAGAAATGGTGTGGGTCGAACAGATAAAAGCGATATTCTGGTGGCCAAGCTGGATGAGATGGCGGGTCGCCAGCCAGGCACCGTAGCGGTCGTCGAGCGCAATACAGCGCTTTTCAAAGCCTTTTATCAGCCGGTTCAGCAGCACCATACCGGGCACCTGCTTCATCAGCACTTCCAGCTCCGCATCGGGAATTTTCTTGGCGTGAACCACCAGCGCCGCACAGCGGTGGCGCATCAGCTGTTCAATTGCCTGCCGCTCTTTTTGCTCATTATGGTAACCGTTACCAATCAGCAAAAAGTTACCGGTGTCGCCTGCGACCTCATCCACGGCTTTCACCATGGCACCAAAAAAGGGGTCGGAGACGTCGCCCACAATCAGACCCAGCGTTTCAGTCGATTGCTGCGCCAGCGCGCGTGCGTTGGCATTCGGGTGATACTGAAGCTGCTCCATCGCCTGGCCTACGGCCTGTCGGGAGCTGTCGCTGGCTTTGGGAGAATTATTGATTACACGGGAGACTGTGGCGACAGAAACGCCAGCCAGTCGCGCAACATCCTTTATGGTAGCCATGCGTTGACCTGTCCGGGGGAAAACGTTTACACATCGCATCAGTGTTACGGAAAAGGGCAGACACATCAACCCGACAGAATGCCAGCGTCGTCGCAAAAAGGGGCAAAATCGGACCCGCAGGCACATCTTCTGCTGAGAGGCCGCCCCATGTTATGCTCCCTCTCCCCCCTGGCTACCGTGAAAAACAACGATGAAAACCAAAGTGCCACACCTGGCGCACTGGGGCGCCTTTACCGCCATCACTGAAAACGATCGCCTGACGGGCTGCGAACCTTTCTTCGCCGATGCCGATCCGTCACCGATGATCCACACCATTCCAGAACTGGTCTATTCCGACAAACGCATCCGTCAGCCGATGGTGCGGCGCTCGTGGCTGAAGTCACGCGAAAACAGCGACCGCACGCTGCGTGGCCGTGAAGACTTTGTTGCCGTTGACTGGGAGACCGCGCTGAACCTGGTGGCGGAAGAGAATCGCCGCGTCCGTGAGCGCTACGGTGCCTCAGGCATTTTCAACGGTTCCTACGGCTGGTCATCGGCCGGTCGCGTTAACCACGCCCGCACCCTGGTGCGCCGCTTCTATTTTCAGGGCGGCGGCGGCGTCGATCAGCAGGGCAACTATAGCTGGGGAGCCGCGCAGTTCTTCCTGCCCTATGTGATTGGCACCTATATGCCACTGACCGGCCGCGTGACCGAATGGCCGCAGGTGGTCGAACATGCTGAGATTTTTGTCGCGTTCGGGGGACTGGCGCTGAAAAACGCTCAGGTCGCCTCCGGCGGGGCGGGGCAGCACAGCCTGAAACCGGCGCTGCAGCAGCTGGCGGCCAGAGGCACGCCGGTGATTAACATCAGTCCGATGCGCGATGACTGCCCGGAATTTGTGAACGCCGAGTGGATTCCGATTCGCCCTAATACCGACGTAGCACTGATGCTGGCGCTGGGTTATGAGATCAACCAGCGTGGCGCAGTGGATGAGGCGTTTCTCGCCAGTCACTGCACCGGCTGGCCGCAGCTGCGTGCCTATCTGCTGGGCGAAACGGATGGCGTGGCGAAAACCGCCGGCTGGGCCAGCCGCATTACCGGCATTCCGGCCGATCGTATTGTGCAGCTGGCGCAGCAGCTGATCGGCAAGCGCAGCTTTATTACCTGCTCCTATTCGGTTCAGCGCGCCCATCGCGGCGAGCAGCCTTACTGGATGATGATTGCGCTGTCGTCGATGCTCGGTCAGCCGGGTCTGCCGGGGGCCGGTTTCTCATTTGGTCACGGCTCAATGAACAGCGTTGGTAACCCGCGTCAGGAGGGGCCTGCCCCGATGATGAGCACCGGTCCTAACCCCGCCGGGCTGTCGATTCCGGTGGCCCGGATCAGCGATATGCTGCTCAATCCCGGTCAGCCTTACCGTTTTCAGGGCGAGACGCTGCACTATCCCGACATTCACATGGTGCACTGGGCGGGCGGCAATCCTTTCCATCATCATCAGCAGCTGAACCGGCTGGTGGCGGGCTGGCAGCGGCCCGATACGGTGGTGGTGCAGGATATCGTCTGGACGCCTGCCGCCCGGATGGCGGATATCGTCCTGCCCGCGACCACCACGCTGGAGCGCAACGACATCGGCGGCTCGTCACGCGACCGCTTTGTGCTGGCAATGCATCAGGCGATTAAACCGCAGCATCAGGCGCGCAACGACTTCGATATCTTTGCTGACCTGGCGGAGCGCCTGGGCTACCGCGACACCTTCACCGAAGGGCGCAACGAGATGCAGTGGATTGCACATCTCTATCAGCAGTGCGCCACGGCATACCAGCGTAAAGGGATCGATTTTCCGGAATTTGATGAGTTCTGGCAGCGCGGATTTGTGGAAATTCCCGAAGGCGGCAAGCCTTATCAGTTTATGGAGGATTTCCGGGCCGATCCGCAGGCGAATCCGATTAAAACGGCCAGCGGCAAAATCGAGCTGTTCAGCCAGACCATTGCGGATTATGAGCTGGACGATTTCGCCGGGCATCCGGAGTGGCGTGAGCCGCAGGAGTGGCTGGGATCGCCGGTCAGCCGCGACTATCCGCTGCACATGATCTCCATTCAGCCTGCCGACCGGCTGCACAGTCAGCTGGACGCCACCGATACGGTGCAGGGGAATAAAACCGCCGGCCACGAAACGCTTTACATGCATCCGCAGGATGCGGCGGCACGCGGGCTGGCAGAGGGCGATGAGATCGAGGTGAGCAACGCTCGCGGGGTGATGCTGGCGGGTGTGCGGATCACCGACGGGGTTACGCCGGGCGTGGTGATCATCGCCACCGGGGCCTGGTTTGATCCCGGCTTCGGCCAGGCGTGGCAGCCTTACGATCGCGCAGGGAACCCTAACGTCCTTACGCTCGACATCGGTACCTCGTCGCTGACCCAGGGGCCAAACGCCATGAGTTGCCTGGTGGAAATCAAAAAACATCAGGATTGCAGAATAGCGTAAAGATCTCATGGCTGGTTACATTTTGCCGGTAACTGTTGCGTTTGAGTGATGGCAGCCGATCAATCGCCCTTGCTACAGTCAGGGTCCCAGAGGTATTGATGGGTGAACATCAATAGATTTTCTTGATTACACCAACCTGCGCAGATGCGCAGGTTTTTTTTTGCCGCCAACCGGTGTCCGATAACGAACTGATACACAGTTTTCCTGTTATCCGGACCGCGCTTTCTTTATAACTGCTGGCTTAGCCCCTTTTCTTTATTTTGCGCAGCGGAACGCCATGCCCCGGATTAAAAAACTACTGGGAAAAGACCAGATAAAAGCCCCCTTTAACCCTTTCCGATTCCGGCTGATCTGCCTGGGTGTGATGACCTGTCTGGTGGTGCTGCTGGCGCGCGTCGCGGACCTGCAGTTCCTGAATCAGCCGATGCTGGAGCACGAAGCGGATCAGCGATCGCTGCGAACCGTCACGCTGCCCACCAGTCGCGGCACCCTGCTGGATCGTAACGGCGAAGCCCTGGCGCTCAGCGTGCCGTCGCGCGATGTGATCGCCGATCCGCAGCGCGTGCTGGAGAGCAACCCCGATTTTACCAGTGCCAAATGGGCCTATCTTGCCGCGGCGCTGAATACCCGTCCCGAAGTGCTGGCCGCGCAGATCACCGCCAACCCGAAACGCCGCTTTCTCTACCTGGGGCGCAAAATCGAACTGGGGATCGCCAAAGATATTAAAGAGCTGAAGCTGAAGGGGATCAGCGAAGTCTATGATGACAGCCGCTTCTATCCAATGAGCGAAGCCTCTGCGCCGCTGATCGGCATCGTCGGGGCCGATAACGTCGGTCTGAACGGGCTGGAAAAAGGCTTTGATAAGGTGCTGCAGGGCGAGCCGGGCAAAGAGGTCTATCGGCAGGATGCGGCGGGCAACATTATCTCGATGATTAACTATCAGCCGCCAACGCAGCCGCCAACGGTGCAGCTCAGCATCGACAAATACGATCAGTACACCCTCTACAGCAAACTGCGCGACGGCGTGCTGCTCAACAAGGCGGATTCTGGTGCCGCCGTGCTGGTGAAGATCGACACCGGCGAGATTCTGGCGATGGCCTCCTATCCGTCGTTCAACCCCAACAACTATGAAGGGGCCACGCCGGCGCAGATGCGTAACTCGGCTATCAACGACAGCTACGAACCGGGGTCGACCGTCAAGCCGTTAGTGGTCATGGAGGCGCTGGAGCGCCATCTGGTGCGGCCCGACTCGGTGATCGACACCACGCCTTATCGGGTTAACGGGCACCTGATCCGCGACGTCGGCCACTGGCCGCGCCTGACCATGACCGGCATCCTGCAGAAGTCGAGTGACATCGGCGTCTCGCATATGGCACTGGCGATGCCCGCCGAAGCGCTGGTCAACACCTACCATGCGTTCGGACTGGGTAAACCGACCGGCTTAGGCCTGACCGGCGAAAGCGTGGGTTACTTCCCGCTGCATCGCGCCCGCTGGGCCGATATCGAACGCGCCACCTTCTCGTTCGGGTATGGTCTGCGCGTCACGCCGCTGCAGATTGCCCGTGAATATGCCACGCTCGGCTCCTATGGCGTCTACCGTCCGCTGTCGATCACCCGCGTGACGCCGCCGGTTCTGGGCAAGCAGGTCGCGAATCCGGAAACGGTCAAAGAGGTGGTGCATATGCTGGAGAGCGACGTGCTGCCGGGCGGCACCGGGGTGAAGGCGGCGGTGCCGGGCTACCGGCTGGCAACCAAAACCGGTACGGCGGAAAAGATGGGCACCAGCGGCAAATATGATGGCGGCTACGTCAACTATACCGCCGGTCTCGCGCCCGCCAGTCATCCTGAAGTGGCGCTGGTAGTGATGATTAACCATCCGACGGCGGGCGATCACTTCGGTGGCTCAGTGGCCGCACCGGTGTTCGGCAACATCATGGGGCCGGTGCTGAAGCACATGAACATCGCGCCGGACGCGATCTACAGCAAGCCGGTCACCGGCGCTTCAGATAAATCCTAGACAAATCAGAGTGTAAGCGCGGGGTGGCTAATTTTCACACCTCGTTGCATTTCCCCGAATTCGGTTGCGTTTTCACGCTGTCACCGCAGGGCAAATCAGTGCGACGATAGCGATCCCAGAGGTATTGATGGGTGTGAAAACAACACCGCTTCGGCGGTGAGACCCTGTTATTACACCAACCCACGCAGAAGCGTGGGTTTTTTTTGCCTGTCCGGTGTGCCTCTGACGGATGTGGTCAGACACGCAGTGGGCCGCCCCCGGCGGTGGCTGGCAGGCACCCTGATGCGGTGTCGGTATGGCGATAATTCTGTTGTCGAACTGCCTCAAATCCTGCATCGTGAGGGCCTATTTTTCCCCGATGCTAAGGAGCCGGCATGGTTTTCACACTCTTGCGCCTCATCTTCCGCCTGTTATGGCGGGTCGAACTGCGTGGCGACGTCGCCGAACTGCATAAACAGAAGGTATTGATCACGCCGAACCATATGTCGTTTCTCGACGGCATATTGCTGGCGCTATTTTTGCCGATCAGACCGGTCTTCGCCATCTACTCGACCATCGGCGAAAGCTGGTTTATGCGCCTGGTCAGACCGTTTATCGACTTTGTGCCGCTGGACCCGACCCGGCCGATGGCGCTGAAGCAGCTGGTGCGGCTGATCGACAGTGGCCGTCCGGTGGTGATCTTCCCGGAAGGGCGGATTACCGTCACCGGCTCGCTGATGAAGATCTACAGCGGGGCGGGCTTTGTCGCGGCCCGCTCGGGTGCGAACGTGGTGCCGATGCGGATTGAAGGCGCAGAGTTCACGCCGTTTGGTCGCCTGGCGGGCGTGTTCAAACGCCGCCTGTTCCCGCGCATCACCCTCTCTGTGCTGCCCGCCACCCGCATTCCGATGCCGGAGGCGAAACGGGCGCGCGACCGGCGTATGCTGGCCGGGGAGCATCTGCACCATATCATGATGGAAGCGCGCATGGCGGTGCGTCCGCGTGAAACCCTGTTTGAGGCGCTGCTCTCCGCCCGGACCCGCTACGGCGTGTTTAAGCGCTGCATCGAAGATGTCAGTTTCAAACCTGACAGCTACAACGGACTGCTGAAAAAGTCGCTGGGCGTGGGCCGGATTCTGGAGCGCTACAGTCAGCCGCGTGAAGTGGTGGGGCTGCTGCTGCCCAATACCACCGTGACGGCCGCGGCGATTTTCGGTGCCTCACTGCGTGGTCGCGTTCCGGCGATGCTTAACTACACCGCAGGCGTGAACGGCATGCGGGCGGCGCTGACCGCCGCGCAGATTAAAACGGTCTTCACCTCACGGCAGTTCCTGGAGAAAGGCAACCTGTGGCATCTGCCGCAGGGGCTGGACGATGTGCAGTGGATTTACCTGGAAGATCTCAAAGATACCGTCACCAGCAAGGACAAGCTGTGGATCCTCGCCCATCTGCTGATGCCACGCCGCGCCCAGCTGCCGCAGCAGCCGGAAGATGCCGCGATGGTGCTGTTTACCTCCGGCTCGGAGGGCAATCCCAAAGGGGTGGTGCATTCGCATAAAAGCCTGCTGGCGAACGTCGAACAGATCCGCACCGTGGCGGACTTCACGCCGCGCGATCGCTTTATGTCGGCGCTGCCGCTGTTTCATGCCTTTGGCCTGACCGTCGGCCTGTTTACGCCGCTGATGACCGGCGCGCAGGTCTTTCTCTATCCCAGCCCGCTGCACTATCGCATCGTGCCGGAGCTGGTCTATGACCGCAACTGCACCGTGCTGTTTGGCACCTCCACCTTCCTGGGCAACTATGCGCGCTTTGCCGCGCCGTACGATTTTGCCCGCCTGCGCTATGTGGTGGCGGGGGCCGAGAAGCTGCAGGAGAACACCCGCCAGCTCTATATGGAGAAGTACGGCATCCGCATCCTTGAAGGCTATGGCGTCACCGAGTGTGCGCCGGTGGTCGCCATCAACGTGCCGATGGCGACGAAGGCGCACACCGTCGGACGGATTCTGCCGGGCATGGATTCACGGCTGATGTCGGTGCCGGGCATCGAGAACGGCGGACGGCTGCAGCTGCGCGGGCCAAACGTGATGAAGGGCTATCTGCGCGTCAAAAACCCTGGCGTACTCGAAGCGCCGGTCGCCGACGATGGTGAAGGCAATAGGGAGGCGGGCTGGTATGACACCGGCGATATCGTCAGCTTTGATGAAGGCGGTTTCTGCCAGATTCAGGGCCGTGCCAAACGCTTTGCCAAGATTGCCGGTGAGATGGTGTCGCTGGAGATCGTTGAGCAGATCGCCCTGAAAGCGTCGCCGGACAAACAGCACGCCGCCTCACTGCGTCCCGATGGGCAGCGCGGCGAAGCGCTGGTGCTCTTCACCACCGACGCTGAACTGGCGCGCGACACGCTGCAGAAAGCGGCACGCGAGCTGGGCGCGCCGGATCTGGCGCTGCCGCGCGACATCCGGGTGGTGAAACAGCTGCCGCAGCTCGGCAGCGGGAAACCTGACTATGTGACGCTGAAAAAGATGGCGGAAGAGGAGCAGACATGAGCCCTGATCGCACTGCACCGCTGATGTCACGCGGCATGATCGCCGTGATTGTCGCCCAGTTCTTTTCCGCCTTCGGCGATAACGCGCTGCTGTTTGCCACGCTGGCGCTGCTGAAAAGCCAGTTCTATCCCGACTGGAGCCAGCCGATCCTGCAGATGCTCTTTGTCGCGGCCTACATTCTGCTGGCGCCTTTTGTTGGTCAGGTGGCGGACAGCATGGCAAAAGGGCGGGTGATGATGCTCGCCAACAGCCTGAAGCTGCTGGGGGCGCTGACCATCTGCTTCGGCTTCAATCCGTTCATCGGCTATACCCTGGTCGGCGCGGGGGCGGCCGCCTATTCCCCGGCCAAATATGGCATCCTGGGTGAGATTACCCACGGCGAGAAGCTGGTGAAAGCCAACGGGCTGATGGAGGGCTCGACCATCGCCGCCATTCTGCTCGGCTCGGTGGCGGGCGGAATGCTGGCGGACTGGCATCTGCTGGCGGCGCTGGGGATCTGTGCGCTCACCTACGGCATTGCGGTCGCCGCGAACCTCTTTATCCCGAAACTGCAGGCGGCGCGGCCAGGCCAGAGCTGGCGGCCGGGCGTCATGGTGCGCCGCTTTTTCGATGCCGTTGGGCTGCTGTGGCGCGACGCAGAGACGCGCTTCTCGCTGCTCGGCACCAGCCTCTTCTGGGGCGCTGGCGTGACATTGCGTTTCCTGCTGGTGCTGTGGGTGCCGGTGGCGCTGGGCATCAGCGACAACACCACCCCCACCACCCTGAATGCGATGGTGGCAATCGGGATTGTGCTGGGAGCGGCGGCGGCGGCGAAGCTGGTGACGCTGGAGACGGTGCGCCGCTGCATGCCCGCGGGCGTTCTGATTGGCGTGATGGTCGTCGTCTTCTCGCTGCAGCATTCGCTGGTCAGCGCCTATCTCCTGCTGATGCTGATTGGCGCGCTGGGCGGTTTCTTTGTGGTGCCACTGAACGCGCTGCTGCAGGCGCGGGGCAAAGAGAGCGTCGGTTCCGGCAACGCGATTGCGGTGCAGAATCTCGGTGAGAACAGCGCGATGCTGGTGATGCTGGGGCTCTATACGCTGGCGATAAAGGCGGGTGCGCCTGCTGTCGCAACGGGCGTCGGGTTTGGCGTACTGTTTGCGCTGGCGATAGCCGTACTGTGGCTGTGGCAACCGGCTAAGCGTTAAGCGCGTCACCGCCTCTCTCCGGCCTGCGCGGCGGAGAGAGGCGGATGGACGAATCAGCGACGGACCGCGATCGCTTCGATTTCAATCTTCACATCTTTTGGCAGACGCGCCACTTCGACACAGGAACGCGCCGGGAAGTGTGCGTCATGCTCGGTGAAAAACGCCTCATAGGTGGCGTTGACCGTGGCAAAATCATTCAGGTCCTTCACGAACACCGTGGTCTTCACGATATCGCCCACCTTCAGGCCCGCCGCTTCCACAATCGCCTTCACATTCTCCAGCGACTGACGCGCCTGTGCGGCAATGTCATCCGCCACCTGGCCGGTCACCGGATCAACCGGGATCTGACCTGAGGTGATGATCATGCTGCCCAGATCGACACCCTGAACATAGGGACCGATCGCGGCAGGGGCTTTCTCAGTACTGATTTCACGGGACATCATGGCTCCTTTAATTATGTCGTCAGGCGGCGGTGCCGCCGGTGTTGCCCATTATAAGGTCGGGCAGGGCGATTACCAGTGACCCAGCACCACGTGGCGGGCGAACTCTTTTTCGCAATATTTGCATTTGAGATGCACATCGTCGGCGCGCTGCTTCACGGCAAAACTGGAGAAGACCGGCTCGCTGCGGCTGATGCAGTTGCTGTTGGGACAGGTCAGCACCCGCTCGATGCGATCCGGCAGCGTCGGGGCGATCTTGGCCACCACCTCATAGTCGTCGATGCGGTTAACCGTGGCATCGGGCGCATAGACCGCCAGCTGATTGATCTGATCGTCGGTAAGAAAGGTGTTTTCAATCTTGATCAGATCTTTGCGACCCATCTCGCCCGACGGCAGATTCAGGCCGATGGTGATGCGCTGGTCGGTTTCGGTCAGCCGGAACAGAGAGAGCAGCTTAAAGCCGATCTGTGCCGGAATGTGGTCGATGACCGTGCCGCGTTTGATCGCTTCGACCTGCAATTTGTTGTCCTGCGTCATGATGAGATCTCCTTACAGGGCGAGTTCGCTGTTTAAAACCAGTGCCAGCAGAGCCTGGCGTGCATAGATGCCGTTACCCGCCTGCTGGAAATACCAGGCGTAAGGGGTGCTGTCGACATCGGTGGTGATTTCGTCGATGCGCGGCAGCGGGTGCAGCACTTTCATGTTGTCACGCGCCGTGGCGAGATCGGCGGCGCGGAGGATGAACTGCGCTTTGACGTTGGCATATTCAGACGGATCGAGCCGCTCTTTCTGCACCCGCGTCATGTAAAGAATATCGAGCTGCGGCATGACCTCTTCAAAGCTGTCGTGACGTGACCAGGGGATACTCTTCTCGTCCAGCATGTCGGTGATATAGGCGGGCATCGCCAGCGCATCGGGCGCGATAAAGAAGAAGCGGTTGCCATCAAACTTCGCCAGCGCCTGGGTCAGGGAGTGCACGGTGCGGCCATATTTCAGATCCCCCACCATCGCCACGTTCAGGTTATTCAGGCGGCTCTGGGTCTCCTGGATGGTGAAGAGGTCGAGCAGGGTCTGGGTCGGATGCTGATTGGCCCCGTCACCGGCGTTCAGAATCGGAATGCCGCCGGAAAACTCCGTCGCCAGCCGCGCCGCGCCCTCCTGCGGATGACGCATCACAATCGCATCCACATAGGTGCCGATGACGGAAATAGTGTCGGCCAGGGTTTCGCCTTTTTTGCCCAGTGACGTGTTGCTGCCGTCAGCAAAGCCCACCGCTGAGGCACCCAGACGGTGAATGGCGGTTTCAAACGACAGGCGGGTGCGGGTCGAGGCCTCAAAGAAGCAGCTGGCAATCACCTTGTGCTTCAGCAGTTCCGGCTGCGGATGGGCTTTAAGCTGAGCGGCGGTGTGCAGCGCCAGCTCCAGCTCTTCACGACTGAGGTCGTTAATTGAAATGATGTGCTTGCGGTATAGCGGGTTAGCCATAACTCTCTCCTCTGCGCGGCCGGATTGCGGACAAAAAAAAGCCCCTGTTTAAGGGGCTTTTTTATGATCGGGTCGATGACCGAAAGAAACAGCAGCACCGCCTGCGGTCAGGCGTGATGGCGCGTCAAATTGTCCGCTGTGCTGTCGCATATTTCCTCCGGCAAATTGGGGCGCATTATACCCGTTCGCGGTGGCGCAGCAAGGGAAAACGTTTGCGCTGCGGAGTGGGCCAGGGCGGCAGACGAGTGACAACCTGTGGGGTCAGCCCGCCTGCCGCCGGACGATCAGCGCTGGCCCAGCGTGGCCACCATCACCGCTTTGATGGTGTGCATCCGGTTCTCGGCCTGGTCAAAGACAATGCTGTGCGCCGACTCAAACACCTCGTTGCTCACCTCCATGCCGTTAGGCAGATCGTACTGTTCCGCCATCTGCTGACCCAGCGTGGTCTGATCGTCATGGAAAGCGGGCAGACAGTGCAGGAATTTCACCTGCGGGTTGCCGGTCAGATCGAGCATCGCCCGGTTAACCTGATAGTCACGCAGCAGGGCGATACGCTCTGCCCAGACCTCTTTGGCTTCGCCCATCGACACCCAGACATCGGTGTAGATGAAGTCTGCGCCTTTGACGCCGTCGGCAATATTGTCGGTGAGGGTGATGGTACCGCCGGTCTGACGGGCGACCTCACGGCACTCAGCCACCAGTTGCGCCTCGGGCCAGCAGCTTTCCGGGGCCACCAGGCGCAGATCCAGTCCGGTCAGCGCCGCCGCTTCCAGCATGGTGTTACCCATGTTGTTGCGTGCGTCACCGACATAGACCAGCGTCATGTCGCTGAGTTTTTTGCCCGGCAGGTGCTCCTGCATGGTCAGCAGGTCGGCCAGCAGCTGGGTCGGGTGAAATTCGTCTGTCAGGCCGTTCCAGACCGGCACACCGGCATGTTCCGCCAGCGTTTCAACCAGCGCCTGACCGTAACCGCGATACTGGATGCCATCGTACATCCGGCCCAGCACCCGCGCCGTGTCGCGCATCGACTCTTTATGGCCGATCTGGCTGCCACTCGGGCCGAGATAAGTGACGTTAGCACCCTGATCGTAAGCGGCAACTTCGAAAGAGCATCGGGTACGGGTCGAGTCTTTTTCGAAGATGAGCGCGATGTTTTTGCCTTTCAGGTACTGCACTTCGCTGGCGCTTTTTTTCGCCTGCTTTAATTCAGCGGAAAGGGTAAGCAGGTGATCCATTTCGGCGGGGGTAAAATCCAGAAGCCTGAGGAAATGGCGCTGATACAGCTGACTCATACAACACTCCGGTAATCATTAAAATGAATTAAAATTCAATCTAACCGTATGAATATGCATTTTCAAGAGCGGGTGCCAATAAACTTGTCGTTTTGTGTAGTGGCGCGACAGGCAGTGTGGGAAAATAGCGGTTTATTGCCGAACTCAGAGAGGAACATCGTTATGGCATATGAAGCATTGCTGGAAGAGCAGCGTGAAGAGACGCGGCAGATTATCGAAGAACTGCTGGAGGATGGCAGCGATCCCGATGCGCTCTATACCATCGAGCACCATCTCTCATGCAATAATTTTGATTCGCTGGAAAAAGCGGCCGTTGACGCCTTTAAGCTGGGTTATGAAGTGACCGAGCCGGAAGAGCTGGAGCTGGAAGATGGCACGACCGTCATGTGCGTTGACATCCTCAGCGAATCGGCGCTGAAAGCGGAACTGATCGATGTGCAGGTTGAGCAGCTGGTTAACCTGGTCGGTAAATACAACGTCGATTATGACGGCTGGGGCACCTATTTCGAAGATCCCGATGCCGAAGAGGAAGATGACGACGCTATCGACGATGAAGATGATGATGGTGTTCGCCACTAAGTCGCCCGGGCGGAGCCCTCTCCGCCTCTTACCTTCTCCTGCTCTGTTCTGACATCATGAATTACGCACCGCTACTCGAACCGATCTGTCAGTTTCTGCACTGCCGCACGCCGCAAGCCTGGATTGATGAGGCGCGCAAGCCGGAAAACCTGACCCTGCTGCTGACCGACCATCTGGTGTGCGAACTGAAAGCCGCGCAGACCGCGGTGTGGTTAATCCGTAAGTATGTTGCCGACAAGCCGAGCGGCGAGGCAATTCTCGCCTGGCTGAAACCCTATGAAGACTTCATCTTCCGCGAAGATGGCGACAGCGACTTTATCAATGCCCATAAAAATCTGACCAAACGCATCATCGTGCGCAATGCGCTGCCCTGGGCCGATGAGCTGGTGGAAAAGATGGTGCTGCTGATTAAAGAGGAGCTGCATCACTTCTATCAGGTGTGGGAGATTATGCAGTCGCGCGGACTGGTCTATCAGAAGATCACCTCCAGCCGCTATGCAAAATCTCTGCTGCGTGAGGTGATCACCCATGAGCCGGAAACGCTGGTGGATAAGCTGATTTGCGGCGCTTACATTGAGGCGCGCTCCTGCGAACGTTTTGCCAGTCTGGCTCCCTGGCTGGATGACGAGCTGGCGAAGTTCTATCTGTCGCTCCTCCGCTCCGAGGCGCGCCACTATCAGGATTACCTGACGCTGGCTGCGCAGATCGCGGCAAAAGATATCGCGCCACGGGTGCAGGCGATTGGCCGGGTCGAGGCGAAGCTGATTAGCGAGCCGGACACGGAGCTGCGTTTTCACAGCGGCGTACCCGCCTGGTGAATCCCTGAGGGCACCCTGATCGGGGTGTCTCTTTTTCTGATTGGGTGACCGCGTTTATGTTTCCTGCGTGGCGCTGTTTTAAATAACGCGCTGTGTAACGCTTTATTTTAAATCACGCTGGCAGACAAAGATATTTTGTGCCACCTATCACATAACGGCTTTTTTACGCTGACTTTCCGCCCTTAAATAAATATAGTCCCGGAGTCAGTGCGGGATTGTTATTTTTTTAAGCAAAACCCGACTCGCTGCCCTTTTTAACAGAGGGCAGTGGGTCGGGTTTTTTTATGGGTTAACGGCACCAGGTCACCCTTATTGTCATGGGGTGACGGATTTTTAATATCGCCAGGTGAAGGACTTCATAATGAAAGGAAAACGTTATTCTCTGTTATTTGTTTCGCTATTTTTGACCCTTTGCTGGGGAAATGTTAATGCGTCCGGCATTCAGACCTCCTCCGGATTATGGCGTGACGCTGCGCTCGATCTCAGACTGCGCAATCACTGGAAGTATCTCAAGGAGAACGAAGCGCAGCCCACTGCGGTTCACAACGCCTGGGGCCAGGCCGCGACGTTCGATTTTCGTTCCGGTTATCAGTGGGACCTGCTCGGGTTTGATGCGACCTATACCCGCGCCGTACGCCTGGGCGCCAGCGACTACTTCTCCACGCGTGGTCTGCTCTATGACAGCGGCGGGAACATGGAAAAGCGGGATGCGCACGGCTTCAGCAAGTTCAGTCAGCGCTATCTTAAGCTGAAGCTCGGCAACCGCGCGCTGCGGTTCGAGGGGAAGGCGGGCTGGCAGGAACTGAAAAATATCGGTGTGCTGACGACCACGGATCGCCTGTCGCGCAACAGCTATGCCGGCTACAGCGGTGCCGTGACGTGGCAGAATGCCCGGCTGGATCTTGCCATGGTTAACAAAGCCATACGGCACGACTCGGGTAAAACGCTGGCGCTGCAAACCCAGACCCGGCAAAAAATCGACGCCATTTACACCGCGGCGCTGAGCTACAAAGATAGCGGTCACGCGCTGGCCTATGCGTTTGGCGAGGCCGAACGCTATCAGCGCCGCCATGTCATTGAGGCAGGCTATTCCCTCTCGCCACATTGGTCACTGGCTTCGCAGATCTATGGCAGCCAGGCGCTGGAAAAGTATAAAAGTATGCCCGCCAGCAAAAGAACCTTTGATCACCAGGCATGGCACTATATCGGGGAGGCCATCTGGAAGCAGGGCGCCTGGACGCAGAGGCTGGCTGCTGGCTGGACCTCCGCCCCTAAAAAGCAGGCGGTGGGATATTATGCCCGACCCCTGACTAAAAATACCCGGGGACGTTTCACTTCACTGACCTCCGCGGGCAAAGATTATATGCGTGACAGAGAGCTGGCGCTGGTCTCTCTGAGTCAGTATGAAATCACAAAGGGGATCAGCAGTGGAATACAGCTTAATTATGGTCAGTTCCATTATCGTAATAATCTTGTACGAACTGGCGAGGTTTCATTAATTAATCAGTTCAGTAATCAGCATCCCACCTTTAAACATCTGACACTATTTACGCTGACCGGTTATGGCTGGTCATATAAAAACAGTAAAGAGACTCCGCGCCTGAATAGTCAGGGAAAAGTTCAGCGCTCCCGCAGTTTATCCGCCGAAGTGGTCATTCAATATAAATTCAATCTTTTTTAACCCGGAGAGTAAAATGAAAACGAAACTGAAAACCCTGATGTTAATTGCCCTCATCTCCGTCAGCACTGCCGGCTCCGCCTGGGCCGCGGATGTGATGCTCTATGTGACCCGGCATGGCAAGACCATGTTTAACACGGTGCATCGCGCTCAGGGATGGGCCGATACGCCGCTGACCGCTTCCGGGGCTGCAGTTGCAGAGCAACTGGGGCGGGGTTTACAGCCGTTGTCCTTCGTCGCGGCCTGGTCCAGCGATTCGGGTCGGGCGAGAGAAACCGCGCAGCTGGTGATGAAGAACTGGAAAAATTCGCCTGTGCTGAAGGAGATGAAAGGGCTGCGCGAGGTGGGATTTGGCCTTTATGAAGGCGATCTGGATAAAAATCTGATTACCGCTGCCGCCCTTCAGGCGGGTTATCCCTCCGACACGGCGCTGCTGGAGGCATTCAGCGCCGGTAAAATTCAGATGGACAGGATGATCGATGCGATTCATGAGGCGGAAGCCGCAGGCACGCCATCGCTGCCAGGGATTAAATCCTCCGGCCAGGCCGAAACCTATCAGCAGGTAGCTAAGCGCATGATGGAGAGTATCACGGCAATCGCGAAGCAGGCGCAGCAGCAGGGCGGAGGCAATGTGCTGGTGGTCAGTCACGGTATGGCTATCACCACGCTGCTGCAGGCGCTGGGCGATACTTCGTTACGCGAGCAGCTTAAGAATGCCAGCGTGACGCTGCTGCGCTACACCGATAACGGGCAGTTCAAAATCGAGTCCATCAACGATATGCGTTACGTGGAGCGCGGCTTATAAGGTCTTCAGCATGCGCACTTCGCAATCCACATGGCCGGTGCAGCCCATCGCGCCCTCGATGTGCGCAAAGCCCAGCGACTCATAGAGTCTGATGGCGCGGGTCAGGCTGGCGGTGGTTTCAAGGTAGCAGCGACGGAAGCCGTGGCTGCGTGCATGATCCATCGCCCGCAGTGCCAGCTCGCGCGCCAGGCCCTGGCCGCGCACCACGGGCAGGAAGTACATTTTCTGCAGTTCGCAGATGTCTGGCGCACTGCAGGCGAGAGGCGCCACGCCTCCGCCGCCCACCACCTTGCCCTGATACTCAACAATCCAGTAGGCGCTCTGATCGGCACTGTAGAGCTCAAACAGCTGGTCGAGCTGGGGATCGGAGACGGTATAGCCCTTGTCAGCCGTCAGGCCAAATTCCGCCGAAACAACGCGGATGACATGAGCAATATGCGGATTATCGGCGGCAGTAATCGGCCGCACCTGGAGGTGTTGAGAGTCAGAAATCATGTTGGGGTTGGGTTATGCGAATCGGTTAGACATTTACCAGAAGTAACATTATCGTCATCTAAAAGCAATATTACTGATAATCCTCAGACGCTTTTAATGCCATTTACATTTCTGACTACGATGCAGGAATTCTTTTTACTTTTAATGATTACCCGCCTTATGAATAAAAGTGCTTTCTTCTCGCACTTGTGAAAATAAGGCTGTCTTTGTATTGAGATCTGTCTTTATTCGTTGATGTAAATCAACGCTATCTGGCTTTGCTTCGGTAAGTTGAACGCTTCAAAAGCGATAAAAATAATATTCTGAAAAAAAGGAAGCTGTGAAATGAAATGGCCATTTGTTGTGGCAATTGCTCTATTCTCTTTGATGTGCTCGTCAGCGGAGATTAAATCCTCAGAGAAAATTTTAGCAGACAAAGTCCTGACGGCATCGGGCAGTAACGACAGTACTCAACTTTCTGAAAAAGATTATGAACAGATAACGGCCTATCTTTCAGAAGGACGCGCTTACTGGATAGGACTCTACCCGGTTCTTACTCGTTCGCCTTTCTTAGGGCAAACCTCTTTTCAGGAAGGTTTAAACATCGCTATGGCCTATGCCCTGCCTGCAAACCCTGCAAAGGTATTGATGTTTCTCAATGAAGAAAATGTTAATGCCATTTGTGGTGTGCCATTTATTGAGCCAGCGCCGGATGAAGTATTGCTTTATGTAGCGAAAAGCACGGCTGCGCTCAGTAAATCAAACTCCGGGGGGTACTGGAAAGAGAGATGTATGACGGTTTTAAACGCGGCTGTTACGCATCTGAATAATACGATGCAGCCTGAATAAAATCGATGGCGGCGGGTTATTGACAGATTGAGCCCGATCTTTTTCTTTCTTATTTAACTAAAACGTAACGCCTTTTGCCGAAATCAAAACTCTGAATTTACTGATCTGAATATTGCTATCATGACGTTAATTCGCAAACAGGCAGTGCAGATGGCGCAGGGAAACTGGCGCTATTTTTTAGCCTGAATCGGGATAACCCTATTTCTGGCTCATTCACCTATAAAAAACCCCGCGCTCTTGCGCGGGGTTTTTTCAGGGCAAACTGTTAATCAGAGTGCCGCAATGACCGCCTGCTGTTCAATCAGTTTTGCTTTTGATTGTTGCAGGTCTGCCACGCGCTCGCGCTCTTTCGCCACCACGGCTTCCGGCGCGCGTGAAACAAAGCCTTCGTTCGCCAGCTTGGTCTCGATCTTCTCGATTTCCACATCCAGCTTAACCAGCTCTTTCGCCAGACGCTCCAGTTCAGCGGTTTTGTCGACCAGATCCGCCATCGGGATCAGCAGCTCTGCGCCTTCCACAATTTTAGTGACCGAGACCGGACCTTTCTCGCCTGCCGGCAGAATGGTCAGGCTTTCCAGACGCGCCAGGCGTGACAGGAAATTACGGTTCTCTTCAACGCGGCGCTGGGCAGCCGGTGAACAGTCACGCAGCAGCACATCCAGCGGCTTGCTCGGCGCAATGTTCATCTCCGCACGGATATTACGCACGGCAACGATCGCCTGCTTCATCCACTCGATATCGGCTTTCGCTTCCGCATCTTCCTTCGCGGCATCAAACTGCGGGAACGGCTGCAGCATGATGGTGTCATCGCTGATGTTTTTCAGGCCTTTCACGCGCTGCCAGATGGTTTCCGTGATAAACGGAATGATCGGGTGCGCCAGGCGCAGCAGTGCTTCCAGTACGTGAACCAGCGTGTGACGGGTGCCACGCAGCTCCGCTTCACTGCCACTGTTCATGACCGGCTTGGTCAGCTCCAGATACCAGTCACAGAACTGGTTCCAGGTGAAGTCATACAGGATGTTCGCCGCGATATCGAAGCGATAGGTATCCAGCGCTTCACGGTAGGCTTTCACCGTGTGGTTGAACTCGGTCAGGATCCAGCGATCCGCCAGCGACAGCGTCATCTCGCCGCCATTCTGTCCGCAATCCTGCTCTTCGGTGTTCATCAGCACAAAGCGGCTGGCGTTCCACAGCTTGTTACAGAAGTTGCGATACCCTTCCAGGCGCTTCATGTCCCAGTTGATGTCGCGACCGGTTGAGGCCAGTGCCGCCAGCGTAAAGCGCAGCGCATCGGTGCCTGATGGCTCGATGCCGTTCGGGAACTGCTTCTCGGTACGTTTGCGGATCTTCTCGGCCAGCTGCGGCTGCATCATGTTGCCGGTACGTTTTTCCAGCAGCGCTTCCAGCGAGATGCCGTCAACCATATCCAGCGGGTCAATCACGTTGCCCTTGGATTTTGACATCTTCTGACCCTCTTCATCACGGATCAGACCGGTCATGTAGACGGTTTTAAACGGCACCTGCGGTTTGCCATTTTCATCTTTGATGAAGTGCATGGTCAGCATGATCATGCGGGCAATCCAGAAGAAGATGATGTCGAAGCCGCTGACCAGCACGCTGGTCGGATGGAAGGTACGCAGCGCTTCGGTGTTCTCCGGCCAGCCCAGGGTAGAGAAGGTCCACAGGCCTGAGGAGAACCAGGTGTCCAGCACGTCATCATCCTGACGCAGCGCCACATCGGCGGCCAGGTTGTTTTCCGCGCGCACTTCGTCTTCGGTGCGGCCGACGTAGACGTTGCCGTCGTTGTCATACCACGCCGGAATGCGGTGACCCCACCACAGCTGACGGGAGATACACCAGTCCTGAATATCGCGCATCCAGGAGAAGTACATGTTTTCATACTGCTTCGGCACGAACTGGATATCACCGTTCTCAACGGCTTCAACCGCTACTTTCGCCAGCGGGGCGGTACGCACATACCACTGGTCGGTCAGCATCGGTTCAATCACCACGCCGCCACGGTCACCGTAAGGAACGGTCAGGTCGTGGGGTTTGATCTCATCCAGCAGGCCCAGTTCATCCACCGCGGCGACAATTGCTTTACGCGCGGCAAAGCGTTCCATGCCCTGGAAGGCGGCCGGGATGTCGTCGGAGCAGACATCGCTGGCTTCGCCGTTGGTGTCATACACCTGAGCGCGGTCGCGGATATCGCCGTCAAAGGTCAGGATGTTGATCATCGGTAAGCGATGACGACGGCCGACTTCGTAGTCGTTGAAGTCATGAGCCGGGGTGATTTTGACGCAGCCGGTGCCTTTTTCCATGTCCGCGTGTTCGTCGCCGACGATCGGGATCAGGCGGCCAACCAGCGGCAGCATCACGAATTTGCCGATCAGATCTTTATAGCGCGGATCTTCCGGGTTCACGGCCACGCCGGTGTCGCCCAGCAGGGTTTCCGGACGGGTGGTGGCGACGACCAGATAATCTTTGCCGTCAGCGGTTTTAGCGCCATCCGCCAGCGGATAACGGATATGCCACATCGAGCCTTTGCTCTCGCGATTTTCCACTTCCAGATCGGAGATTGCGGTGCGCAGTTTCGGGTCCCAGTTCACCAGGCGTTTGCCACGATAGATCAGGTTCTCTTTGTAGAGGCGAACAAACACCTCTTTAACGGCGTTGGAGAGGCCTTCGTCCATCGTGAAGCGCTCGCGCTCCCAGTCAACGGAGTTACCGAGGCGACGCATCTGGCGGGTAATGGTGCCGCCGGATTCCGCTTTCCACTCCCAGATTTTTTCGATGAACGCATCGCGGCCATAATCCTGGCGCGTTTTGCCCTCTTCAGCCGCAATCTTGCGCTCAACCACCATCTGCGTGGCGATGCCCGCGTGGTCTGTTCCCGCCTGCCACAGGGTGTTTTTGCCCTGCATGCGCTGATAACGGATCATGGTGTCCATGATGGTTTGCTGGAAGGCGTGACCCATGTGCAAGCTACCGGTGACGTTCGGCGGCGGGATCATGATGCAAAAGCTTTCCTGGCTGGTGTCGCCATTCGGTTTGAAGTAGCCCTGCTTTTCCCAGTGCTCGTAAAGCGGCTGCTCGATATCTTGCGGGTTATATGTCTTTTCCATTTCTGCTATGTCGTTTGCGGCTGTGGTGGCGCTGCCGTATTCAATTGGAAACCCACGCTGCGATACGCTTTGTAGCGGTCGCGCGCGAGTTGTTTGAGAGCGTCTTCGTAAGGAACGAAGTCTATCACTTCATGGAAAGCAGTAGCAAAATCTGCGAAGTGGGGCAGCAGGCTTATCAGCAGGTCGCGCGGTGAACTGCCGCGACGCTGTGGCCAGGCCAGCTCAACCGGCGCACCGTAGCGGGGGCCTTCACCCGCCAGGTTGTGCGGCACGAAGGCATTGGCCGGTCGTTGCCACAGCGCTTCGTCGAGACGAATGGCTTGCTGTTCATCTTCGCAGGCAATCAGCACCCGCTTTCCGGCCCGCCAGCGTGTTTCCGCCAGATTGCACACCAGCGCTTCAACAGCGCTCAGGCCATCCTGAGTGGCATCGGTTTCCAGCACGTAGAAGGTTGCGTTTTTCATCGGTTTGCTCATCAGAAGATCAAGGGCGGAATCAGATCCGCCCTTGCTGTCAGAAAAGAGGGCGCTTAATCGTCGCCGTTCAATCCTGCCCGATTCAACAGAAACTGTGACAGCATCGGCACCGGACGACCGGTGGCGCCTTTGGCCTTGCCGGAGCGCCAGGCGGTTCCGGCGATATCCAGGTGCGCCCAGTTATATTTGCGGGCGAAACGCGCCAGGAAGCAGGCGGCGGTGATCGCGCCGCCCGGACGGCCTCCAATGTTGCCCATATCGGCAAAGTTGGACTCCAGCTGCTCCTGGAACTCATCCGCCATCGGCAGACGCCAGGCGCGATCGCCGGACTGCTCGGACGCGCTGATCAGCTCATGCGCCAGCGGATTGTGGTTCGACAGCAGGCCGCTGATGTGATGGCCCAGCGCAATCACGCAGGCACCGGTCAGCGTCGCGACGTCGATCACCACTTCCGGGTCAAAACGCTCGACGTAAGTCAGCGCATCACAGAGTACCAGACGGCCTTCGGCGTCGGTGTTCAGTACTTCGACCGTCTGGCCTGACATGGTGGTCAGCACGTCACCCGGACGCATCGAACGGCCATCCGGCATGTTTTCACAGCCCGCCAGCACGCCGACCACGTTCAGCGGCAGGTTCAGCTCGGCCACCATACGCATGACGCCATAGACCGCGGCGGCGGCGCACATGTCATACTTCATCTCATCCATGCTGTCGGCAGGCTTGATGGAGATGCCGCCGGAGTCAAAGGTCAGCCCTTTACCCACCAGCACAATCGGGCGCGCTTCGGCGTCCGGATTGCCTTTGTATTCAATGACCGACATCAGCGACTCATTCTGCGAGCCGGCGCCGACGGCGAGATAGGCGTTCATGCCCAGCTCTTTCATCTGCTGTTCACCGATCACGCGGGTGGTCACATTTTTGCTGAAGGCATCGGCCAGCTGGCGCGCCTGTGACGCCAGATAGGCGGCGTTACAGATGTTAGGCGGCATGTTGCCGAGATCTTTCGCCGCTTTCATACCGGCGGCAACCGCCAGCCCGTGCTGGATCGCCCGCTCGCCGCTGGTCAGCTCGCGACGGGTCGGCACGTTGAACACCAGCTTGCGCAGCGGGCGACGTGGCTCGGCTTTGTTGCTCTTCAGCTGATCAAAGTTGTAGAGCGCCTCTTTTGAGGTTTCCACCGCCTGACGCACTTTCCAGTAGGTATTGCGTCCTTTGACATGCAGCTCGGTCAGGAAGCAGACCGCCTCCATGGAGCCGGTGTCGTTCAGCGTATTAATGGTTTTCTGAATGACCTGCTTGTACTGGCGTTCGTCCAGTTCACGCTCTTTCCCGCAGCCAATCAGCAGAATACGCTCAGACAGGATATTTGGCACATGATGCAGCAGCAGTGTCTGGCCCACTTTCCCTTCCAGCTCGCCGCGGCGCAGCAGGGCACTGATGTAACCGTCACTGATTTTATCCAGCTGTTCGGCAATCGGTGACAGACGACGCGGTTCGAAAACGCCAACGACAATGCAGGCACTGCGTTGTTTTTCCGGGCTTCCGCTTTTTACACTGAACTCCATGCACTCTCCTGAATCTTAAAGACAACGGCCGCTGCTGCCGCTAGAATGTAGCGCGCTCATGACCCATTTATTCATTGTCGCAGCATGACATTCTGCCGCTGGAGGTCATAATGAATCAGGGTGACAAGATGTTGTTTTTTCACCACCCGGACGCGTTTTTCATACAATTTTAGCTACGACGACGGCCATTGATGAAGAAAAATGGCTGATAAGCGTTGAAACTAGCGATTTTCCTGCAAAAAGACAAGTTTTCACAGGCGTACTAAGCGTGATCATCATTAGATATCTGGTTCGGGAAACGCTCAAAAGCCAGCTGGCTATCCTGTTTATCCTGCTACTCATCTTCTTTTGCCAGAAGTTAGTCAGGATCCTGGGAGCCGCGGTGGATGGCGAAGTGCCGACAAACCTGGTTCTGACACTGTTAGGACTCGGCGTGCCTGAAATGGCACAACTTATACTGCCCTTAAGTCTGTTTCTGGCGATCCTGATGACGCTGGGACGGCTTTACACGGAAAGTGAAATTACCGTGATGCACGCCTGCGGCCTGAGTAAGGCCGTGCTGGTTAAAGCAGCGATGGTATTGATGCTCTTTACCTCGCTGGTGGCGGCGGTGAACGTTATCTGGCTCGGCCCCTGGTCATCCCGTTATCAGGATGAAGTAACGCAGAACGCCAAAGCGAACCCGGGAGCCGCGGCGATGGCCGCTGGCCAGTTCCAGACCTCCAGTGACGGCAGCGCCGTGCTGTTTGTCGAGGATGTAAAGGGCAACCAGTTCGGTAACGTTTTCCTGGCGCAGCTGCGGCCTAAAGGCAATGCGCGTCCGTCAGTAGTGCTGGCCGACAGTGGCCACATGGAGCAGCGTAAAGATGGTTCGCAGGTGGTGACGCTGGATAAGGGCACCCGCTTTGAGGGCACGGCCCTGCTGCGTGACTTCCGCATTACCGACTTCACCAACTATCAGGCGATTGTGGGCTATAAGGCGGCGACGCTCGATCCGAATGATGCAGAGCAGTCGAGCTTTACCGGCCTGTTCAGCAACAACACCCCTGAGTTTAAGGCCGAGCTGCACTGGCGTCTGACGCTGGTGTTCGCGGTGCTGGTGATGGCGCTGATGGTGGTGCCGCTCAGCGTGGTGAACCCCCGTCAGGGACGCGTGCTGTCGATGCTGCCCGCGATGCTGCTCTATCTGATCTTCTTCCTGCTGCAGAGTTCGCTGAAGTCGAGCGGAGCAAAAGGCCGCCTCGATCCGGGTGTGTGGATGTGGGTGGTGAATATCAGCTATCTGCTGCTGGCGATAGTGCTTAACCTGTGGGATACGGTGCCGATGCGTCGGGTTCGCGCCCGCTTTACACGCGGAGGGTCAGTCTGATGTTTCGCGTTCTTGACCGCTATATCGGTAAAACGATTTTCAATACGATAATGCTGACGCTGTTCATGCTGGTGTCGCTTTCCGGCATCATCAAGTTCGTCGATCAGCTGCGTAAGACCGGGCAGGGGAGCTACAGCGCGCTGAGCGCCGGCTATTACACCCTGCTGAGCGTGCCCAAAGATATTGAGATTTTCTTCCCGATGGCGGCCCTGCTGGGTGCTCTGCTGGGACTGGGCGCGCTGGCGCAGCGCAGTGAGCTGGTGGTGATGCAGGCGGCGGGCTTTACCCGCATGCAGGTGGCGCTGTCGGTGATGAAAACGGCGATTCCGCTGGTGCTGCTGACCATGGCGATCGGGGAATTTGTGGCGCCGTCAGGCGAGCAGATGGCGCGTAACTACCGGGCGCAGCAGCTTTACGGCGGCGCACTGGTGTCGACGCAGAATGGTCTGTGGGCGAAGGATGGCAACAACTTCATCTTTATTGAGCGCATTAAAGGCGACAATGAGATTGACGGCGTCAGCATCTATAACTTTACCGATCAGCGCCGTTTACAGAGCGTGCGTTATGCGGCGACGGCGACCTGGGATAAAGACAAAAAGCGCTGGATACTGTCGCAGGTCGATGAGTCGAACCTGACCGATCCGAAGCAGATTACCGGCTCACAGAGTCTGAGCGGCGAGTGGAAAACCAATCTGACGCCTGACAAGCTGGGCGTGGTGGCGCTCGACCCGGATGCGTTATCGATTCGCGGTCTGTATAACTACAGTAAGTATCTGAAGCAGAGCGGCCAGGAGTCAGGACGTTACCGGCTGAATATGTGGAGCAAGATTTTCCAGCCGCTGTCGGTGGCGGTGATGATGCTGATGGCGCTATCGTTTATTTTCGGTCCGCTGCGCAGCGTGTCGATGGGGGTACGGGTCGTGACCGGTATCAGCTTCGGTTTCCTGTTCTACGTGCTGGATCAGATTTTCGGCCCGCTGAGTCTGGTTTACGGACTGCCGCCGGTGCTGGGGGCGATCCTGCCAAGCTTTGCGTTCTTTGCGATCAGTATGTTTATGCTGATTAAGCGGCGCTAAGCACCGTGAATGAAAAAAGGCCGCGCAAGCGGCCTTTTCTGTTTTCAGGGTTCAGGTGCCGTCTGCGTATTATCGCCTCAGTGGCTGAATGGCATTACATCACGCCATTCAGCCAGCCTTTCACCACCGGCAGCACGGCGGGAAGCTGCGACAGCAGGTAGAGGATCAGCCCGATGGTGCCGCCCACCAGCGTCCCGTTGATGCGGATAAACTGCAGATCCTTACCGATGTTCAGCTCTATCTGCTGCGACATATCCCGCGCATCCCAGCTTTTCACCGTGTCGCTGATATGGCGCGTCAGGAAGCGGGCAAACTCCGGCGCGACGCTGCGGGCGGCCTGCTCCAGGTGCTGATTCATCGAGTCGCGCAGCGCCGGGTCGGCGGCCAGGGTTTCGCCCAGCCAGCGTGCCGCATCGCCTATTTTCTCCTGCACGCGTGAATCTTCGCTGCTGAAATCTGCCTTGAGCCAGCTGCGCATATCATTCCAGAGCTCGCCGATGTAGCGGTTAAAGGAGGCATCCTCTTTCAGCCAGCCTTTGATCTCGTCGGCGCGGGCTGCCATTTCCGGGTCGCTCTGCAGCTTCACGATGAGCTTCTCAACCGCCCGGTTAAAGCCCAGCCGCAGTTCATGGCCCTGATCCAGCGCCACATCATCCAGCAGCGAATCCACCGCGTTCGCCACCAGTTCTGCGCTGTGCTCGCCCAGCCACTCGGTCGGCAGCATTTTCGCCTTGATGGGATGCTCACGCTTCAGCCAGCGCACCAGCTGGTTAGCGATAAATTCCCGGGTGGTGGGTTTGTGCAACAGCTTCAGCAGCTGGTCGATTGCCGCGTCCAGCAGCGCCTGGTGACGATTGTTCTTCGTCAGGCTCTCCAGCAACAGGGCGCTGGTCTGGCTGAGATCGACTTTGTCGATAGCGCGATGCACCGCACGGCGCATAAAGGTCTGGATGCGGGTGTCATCGGTCAGATCCAGGAAGCCGCGCATCACCTGCAGCAGATGGCGGCCCACGCGGCCGGCGTTACCTGGCGCATTGAGCCACTGCGCCAGCAGGGTGGAGGGATCGTAGCGGCGGATCAGATTCAGCAGCGAATCGGTATCCAGAAACTTCTCCTGCACAAAGCGCCCCAGATTCTCACCGATGCGATCTTTGTTGCGCGGGATAATGGCCGTATGACGGGCAATAAACGGCACCGGCACGCGGCGAAACAGCGCCACCACAGCAAACCAGTCGGCCAGTGCGCCGACCATCGCGGCTTCCGCTATGGCTTTGATGCCGCTGACGTAAAAGCTGGGCGGCAGAAACAGTGTGACGACAAAGGTGAGGGCGGCCAGCAGCAGCAGCGAGAGCGCCAGGCGTTTGGTCCGTTTGAGTTCGCGTTGTTTATCCATATCCTGATCTTAGCAGTTTGCCTGCTTAACAGGTCAACGTTCTCCTCTCCCGGTCGAAAAGTGCAGTTAAGTCTGGCACGGATTTATGCGGTCTTAACCGAACGGGCGAGGCGCTGACCAGACTGTTCCTAAAAACTAATCACCTTAAAAATTACCACTCTGATAAACAGTTACGGCGGTGTACATTCCGGAGGCAGTCTCCTTACGTTGACACACCCTATCCATGGAACCAGACCAGGAGAATTCACGTGAAAGCAATCGCAACGGCAACCGCCAGTCTGTTGATGTTAATGAGTGGTATCGGCGCGCATGCAGAAGGGCTGACCACCTCTGCCGATGGAAAAAATCTGACCGTCAGCTTCGGTAAGCCCACCATTAAGCAGGTCCTGCATTACCGTAAAATGTACGACAAAAAACCCTTTCCCGATGCCGAAATTTATTACTACGACAACGGCACCTATAAAATCATCTCGCAGGGTGAAAACCATTACGGCGTCTACGTGATGCAGGGCAGTTTCGATGATGAGACCTTCACGGTGCGCTTTATCTCGCTGCCCTCCAGCGACTGGGGTAACAAGACCGCCTTCCATCAGCTGACCTTTGTGCGCGGCGATAAGCAGAATGTGTTTATCCAGAACGCGATTGTCGATACCGGCGAAGCGATTGCCCAGCAGAACGGCACCTACACGCAGGAAAAGAACAGTGTCATCAACCCGGTCTCCACCCACTGGAAACATCAGTAGCGTTAAGGTGGCAGCCCGGCTGCCACCCACCTTTAGCGGCGACGACCGCCAAACAGGCTGCCCAGCACGCCGCGAATGATCTGGTGAGTAATCTGACGCCCGGCGCTCTTCGCCATGGTCTGCACCACACCATCCCGCTTGCCGCCGCGCGGACCGGTGCTGCCAAACAGGATCTCTTTTAATCCCCCCAGAATCCCGTCATCGACCGCCACCGCGTTGCCTTTGGCTGCAGGCGCATTGGCCTTGTCACTGGCGGCCTGCACGCCCTGTTGCAGCCGTTCATAAGCCGATTCCCGATCGATTTCCGTGTCATATTTGCCATACAGCGGCGAATGGTTGATCAGACCGTTGCGCTCATCGCCTGTCACCGGCCCCATACGCGAACCGGGCGCAATCACCATGGCGCGCTCGACGACCGACGGACTGCCTTTGGCATCCAGGAAGGAGATGAGTGCTTCGCCGGTGCCGAGCGCCTGAATGGCCTCTGCGCTGTCAAAAGCCGGATTGGCGCGCAGGGTCTCTGCGGCGGTTTTTACCGCTTTCTGATCTTTGGGGGTGAAAGCGCGCAGGGCGTGCTGTACGCGGTTGCCGAGCTGGCCCAGCACCCGATCCGGGATATCCGCCGGGTTCTGGGTAACAAACCAGACGCCGACCCCTTTGGAGCGGATCAGGCGCATCACCTGTTCAATCTTCTCCAGCAGCACTGACGGCGCGTCGGTAAACAGCAGGTGCGCCTCATCAAAGAAGAAGACCAGCTTAGGCTTATCCAGATCGCCCGCTTCCGGCAGACGCTCATACAGCTCTGACAGCAGCCACAGCAGGCTGGTGGCATAGAGCTTCGGCATCTGGTAGAGCTTTTCAGCGGAGAGGATGTTGATGACGCCTTTACCGTTGCTGTCGACGCGCATCCAGTCGGCGATATCCAGCATCGGTTCGCCAAAGAAGTGCTCTGCACCCTGTTGCTCCAGCGTCAGCAGACCGCGCTGAATCGCGCCGATCGAGGCGCTGTTGATATTGCCATACTGGGTCTGGAAGCTCTTCGCGTTATCACCGATGTACTGGGTCATGGCGCGCAGATCTTTGAAGTCCAGCAGCAGCAGGCCCTGATCATCGGCGATGCGGAAGATAATCTGCAGAACGCCGCTCTGCACCTCATTAAGGTTCAGCAGGCGCGCCAGCAGCAGCGGGCCGAGATCGGAGACGGTTGCCCGCACCGGATGGCCTTTCTCGCCGAAGATATCCCACAGTACCACCGGATTGCTCTGCGGCTGCCAGTCGGTGACGCCGATCTTCGCCAGTCTCTCCTGAAGCTTTTCGCCGGACTGACCGGCCATCGCCACGCCAGTTAAATCGCCTTTCACGTCGGCCATAAAGACCGGCACGCCGCTGGCGGAGAAGGATTCGGCCAGCTTCTGCAGCGTGACGGTTTTACCGGTGCCGGTTGCGCCGGTGATTAAGCCGTGGCGGTTCGCCATTTGCGGTAACAGATGGAGTTCGACGCCAGGCGTCCGGGCAATCAGTAGCGGAGATGTCATGATTTTCCTCTCTCGGGCAACGGGTTATGCCTGAAGGATAGCAAGCGAAGGGCAGGGAAGAGGAGAACAATTCGTCAAAAGCGGGGCCGTTGCGCTGTCATGCAACGGCCTCGCTTTTACTGGCGTCATGTCAGGCAGGCTGCACCCCTGCCGGGTTTTCTACTTCTGCACCTCTTCAAAATTGAGCAGGCTGACGCCGATACCCTGCTGCAGGCTCTTCAGGTTGCTGCGCACGGCGACCTGGGTTGCGCCCTGCAGCAGCAGAACAAACGGCGAATCCTGCTGGACGCGGGTCTGCAGGGCCGTGTAAAGGCTGCGACGTTTTGCTGCGTCACTCTCTCCGGCGGCGGCGCGGGTCTGCGCGCTGAGTTCAGGGATCGTCCAGCCGACGCGCCAGGCCAGGGTTTTGCCGCCGCCGGGCACGTTATAAGCAAAGGCGCTGGCGTTGGTGTTGGGATCGATGTAGTCCGCGCCCCAGTAAGAGAAGATCGCCTGGAAGTCACGGCTGCGCATTTTGCTCCACAGCTCCGATTCCGCCACCGGCTGAAGATCGAGCTGCACCTCGGCTTTGGCAAAGCTCGCCTGCAGCGCCTGCGCCACGTCGATATAAGGCGGCTGGTTGACCACCGTCAGCGCGATATGCGTGCCCGGTTTAATGCCGCCTTTCTGCAGAATTTCCTGTGCCTTTTTCAGATCGTAGTGGAACGGCGTGGTATTCAGGGTGCCGTCAAATCCGTCCGGCAGGAAACTCTGGTGAATACGGTACTGACCCTTCAGCAGCTGGTTCGCCAGGCTGTCATAGTCCACCAGCCAGCGCGCCGCCTGCCACAGCGCCGGATTGCCCAGCGCCGGTTGCTGCGGACTTTGGGTGTTAAAGCCGAGGTAGTAAACCAGGCTCGACGGGAAGGCCTCGACGCGCACCCCCGCCGTGTTCTTCAGCGCGGCGATCTGGTCCGGGCCGAGCTGATAGGCAACATCCACATCTCCCTGCTGGATCAGCAGCCGGCGGCTGCCCGGATCGGCCACCCCTTTCAGCAGAACGCGCTTCAGATGCGGTTTTTGGGTGCTGTAGGGATTGGCCTCCAGAACCAGCGCCTGCAGCGGCACAAACTGCCTGATGGCATAGGCGGCGCTGCCTGCCGAGTGCACCTTCAGCCAGCCGTTGCCGTAGTCATTGTTACTGGCGTGCTGCCGGACCAGCCTGCTGTCGACAATCGAGGCCACCGGCGCGGTCAGCAGGCGCAGCGCCAGGTCGCGGCCAATCTCCGCCGGCCAGCGCAGCTCAAGCTGGTGGTCGCTGATCACCGTGAACTGCTGGTCAATATTCTCTGGCGTCCAGCCAAACTCGCCCAGAATAAAAGAGGGTGCTTTATTCAGCTTCACCGCGCGGGTTAAGGAGAACACCACATCCTGAGCGGTCAGCGGATTACCGCTAGCGAAGCGGGCCTGGGGATTAAGATCAAACACCAGACTGTGCGGTGTTTTGCCCGCCTGCCAGCGGGTCGCGGCCAGCGGCGAAAGCTGCTGCGGATTGTGATGATCCGGCTCCAGCAGAAGCTGGTAAATATTACGCAGGCTGCTGTTACTGATAGCTTCAAAACTTTCCGCCGGGTCAAAACTGATGATGCCATCCAGCGGAACGGCCACCACCAGGGTATCGGCGGGGGTGGCGGCGTGTGCGGAATGAACCAGAGTCAGAGCCGTTAACAGGGACAAAAGCGTTTTTCGCATAGAGAGGGTTATCCTGAGTCGGTAATGGCTCTACTCTAGCGGGCGCCCGATAATCTCAAAATGCCGGTTTGTTCTGAGCTTTGCACAAATATTCGCGTCAGGTTCAGACGGACAGAAAGGCGAATATAATGGCGGATGGTGATTATTTCTTTAAGACTCTTTTCGCTCCGGAAATATTATTCCTGCTCACCGAAGCAAAAGCCCGTTATCTGTAACTGACCACCTGAAAAAAGCGGCCTGTTTAAAGCGTGGCGTGCAGGAAAGACAGCGAACAGGGAAGCGTAATCTTTTTTAACGATCGATGAGCGTGATAATGACAATATGAAAATATCCCGCCGCATAGCTGCCGGGTAATGGCTAATTAACCGATTTTTATCGCTTTTTCCCGGCGTTACCCCTTTCGGTTATGCTTTTTTCTGCCCGCTGAATGGGTGCCCTCTGATAACTGTTTTCTGCTGTGACAGCGCGTAAATTTTAAATTTACATTCAGACACATTTATATCCCTAAGATTGTCAGGTCTTTAACCGATATATTTTCTTTGTCACCGATAGATAATTCTACCTGCCCTTAACCGTTCTGCCGTCGTCTGTGCCGTGTGCGTGAATACCGGCGGGGAATACCCCTCTGCACACCGCCTTTCAGCGTCATCAGCGATTAAGAGGGGTATTCAGCAGATGAGAGTCGTGCGGATATGCTTTTAGAAAAACCCACCACCAGGCGTAAATTTTTGCTCGGTTCACTGCTGGCGCTGCCATTAAGTGAGCTGGTGTTAAAGGGCATCACGGCGGCACAGGCGGCAGAGATGGCGGCCCCCGAGTTAGCCGATTACAGGCCGATCTTTTTCAGTGCCGACGAGTGGCAGTTCATCCTGGCGGCCACCGATCGTCTGATCCCGGCAGGCGGCAAAGGCAAAGCGCCGGGCGCGCTGGAAACCAATGTGCCGATCTTTATCGATCAGCAGCTGCACAGCGAAGCCTTCGGCAGTGAGATCTACCTGCAGGGGCCTTTCAATACCCAGGCTCCCGCGACGCTGGGCTATCAGATCCCGTTCCGTCCCCAGCAGATCTACCAGACCGGCATAAAGCTGCTCAATCAGTGGTGCCATAACACCCATCAGAAAGCGTTTGCTGCGCTGACGCTGGAAGAGAAGGATGCGGTGCTGACGCAGGTGAATAAAAACCAGATCGACTTTGCCGCGCTGGGCGAAGCCGATCTCAGACCGCCACATTTCTTCAGCCAGCTGCTTTCCGATACCAAACATGGCTATCTGGCCGACCCGATGTATGGCGGCAATAAAGGGATGAAAGCCTGGATCGCCATCGGCTTCCCCGGCGCGCGTGCCAGCTTCACCGAGTGGGTCAAACAGCACAATGTGCCTTATCCGCTCGGCCCGGTCAGCATCAAAGGTGAACGCGCCTGAGGCGCTTCCACATCAGGTAAACAGGATTATCATGGCACAGGTTACTAAAAAAGAAGTCGACGTCGTGGTCTGCGGCCTCGGCTGGGCAGGCTCACTGATGAGTATTGAGCTGGCGCTGGCAGGACTGGAGGTGCGCGCCCTGGAGCGCGGCGGCGATCGCGATTATGACGAGTTCGCCTATCCGAAACCGGCAGATGAATATGCCTATGCGGTGCGCAACAAAGTGTTCGCCACCCCGGCGGAAGTGGCGGTCACCGTGCGCTACAACAGCAGCCAGACCGCACTGCCTACCCGTAAATGGGGTGCATTTGCACCGGGCACCGGCGTCGGCGGCGCAGGCATGCACTGGACGGCGGTACTGATCCGTCCCACTCCGACCGATATCAAACTCAAAACCTATGTCGACGAGGCGTACAAGCCCGGCATTCTGCAGGAAGATATGCGGGTGATGGACTTCCCCTTCAGCTGGGAAGAGATCGAGCCTTACTACTACAAATTCGAGCTGATCTGCGGCCAGTCGGGCAACACCGGCAACCTGCGTGGCAAAATCCTGCCGGGCGGCGATCCGTTTGAAGGGCCACGTTCTGAACCTTATCCGCTGCCCGCGCTGGAAGACACGCTGAACAATGTGATGTTCAAAGAGGCGGCGCAAAAACTCGGTTATCACCCGTTCCCGAACCCGTCGGCCTGTGTCTCGCGGGCGTGGAAAAATCCCTACGGCAACCAGATCGCCCCCTGCAACTACTGCGGCTACTGCAGCAAATATCCCTGCCTGAACTACTCCAAAGCGTCGCCGCAGACGGCGGTGATGGACGCGCTGAAGCGCATGCCGAACTTCTCTTATGAAGTGAACGCGGAAGTGATTAAGGTGGTGCTGAACGATGATAAGAAAACCGCCAAAGGGGTGATCTACATCGATGCGCAGGGCAATGAGTGCTTCCAGCCGGCGAAAATCGTCGTGCTGAGCAGCTTCCAGCTCTACAACGTGCGGCTGATGCTGCTCTCCGGCATCGGCAAGCCGTACAATCCGATAACCGAAGAGGGCGTGGTCGGCCGTAACTACGCCTTCCTGTCGAACGGCGGCGCAACCCTCTTCTTCAAAGATAAAAGCTTTAACCCCTACGCCACCGCAGGCGCGACCGGGCAGATGTTTAACGATATCTCGCCAGGCAACTTCGATGGCCCCGGACTGGGCTTCCTGGGCGGCGCGAAGATCCACAGTTCACAGGCGACCGGCACGCCCATCAGCACCGCGCTGCCAAAAGGCACGCCCTCCTGGGGCATGGGCTACAAGGAAGGCCTGGAGGAGTGGTACGGTCATTCGATGAAGATCAGCATTACCACCACCTGTCAGTCCTACCGCGATATCTATCTGGATCTCGATCCGAACTACAACGATCACCGCGGGCTGCCGCTGCTGCGTATGACCTTCAACTGGAAAGAGAATGAGCTGAAGCTGCAGCAGCATCTGAAAGGGATCGTCGGCAATATCGCTAAAGAGCTGAACCCCGACAGCATGAGCATGAGCTTCCTGCCGATGGGCGCGGATTTCGATATCACCAAATATGTCTCGACCCACAACGTGGGCGGGGCGGTGATGGGCGATAACCCGAAAACCTCGGCGCTGAATAAATACCTGCAGAGCTGGGATGTGCATAACGTCTTTGTGCCGGGCGGCAACGCCTTCCCGCAGAACTTCCAGGCGAACCCGACCGACACCATCGGTGCGATTACCCTGATGGCCGCACAGGCGATCAAAGATCACTACCTGAAAAATCCCGGCCCACTGGTACAGGCATAAGCGCATGAATAAGCTGAAACTTAACTCTTTTATCGCCAGCAGCGCGCTGCTGCTGGGCAGCCTCTCTGCGCTGCCGGTGCACGCCGACGATGAGGCACAACTGATCAGGCAGGGCGAATACCTCTCCCGGCTCGGTGACTGCATGGCGTGCCACTCGCTGCCGGGCAAGCCTGACTATGCGGGCGGACTGGCGATTACCTCGAACCTCGGCACCATCTTCTCAACCAATATCACGCCCGATAAGCAACACGGCATCGGTAACTACAGTGAGCAGCAGTTTGCTGACGCGGTGCGTAAAGGCATCCTGCCGGACGGCTCCCGTCTCTATCCGGCGATGCCTTACCCCGACTACGCCAGAATCAGCGATGCCGATATCCACGCGCTCTACGTCTACTTTATGAAAGGCGTGCAGCCGAGCGCAGAACAGCCACCCGAAACCGATCTGAGCTTCCCGTTCAGCCAGCGCTGGGGCATGCGTTTCTGGAACTGGGCGTTCACGTCCGATAAGCCGTTCCGGCCAATCGGTGGCGCATCAGCCGACGTTAACCGCGGTGCCTATATCGTGGAGAGTCTGGGTCACTGCGGCAGCTGCCATACGCCGCGCGGCCTGGGCATGAACGAAAAAGCCCTCGACAGCGGTGACGAACAATTCCTGGCAGGTGGCAGCCTGAACCACTGGGCAGTGCCGTCGCTGCGTGGCCTGCCGCACTGGAGCCAGCAGGAGATCGTGGATTACCTGCAGACCGGGCGTAACGATAAGGCGGCGGTGGGCGGCGAGATGACCTCTGTGATTGAGCACAGCAGTTCGCACATGACCGACGCCGATCTCAACGCCATCGCCGCTTACCTGAAGTTCCTGGGCGGCAATCCACCCCTGCAGGCGTATAACGTGCAGGCGCAGCAGGCAACGGAAGCGAAACTTACCGCGGCGAAAAACCTCAGCGAAGGTGAGCGTCTCTATCTGGATAACTGCGGTGCCTGTCACTTCGTGACCGGCAAAGGCGCGCCGGGCGTCTTCCCGGAACTGGATCAGGCGACGATCGTCAACGCCAGCGACCCCACCGGTCTGATCCATACGATCCTGGCAGGCGCGCAGCAACCCTCTGTCGCTAAGGCCCCGTCAAAACTGGCGATGCCTGGCTTTGCCGGACGGCTGAGTGATGATGAAGTGGCGCAGCTGGCGACCTTTATTCGTCAGGGCTGGAGCAACAGCGCGCCAGCCGTGAGTAAAGATCAGGTGGCCGAGGTGCGTAAAACGCTGAAGTAACGAAGAAGGGCTTCCCCTCGGCCGGTCAGTAGAGGGGAACGCCCGGATCAGTGGAAGGTGCGCGCCACTTCCAGCACGCCATTAATCACAAACTGCACGCCCATGCAGACCAGTAAAAATCCCATCAGGCGCGAGATCGCCTCAATACCGCTTTTGCCGACCAGTTTCATGATCGCTCCGGAGCTGCGCAGCGAGACCCACAAAATCAGACTCACCAGCAGAAAGGTCAGCACCGGCGCGACGCTCAGCACCCAGGCGGGAAAATCGACGCCGCTTTTCACCGTCGAGGCGGAAGAGATGATCATCGCAATGGTTCCCGGCCCGGCCGTGCTCGGCATCGCCAGCGGCACAAAGGCGATGTTCACCGGCTCTTTGGCCTCGTCCAGCTCATCCAGTTTCTGCTTTGCTTCCACCGAATGGCTGGCAGGCTTCGCCGGAAAGAGCATCCGGAAACCGATAAAGGCGACAATGAGTCCACCGGCGATACGCAGGCCGGGAATCGAGATGCCAAAGGTGTTCAGCACCGCATTGCCCGCATACCACGCCACCAGCATGATGGTGAACACGTAGAGAGACGCCTGCCGCGCCTGACGGTTGCGCTCCTGGAAGTTCATGTCACCCGCCAGCCCTAAAAACAGCGCCACGGTGGTGAGCGGATTCGCCAGCGGCAGCAGCACGACCAGCCCCAGGCTTACCGCTTTGATCAGCTCCAGCATGTCAAATCCCCCTGATTAATGTTTGGGGCGCTCCAGCGCTTCCAGCAACTCGGGGAAGAAGTCCTGCAGGATTTCAGGCGTCATCAGTTCGGGATACTGCATCAGATGTTCGCGGATGCGTTCATTGACTTCCGGCAGCAGTCGCTGGGCCGCGGCGCTGGCGGTGATTTTGTGCTTCTTCATGGCGCGCAGCAGATCGCCCGGCAGGGCGTCTTCGTCGTCGCCGTCATCGACCATCTCCAGCGCGTCCAGCTCGTCGAACATCTCCATCAGCGCTTCGGTCTGCGGCGTGCGGGACTCATATTCGCGCGGATGCTCCTCCTCCAGGAAGCGCAGCATGGCGCGCATCGGCGTGCCGTCAGGGGAAGCAGGGGGTTCGGCTGCGAACCAGCTCAGCAGCTGGTGCATGGTGACCTGGTGAACACGATAGCCGCTGTCGACCAGCTCATCGGCCAGCAGTTCGGCGGTTTCATTTTCTATCAGACAGATATGCGTGCGGTTGGGTTCGTACTGATCCAGCCACTGATAGATCTCTTCAATCACGCCATCGTCATACTCGAATTTTTTGCTGAGATAGCTGCCGTCCTGCTGGTGGACGCAGGCCTGGATCTGATCGGGGTCGAAGTAAAGTGCGATGTTGATGCCTTTCATGCGTGCTGTCCTGTAGAAACCAAAACAACACTATAGCGCTCAACCCCAGGTTAAGGGAATGTCAGGCATCACAGCACGGGGGAGTTTCCCGCTCCCCGCTGAACCGCGAGGAGAGGGAGGCAGAGAGGGGATCAGGAGATAAAGTTTTTACCCTGCTTCAGGACCACGTCGCAGGCTTTGGTTTTGAGTTTCTCACCCATTGGCGAGTTGCTCAGGCTCTGCAGATTAAGCTGCTGACCGTTACCGGTGTTCAGCAGGCCTGCCAGGCCCTGGGTGTAGTCTGTCTGCTGCTGTTGCGCGGCGGGCGTGGTCAGGCCCAGCTTGCTCAGCACCTGATCTTTCACCGACTGCACATTGTTTTTCACCACGTTATGCTCGACACAATACTGCATCACGCCAGCCGCGTTCGTCATGCTACTGGCGCTGACCGCTTTATCGCCGCCGCCCAGCATGCTGGTAATGGAGGAGAGCGACAGCCCGCCATTCTGCTGCGTGGTGCTGGTGGTGTTACCGCTATTCTGCTGGCTGAGCTGCGACGCTGCACTGCTCAGCTGATCCTGCCAGCTTGCTGCTGATGCACTGCCTGCGACCAGAAGCGCGGCCAGTCCCCATCCCCACACACTGCGTTGTGCCTGTTTCATCTCAACCTCGGTATCTGCGTATTCAGTTTTGCTAAGAGAGGAAAAGGCACAGAAAGTTCCTGAACTTTTTTATTTGATTCGACTTTAAGACTCTTCTGTAATCATGGCGCCGAATAATGAAGTAAAGCACGGTCTGGGTTATTTCACGGCGCAATCTGATAGCTGTGTAAATAAAGATCTGGCGCTGAAACATTATTTAATATTCTCGCCAGTCATGGCAGGAATAATCCTGGTTGCCGCGAATTTTTGTGGCCTTTTTATCGGCATAAATCCTGATGGCACCTGCCGGAAGGTAACTATTTACCAGTGAAATCAGTTCTTTTCAGGTTTCTGTTTTTACGGGTTTTTCTATTTTTAGCGCAGCGGTAGAAAAAGATTTTTTATTTGGCTTGATGTCAATCGAGGGGGCTAAATATAAATTTAATCCGCCGGAAATTTTATTATTCCGGCTTGCGAAATCAGCGAGAGTGTTCATGCTTAATCACTGTGTCAGGCAGTTGTGGCAGATATTTAATCTTAACGGGAGAATCAATATGGCTGGGCAGCCAGAACACAATAACTCTGCAGAAGTCGCGCTTAAACTCGCTGAAGAGAAAATAGCCCTGACGAAGCAAAAGATTGTGGATGGACATGTCCGGGTTACCCGTTCCACAACCGAGCATGACGAGGTCATCAGTACACTGCTTAACCGGGATAAGGTTGAGGTTGAGCATGTAGCAAAAGCACAACCCGTAGAGACGATGCCCGATATCAGGGAAGAAAACGGTGTACTGATTGTCCCGGTAGTTGAAGAAGAAATCCAAATCGTCAGAAAACTGGTGCTTAAAGAGGAAATCCACATCCGAAAAGTGCAGGAACACGTTCCTTTTCAGGAAGTGGTGACCCGACGTGAGCAGCAGGTGAACATTGAGAGAGATGACGATCAAACCCGCTAACAGAGAGGAACCTATCATGGCACAGGAAAAAATCGTAACACTGTTCGATTCTGCAAATCAGGCAGAGGCCGCGAAAAGAAATCTCGTGAAAGCAGGCTTTTCCGATCGGGACATCAGTCTTATCAGTGGAGAGCGTTTAGAGCAGGAAGGGCAGTCAGTCCGTCATCCGAGCCTCTGGCAGCGCCTGTTTGGCCATACCGTCGATAAAGATCAGGCGGATGTCTATACCCGGGCGATGGATAAAGGCGGCGTGGTTCTGACGCTGCGCACCGAAGAGGAGAAGCTGGCTCGCGCCATGACGATTCTCCATTCGCATGACTCGGTGGATGTCCCGTCACGTATGCAGAGCAGCCTGGATAACGGCGCGACCACGCCGGGCGTTAACCCGACGGCGGGTAAGCAGTTTGCCGGTGAGACCAACGACCGTCAGGTTGAGCCGCGACGCACCTCGCTGACCGGTGACGAGAGCGAAGCCGATATTCTGCGTCTGGCTGAAGAACAGATTGAAGTGGGTAAACGTCTGGTCAGCGAAGGCTCTACCCGTGTACGCCGCTATACGGTGACCGATACCGTCTCTGAAGAGATTTCGCTGCATGAGCAGCACGCTGACATCTTCCGCCGCTCGGTGAATGAACCCGCGCTGGCCGGAGAGGTGGACTGGTCCGAGAAAACCGTCGAAGTGGCGGAGACCCATGAGCAGCCGGTGATCAATAAAACGGCTCATGTGAAAGAAGAAGTGGTGGTGCGTACCGATGGCAGTGACCGCACCGAGACCATTAATGACACGGTGCGTCGTCAGGAAGTGGATATCGACCACGCCCGTGGCGGTCTGGATAGCGAGCTGCCGGGTTCAGCGGCACCAGGCAAACCGGCAACCGCAGGCACGGCCTCACCCGGCGTGCAGAACCGCGACCACAAAGAGAGCCTGACGGAGAAGGTGAGCGAGAAAGCCAGCGAAGTGAAGGATAAGGTTGAAAACAAGCTGCATCATCGTGATTACGACCATTCGCACTGAGGCGCCAACCCTGACAACAGGCGCTGAGGGCAATGCCCGATGCTGAGCATGCACGAAGAAGCCAACCGCAAGGTTGGCTTTTTTGTGGGGGCGAAACCTCGCCTGAGAGGCAGAGATGTCAGCTTAGCGTTTTCCTGAGAATCGCATTCAGCCAGATCTCATCGCCCCGGCCGGCACGTAAATCACCGGTCTGCCAGAGGTGTGCTGTTTCAAGAGCGAACCTGTTCTTCCTGGAATCCGCTTCTGTTGTCGTCAGCGGCTTATTTTCCGTCAGCGTCTGAACGCCGCGAGTATTAACGCCATCAATCAGTTTCTGTAACCCGGCCATATCCATATCTGTAAATCTGCGGCCATCCTTTTCCCGCTCGCCGCGGCCATATTTGAACGAAAGATACCAGACGCCGTTTGGTTTCAGCGCGATGGCCAGCCTGGTCATGACGCCAGGCAGCTCCGCCCCGGAGATGTGCAGCAGGGAGGCGCAGCACCAGATCCCGTCGTATATTTCAACCGCATCAACCTCCTGAAAATGCTTCTGCGCCACCGCGTTCCCGGAAAACTGGCGGGCCAGCGCGACCAGTTCGGCGGAAGCATCAAAGGCTTCGACGGCAAAGCCCATGTCACTAAAGGCTCTGACGTCACGCCCTGAACCGCAGCCTGCATCCAGAATGCGTGCGCCTGGCGGCAATTCGCTGATAAAAGGCCGATAAAGTGCCGACATATCTACGTTGGCCGTATCGCGAAAAAAACGCTGAGCGTGCTCCCGGTAATACTCTTCGTTGCTCAAAACAGGCTGTCTCCCTGTGCCGCTGGCTGCCACTCATGCAGCAGGGCAAATTTTGCCCTGTTCCAGTTTGTCTGCAGAAAGCTATGCCGCTGTTGGGGTGTATCGCCGGTCTGACGGATTAGCGTTTCCCGCAGTGGCAGGTGGCTGTTAATAAAGTATTCGTTTCGATCGTTCAGGCGCTGCAGAAGCGAGATTGAGGGGATACGTGCAAACTTACCCTGAGCGCCGCGATTACAGGTCTGGCAGGCCAGCACCAGATTCCAGACGCCGTTGAGGTTGCCGATCTCTTCGCTGAGCATCAGCGGCAGGAAGTGATCGACATCAGCCAGGTTCTCCTCACCGCCCGTCACGCCAATCGGCCGGAAGCAATAAAAGCACCGGCCTTTCTGGTAGCCGTTCAGGCTGCTGCGACAGCTGGTAATGGTGACGCGACGACCACTCTGACGGCTGAAAAGCATCTTGTCGTTATCGTCATAATCAACCGCAATCAGGTTACGTGAAACGTTCATCGCCCAGGCTTCTTCAACCAGCCGCCATCTGGCCTCTGTTTCCGCGACCAGACTGGCAAACTGATCATTTTCTGTCAGCTGATAAAAGTTATCCGTCAGCCGGATGCCTTTATGGCTACGCCGTTCATCCAGAAAGAAACGTTTGTCGATCTCCGCGTAATTCACGTTATGAAAGGCATCAATGACATTCGCAAAGCCGCGCTTCACGGTAATGGCAATCAGCTGGTCTTCGGTGATGTCGCCCGCATTGAATTGCCTGCACGCCTCCAGAAACCCGCTACTTTTGCTGGTGATTTGTTTTGGGGCATCCCGCAGGTGAGCACATAAATGACGCGTAAAGGGCACGGCCAGCGCTTCCAGCGTAATCAGATCGCTGTCTGGCTGCTTCAGATTATAGAGCGCATGGGCCAGGGCAAACTTATAGGAGGCGACATTTTTGCCAAAGAGAATAACGCCGCGCCAGTAGTTTTCAAGGCGGGGATCGGCCTGGTAAAAGCGCATGCAGGTTCCTGTTTTGCGAGGCAGCTCGAAAATTCACGTAACAGGATCAGATAACAAACACAGGTAAATGTAAACCGTAAGGGGCGGGATGAGGAGGGCGCGCTTTCAGGGATAAAAAGGCGTTAAAAGGTCATAAAGAGATTATGATAGCCGCTGTTGCCGGGTCCATCCGCAGGGAGGTCCTCTGCTTAGCGGCAGATTGTCATTTCACTCACCTCATATTCAGGGAACAGGAAGCAGCGTGACGGTTATTCAGAAGCGGGTAATGCTAGTGGCAGCGCTTGCCACCCCGGTTATCGCCCAGGAAAGCGGCGTATCTTTTAATCACAAGGCGTGGTCAGTCGCCTGCGATAACACCTTAACCTGCCGTGTCGGCGGGCAAACCACAGAAGAGAATCTGGGCGGCGTGTTGCTGACGCGTGCAGCGGGCGCGGATACCGCCACCGCTGGCGAAATCATGCTGCCGGAGGATGATGAAAATCAGAAGCCGGTAACAGCGCTCACGCTCTGGATCAACGGCCAGCGTGTGGGTGATGCGACGCAGAAAGCGCATCGCTGGTGGTTGTCAGATGCGCAGTCGCTGGAGCTGATTCAGGCTATCAAAGGCCGCGGCACGGTGGAGTTCAGAGGGGATAATGAGACCCTTCAGCTTTCCGGTGATGGCGCCTATGCAGCCCTGCTGAAAGTGGATGACGTGCAGGGCCGCATCAACACGCCGGGTGCCTGGGTGAAAAAAGGCGACAGGCCCGAAAAAAGCGTCGCAAAAGCCGTGGCTGTTCCGGTTATCCAGGCGGCACAGATCAGTCACTCTCAGCCCTTTGTTCTGACGAAAGAAGAGGCGGCAGCGCTCAGGCCGCAGTTGCTGGCCGCATTAACCCAGGATCAGGAGTGCGATTATCTGACCGCAGTCGGAGAAAAGGACGTCAACGACCATATTATCAGCGGCGATATTACCGCCACGCCACTGGATGCCACGCACACGTTGCTTTCCACCCAGTGCTGGGGCGCAGCCTATAACCAGGGATACGGCTTCTGGGTTACCGACCCGCAACGCAAAGCGAAGCCGGTGGCCGTCACCACCGACGCACAAACCTGGGAAAAGGGGGTAATCACCAATGTTTCGCTGGCAAGCAGTGCCGGCAGCTGCGTGTTTAAAGAAGAGTGGGTCTGGGATGGCAGAGCGTTTCGTCAAAGCCTTGTGGAAATCAACGATGGCTGCTGGTTTCCACGTACCCTCGGTGACAGAGTGATACCCACGCTGATATCAGACGTAAAACATGAGGGAATAAAGTGAACCGTAAACCGATGCTGTTCGTTCTGGCGATGCTCTCCCTGTCGGCTCAGGCCAGCCAGAGCGGCACCACCTTTGAGCACAAAGACTGGGAAGTCGCCTGTGATAATACGCTGACCTGCCGCATTGCGGGTTATGGCAAAGAAGAGGATCCGTCCGGCTCCATCCTGCTCACCCGTGCCGCCGGACCCGGAACAGAGATGGTGGGAGAGGTGACGCTGGGCGACACCGAAGATGACAGCGAACCGGCGGAAAAGCTGACGCTGTGGATCGACGGGAAATCAGCTGGCGATCTGGTGGCGGCTGACGACAACTGGCGCATGTCGGCCAGTCAGACTTCTGCGGTCATCAGCGCCGTCAAAGGCAACGGTAAAGTCGAATTTAAAGGCGGCACAAAGCCTTTCCTGCTTTCCGGCGAAGGCGCCTATGCCGTGCTGGTGAAAGCGGATGACGTGCAGGGCCGGATCGGCACGCCAGGCGCACTCACCAAAAAGGGCAATAAGCCGGAGAGCAGCGTGGCTAAGGCTGTACCCGCACCGGTTATCCAGACAGCAAAAACCGTCAGCGGCGAACCCCGTCTGCTGACCGATGCGGAAATCAACGCGCTGAAAACCCGACTGCTTTCAACCGTCAATCGCAATGACGATGACACGTGCGACAGCCTGTACTCACCTGCTGAAAACAGCGATCCGGAGACCGACGGACTCACCCTGACGCCACTGGATGAGACACATGCCTTGCTTTCGGCGCTCTGCTGGCGAGCTGCTTACAACGAAGGCTATGGCTACTGGGTGATCGATAATCAGCTAAAAGGCCAGCCGGTTCTGGTAACCGTATCCGGGTCGGATTACGACAAGGGCGAGATCACCAGCGTGCAGAAAGGCCGGGGCATCGGCGACTGCATGAACCAGGAGAGCTGGGTATGGGATGGTCAGGCTTTCCGCAAAAGCTATGACGGCGGAACCGGGATGTGCCGCTATATCCATGCTGGCGGCACCTGGGATCTGCCTACGCTGGTCGCGGATGTGAAGCCTGTTTCAGGTTAGCGCTTTCGTTACGCCAGGGAACCATGAGTGCTGGAGGAACTGCTTTAGAGCGGGCGAGGGGGAGTGGTCTGCGTCAGCAAGGCTGCCATCTGATGAACGTAAAATCTGAAAAGATGGTTTTTTCAGCAGTTGTACCTTAGCCTGCGGATAAGGGTTGCGGAAACAGGGGGTAACGGTATAATCCCCAACGTTTTCCGCATCCCTTCAGTGCCGAAGTGGCGAAATCGGTAGACGCAGTTGATTCAAAATCAACCATCGAAAGGTGTGCCGGTTCGAGTCCGGCCTTCGGCACCATTAGTACTTCCAAGACCATCCGAGAAAGTCCAGTTATCCCTTTAGAATCAATGCTTGCAACGGTTCTAGCGTCCCGGGGTGTCCGAGATAGTCCGTTGAAATCCGGATGTCATTGAGGGCATAATTGGCGGCATATTAACTTCGATTAGAAATGTGCCCCAAATAAAGCTCAACGCCAAAAAGGTCGAATCCGCAAAGCCAAAAGACAAAACCTACAAAATGGCCGATGGTGGCGGTTTGTATCTCGAAGTTTCGGCCAAGGGTTCCAAATACTGACGCATGAAATACAGACGCCCCCCTGACAAAAAAGAGGATCGCCTCGCTTTTAGTGTTTGGCCTACAGTGACGCTTGCTCAGGCGAGATCAAAGCGTGACGAAGCTAAAAAGCTCTTGGTGCAGGGTATAGATGCGAAAGCTGAGCAGAAAGAAGCTCAGGCCGAGAATTCGGAGTCATATACTTTCGAAACTATTGCTCATGAATGGCATGCCAATAACAAGCGCTGGAGTGAAGACCATCGATCGCGCGTTATTCGCTATCTTGAGCTTTATATTTTTCCTCATATCGGTTCGTCCGACATTCGTCAGCTCAAAACAAGCAATCTGTTAGCCCCGATTAAAAAAGTTGATGTCAGTGGTAAGCATGACGTTGCGCAGCGTCTTCAGCAGCGTGTCACGGCCATTATGCGTTATGCCGTACAAAATGATTACATCGACTCTAATCCGGCGAGTGACATGGCTGGGGCGCTATCGACAACTAAAGCGCGGCACTATCCTGCTTTACCTACCAGCAGATTCCCAGAGTTCTTGCACGTCTTGCTGCATATCGTGGCCGTGTAATGACGCGGATTGCGGTCGAGCTTTCCTTACTAACTTTTGTGCGTTCTAGTGAGTTACGTTTCGCGCGTTGGGATGAATTCGACTGCGATAAATCTTTGTGGCGTATACCGGCAAAACGAGAACAAATTAAAGGAGTGCGTTACTCATATCGTGGCATGAAGATGAAAGAGGAGCATATCGTTCCTCTCAGTCGGCAGGCGATACTATTGTTAGAGCAGCTCAAGCAAATCAGTGGTGATGAAGAGCTTTTGTTTCCGGCGGATCACGATGCAACTAAGGTCATGAGTGAAAACACGGTGAATAGTGCTTTGCGTGCGATGGGATATGACACAAAAACGGAGGTCTGTGGGCATGGATTCAGGACGATGGCGCGTGGTGCGCTCGGTGAGTCAGGGTTATGGAGCGATGATGCGATAGAACGGCAGTGAAGCCATTCAGAGCGCAATAATGTACGTGCGGCTTATATTCATACATCAGAGCATTTAGATGAGCGGAGATTGATGGTTCAGTGGTGGGCTGACTTTCTCGATATCAATCGCCAAAAAGCCGTGTCTCCATATGATTATGCAAAGCGTAACTAACCAACTTTGCCACTTAATGGCAATAACTAAATGATATATAATGGTATTTTACCTTTCTATGATTGGGTTTTATCATCAATAACTGTTTGACAAATATATTTTTTTGAATCATATTAATTGTAATATTTATATGATTTTTAATAAATCCCTTTATTCATGGTGATTTGTTTCTTTTGGTGTGAAATAAATGAATTATCAAGCTATAAGTAAGATTTTTAGCCGAAATGTTGTTCTAGAAATTGCTAAAAAAAATCGATGTGAACTATTTCGTGATATAATTATGGATAACTGCCCCTCTTACAAAACAGAAGGGAAATCCATTTATAAGATATATGATGAAATGTATGGTTTACTGAAAAAAAAGTATAGAAATGAGTACATTTATAAAAATGAAATAGCAAAAAATATAATTAGGAAAACTCACAAGTTTAAAAATGTAAGTTACGTTAATGAGTTTAAGGTCAATGGATGTATCGCCGATGTAGCGATTTTTAATGATACGTCTACCGCCTATGAAATTAAAACTGAGCTGGACTCATTCGATAGGCTTGACGAGCAACTGTCTGTATATAAAGACGTTTTTGAATTTGTATATGTCGTTATACCTCAAAGTAAAATAAACCATGCATTAAAGGTCGCGCATGATAATACTGGTATTATTACTTTAAACGAAAAAAATATCCTGAATTATGAAAGGTCAGCGATTTCAAATAAGAATTTTCTATCTAAAGAAAAGATGTTTAATTGTTTAAAACCTTCTGAATATATTGTTCTTTATGAAAAGGTTACAAGAAGTAAACCATTTGGAAGGCCTGCCGATGTTAAAGAAATGTGCAGGGATGTTTTTGTTGAGTTAAGTATAGATAGTGCGCAAATGGAAATGCTAAATATATTAAAAGCAAGGGGGCTTGAGAGATTTGAAAAGGATCACTTCCTTTTCCTTCCTCAATCTTTACTAGCTACACTTTTGAATCTGCGATTAAATCAGAAAAGCTTAATGACACTTAGGGAAAACATGGTAGAAACTATATGTTAATTGATAAGGAATCACAGCATGTACTATTCTTATTTAAGAGCAAAGCAATATGAGTTGTTAGCTGTTAGGTCATGTTTGCAAAAAATAGCACAGAAAAACATGGCCGTTATTTTAGAACCGGTTAGGGAAAACAACCGAGACTTATATAGTTGTCTGCGGGATGCTAAAAGTCATAATGCAAGAGTGATTTTAATAGTAAATCCTAAATGTGGCGAGTTAGAAGGGAATGAAAGGCTAGTAGAGGAATTAGTTGAAGGTGCGATTGAATCTTACCCCCAAGTTGAGCTAGGATTTATAGTAGATGATACTACCAGTTTCACGCAGATAAGATCTTTTTTCAGTGTCTATCAGCAGCAAAAAAAATCCATTATTCACAAGGGGAGTTACGCGAATGCCCAGCAACTCCTTAATATTGAAAATTCTGATGCCTTATTTAAAAGTAACATATTCATTGATGGGAAGTGCAGCGTAAGTTACGTGTCGAGTTTTAATCCCACAGATAAAGTTCTGATTCGGGATGGGCTAAATCGCACACAGACAAATGCGGGTTATGCCAATAATATTATTGAGTTTTTCTCAGGCTTGTATTTAAATTACAGGAGTATGGGTTTTCAAGGTTTTGGTGACTTTTCAATTGTTGGCGATCATTTCGCAGAGGGTGGGGGGCAAGCGATCACTGCTGTGATACATTTGACGTATCAAGATACCGAAGAAACAGAAATTTTAATTCATCATTTCCTGTCAGATCATAGAGTTGTTGCCGAAGATGTTGCCATTTTAATCGATGAGGCACTTGAGAAGTTGGATGCTTTTGTTACCAATCAAAGGCCTGATATTCTAAATTGGTCAACGGCTTGCCAAGAGTTGATTTCAATTTACAATACCCCGGGTGAGAAAACAAATTTGGCGTATATCAAAAAGATGACAATAAAACATCATTTTGAATTAATGCACGACATATTATGATATTAACGAGAGGTGCGTATTGCACCTCTTTTTATTTTTGCAATTTTATTAATGTGTTTTAAGTTGAGAGCAAGTGGGGGCTATCTTAAAAGCTTCACCTTAAATGGTATCTTCGTAAGCTGAGCACAGCTTAGCTTTAACATCTGTACAAGCCTCAACAGGAAGAAGTTTTGATGTAAAGCATTTTATTTTACCTTTTAGGGCATTGGGTATAAAACACCAATGAATTTTAACATGAGCTCCACTTTTAACCCATTGCGCGCGCTCGTAACCCCGCCACGCCTGCGCACTTCATGTAGCAGTTTTCATGTACCTGCATGAGTGGCTCCGGGCCGCGCCGCCGCTGGCCTTTGCTGCCGCTTTTGGGTGCCTGAGACTCATGCGTATTCATGCAGCATAGACATGCACTCGCGCAGAAGACGCAAAAAAGCCCGGCAGGTGCCGGGCTGTGGGGTTATTTCTTGCCGGAGAATAGCCTGCGCTTACGCCGGTCCTGCCAGGCTCCCCGAACGGGCATCAAGGCGATTACCGGCGGCGATGCGGTGTCCGTTGACCCCAATTACCGCGACGCCTACTCAACCCACATCCCGGCGGTAATTCTGGCCGTGAACAACAACCCGATGCGCTTCACCGACCGCAGCGGGGGCGTGTCGCGCCGCCGGGCTATACTGCACTTCGCGGAAATCATCCCGGCAAACGAGCGCCACCCGCAGCTGAAGGAGAAGATACAGGCGGAGCTGGCCGTCATCGTGCGCCAGCTGATGCAGCGCTTCAGCAACCCGCAGGACGCCCGCGCGCTGCTTCAGCAGCAGCAGAACTCCGGCGAGGCCATGCGCATCAAGCGCGACGCCGACCCGATGGTGGACTTCTGCGGCTACCTGTTTGCCACCGCCGAGCCGAACGGCCTGCACATGGGTAATGCCAGCATCCGGCCCCTGCAGCCCCGTCGCTACCTCTATCACGCCTATCTGGCGTACATGGAGGCTAACGGCTACTGCAACCCGCTCAGCATGAAGACCTTCAGCTAGGCGCTGGAGAGCATCCTGCGCGAGTACGGGAAAAGCTACCTGAAGCGGCGCACGAAACTCGGTATGCAGACCAACCTCGGGCTGACGGATGAAAACAGCGCCGACTGGCTGCCGAAGTGCGACGATCCGAACGCAGCATGACAACCTGAACCGGCGAAAGCCGGTTTTTTGACGTCCATCCTTCACCCGTGGTGAAGGATATGCATCACCCTTCACCCATTCATCACCAGTTAACTGTCTGATATAAATGAATAAAAATCAAAGGTGAACAGTGTGAAGGATTATTCATAAAATCTTTTTTATGGGGAATCACGACATCATATTGAGCCGTTATTAACCAACGTCGATTCTGGACGAACATCAATTCGACAGATATGGTATTCAGACAGCTACAAGCGAGGTGCGAAATGGATACAGTTGAAGAGCTAGGTGGAACGTATTTTTACAAAGGAATGTTCAATCTCACCGCTGGAGAGCTTTTTTTCTTCGTGTTTCTGGATGAGGCTAAAAAACAGCTTGGTGTCGAGGATATAGCTACTTTGGCACTTATAATTTTAGGACAACCAACTCAAACGACGCGGGGAAAACCGGCTGGGGCCACTAAGGGGACGTCGATCTTGAGTGCAAATCTCCGCATTTGGTTGAACATAAGAGTGAACCGCTGGCCAACTCTTACAACTGAAAGTATCAAACGACTTAAATTTAGTTACGTTAATAATCTGGGGGCGTTTGCTGGACGCTGGATACCAATACTTGGGATTGGCTTTATATTAAATGACGTGACACAAATCGCATGGAAAGCAACCCATACCTATAACCTGATTGCAAAGAATGGTGACAAGCTATGGTAAAGGACACGATAGAAAGCGCTATTTTTGAGTGGTACGACAATAATTATAATTCTAAACCCCTTTTCTCAAGAGATAAGCCTGAATTAACGCTCGAAACCAGCCTCTCAACAGGTAAGTATCCTTGGGCCAGAGAGACTGGTGATGAAATAATGAATGACTATTTCCAAAGATTTAACGTTGATACTAGCGAATTTGACTTTCTTGCATACTGGCCTTACGAAAAAGGCTTTCTGCCCAATTTCTTAAGGTCTAAGTCGCAAAGAGTCCCTGATGTTGAACCAAAGCCCCTTACGATTTTTATGCTTGTTGAGTCGGCAAAAGCTGGACGATGGCTTTTCAACTGATCAGTTTAAGTGCACCCAGCTCCATCAGAAAGGCATAGAGCGTGGTTAGGTTCCGTCTTTCGGAACCTAACCAATGGGTTTGATAGTTTTCCACACGACCAGTTTTTATCCGTATTGAGAACCCTGCTAGTTGAAATCGCTAAAAAAATCAGGGGGCACAAATGGAGGCACTTTTGGTTTTTAATTTCAAAATAAACCATTAAAACAAATGCTCAAATTATTATTTGAGTCCGGCCTTCGCGCCAGTAATTTAAAGTATATATATCAATAAGATATCTAACTATGTCTGACTTTTATAAATGTACAGATTGCTTCTCTATTTTCGCGTTTAAAAGCTGCTGTAGCTGATAGTGGTAAATGGGATGTGAACTCATTGCGGCGTGTAGTTACAAGCTTCAAGCACGTACAGTTTCTTAACTCGAATCACTATGACATTACCACCGTCTCTAAACCTTCCCAACACAGTTTCATCACAAGTATCTAAGCCCGATGTCCAGCCATTTAACAGCCAAACAGGCCTATGATGGTAACGTACCTGCACACTGTATGCAGGCTCCGCCAGCGCTTCAGCCATGCTCCCGTAAGGGTATACGGTTACCCTGATTAAGTGTTTTCACTCTGGACAAATGATGAAGCTGCTACGCTCTGTTTGTTAGTGGTACCAGCAAAGGGCTTTATGGCTGTTTTTACCAAAATAAGTCCAATTTAACTTATGTAATGATAATATTTTATAAATTAGAAAAATGCGTCATTCGAGCATTTTATTACCTGTTTCTGAACTTTGGTTATGGTTTTTTTATCATAAAAACAGTATGTTAAAAAAAGATAACAATGGAGGTGACTATGGCTTTGAATAGAATTGCTTACGCATATTATGACCCGAAATGGGATCGGACAAGACATCCCATAGCTGTTTTAGTCCGTACTGAAATTGAACCTTTAGATTATCTTGTTGAAATGAAAGGACACCTGCACTGTCCTTCATGCTACGAACCTCTTACTCGTGTTCCAAATGATCCTGCAATAGCTGTAATGGCAAATGGAAGAGAGGCTTTATTTAGGCATTTTCCTGATGAAGATGCTCCTTATTGCCGCTTGCGAAGCAGTCAATTGGCTGGCAAAAAATATAGTTCTGAAGAAGAGGCGCGACAGGCGGTCGAGGACCAAGACTTAGTTATAATCAGTGGCTTTATGCAAGAAAGGCCAAAAAATAACCCGCGAGTTGATTTCGACGGTGAACAGGAGCCATTACAAACCGAATTTGAAAGTGAAGATGGTCCTGAAGTTGCGGTTCCCGTCTCAAGGCATGAAGGCGAAACTTTCAGACTTCCTAGCAAGATAACGAGCGTTCAATCTCTTTGTACAAACTTCAGGCACAACTATCACAGAGAAATTCATATAGTTGTTGAAGAAAATGTGTATAGGTATGTTTTGGATAGCGATTTAAAAGATGCTGCGGAAATAAATGATGTAGATGAAGAGCCTAAATTCTATTTTGGAGAAATAGTTCGCTTTAGGCATTATGATTTAACCTCGCATATCTTCTTGAGACATCCATATTTACAAGGTAACGTGGATTTTAGAATCTCTGCAGATAAAGGCGATTTAGAAGCAAGGGGAATCAAAGAGGAAAATGCTTTAAGACGTATACTTATATTCTTTGGCAAGGTTGAAAAAGTAGGTGCCGGTTATTGGTCTCCTAATAAAAAGTGGGGTGAGATAGCCTTATTACCTAAGAAGTATGAGGACTTCCTTAGGGCAAATTATACTAAAAAATAATATACATCATTGATGCTATGCTGCTTTGCTTGCTCATTGTAATAAAAGAGTATTTACTCCTTTGCGATGCAACAAGGAATAGTGATGCCAATTATTTGTAAGCTATGTATTCAGGCCAGAGAATTACAAAGTCACAAGTCATTGCAAGAATTAAATTCAAACGATTGAAGCTACACAGCGAGCTTATAACAGGCCAGCAATGCGCTGTTAACGTAATCAATTCTGGCTAAAGCATTACGTCGTGAACTTACCGCCTTGTGGCGTGTAGAAAATCAGGAATTAATCAGCGGTGAAAAAAGCGCTGCTGCATTACTGGAAAAAAATTCAAAGCCGAACGTGCAGACAGTGCAGGTAAAAAAGCCTCACATAAAAAATCCTGATTCTTATTTTCTTGCACCTCTTGCTGGTGCGTTTCTTATTATTTCCTGCTAAAAAAATTTAAGCTTTTATATCAAAATGATTTTATAAGTAGCTTATCTCAAGCTGTTTAAGCTGGACTTTTATTCTCTTTCCTGATGATATATACAGGCATTTAGCGCGGTGCGGATGTGCTGCAACACACCCGCGCCGCTAATCACAATCACTATTGAAAAGGAATAGTAATCATGACTGACGCCCATTCTATTGCACAACTCTCTGAACCAGAAGTCTCCCCGGCAAATAACCGTCAATTAACGGTTGGCTACGCGAGTCGCTATCCGGATTACAGCCGGATTCCCGCCATCACCATGAAAGGGCAATGGCTGGAAGCAGCCGGTTTTGCCACAGGCACAGCCGTAGAAGTAAAGGTAATGGAAGGTTGTATTGTGCTCACCGCGCTACAGGAGAACGAACTAATGCAGTCTCTGCGCCAGGTGTGCAAACTGTCGGCGCGGAAACAAAAGCAGGTGCAGGAGTTTATTCAGGTTATATCTGGTAAACAGAAAGTCGTCTGAATAAGAAGCCGCTCCCGATATCGCATCGGGAGCGGTTAACTATTAGGACGCAATCACTTCCACCAGCCATCCGTTGCCCAGATCTCTTCGCTGTTGACCAAATTTATTTCCTTACAGGCCAGTGCCATATTACCTGCCTGAAAAAATTCATCACTGGCTTAGAAATTATTCCGCTTTGATACAAAGTTAACGCGCCAGCAGTAAGTTTCTTAATCGAAATGCCTTGTATCCCCGGTCATTTGTCCCAACAACTGATGACCTTGCTCTGATACGCGATAACGTGGTCTCGATGAGCTTTCGTTATGAACAGCATCGACCATACCCTCATTCATCAGGTTGGTTACTATATTAGCAACATTGCTAAACCCTGGAATCCCCCTTGTAGCAAGAGTGCGATCCAGTATCATCCATGTCCAGTCTATGTCTTTTTCTGCCATGACTTTTAATACATTAAGTTCGGTATTCGTTATCTTCATTTCAGTGCATCCGGGTGGAATAAATCACCGTCTTTAAGTTTAAAATCTTCCAGCGTTGCCGTATGGGCATTGTTCCACATATCATAACCTGCAACACCGTCTGGTTCACCTGCTTCCCATCCCAGATTACAGTAACGCTGATATTCCCGACATTCATGAGTGTAGTAGTTTAAATCTACTTGCTCAGGGGGCATTTCTCCTTTTGCGATGTTTTTCAGCCTGCCTATCATTACGTCATTTGCCGGGTCGTGGTCGAAACGAGATATATGTTTCTCAACGGTTGCGATCCCTTCATGAGTTATATTAACGCCATCCGTTGTCAGGTTTTCAATCGGCCCTCCAGCTTTTTCAGGATCAAAATCTCTTCCTGAGGCTGCTCCTCTGGCCCCAAAATGCTCAAGTTCCTCTATTTCAGGAAAACGCATTCTTCCCATTGTCAGCCCGGCGGCAAGAGATGCACCTGCAATCAGCAGGCCTTTGTTATCCATTACCTGATTGTAACCCGCTGGCGCATCCCCGCCGAGTTGCTCTGCTGTCTTCCTGAATCCATCTATGTTGCCGTTATAAACGCCTCCCGCGGCCAAAAGCCTGCCCGCTGATTTGCTGTTGATGGTTTTTGCTGCTTGAGCATGTTGCACGGGCGCTGACGAGTGAACGTAGTACACCGGGCGTTTTAGTTGCTTTGATATGAGATAGCTGAGGTGGGAGTGAAGGAACAAGGGCAGATCATTTCTAAGGTTGCCGGAGGGGGTCAGCACACCCGCTAAGGCATTGCCGCTCATGTTTGTTTTCAGCAGAACAACCTTTCCGGATTTGATGTCGTCCCGTGTATCACGGTATGACATCCAGGGGCGTTGCCAGTGAAACTGGTGATACCGGCTGACAAAATGGCTGTAGCCCTGAGGTAAATTCCATTCCTGGATGTTCCGGTTTGGCAGGGTGGTATCCGCTAGATCTCGTGCCGCATAGTCCGGGTGGATTATATGGGGAATGTCCTCAAGATAGATATTGTCCAGTGACTTTGCCTGATAGTGATGAAGCATAATGTCCCTTTAGCGCCATCGTCGCGCATCGATTTTAAACTGACCGATGTTGAACAAAATTTAAGCCTACCCCTTAGCCTAAGAAAGGGGAAGTTTTGGGTGATCGCTAAGCGACACAAAACTGATTTCATTGAGATTCAGCAAGCATTACTCTCTACACCACAAGTAAAATTACCTAACGGGCTAATGTCTTATGGAACAATTGAGGTGGTTTTAAATGGAAGCAAAACGTGTCCCGGCAGGGTTTAGAATCCTTATCGCAGTGTCCTTGTTTGTCATTACTTTTCTTATTGCAAGGCCGTCAGATCTCTCGACAGAAGAAGAGCAGCAGTTTTGGACAGCGTCAGCAAAGCTATTCAATCAACGTGATATCGAGGGATCCGTGGGGATTGCATTGTTAGTGATCTGTACAATAGTAACGGTAGTCGGTTACCGGGTAATAGTAAGGATTGTTGAGAAGAAAATTAATGCTAAGGAATGACTTGTGTAGTGATTAGTAGGTCAAAGATGAAAATAGCATCCTTTTTATTGACGCTATTTCAATTTTTTTGCGGGTTAGATACAACGGTCAATTAATAATGTTGCTTTGTAAAAAATTAAGCTTTCTGCTTTTCGGGGCTGCCTGAATGATGAGATGTGGTGCACTCGCTACTATCACCGCACTTACTTTTGGCGGCTTGTTACTCTGGCTCGTAGCTTCAGGCTCTGATAAAACGACAGTTTACACGGAAAAGGATTTCTTCAGCTATCACACGCTCACGCACAAAGAGATCGAAAACGCCCCGCGAATAACGGACAACTACTATTTTGAGGCGCACCCCGGAGACGGCTATTCTCCTTCAAATAGCATCATATTCAAAGGCGCTACAGATACTGCATCGCTCCACGCTTATCTCGAAAAGCTGGGATACGTGAAGCAAAAGCGCACTCTGGGGGAGAAGGAAATATGGGCAAAGCCCGATCAGCTTGATGGTGATCTGTTCTATCTTTATTTTAACCCTACAACCCACGAGATTGAGCTGACCAGGGTTCTGAATAATTGAGACGTCTGAATGGAAAATCGTTGTGGCGATGCCGGCCTCTGCCGCTGGTCATCGCGCTGCTGCTCACAGGATGCGCCCGCTCTGATGCGCTGTGGACGGTCACGCATGACCTCTGCATGAATAACTACCACTACCGTCGCGATCCGGCACCCTGCCAGCAAATCTATCTGCCGCAGGACAACACTCAGGGCTACAGCATCATCCAGAATCCCCGCCACAGGCTGCACTTTATTCTGGTGCCGACGGTGGCGATGTCAGGCATCGAGAGCATTGCGCTATCTCGCCCCGGGCGTCCCGATTATTTCGGCTACGCCTGGTTAATGCGTTATCGTCTGATGGCGGCCTATGGTGCTACCGTGCCTGAAGATCGGCTCGGCATGGCGCTCAATTCCGCTTATGGCCGCAGCCAGAATCAACTACATATTCATCTGACCTGCCTGCGGGAGGATGTCTATCGTCAGCTTCAGGCCGAGCGCCCCTTTATTCATGATGACTGGCGACCCTTACCCGATCGTTTGCTGAATCACACCTACTATGCCCGTCGCGTTATGCAGCCGACGGCGATGGGGATCTATCCTGTCTCCTCCGTGGCACGCCATTTCCATCTCTCCCCGCCGCAGCTGGCGGAGTCTGGCGTGGCGCTCATCCCGACGACGTTCTCGGGAGAAAAAGGGTTTATCCTGCTAACGACCCGGCGCGGCTGGGATAAGGGCAATCGGGCTTCTGTTGAGTCGCTACTGGATAAACGCTGCGCTATTCTTTCAGCGCCGCCCGCTGACATTTCAGCCGCAGAGTAACGAAACCTCATCCCAGCCATCCACCACACAACCCCTTACCGGTACAGTGCCGCTTTCCCCACCGAACTGAACAGCGCCATCTTCGCCGCGACGACTTCACCCGCCGCCTGCATCGGTTTTACAAACAGCGCATTGGGTTCGTGTCCGCCCTGTTTCAGCTCCTGCTCCAGCGCCACAAAAAACGCCTTCTTCATGTCGCTGGAGATGTTGATCTTACCGACGCCATAACGAATCGACTCCGCCACCTCGCTGTCTTTATTACCCGAACCGCCATGCAGCACCAGCGGGATATCCACCACCTTCCGGATCTGCTGCAGACGCTCGATATCCAGCTTCGGCTGCTTGCCTTTAGGGTAGAGGCCGTGCGAGGTGCCGATAGCGACTGCCAGCGTGTCGGTGCCGGTCTCGCGCACAAAGGTCTCCGCCTGCTGCGGATCGGTATAGAGAATCTCATTACTGCCGCCTTCGCCGCTGCCTTCTGCCACCCCGATGGTGCCGAGTTCCGCTTCCACGGAGACATTCACTGCGTGGGCGATCTCCACAATCTTCTTCGTCAGCGCAATGTTCTGCTCAAAAGGGTGCGAGGAGGCATCCATCATCACCGAGGTAAAACCGGCGTAAATCGCTTTCATCACCTCTTCGAGCGTGCGGCCATGGTCCAGATGGATCACCACCGGCACCCGCGCCTGAATCGCCAGCGTCCGCAGATAGCCGATGAACTCCGGGCCGGTAAACGCCATCTCATCAGGGTGGATCTCCAGAATCAGCGGTGAATCCAGTCGCTCGGCCGTCTCAACCGCGACGCGTCCAAACTCAGCGCTGGCGATGTTAAACGCACCCACGCCAAACTGATGCTGCCGGGCAACTCTGAGCAGGTCTTTCATGTTGTAAAGCATAGGTTTTATCCTTGTTTTGCAGGAAGAGAGATATCTTTTTTCAGGAACAACAGGATCAGCGCCGTCAGCAGACTGCCTGCGGCAATCGCAAACAGATAACCCATGACGTTGCTGATCACGTTAGGAATGAAGATGACGAAGATGCCGCCATGCGGAGCGCGGGACGCGCAGCCCAGCATCATCGACAGCGCGCCCGCTAAGCCGGAGCCCGCGACAATCGCCGGGATGACGCGCAGCGGATCGGCGACCGCGTACGGGATGGCGCCTTCGGTAATGAAGGAGAGGCCGAGGATATAGGTTACCTTGCCGGTTTCCCGCTCCTGCTCGGTAAACTTGCGGCGGAAGAGGGTAGTCGCCAGTGCGATGCCCAGCGGCGGCACCATGCCCGCCGCCATACAGGCGGCAATCGGGCCATAAATGCCGCTCGACATCAGGCCAATCGCAAACATACAGACGGTTTTGTTCAGCGGGCCGCCCATATCAAAAGCCACCATCATGCCGAACAGCAGGCCCAGAATGGCCGCATTGGTGTTACCCAGCGAACTGAGGAAGGCGGTCAGCCAGCCGAGCAGCATCTTGATCGGCTCACCAATCAGCAGCACCATCAGTGCGCCGGTCAGCAGCACGCTCAGCAGCGGCACGATTAAAATGGGCTTCAGCCCGGCGACCGCTTTGGGCAGGTGGATATGGTTGTTGATGAGCAGCGTGATGTAGCCCGCCAGGAAGCCGGCAATCAGCGCACCGAGAAAGCCGGAGCCGGTGTGGATCGCCATCATCCCGCCCACGGCCCCCGCCACGATGCCCGCTTTACCGCTGATCGACTGGCTGATGCCCAGCGCAAGAATCGGCAGCATCAGGGCAAAGGCGGAGCCGCCGCCGATGTCAGAAAGCATCTTCGCTATCGGGCTGAAATGTGCGTCCCCTGGTGTGGCCGCCGTAATCCCGAAGGAAAAACTCAGCGCGATCAGAATGCCGCCCGCCACCACAAACGGGATCATCAGGTTCACACCGGTGATGAGGTGGACATAAATCTCCGACGCCCAGGAGCGGGAAGCCGACGCTTCTCTGACCGCAGAAGCCGGTTCAGCAGCGCCGGTCAGTGACGCAGATTCGACCAGCTTCGGTGCCAGCTCGCCATTCACGATGGCGCTTAACAGACCTTCCGCATCTTTCGCCGCTCGGGTCACGGGCACTTCAATCACGTTTTTATGCTGAAAGCGTGCCATCTCGACTTTTTTATCTGCGGCAATCAACACCACATCAGCCTGATGAATATCGTCTTCGCTGAGAATATATTCGCTTTCTATAGCACCCTGGGTTTCCACTAATACATTCAGCCCCAGTTTTTTCGCCGCTTTTTTTAAATTACTTTCGGCAAGGTAGGTGTGGGCAACACCTGTAGGACAGGCGGTAATGGCAATAATGTTCATAAACGTTCTCCGGTAAAAGGAAACGATTTTATTTTTATCTTTTTAACGACTGATGGATGGCGACTGTCTGAAAACCTCCTTAATGTTTTATTTTGTCACGATCTCCCTGTTATTCATGCTCCCGAGCGGGACAGGAGTAAATGAAACATCTCTTCACGATGTTCTGTATTCAGTAATTGTTCAACCACCTCTTCATCACCGAGGGCAATGGATATTCTGGCGAGCATTTTTATATGGCCGACATCTTTATCGGACTCTTTAACCGCGAAGAGGATCACCAGCCGTACCCAGGTGCCGTCGATGGTCTCCCAGGGAATATCCTGGCGCAGGCGTCCGACGGCAATCCGGGTTTTAACGACGGCAGCCGATTTACCGTGCGGAATAGCAATATGATTTTCAAATCCGGTTGAGCCTAACTCTTCGCGCAGATAAACATCTCTCAGAAAAGCGGCTTTATCCGTGACCGCTCCTGTCTGGCAGAGCAGGTCGGTCAGCTGAGAAATAATCTGCTCTTTGGTCTGGCAATCGACATCGAGAATAATGCACTCTTCTTTAAGCACTTCATTAATCGCCACGGCTGTCGTCATTTTATTTCTCCATCATTAATTAATTGAGTTCGCTACCAGACATTCGGTAACCCTGGCGATATCTTTCGCCGAAAAGAGGGCGGAGACATACACCACCGGCTTTTCCAGCGGTTCCAGCCGGATAGTCGAGATCACCACGTCGCACGCCTGTCGCTTCAGGGAGTCCGCGATGTTTTTACCGGGCACAATGTCGATAATCTGCCAGTCAGGAAAGGCGCGCAGGATCCGTCCGTAAAGCAGCTGCGAGGTGCCCAGGCCGCTGGAGCAGACCAGCAGCACCCGCTTTACCTTAATGCTGTTTTCGATGGCCGCCTGAATATGCACGGTGAGATAGGCCACCTCATCGTCACTGATTTCATCCAGCTGATACTCCTGCGTCAGCTCCCGGATCACCGCTTTGACGGCGGCGAACACGGTGCCCAGTTCGGTCTGGATATCGTGCAGCAGCGGATTTTTAATCCGGATGTGATATCTGAGGCGGTTCAGCATCGGCTTGATGTGTGAAGTCAGCGAAGCCTGCAGCTTCGGATCGGTGGTGATGGCGATGTTGATTCGCTGCGCCACCCGGTCGATCAGCGCCGCAGCAAAGCGGGTTTCCCGTTCTGAAATCAGCGCGTCATCGTGCCGATCGGCATCGCCGCCCGCTTTACCGGACGACACCAGATACTGATAGATGGAGTGCGCCTCCTCGGCGACCAGCAGCGTATTGTAAGCCGTCTCGATACGCTCTATGACCGCCAGTGAAACCTGCCAGGCGTGCGGGTCGCTGACCCGGTTCATGACCACGGCGCGGGCGTCCGGGCTGTGCATCGGTGAGTGGCTGCGGTGAATCAGCACCAGAACGTGGGTGAACAGATTAATGTAGTAAGGATCGCTTATCGTATAGTGCAGCTGCTGTTCAATAAAATTGATGAGCTGCAGGGTGAAATGGACAGCCTGCTGACCAAACTTCTCTGAAAGCTCCTGCAGCGTACTTTCATCCAGGCGGCTCTCCATCATGTCCTGACGGTTGTAGATCGATTTTAATACCAGCGCTTTCATCGCCAGGCGAATATTCTGGTCACTGCCTTTAATGCTGGTGCCGGTACGACTTTTTAATAACGTTAAATTAAACTGATGTAACCAGGCATCTAATGTTTTTAAATCATTCACTATTGATGCACGGCTGATAAAATATTTATCGGCCAGCTCACTGATTGACGAACTTCGGGGTGAGAGCATTAACAGATCGGAGGCTATTTTCAGCATCCTGACGTTACTGCTGAAATCATCCACCTCTGCAGAAAAAATCCGTCGGGCCGCTATTTCGGATGTGGCGTCAGCAAATTTAATTGTGATGCCTCTCCCACTTTTACCGCTCAGTGTGATCCCCTGGTCAGCGAGTTTTTCATTAATATCGGCAATGTCGCGGCGTAACGTTCTTGGCGTGATGGCCGTTTTTTCTGAAATAGCGCGCAGGCTCACATAACTGTTATGAGAAATAAGCTGTCGCATAATGGTCAGTTGCCGTTCTGTCAGCGCCTTCATCATCTTCAGGTTCCGCTTAATCAGTTATTCGCCTTTGGGAGTTATCATCTAAGCAAAGGCACCAGACCCTGTAAATATTAAAACATGGCCACAACTTGGGGGGCTGGCTGACCACCTGACAGCGGGTTTTGGAATAACAGAGACGGGATGAACGGTCAGAGAGAAGGCTGATTGGGTGTGATGGTCATTGTGATGGCGACGGGCAGATTTGCCGGATGGCGGACAGCTGTGCTGCAGGTGGCACACCAGCGAAAGCATCAGCCTCTGAATACGGGAGCGTTTTTATCTGCTCTCATCAGTTGCCTGAAGCCGCACGTTGATGCTTCAGGCAACTGATGAGATGGGGCATGCCTCTCAGTGATGTCAGACATTGAAATCAGAAAACGACAGAAAAAATCATTCTTCCGCCTGGTTGATAAAGAATAGGGTAGAGACAAATCATGAGGAAATTATTTATGGCTCTGCATGGAAAGTTTGTGCATAGGGTCTCTTACGTAATGCAACTTTGAGAATGCAAAAGAGAGAGGGTTGTTGCATGAAGGAGCTAATGGTTTATGAAAATATTAAGGTCACTGCTCATGGCAAAGCGTGCCTTTAATCTTTTTATCAGGATAGCGTTGTTTACTGCAATTATGCTGCTTGTCGCTAAAGCGGTTCCCTATGAGGGGGGAGTGAACGCTTTAACAGCATCATTTAATTTTCATAACGCTCAGGTATTGACCTCTTTTATTCTGGGTGAGCCTGACCCGGAGGTCTGGGACTCATTAAGGGACTACATCAGCATTTTAGTTAATACTCTGATTAGCGTGCCTGTTATGAGTGTGCTCACCACTTTCTTCAACGGCGTTACGCGAAGGATAAGGCCAGATTATCTTGCTAAAGAGTGGGCTTTCTCAACGTTGCGTCGGTTGGGGAAAATCTTTTTGTTCACATTTATCTTTTGGCTGCTTTTTCGAACGCTGCCTTATTCATCCTTTTTCCCGGATGAACAGGCTTTTTCATCATTAAATCTCGCAGCGTTTCTGGCATCAAATCTGTTATTAACGATTGCCTGTTATTACGTTGTCAGGAAGAAAATAAAATTGAAGAGGAGAGGATAAAATGCCTGTTCCAGCCTGTTTGCAGGCATTAAGCGTAACGGCGAATTGAGTCAGCAAAAACCAAACAGAGTCCTGTGACGGGTTGGGCACAAAAAAAGCCCGGCATCCGCCGGGCCCGATAACATCTTTACGCCATCTTCAGCCGCTTCTCGCGGCGAATCTTGCGCTCCTCCATTACGGCGACCATCGCCATCAGACAGATACAGGCGATAGCGGCGGTATCGAGTGCGGCAAAGGTACCTGCCCAGCCGGTCAGGCCGAAGATCGGGGTGCCGTCTGCGATCATGCCCAGGCCCAGCTTGGCAAAGCTGTCGCCAATCAGGTAGGCGAAGGTGCCTTTAATACCGTCGGCGGCGCTAATCGCTTTTTTCGGGACGAAGCCCACGGCGGCCACGCCGATCAGTAACTGCGGGCCAAACACCAGAAAGCCCAGCGCAAACAGCGAAGCCAGATAGACATACTGGTTGCTGGCATGCTGATAGATCCCCAGCGTGGCGATAATCAGCGCTAACGCGACGCAGGCCACCAGCGCACGACGGCCATTGGCTAGATCGGATAACCAGCCCCACAGCAGCGTCCCCACCAGCGCACCCGCTTCAAACAGAGTAAAGCCCTGAATCGCGATCTCTTTTGAGAGCTTCAGTTCCTGAAAAGCATAAACCGTTGACCACTGATCGATACCGATGCGCACCACATAGAGGAAGATGTTGGCGAAGCAGAGCAGCCAGATCACCTTATTCTTCAGTACGTATTCAACAAAGATCTGCCATTTGGTCATCGACTCATCTTCGGCCTCTTTATCCTCTTCGCTCAGCTCCTCGCCGAACAGCTCTTCGGCTTTGCCCAGACCATAGGACTCCGGCGAGTCGCTGCCGTAGCGCAGGCCGATAAAGCCGACAATCAGCGCGATGATCGACGGGAAGATAAACATTCCGACCACGTGACCGTCGAACAGCACATTGGCACCAAACAGCGCGACGCCCGCGGCACCGGCTCCGCCAAGGTTGTGAGAGATGTTCCACATGCCAAGGTAGGAGCCTCGCTTACGGCGCGGTGTCCATTTGGTGATGGTGGAGTAGCTACAGGAGCCGCCGGTGCTCTGGAAGAAGCCGCTCAGGGCGTAAAACGCGATCATCAGGAACAGGCTGATCGAACCGCTGCCCATGCTGGCGCTGAACCCCAGCATACAGATGGCCGAAAGGATCAGCATAAACGGCAGAAACTGCTTGGTGTTTTTACCGTCCGCATAATAGGAGACCAGGGTTTTCCCGACGCCATAGGTGATGGAAAAGCCCAGACCAATCATCCCCAGCTGGGTCATGCTCAGCCCGTAGGTGGTGATCATATCGTTCTGCGCGATATTGAAGTTTTTGCGGATCAGATACATGGTCAGGTAGCCGATAAAGACCACCAGATAGGACTGCATAAAGGGCTTGAACCACATCTTGCGCCGCAGTTCGATTGGCAGATCCAGCGTGGGTCTGCGCACCTGTTTGAGGAAGGCCAGCATGGAAGGGGATTCTCCTGGTTGGAAAACTGCCATCGGCAGCGAATGGCTGGCATTGTAAAAACCGCTGACCAGACCGGCCTGAGACAGCGTCCAGGCGAAACCAGGAAAATGTCTTAGTTTTGCCCGACTCAGGGCAAAAAAGAGAGGCGTATCACGCTTCAGGCTGGGGGCGCGGCGCCTGCGCATTCAGAAACGGCAGCAGCAGCAGGGCAGAGATCCCCGCAGCCGTGGCAATCACCGCAAAGAAGCCGCTCCAGTGCCAGACGTCGATCACCCACGCCAGCGGCCAGCCGGAGAGCGACGCGCCAAGGTAGGCAAACAGGCCGACAAAGCCGGTTGCCGCACCCGCCGCGTCTTTGTGTGAACACTCCGCCGCCGCCATGCCGATCAGCATCTGCGGGCCGAAAACAAAGAATCCGGTCGTGAAGAAGCAGGCTGCCTGCATCACATAGCTGGTAAAGGGCATCAGCCAGAGTGAACCCACGGAAAGCAGAATGCCGGCGGCGAAAATCAGGTTCATCGGGCCGCGATTGCCGTTAAACAGCCTGTCCGATCCCCAGCCGGCCACCAGTGCGCCCATCACGCCACCCAGTTCGAACAGCGTAATGGCGGAGTTCGCCGTCACCAGGTCGACGCCCAGCGTCTCCGAAATGTAGAGATTGCCCCAGTCATTAAGCGCGGCACGGACGACATAGACCAGCACGTAGCAGAGTGACAGCAGCCAGATGTAGGGGTTGAGCAGCACGTAGCGCGTCAGAATTGCCTGGCGGCTCAGGCCCGCACCTTCCTGCTGCTGCGCCATCTCCATCTCATCCTGTCGCCAGTCGCCCACGGCAGGCAGGCCCACGGTCTGAGGCCGGTCGCGCAGACGCCAGCAGAGAAACAGCCCGGCAAGGATCGCCAGACTGCCCGCAATCATCATCCCGGTTCGCCAGCCATACTGCAGCGCCACCGCGCCGATAATGATCGGGATGAGCGCGCCGCCCACGTTGTGAGCGGTGTTCCAGAGTGCCCACCAGCCGCCCCGTTCGTTACGCGAATACCAGCTGGTGAGCAGGCGGGCGCAGACCGGCGCTCCCCAGCCCTGGAAAAAGGCGTTGAGGGTCCAGAGCAGCGCAAAGGCCCACAGCGAGGTGGAGAAGCCAAACAGGATATTGACCACGCCAGTGGCGATCAGGCCCAGCCCCATGAAGTAGCGCGCATCAGAGCGGTCGCTGACGATGCCGGAGAAAAACTTCGACAGGCCGTAGGTGATGTAAAACAGCGTCGCCAGCAGGCCGATATCGGTTCGCAGCATGACACCGCTGGCGATCACTTCCGGAGCTGCCGCGTTGAAGCTCTTGCGGGTAAAGTAGAATAGCGCATAGCCGATCCAGATGGTCGCCATGATGTGGCGGCGCCAGTAGCGATAGCGGCTGTCAATCTCACGTTTATCCTGCAGCGGCGCCGCGTCAGGAGGCGTTTTCAGAAAGGTAAACACGGCAGTTCCTCAGACAGCCCGCAGCGGCAGATGGACGCTGACGCGGGTTCCATGGGTGCAGGAGAGGGTCAGCGACCCGCCCAGCGCGGTGACGCGTTCGCGCATCCCGACCAGCCCAAAACGCTGCTGACCGGAGCCTGGCGGCAGACCGCAGCCATCATCTTCAATCACCAGCAGCAGGCGATCATCCTGTTGCCAGCCTTTGAGTATCACGGCGCTGGCGCTGGCATGTTTAACAACGTTGTTCAGCGCCTCCTGGCAGATGCGAAACAGCGTGACGCGCTGCGCTTCACTCAGCAGCGTCTCATCAATGCGCCAGTGAAGATGACTGACGATGCCGGCATCTTCCAGCTCCATCTCCCGCATCAGAGAACGGATCGCCTGCTCCAGCGAAAGGTCATCCAGCTGCCGCGGCCGCAGACGCCCCAGCAGTCGCCGTACCGCGTCATAAACGCCCAGCGAGAGTTGTTCAATGTGGACGCCACTCTGGATCACCCGGCTGTTGTCCGGCGCCACGCGCTGCACAATGCCCGCCTGTGTGCGGATCGCCGTGATCGTCTGCCCGATATCATCGTGCAGTTCACGCGCCACTTCCTGACGCACACTCTCCTCCGTCTCCACCAGGCGTTCCGCCAGACGCCGGTTGCGCGCCAGCTCACTCTGCAGGGAGTGGTTCAGCTCGCGCAGCCGCTGGATACCGGCACCCAGCAGCAGCCCGGTCAGGCTCTGGGCCAGCAGGGAGAGCAGCAGATCGACGGGATGATCATGCCAGGTCTGGCTGGCGATCAGCGCGATGGCATTCATCAGCGTGGCGATCAGTGCGCCCTGCCAGCCGTAGTGCCAGGCCAGCGCAATGATGGGCAGCGCCAGACAGAAAGGGGTAAAGCGTGACAGCTCCGCAGGCAGGCCAAGTTGCAACCAGAGGCTGATGACAAACAGCAGCAGATACCAGACAAGATGCCGGGCGCGCCAGTTGACCGGCTGCGAAATCAGCGACGGACCCAGCGGCTGCCAGCGGGTTCGGGTGAGGTAGTGCCAGAAGACCAGGCAGGTCGGGGCCAGCGTCAGGCCACCGGTCAGCGTCAGCAGCAGGGTGTTGAGCATCTCCGCCTGACCGGCCCAGGGCAGAGACTGCAGCAGCGCTGCGGCGATCAGCGCCGCGCCCTGGCTCAGCAGCGTGCGCCAGTCACGCTGGTGGCGGAAACGGGAGATCAGCGCCACCGGCAGCAGCGTCAGCACGCCGCCCGCCATCAACAGCGGCAGATGCGCCAGGGAAACGGCCTTCGCCAGCCAGAGCAGCATGACCCACTCTGCCGCCAGCAGCACCGGCCAGTAACTGCGCGGGCATTGCAGCATCAGCCCCAGACGCAGGCCAAACGGGAAGAGCAGCACCGCCAGCTCCGGGCGTTCAACCAGGTGCAGGCTGATACTCCACAGGCAGAACCAGGCTGCCGAGAAGAGGAAGAAGCTGGCGACCACTGAGATCAGCCGGGAGAAGAGAGGGCTCATTGCCAGCCATCAAACATGCGGCGCGCCAGCTCCACATCGTTGCTGACGCCGAGCTTCTCCATCAGGTTGGCGCGATGGACATGCACGGTTTTTGGTGACAGGCCGAGTTCAGCCGCGATCTCTTTAACCGCCATGCCCTGAGAGAGCCTCTCTGCGACCTCACGTTCGCGACGGGTCAGCGGGTCCTGACGTCCGGCGGCCAGTTTAACCGCAATCTCTGGCGTCAGATAACAGCCGCCGGTGGAGACGGTGCGCACCGCCGCGATCAGCTCATCGGGGTGACAACGTTTGGAGAGAAAGCCACGCGCACCGGCATTCAGCGCCTGTTCAACCAGTGCCGGGCTGTCGTGTACAGAGAGCATGATCGTGGCCAGCCCCACCGGAAGCTGGCTCAGTAACGCCAGCCCGGAGAGGTCTGGCATGGAAATATCGCAGATGCAGACCTGGACGCCCCGGCCCGGTAAACCTGCCAGCGCCTCACGGCCGGAGCCGAACTCCGCCACCACCTGAAAATCAGGTTCCAGGGCGAGCAACTGGGCAAAACCGGAGCGGACGATAAGGTGATCGTCAATCAGCGCGAGGGTAATCATGGCGTTTCCTGGCAGGTAAAATCGCGCTTACCTTAGCGATAAGCGTGAAGCTGTTCAAGTCGTGACCACTCTACAGGATTGCGGGGGCGGGCGGGGTGACAGCGGTCAGATCGCTGGCGATCGGCAGATTAAATCTGCCGGGCAGAACCCCACCCGGCCGATCAGAACGCACTCCGTTCGATCAATGCAGACAGCACTGCTTATATTTTTTGCCGCTGCCGCACGGGCAGGGATCGTTGCGGCCAGGCTGCTTATCGACGGTCACCGGCTGTTGCGGCACCGGCACCGCCTCGGGCTGCGAGATCCAGTGATCGTGCAGCGCCAGCGCAGCGGGGCGGATAGCTTCGATGCTGGCTTCCATCTCTTCCGGTGTCATGGCGTCGAGCTTTTCGAGGTTCTCTTCGGTGCCATGCAGGGCGATAGCGTCCAGCGCAGGCTGCAGATCCGCGGGCAGCGCCGACCAGTCGGTCAGTGCGACGCCACGCATATAGCCGAAGCACCACTCTTCCACCACGGTAAACTCCAGTCCTTCCATCTCCCGGATGCCAAACAGCGGTTCGAACTGCTCCGGGAATTCCGCTAAGCGGTCCGCCACGTCATTCATATGCTGGAAGCAAAGCGACATAAAGCGCGTCATTTCGCGCTCGTTGCTCCATTTCGGAATCTGTTTCTCGCCACCCCACAGGGCCACCAGCCACTGGCTGGGTTCCACGGTTACGGGACCGGAGAGGATCGCCGTCAGCAGACCATCAAGTTCGGAGACATCGAGAATCGACGCTTCGCTGCCATACTTTTCCAGCATATCTTCCAGCCATTGCAGCTCTTTTTCGGTCAGTGGGCCTTCTTTCATGCGGTTGCCTCCCGGGCATATCTAAATTTCAGCGCGGCGTTGAGCCTTAAAACCGCAGCAGTGTACACCCTTGCGGGCAGCAACACAGCTAACGCTGTCCGGCATCAGCAGGGTTAACCTGCGTTTAATCCCCCTTTTACCCCATTATGCAGGCGATAGCCCGCCGCACTTTATGGTACCTTTTTGCGCTACGGCCAGCCTGCTGCGCGATAACACTACTTAACTGAATGATTACTCTATGAAAAAGGAATTTTCTGGCAGCCGGATCGCTGCGCTCTGCCTCAGACGGCTGGCTCAGGTCGCTCAGCGGATCGGCAGACCCTGCGGGATCCCGGCGGCGATCGTTCTGCTGACCGGCTGTGGCACCCTGTCGCAAACCTCCGCCCCGGTCAGCGATCGTGTCTACCTGACGCATGCCACCTTCAACGAAAATGTCGATGACATCGTACAGCACTACATGCAGCAGAAGCAGGTTCCCGGCATCAGTATTGCCGTCATCCATCATGACGAGCCAACGCACTACTATTCATTTGGCGTCACCGACCGGGTGCATCGCTATCCGGTGACCCCGGACACCCTGTTTGCGCTGGGATCGCTGAGTAAGGGCGTGACGGCCGAGGTGATTATTCAGCTGGTGGAGCAGGGAAAACTGCACTGGAGCGACACGCTGGCCGATCTGCTGCCCGCGGGCGTGCCGCTGAGTCGTGACGCACGCCGCATCACGCTGCTGCAGCTGGTGACGCACACCTCCGGTCTGCCGCGGCAGGATATGGATCTGCCGATGCTGCACCAGTTCATCCGCTATCTCGGCACGGGCGAAAACTTCTACGGCAATCTGGACAGCGATAGCGTGCTGAGTTACCTGGCGGATTTCTCTGCTCCGGCGGTTCGCAGGCCGTGCTACTCCAACCTCGGCTATGCGCTGCTGGGCTTCATTCTGCGCGAGCGCTTTCATCAGGATATCCAGACGCTGGCGTCCCGGCTTATCTTCGCCCCGTTAAAAATGGATCAGAGCAGTTTTGAGCCGGAAACACTGGCGGGCTATCCGTGGCGCGCGCTGGGCCACGCCGGCGATCAGCCGAAATTTATCCGCCGCGGGGCGCTGACGCCTGACTGGCATTTTCACGGCAACATGGTGGCGGCGGCCAGCCTTTACAGCAGCGCGCGCGATCTGAGTCGCTATCTGCGCGCGCACCTAACGGCCACCGGTGATGCAGAACGGGACAGGGCGTTTGCGGCGGTGAACCGTGCCTGGTACCGGCAGGGCGCACAGACGCAGAATATCGCCTGGGTCACCGAGACGATAGAAGGGCAGCCGATCACCTATCAGGTGGGCTACATCGGCGGCTACGCGAGTTTTATCGGCTACGATAAAGGTCACGGTAACGCGATCGTGGTGCTGCAGAACGGTTTTAACTGGAGTAACTATTTAGGCATTGCGCTGTTGGTCGATCTGGCAACTCAGGATAAAGTGGTCGCACAGCGATCCGTTACCGCTGACCAGGGCGCCATAAAGTGAATTACGCTGTGTTGCCTGGCACATAGCGTCATCGCGCCGGAACTGAAGTGCGATAAATTTAGCCTGACTGTCAAAATTCAACGTGGAAATCATTATGCGCAGGACTCAACGTGTACTTTTATCAATGGGATTACTGGTTGGCTCACTGAGCCTGATCCCTGCTGTTCAGGCGGCTGGCGAAGCAACCGACAGCGTTCCGCCTCCGCCGCAGATCCAGCCCGCTAACCCGGATGCCCAGCCGCAGTCTGGTGCAGGCAGCGCCCAGCCGGACAACGGTGCCGCACCGAGCCAGGCACCGACCAGCTCACCGTCTAACGATGGCATTACGCCGACGACGCCTACCACGCCGTCAACGGCCAACAGTGCGCGCCCGAATTACGATCTCAGCACCATCATCATCGACTACAAACAGTACAACATCGGTGACACGGTGCCAGAGAAGTACACGGATAAAACCTACACCATCGTTGAGTGGCAGAAACGCAATCTGCCGGCCCCGCAGGAGAACACCCACTGGGCCTACATCAACGCCAACTACATCCTGATTACCAATGACACCGGCAAAATCGTCATGGGGAAATCGGGTGATATCTTCTTCCGTGGCTAAAATAATCAGCCGGTCGTGATGACCGGCTTTTTTTCAGCCGAAGCGCTCAGCCCCAAAACTGGCCAGCATCGGATGCTTCTCACCGGTCACGATCTCCTCCGCCAGCAGCTCGCCGACAATCAGCGCCAGCGTGGCACCCGAATGGGTGAAGGCCACATAACAGCCCGGCACCTTCTGCAGTTCACCCAGCACCGGATCGCCATCGCCCGGAATCGGCTTCAGGCCAATCTTCCAGCTCTGCACGCTGAGCGGCTCGTCGCCGCGTAACAGCCGGCTCGCCTCCGCGGCCAGCGTGGCCACGACATGTTCATCAATATGGTAATCGCCGTCGGCCAGCGGCTGGATATCCGCCTCATACCAGTCATGGTCCAGCGCGTAGCGGTTGCCGGGATTTGGTCTGATGGCGGCGCGCGGGGTGTTGAGCACCGCTTTCAGCTGATGCCCGGCCGGTTCCGTGATCACCAGCATCGAGACCGGCGAACCATTGGGGATCGTCACGCCCAGCGGGGCGACCACGTCCGGGGTCCAGGGGCCGCAGGCGACCACTACCGCATCCGCCCGCATCTCCCCCTTGTCACTGCGGATGCCGCAGGCCCGGCCCTGATCGGTGATCACGGCGGCTTTACCGGCGTGTTCGATCACTTCGCCGCCGCGTGACCGGAACTGGTTCAGCAGATAATCCACCAGGTGCGGCAGGCTGACCCAGCCTTCACCCGGATTAAAGATCGCCTGCGACGGCAGCGCATCGGGATCGACCGTCGCATCCGCCAGCGCCACGTTATCGGCACTCATGAGCTGAGAGTCGTAGCCGTGCGCCTTCTCATAGGCGTGTCGCGCCTGCGTCCCGGCCGCATCGTTGCTGAACCAGCAAAGGCCGCCATCAAAACGCAGCCAGTCGAGATCAGGGTGCTGCGCAAACAGCGTGCGATAGCGATCGATGCCCGCCATGCGCAGCGCATGATAGGGTCGGGAGCGCTCACCCGCCGAATTGAGCCAGGAGAGTGAACGTCCCGACGCGCCGGAACAGACCTCCGCCTCGGTCACCAGCGTCACCGCCGCCCCGCGTTTTGTCAGCTCCAGCGCCGTCGAAACACCCAGCACGCCGCCGCCCAGTACCACCACCTTCATTTCAGTTTTTACCGCCATTGTCAGGTTCCTTGCTCAGTTACAGCACTTCAGAGAGAAAACGTTGCAGGCGCGGCGACTGCGGCGCGTCAAAAATGGCGTCTGGCGGCCCGGCTTCCACAATCTCGCCTTCGTCCATAAACACCACCTGATCCGCCACTTTGCGCGCAAAGCCCATTTCATGTGTCACCACCACCATCGTCATGCCGCGACGACAGAGATCCGCCATCAGCGTCAGGACCCCTTTCACCAGTTCGGGGTCAAGCGCGGAGGTGGCCTCGTCGAACAGCATCACCTCCGGGTCCATCGCCAGCGCCCGGGCTATCGCGACCCGCTGCTGCTGCCCGCCGGAGAGATCGCGCGGCCGGTGATCGGCGCGCTGACCTAAACCGACCTCTTCCAGCCGCTGACGCGCAATCGCCATCGCCTGCGCCTTGGGCAGGCCTTTGACACACCAGGGGGCGAGGGCGACGTTCTCCAGTGCAGTGTGATCGGGGAAGAGATTGAAGTGCTGAAACACCATGCCAATCCGCAGCCGCAGCGCATCAGGCTTGTCGCGCAGCACGGAGCGGTCGGCCAGCAAAACATCCCCCGACTGCGGTTCGTGCAGTCGGTTGATACCGCGCAGCAGGGTCGATTTACCCGATCCCGATGGCCCGATAATGCAGGTGGTGGTGCCGGGGGCCACCTGCAGTGAGACCTTACGCAGCACTTCAATCGGGCCATAGGCGAGGGTCAGATTGCGCAGCTCCAGGCTGGCGCCGCGCCAGCTCGCGCCATTCAGATTATTCATGGTTGCCTCCCATCCGGGGGTGAGTGACCAGAACGGCGCCGCCGGACGGTCTGACCTCATCCACCTCTTTCAGACCGCTTTGCGGGGCCGTCAGACGACGGCGTCCGGTGCGGTAGCGCACATCGACATAGTTGACCATGTGCGTCAGCGGCACCGTGATCATCAGATAGAAGAGTCCTGCCAGCATCAGGGGCGACAGGTTGCCGGTCAGCACCGCCGCATCCTGTCCCACGCGAAACAGCTCACGCTGCTGCGTCATCAGGCCGAGCAGATAGACCAGCGACGAATCCTTGATGATGGCGATGAACTGGTTAACGATGGCGGGCAGCACGCGACGGATCCCCTGTGGGATGATGACCCGTCGCATGGCCCGGCCATAGCTCATCCCCAGCGCACGGCACGCTTCCAGCTGGCCGCGTTCTACGCTCTGGATACCGGCGCGAAAAATCTCGCCCATGTAGGCGCTGGCGATCAGGCTGAGGGCGAAGATCCCCAGCGGATAGGGTGTCGGGCCGAACAGCTGATAGCTGAAGCGCGCCAGACCCTGACCAATCAGCAGAATGGTCAGAATGGAAGGCAGACCGCGAAACAGATCGGTATAGAGCCGGGCAGGCACCCGCAGCCAGCGCGAGGGCGAGATGCCCATCAGCGCCAGCAGCAGGCCAAACAGCGTGCCGAGCAGCGTCGCCGCCAGTGAGATAATCACCGTGTTGACCAGCCCGGTGGTCAGCATCTGCGGCAGTACTTCCCTCATTGATGAAAAATCAAAGAAGGTGCGGGAAAGAATCGTGAGCAGCTCCATCGCCGTCTCCTTGCAGAGCGGGGCATCCCCCGGTTAACTCAGGACGTAAACGTCCACCTCTTTACTGACCGCCAGGCAGATACTGTTTTGGCATCGGCGATCCGGGGAACCACTTCTGATAGAGCCGTTGCCAGGTGCCATCCTGCATCGCAGCCTTGATGGCGTTATCCAGCGCAGCCTTGAAGGCGGGTTTACCTTTGGCAATGGCAATGCCCGCCGGTGCATCAAAAGAGGGGATATCGGCGGCAGAGACCAGCTTAAAGCGTTCGGCGTAGCTTTTGGCCGCCTCATAGTCGAGGAAGACGGCGTCGAGCGTGCCGTTGTTGAGGGCAGAGACCGCGCTGTTGTTATCCGGGAAGCGCACCAGATCGGTCTGCGGGAAGTGCTCCACGGCATAGTTCTCCTGGAGCGTGCCCTGAACCACGCCGAGCCGGTGCTTTGCCAGCGTGGCGACATCTTTCACGCCGCTGTCATGACGGGTCAGAACGGTGAGGAACCCGGCCAGATAGCCGGTGGAGAAATCGACCGTTTTTTCCCGCGCCGGGGTGATGCCAATCGCCGCCACCGCCGCATCGTACTGACCGTTGGCGACCGCGGGCATGATGGCCGAGAAGTCCTGACCGATAAAATCGACCTTATCGATGCCCATGCGGTGGGCGACATTTCTGAAAAATTCGACGTCAAAGCCGGTGAACTGACCGCTGGCGTCGGTGAAGGTGTAAGGCTTTGAGTCGCCGACGCTGGCGATGCGAAGCTGACCCGGTTCGATCAGCCCATAGGGATTGTTATCGCTGGCGGCCAGCGTCGGGAACGACAGTGAACAGAGTGCGAGTGCGGTGCCGAGCAGTTTGCCCAGTGTGATTTGCGATTTCATAGCTCATCCGTTTTTGCAGGTTTAAACATCAGAGACTGTTGAGCCAGTAATTCCGATTGAGACCGGTCTCAACGCAGGTGGCACCTTAAGACAGAAACATTGTGAGACCGGTCTCAAGGAGTTACAATGAGTTTAAGCACAGCCTTTTTTCGGCGTCAATATTCCTGTCATCAACCTGTGATTCGAAATAATTATGACCAGCCAGAACAGACGATCCAAAGCGCCGACCGTGGCAGATGTGGCGCGCGCAGCAAATGTTTCCAAAGCCCAGGCGGCGCGCGCGCTGGGTGGCTATGGCGCGGTCAGTGATGAGGTGCAGGAGCGGGTCAACAGCGCCGCCTCCGCGCTGGGCTACCGGCTCAATGCGCTGGCGCGCAGTATGAACACCGGCCGCTCCAATACTATCGGGGTGATTGTCGGCGATATTGAGAATCCTCACTTTGGTCTGGCCCTGCGTGGCATGGCGGACGTGGCGCGCACGGCGGGTTACCATCTGCTGCTGAGCAACAGTGATGAAAAGCTGCAGGCGGAGCAGGATGCGGTGCGGGTGATGCTGGAAAAGCGGGTCGATGGCATTATCGTTGCGCCCTGCTGTTCAGCCCTGGAGCAGAACGCGCATCTGATACAGGTGCAGGAAGAGGGCAGAGCGCTGACGCTGTTTGATCGCGCGGTAACCGGTCTTGATGTGGACGCAGTCTGCTGTGAATTTACCGACGTGGCCGCAGACGTCACGGCCCGGTTGCTGGCCGCAGGTCATCGCCATATCGCCTATATCACCAGCATGGCGCTGACCACTGACTACAGCACGCCAGACGATTTTGGCCTGACGCCGGTTGCCCAGCGCGTGGGCGGCATGATGGAGGCCTTTGCTGACGCAGGCGTGCCGTTTGATCCGTCGCTGGTGCAGGTGAACGCGCTGGACGAGGCATCGATTAGCCGTATCGTCGCGGCGCTGTGGCAGCGTCCGCAGCCGCCCACCGCGCTGGTGGCGTCTGACAGCGTGGTCGCCATGTGGCTGCTGCGCGAAGTGACGCAGCGCGGACTGCGTATCCCGGCCGATCTCTCTTTTGTGATGTATGACAATTTCCCGTGGAGTGAGATTGTGACGCCACCGCTGACGGTCATTGCGCAGCCGGTCTATGAAATGGGCCGTGAAGCCGCACGACGTCTGATCGCCGCCATCCGCGGTGAGACCCCCGGCCCCGTGCCGCGCTTCGATGCCCATCTGATGATTCGCCACTCGATTGCTGCGCCGGCCTGAGGCGCGCTGAATCACAGCCTAGCCCGGCCAGCTCAGCATCCGGCTTAGCTGGCGCGTGGCTGCAATGATTTGCGTGTCGCTGCTGTTGCCATAGCCCATAACCAGGCCCTGCTGCACCGGTTCAGCCAGATAAAATTCAGACAGGGCTGCGGGAGCAAAGCCTGACTGATGCAGCTGTCGGGCAATCACGGCATCATTGTGATGGGAAGCCAGTGGCAGCACCAGATGCAGTCCGCTGTCACCCCCCAGCAATGGAAGCGACTGACCCGCCGCACGCTGCAGTTCGGATCGCAGTAATTCCTGACGCTGACGATAGAGCCGACGCATCTTGCCAAGATGGCGACGATAATCGCCACTGAGAATAAAACGGGTCAGGGCCTGCTGTTCAGGACGGTTGCCACCACGCAGCAGCTGATGAAGTGCCGGTGTCAGACGACTGACCAGCGGTGCGGGGAGTACCATGAAACCGATACGCAGCGCAGGGAACAGGGTCTTGCTGAAAGAGCCAAGATAGATAACCGGGGCGTTATCCGTCATGCCCTGCATCGCCATAATGGGATCGCCGTGGTAATGGAAGTCACCATCGTAGTCATCTTCAATAATCCAGGCCCGATGCTGTCGTGCAGCCGCAATCAGCGCCAGGCGTCGCGCCGCGCTCATCACGGCACCGGTGGGATACTGATGCGTCGGGGTGGTATAGATCAGCCGTGGCGGAGCCTGCTTCCAGTGTCCCGGCTGGGGGGCCAGCCCCTGATGATCGGCAGGGATCGGGATCAGGTTAAGTTCTCCGGCCCGAAAAGCCGCTTTGGCTCCGCGATAGCCAGGTTCTTCAATCCAGCCAGGGTCGCCCGGATTGCTAAGCAGGGTAACGCACAGCATCAGCGCCTGCTGCACCCCTTCCGTGATCACAATCTGCCTGGCGTCACAACGCACCCCGCGCGTGATACGCAGATGCTGCGCCAGCGCGGTACGCAGTTCCGCATCGCCAAGGGGATCACCATAGCCGAGCAGCTGCGGTGGCGTATGGCTCATCACCTGACTCAGCGCCCGTCGCCATGCCGCCACAGGAAAATGGTTCAGAGCGGGTATACCGGGACGCAGGGGCAAGGTGCCGGTGTCGACCCAGGGTCTGCGTTGAAAGACATCGATCCGTTTTGCCAGCGGCCAGCGGGTAAGCGTATCGTCATCCACCTGTCCGGCTGGCAAAGCCAGCGGGGTGACCCGGCTGCCTTGTCGATCGCTCATCAGATAGCCCTCTGCCTGTAGCTGCGTCCAGACGTTGAGCACGGTATTACGTGAAACCTGCAGTTCAGAAGCCAGTTGCCGTGTGCCAGGTAAAACGGCTCCGGCAGCAAGCTGCCCCTGCAAAATGCCCTGCTTTATCCGCTGATAAAGCTGCTGCTGTAGCGTCGTACCGGCTACCGGCGCTAAGGGTGCCAGCAGTAACGGGGGGATTTCTGTCGGCATCGTCTGCTTCCATGGATCTATGATTTTCCCTGATTGTGGTACTTTTTAACCCACCATAACAGTGGCACTCTGCTGACATTATCTGCAGCCGGGAGGCGATATGTCACAACACCTTAATCACTATGGTCAGCCGGTCGGCCAGCCTTTGCCAGACTGGCAGCCGCGTCCTCTGCCACAACATCAGGTTTTCACCGGTCAGTCGTGTCGGCTGGAGCCCTTCAGCGCCGCGCGGCATGGAGAGGCCCTGTCTGACGCCTGGGCGCTGGCGGAAGATGGGCGCGACTGGACCTATATGTTTATGGGGCCGTTCGATGATCCCCAGGCGTGGCAGGATTATCTCCGGCAGCTGGAGGCCAGCCGCGACCCGCTGCATTTCGCCGTGATCGACCTCGCCACCGGAGAGGCGGTGGGCAGCCTGTCGTTAATGCGTATCCAGCCTGAACATGGGGTGATGGAAGTCGGTCATGTCGCTTTTTCGCCCCGTCTGAAGCAGACGCGCATGGCAACAGAGGCGCATTTCCTGCTGATGCAGTACGCCTTTGAAACCCTGGGTTACCGCCGGTATGAGTGGAAATGCGACAGCTGCAATGCGCCTTCTCGCAGAGCCGCGGCACGCCTCGGTTTTCAGTATGAAGGTGATTTCCGGCAGGCCATTGTCTACAAAGGTCGCTCGCGCGACACCAGCTGGTTTTCGATAATCGATCGCGAGTGGCCGCAGGTGAAAAGCGGGCTGCAGCGCTGGCTGGCGGAGGAGAATTTTACCGCCGATGGTCAGCAGCGTGAGAAGCTGGAGGCGCTGCGCGGCAGGCCCTGAAGCGGTGGCGACAAAGTAAGAGGCCTCTGCAAAAACGCAGAGGCCTGAAGAGAAAAAGGGGATTAAGGCTGGGGCACGATTTTAAGTTCGACCATGCCAATGCCCAGTTTGCGCGGGTCCTGCCCCGTGATATTGCCGGTGTTGCTCAGCTGAGGTTCAGGCGGGGCGATCACCAGCTGGTGGCTGGCGTCCGGGTTCTCAAAATGCAGGGTATGGGTCGAGATCGCTTCGCCCAGCGACAGCAGCTGCTGTTGATTGCCCACGCGAACCGGAATCGGCCGGTGCACATTCGCGCCGTAAGCCCGCGCCGTGATCACCAGATCGAACTTCGCGGGCAGGGCTTCAACGTAGTCGATATGCACCTCAGGCGCGAGATTGGCATTCGACCAGCGTCCCCAGCTCTCCGGGCGTGAGATGCCGCTGAAGCTTTTCACACTCAGCGGCGCGCCGGGGATATCAAGCCGGAAGCTGTCAGCGCTGTAGCGGATATTGTTATCTTCGATACGGATCTGCGCCAGATTTTGCTGATATCGTGCATCGCTGATCGGCCCGTCCGGGAACTGCACCCGGCCTTTCCATTGCGGTTTGTCGATGTGGGTAACGGACGGTGTGCCGCCGGTTTGCCCCATCGCCACACAGAGATCGCCAGAGAGGGCCAGCGACGGCTGCCAGAGTCGCGCCATTTTAAAACAGCGATCGACCCAGACGAATTTATCGGCTGCCGCGAAATCGGCCAGCTGATAGCGCAGCGGTGCCGAATATTCCCCTTCCGGCATCGGCTCAACGTGTTTGTCGCTGATGCGGAACAGAATCGGCAGCTTAAAAGTGGTCCCGGAGAAGCTGAAGGTATTCTTCGTCTGATCGACGGTGAAGTTCTCCATCTTATTCGGGAAGTTCCAGAGCTGAATGATATCGGGCTTCCAGCTCATGACCTTGCTCTTCATATCGTCAAACTGCGTTGAGAGCGACAGCGAAGAGAGGCTGCTGCGGCCCAGACCTATCGCATTATCGCCGCCGAGAATATCCAGCAGCGTGGCGCCATTATCCAGCGTGCTGCGCTTTGCCTCCAGCAGCTCCGCCTGCGGTTTATCCCCGCGGATCACCATAAAGAGATTTCGACGCGGCTGCTTGATCAGCCAGGGATGCGCGGTGTTGTTCATCGCCAGATGATCGGAACTCACCACGATCACGGTATTTTTAAACCACGGTGACGCTTTGATGCGATCGATCAGCCGCGCGACGTGCTCCTGTGAACAGGCGACCGCGCTGAAGGACTGGTTCGGTTTCCCCTCAATGCTGTAGCTTCGGCGCTGACAGCTGCGCGAGATAAATCCGTCAGGATGGTGAGTGTCGACGGTCAGCGTAAACAGCGCAAAAGGTTTACCGGCCCGGGAGAGCGCCTGATACTTCTCAAAGACTTCGTCGAGCACCGTGTCATCATAATAGCCCCAGTTATTGCGGTAGCTGGGATCGGCGACGCGGCTTTTCAGCTCCTGCGAACCATAGAGGTTGGCAGGATCGAAGCCGTGCGATTTCAGGAAGACATCCTTACCGGCAAAACGCAGATCGGCACCCTGAATAAACCAGTTCTCATAGCCGGAGTTTTTCAGGATGTCGCCCAGACAGACATTTTGCGGATAGAAGCTGGAGAGTGATGCCGACGCATTGCCGTCAAACGGGGCAAACAGCGGAATGCCGCACTGTGAGGCGACCATGCCCGCGATCGTGTAATCGGTGCCCGGCAGCTGTTCAGTCTGGCTGAAATCGATACTCTGCTCTTTCTGACGGCTCAGTTCAGGTGCCAGGCCGGGGAAGGCAATCGGATCAAAATAGGTGCGCTCTAAACTCTCGCCATAGATATAAACCACGTTGAGGCGCGGCTGTTCAATGCGGTTACGCGGCACTTTATAGAAGGTGTCGAAGTCAGAATCGGCCAGCTGGGTGTGCGATACGATCAGCGTCGCGACCTGACGAAAGGCGGGGGTGGTCTGCACCGAGCCGATCGCGCAGGCGGCCGCCAGCAGCGACCAGCCCAGATGATGGGGACGCTTACGCCGCCGCAGCACCCAGGAGAGCAGGCAGAACAGCAGAAACAGCACGATGATCAGCCCGATGGCCGGCACCACATATTTACTGACGCCCGCGCCGGTCAGGCTGTTGGTCAGGGTATAGATCACCGCATCGTTAATGCCGTCGCCGGTGAAATAGTTACTGGCGTAGAGGGTGGCGTTCAGCACCACAAATATCACCAGCAGAACAAGAACAAGCATAAACCAGAATCTGTTACGCCCGGCTTTACAGGAATAGATAGCAATAGCAGCCAGAAACAGCACGACTGACACAAATTCGGACAACGGGAAATCCTCTCTCTGCAGGGGGGCGCGGGGCGTCACGCAACCGGCCATCGTCGGGGGATGGTTTTTCGACAATCTATATTGGCTGTCATCGGGCTGCAACATATCCGGCGGATTTGTGCGAGGAAGCGCAGAGGGATTTTGTGTCGTGCCTGCCGGGCGTTCAGCAGACGTGACGGTGGCTGGCGCGCACCGTCAGCAGAGCAGGCGTCCGGGCCGCTTTTCAGAGTTTGCCGGTCAGATACTGCGCTTCGCCGTCGGCAAAACTCCAGTCGCCTTTGTCATTGGTGATAAAGCTGATCATCAGATCGTTGCCCTGCACGCCGCAATGCTCACGCAGTTCGCGCGCCAGCTCCGCCATAAACCGCTGTTTCTGTTCGCTGCTGCGCGGACTGGTAAAGACCCGCACCATCACCAGATTATCGCTGCGGCTGAATCCCAGCCCGGTGTCCTGAAACACCATCTGATAGCGTTTGTTTTCATGAACAATCTGGTAGCGATCCCGTTCCGGCACGTTAAAAGCGGTCAGCACGGCCCGGTGTGCGGCATCCAGTAATGTACGCAGCTCTGATTCTGAACGGCCCTCAATAACATCAAATTGCAGCAGTGGCATAGCGGTTTCTCCTGAGAAATAAGAGGCCTATGGTGACGGCTTTATCCGGCGGGAAAAAGCGCGTAGCCTGAAATGATTATTCATTATTGTGAACAATGCTGATGAAAGAGATGAAGACGGACACCCTGTGGGAGCATCTGCACTGGCTGACGGTACTGGCAGAGCAGGGCAGTTTCACCCGTGCGGCAGCGCGGCTGGATGTCAGCAAAGCGGCGATGAGCCAGAAGATCAAAGAGCTGGAGGAGAGAGCGGGTCTGATGCTGGTGCAGCGCACCACGCGCAGCGTGCGGCTTACCTCCGCCGGTGAGAAGCTGGTGGAGGAGCTGCGCGAGCCTTTTGCCCGCATCGAACAGAGTTTTTTCAGCGTGCGGGATACCGCCGGGCCGGTGCGGGGTCTGGTGCGCATCACCGCACCCGTGGCGTTTGCCCGCCAGCAACTGGTGCCGGTTATCGGCGAGTTTCTGCACGACTATCCGCAGGTGCGCCTGCAGCTGGATGTGACGGATCGCCTTGTCTCGCTGAGCAGCGAGGGGTTTGATCTGGCGATTCGCCACTGTGACACGCTGCCGGAAACGCACGTGGCGCTGCCACTGTGCGACACGCAGACCGTACTGGTGGCCTCGCCAGCCTATCTCAGGGCGCAGGGCGTGCCGGAGAGGCCGCAGGCACTGGCGCAGCACAACTGCCTTTACTATCCGCGCGGCGTCGAGTCACCGCGCTGGCGGTTTGTCGCGCCGGGGGAGAGCGAAACGGTTCAGGTGCAGATTCAGGGCAGTTTTGCCACCAACAACAGTGAGTCGATCCGCGATGCGGCCCTGCAGGGTCTGGGCATTGCCATGCTGCCCGACTTCAGCGCCCGTGAGGCGCTGTCAGCGGGATCGTTACAGTGGGTGTTGCCGGAGTGGCAGCCGGTCGGCGCTTTTGCCGCCCGCCTGTGGATCGTGCGACCCTGGGCGGCACAGGTGCCGCGCGCGGTCACCACCTTTACACACTGGTTACGCGCCCGCTTTAACCACTGAGGGCAGTGCCAGTCCCGGCGAACGGTTATGCATCATCTCCCCAATCAGGCTGCTGCGGTTATAGAGGCCGATACGCAGATTGAAGTCGAGATGCAGCCGCTCATTGCCGGTTAACTTAATAATCGGTGGCGGCGTCTGGGGACGCTGCTGAAACAGCACTGACTGCGCAAAGGCGCTGCTGCTGTCGGCGTGCAGGCGCTGATAATACCAGGCGCTGGCTTCACCTTTACGCAGATAGAGATTGGCCCGCCGGTATTCACGCATCGCCACCTGCTGCGCCAGTGAGAGCAGCTGACGGGACGGGTTATCCATATTCTGCACAAGCAGCGGAAAGTCATCGCGCTTCTGCAGCTCTTGGAAATAGTTGCGGATGCCGACATTTTTAACCGGCGCCAGCTGTTTCAGCCATTCACGGATAAAAGGGTTCTGCGCCGGGGCGGCCAGAAACCAGCTTTCAATGACCGGCGCAAGCAGGTTCAGCGTTGACTGCTCACGGTAGTAGCCGATCAGATCCAGTGACCGCGCCTCGTGAACGCGATGCACCCAGGCGAGATCCTCGAACAGCAGGGTGCTGCAGTCAATGCCGATGCCGCCGTAACGGTGAAGCAGTTCCAGCCGGATGATCTCACTTTTATGCGCCAGCGTCAGATCGGCCGAGATAAAGCGGAGGTCGGGCAGCCATTGCGACAGGGTGCGCTGTGTCACCAGATAGACCTGGTGATCGGGATTATCCCGCCGTATTTTGCTGATATTGAGCGCCATCGAGGCAGGCAGCTGTTCATTATGCCAGACCATCCAGACAATCTTTGGAATCTCCGGCAGCTCTTTCTGCTGAGCGATTAAAACGACATTATCTTCCTGACCCGGATCATATTCCGGCGCCCGACAGAGTCTTTGCTGTTTTTTATTCCATAACATCTGGCTGCTGAACGATATTCTTTTCCAGTTGCGCCAGATTTTATGCGCTGGACGTTGGCGATGTGCAGTCATGATATACCTGTTATTTTTATTTTCCCGTCATAGTGCAGACTCTGCCTGTTCGCATGTGGCGCAAACAGGCGGTATTACAGACTGGCTGCAACCCCGATGCGTGCGGGAATTATTGAAAGGGTTTCCCTGGTGGCGACGCAGTGCCTGAGCGCGCGGTAGTTTCCTCACGGCTATCTGGAATTGCACTGCACCTTTTTAATAAAACATTATTTACTGATTAGCTATGCCTTTTTTTGACTTTAGGATAAAACGGAATCAGGCCGGGTACGAAATAAAAATAAAGGTATGGCCGTAATTAATCATTTATTTCATCCCGGCACGCGCCGTTATTCAGGAATATCTGAATCGCGGGACCGTGGTGCTTACGGGAATGCGGGAGCGGGCGTGATTGCGCTTAATGTGTGACGTAAGCCCGGCTCATCAATCCGCCGAATCAGACAGCCTGAAGCGCATTGTCTACGCTTAAGAAGAACTTACTGAGAAAGGAGCGCACATGCAGAGTGAATCATGGGGTTTGCTGGCGGTCGATAAGCGGGGCAATCGCGTCCTGTTTCTTAATCCGGAGACGTTCGCGGTTGAGCGGGAACTGAACGCCTTTCCACCGCGCCCGCATGAACTCCTGATGCTGGCCCCCTGGGGTAAAGCCTATGTGCCGGTCTATGGCGACGGCGTGCATGGCGACAATCCCCATCCGGGTCATAAAGTGGCGGTCATTGATTTAGCGCGTCGGACGATCAGCGGGTTTATCGATCTCTCGCCGCTGCGGGCACCCCACAGCGGTCAGCTGGGGCGCGACGGTAAAGTCTACCTCTGCTGTGAGGAGAGCGCCGCCGTGGCGGTGATCGATCCACAGAGTGATAAGGTCGAAAAAGTTATTCCGATCCCTTCGCACAATGCGCATCGGCTGACGCTCTCTCCCAGCGGTCGCAAGCTCTTCACCGACAACGAAGAGGATGCCACCATCACGGTGGTGGATCTGTGTGAGGCGGAAGGGCGGGTCATCGACACCATTCTGCTGCCTGGCCCGATTGCCGGTATCGCGGCCTCACCGAAACACCCTTATCTGGTCGCCAGCGCGGCTGACGCGCCGCTGCTCTATGTGATCGATCGGCAAAGCCACCGCATCCGTCAGCGCCTGACGCTGCCGGGCCATCAGCAGCCCTGCCAGGTGGTGCGCTTCAGCGACGATGGCGAACAGCTGGTGGCAATAGGGGATCAGGAACCCCTGGTCACGCTGTTTGACGATTTGCTGAATCCGCTGGGTGACATCGCGGTGGGTAACATGCCGATGGATGGCTGTTTTACCCCCGACAAAAAGCAGCTGCTGATTGCCAATCAGGATGATGGCACGCTGAGCGTGATCGATCTGGCGCAGCGTAAAGTGATTGCCACGCCGCGTGTGGGAACGGGGTGTGAAGTGCTGGGCTATTTTTCGCTCGATCAGATAAACGGGCGATGATAGATCGCGGAACTCCAGTGGCGGCTGCTGGCATGCTTCTCCGCCTGCCAGCCGCGTTTGCGTAATTCCCGGGCAATCATCTTATTCATGATGCCGTGGCCCAGCAGCAGCACGGTGCCCTGAGCGGAGTACCCGATTAACTTTTCTGCGGCCGCTGCGGCGCGCTGGCGCGCATGAGGCAGCGACTCCGCATCACCCGCATATCCGCAGAACCAGAGCAGCCGCAGCAGCGCCAGCCAGCAGAGGATCGGCAGCTGCATCGCGCCCATTCGCAGCATCGGCACGGCAACTTCACTGAACAGAGCATTCACCTCATGCGGCTGCAGACCAAGCTGACTCAGGGAGGACTGCGCGCGGGGCAGGGGACTGCAGACAACAACCGCCGCCTGACGGGCAATGTGGACAGTGCGCGGCGGCGGTCCGTCACTGACCTGTGACCGATCGTAGGCTTCGCACCAGTCTGCCAGCGCCTGCACGCTCAGACGGCCTGCGGCCTGATGATCGGGTTTACCGTGTCGCATCAGAATAATGGTCATACATTCTCTGCCTGGCCTTTTTTTCAGGGTAACGCATTATTTGCGCGCGCAGCGATTTTTCAGCCTGAGCCTGAGTGTCATCCTGCGGTCACAGAGCTGTGCGACAACAGAGTCCGATGAAAGCAGCCCCGCCTGTTTATCATGCTTAATGATTAGAGAAAGTGCTGACTTAACGCGAGTGATGACTTTTTTTTGTGCAAAGTGAGGCGCTGTTAACTGGCTGAATTTGCGATAAAAAACCATGATGACGCACTGTGATAGTGAAGTCTGAATAACATTTTTCGGCGGGATCGCTTGATTTATCTACGCGCGTAGATACACTAGGTCCCCAGTGATTGCTCACGGTGCTCGATGCACAGTCGGCTCCATCGATTGTTAAGTTACATTCGCTCAGTTTAAGTGACCGGTTAAAAAAGATCGGCGAAAACGGGCGAGGCAGATGATTCCAACACCAGGGAATCCTTTAACCTTTCATCATGGTTAGTCAACTGAACGTCGCCACCGGGGAATTCCGCTTTTATCAGGGAATCGACCCATGGACGGGCGTTTATCGATCTGCATACGCATTCAGGGATAGGGTTATGACGGCACACAATTCCGTTAAGCAGCAGGCATCACTGTCATCCACTTCAGCCGCCGATGCGCGGTTTAACACCCCCTCAGGCCGCAAAGATTTCTGGCGCGCCACATTCTCATGCTGGCTCGGCACGGCGATGGAGTACGCGGATTTTGCGCTCTATGGTCTGGCTGCCGGTATCATCTTTGGCGATGTCTTCTTTCCCGAATCGACACCGGCCATGGCGCTGCTCTCCAGCTTTGCCACCTGGTCAGTCGGCTTCGTTGCCCGGCCTATCGGCGCACTTTTCTTCGGCTGGCTCGGCGACCGCAAAGGGCGAAAGGCGGTCATGATCACCACCATCATTCTGATGGGGGCCTCCACCACCTTTATCGGCTTAATTCCCAGCTATGCCACGATTGGCGTCTGGGCACCCGCCTGTCTGGTCCTGCTGCGCTTCACGCAGGGGTTCGGCGCGGGTGCAGAGCTCTCTGGCGGTACGGTCATGCTGGGCGAGTATGCGCCCGCAGAGCGTCGCGGGCTGGTCGCTTCCGTTATCGCGCTGGGCTCTAACAGCGGCACACTGCTGGCGTCGCTGGTCTGGCTGCTGGTGGTGCAGATGGATCAGCAGAGCCTGCTGGCGTGGGGCTGGCGTATTCCTTTCCTCAGCAGTGCGCTGATCGCGCTGGTGGCATTGTGGATCCGGCGTCATCTGCGCGAAACCCCGGTTTTTGAGCGCAGAAAAGCGGAGATGGAAGCGGCGCGCGCCGGTGTGCTGGCGACCCCGCCGGTGAAGGATACGCGGCCGTTCTTCCAGCGCACCCGCGCCTTCTGGACGATGGTGGGGCTGCGCATCGGTGAAAACGGTCCCTCCTATCTGTCGCAGGGCTTCATCGTCGGCTATGTCGCGAAGGTTCTGCTGGTGGATAAATCGGTCCCGACCACGGCGGTGTTCCTTGCGTCGCTGCTGGGTTTCCTGATCATCCCTTTTGCGGGCTGGCTCTCTGACCGTTTTGGTCGCCGGATCGTGTATCGCGTCTTCTGTCTGCTGCTGATGCTCTACGCCTGGCCCGCTTTTATGCTGCTGGATACGCGTGAACCGATGCTGGTCATTCCGGTGATTGTGGTGGGCATGGGACTGGCGTCGCTGGGTATTTTTGGTGTGCAGGCCGCCTGGGGCGTGGAGATGTTCGGCGTGCATCATCGCTACACCAAAATGGCGGTGGCGAAGGAGCTGGGTTCGATTCTCTCCGGCGGCACGGCACCGCTGATTGCGGCTGCTATGCTCTCTTATACCGGACACTGGTGGCCGATTGCGGTCTACTTCTCGGCGATGGCCGCGACTGGATTCTTTACCACCTTTGTTGCGCCTGAGACGCGAGGGCGGGATCTCAATCTGCCTGATGACGCCATCTGACAGGGCAAAACGAAATAAGCAGCAGGCCGTGTAAAGCGGCCTGTTTTTTTAGGGAGGAAAGTGATGTGCCTAAGTCGTTAACGGGAAAAGTGACCCGCAGTGAAGTGGCGAAAGCGGCAGGCACCTCAGTGGCAGTTGTCAGTTATGTCATTAACAACGGGCCGCGTCCGGTCGCCGAGGCGACCCGGCAGCGGGTGCTGGAGGCGATTAAAGCGACCGGTTACCGGCCCAATGCGGCTGCACGGGCGCTGGCGTCCGGCAACACCAAAACCTTTGGTCTGGTCGTGCCGAACATCGGCAATCCGTTTGTTGCGTCCATGGCGCACGTGCTGTTGCAGGAGTCGATGAATCACGGTCATGTCATGCTGCTGGGCGATGCCGGTGACGATCGCCGGCGCGAACTGGAGCTTATTCAGGGGCTGCTCAACCGGCAGGTCGATGGCCTGTTTTATAACAGCGTCGATCGCCATCCATACATCGACCTGATTAAGGCGAGCGGCACGCCCCTGGTGATGCTGGAACGGGTGGAACCTCAGCCGGGCGTGAACATGCTGCGCGTCAATGAGCGCCAGGCGGCCTGGCAGGTCACGGCACATCTGCTGAGCCACGGCTATCAGCAGGTCGGCATCATCACCGGTCCGGTCGATATGCTTAATGCGCAGGATCGTATTCAGGGCTGGCGCGATGCCATGCAGGAGCGCGGCCTGCCGATTGATGAATCGCTGATGTTTCCCGCCAGCTACACCCCACAGGGGGGATATGAAGCGGTGCAGACGATGATCGTCCGTGGCTGCGTGCCCCGCGCGCTGTTCACCAGCAACGAAGGTCAGGCGATTGGCGCAGTGCGGGCCTTTTCGGAGCATCAGATCCGGGTGCCACAGGATGTCGCGCTGGTCTGCTTTAACGGCACCAATCAGTCATCGTTTCATGTTCCGACATTAACGACCGTGCGTCAGCCACTGCGCGAGATGGCGCGTGCGGCGATCCACATGCTGAAAGAGGGGCAGAGCGAAGCCCAGTTAAAGGAGTTTCCACACTATCTTGAAATCGGTGAATCCTGCGGCTGCACGCCGTAATCTCAGAGTTAACGAATAAGAAGATGAAAAGAATCATTATTGATTGCGATCCCGGTAATGGGATTGCAGGTGCCAACACCGATGATGGCCTGGCGATTGCGCTGGCCTTAGCCTCACCCGGCCTGTCGCTGGAATTAATCACCACCGTGGCGGGCAATACGCCGAGCGAGGTGGGCGCGCGCGTGGCGAAAGATCTGATTGCCCGGCTGGGACTCTCCATTCCGGTGGTGCAGGGGGCGACACAGGCGCTGCAGGAAGATCCGGCGCCGTGGCGCGAGACGCTCGATAACCGGGTTAATCAGCTGGCGCTGGCCGATCTCTGGCAGGATGTCCGTCAGCCAGCCGATGTCAGCGCGGATGGATTTGACGCGGCTGACGCTATCGGCAGGCTGATTTGCGACAATCCGGGCGAGATTACGCTGGTGGCGATTGGCCCGCTGACGAACGTGGCGCTGGCGATGCAGCGCTATCCCGCGATGGCCGAATCGGTGGCGGAGATTGTGGTCATGGGAGGCGTCTTTGCGCTGGATGACTATATCAAAGACACCAACTTTGGCCTGGACCCGGAAGCGGCGCACCAGGTGCTGCACAGTGGTGCTGCGGTAACGCTGGTGCCAATGGATGTCACCACGCAGACGCTGCTGACCCAGCAGGATCTGACCCGGCTGACCGCCGTCGATCATCCGCTGGCCGACTTTGTGCGCGACACGCTGCGTCCGTGGATCGACTATTCGATGCAGACCCGTCAGCTGGCGGGATGCTGGATACACGATGCGCTGGTGGTCGCCTGGCTGCTGAATCAGCGTGTCGCCTCAGGGATCGATTACCGGGTCGACATTGAGCTGCGTCCCGGTGCCACGCGCGGCAAAAGCTGGCGTTATCGGCAGCCGCTCCGGCTCTCTGTGGGTGTGCCCGAGCAGTGCGGCGCCTCGGTGCATGTCCTGCATCGCGTCGATAACACGCTGCTGTTATCGATCCTTGAGCAGGCTTTCAGACGCCTGATTAGCTGAGCAGAGGTAAAGGGTCAGATCGCTTCGCAGACATCAATCCAGCGGGCATTCGTCAGTTCAGCCATCTGCTGCGGCGAAATGCGGACGGCGCTATGGATAGCGCCAGCGGCAGGTAAGACTTCTTCAAAACTGCGCAGTGAAACATCACAGTAAACGGTCAGCGGATTTTCCAGACCGAAAGGACAGACGCCGCCCACCGGGTGGCCGGTCCAGTTAATCACCTCGTCAACGCTCAGCATGCGCGCTTTCGCGCCCAGCGCCGCTTTCAGCTTGCGATTGTCCAGCCGGGCATCGCCTCGCGTTACGATCAGCACCACCTCGTTTTTCACTTTCAGCGACAGGGTTTTTGCTATTTCGCCTGGCGTCACGCCGTGGGCGCGAGCGGCCATCCCGACCGTTGCGGTGCTCTCTGCCAGTTCAATAATTTCAATTTCAGGGGCGTGTTCGGCGAAGAACTGGCGCACAGACTCCAGACTCATCTTTCTCTCCAGGCTGATCGAAGGCGTAAAAATTGCCACAAGCCTCTGTGCCTGTAAACGGGATAAACGGAGAATTCGCGGGAATCGGGTCTGTTTAGCTGCTGCTCAGGGTGCAGTTGCCGCATTGCTGAACATCGGGAATGCGATAGCGCTGGCAACAGCTGCGCCGCACCAGTTCACCGTCACGCGGGATCATGGTGCGATAGAGGGGATTGTCGCTGCCATCCAGCAGCCGCTGATTAAAGAACAGCGCCTGTTCCAGCTGCAGGACCAGCGTCTCATCTATCTGGCTTTTCAGCTCACCCAGGAACCACTGGAAGGTGAACCCCATGTTGTTCCAGATCAGGCGGGCGTTGATGTCACCATGCTGCGTAATGCCATTCACGGCCGGGATGAGATGCTGCTGAATCAGGCGGTCGATGCGCTGCAGCGGGTTGAGATAGCGCGCCTCCTCATCCTCCTGCACATCAATCCAGAAGGTGGCCGGATGGCCATGCTCATGAAAACCGACACGAATGTGTTCAGTCGAGCAGTCGAGCGCGCGGGACTCCTGCAGCAGGGCCATCAGCAGCGGCGGGATCAGCAGACCGAAATACCACTGCGCCCAGAGTGAGAGCACGGGTTTCGCTTCACGCACCGCATCGGGATGATCGCGATAGAGGTAGTCACTGTAGCGCCGGATAAGCGGGGCGAAGGCGTCAGCGTGTGACCAGACGGCAAGGGTCTGCGCATCACGCGGGGCTGACTGGCTGAGCCTGGTCGAATCCAGCAGATAGCTGCGCTGCTGTTGCAGCCGTTCATACAGACTTTCCGCCAGTGGACGGTCATTCTGCCGGAAGATCATCGACTGAGCGCTGAAACGCTGTTCCTGAGCTGAAGCGGTTGCCATGACGACTCGCGAAAAGTGTAGATAAGAAAGCAAATGATAATCGTTATTGATTAACTCTACAAGCGGCGTAAAAGCGTGCGGTTGCTGGCGGTAAAAACAGCAGGGGAGGAGAGGAGTAATCAGCCCGGCGATGACCGCGACAGATCGGTCAGATCAACAGGGGCAGACGCCGGTTATCAGCGGGTTATACGGGCTCTTCTGCGGTGTGAGGCGCCTCTCTGGGTAAATCTTCCCAGGCGAGAATGGTATTCCGGCCCTGGTTCTTCGCGACATAGAGGGCGCTGTCGGCATTGGCGACGGCCTGGTCGAACTCGTTGTCGTAAATCGGCGCAATTCCCGCGCTGATGGTGACGTGCGTTGACACAGTCTCATTGAACAGATGGGGGATCTCTAAATCCACCACATACTGACGGATGCGCTCTGCCAGCTTCATCGCAATGGAGCTGTTCACGTTGGTCATCAGCACCAGGAACTCTTCACCGCCATAGCGGGTAACGACATCGCGCGAACGCACCGCATCACGGATCGCCACAGAGACCCGCGCCAGTGCCTGATCGCCCATCGCATGGCCATAATTATCGTTGTAGGCCTTAAAGTGATCGATATCCAGCAACAGCACAAAGTGGCTGCCGGCGTGGTTTTCCAGAATATTGTCGAGCCGGTTCTTCAGACCACGGCGGTTATACAGCCCGGTCAGCGGATCGAGCATGCTGAGGTCGCTGAAGGTCTCTTTCTCTTCGTAAAGCTGATGCATCAGACGCAGGGTAAAGTTGTCAGCCCGGCGGCGCATCAGGTGCTGCAATGAAAAACCGATCAGCGGCAGGGAGATGGTCAGCAGAATTAGCGGCAGGTGCTGACCATTGTCGAGCAGCAATACGGTCAGAACGGGCGGGGCGACGTGCAGACAGAAAGCCACCAGATAATCGCTCAGGGCGATGGCGCTGATAAATAACACGCTGATCAGGCTGATAATCAGAAAGCCACCATCAAAATAGAACACCAGATGGAAGCGATAATTAATATGCCAGGCCCAGAAGATCCCTAATAGCAGCGCAACAGGATTTAACAGGGGGAGTTTAACTTTGGGCCAGATTAAATGGGCAATTAACGTGAGGGAGCTGAAGGCGGCGACACACATAACCGGCAGCGTCGTCTCACTTTTTTCCGTGCTCATTATTGGCAGCAGATAAAAGAGGGAAACGGCGATATTTAAAAACAGGAAAAGCATCACTGAAAGCCGGTATTTACTCTGCTTCAGTTCTTCATATGATTGTAATTTCATTATAAATACTCGTGACGACCCTGAAATACCAAAGCGCAAGCCAGCAGAAAGGAGGGGTCTGCAGGACAATGAGCAAATATTGCTAGTGCTGTTATTAAAGGTGTTATCGGCCGCAATCTAGCATTTTCCAGATGATCTGTCATCTTCAGCGCCGGGCCAGCCAAAAACAGGCTGCAGAACGGGAAAAACTGTCATATGATAATGGGAATGCTTATCATTTGAGGTTGGCGTCATGGGGATAGCGATTGTAGCGGCCTGCGGCCTGTGGGGAATCAGCTGGGCACTGGGTAAAAAACTGGATAGTGCGTGGGGGGTTCTGCTGCCGTGCATAGCGCTGCCGCTGTTTGCCCTATGGGAGCCGGGATTCAGTCAGTGGCGAATGGTGATGATCGTTGCGCTGTTGCTGACGGTGGTGATGCTCTTTCATCAGCGCCTGCGTCACTATCTGCTGCTGCCATCCTGCCTGGCATTAGCGACCGGACTGGCGGCGGTTTCCGTGAATTTTCATCTGAATTAGCAACAGTGCAGGGGCGTCATGCTGACGTAACAGAGAAGGTGTAAAAATCAGAAGGCGAGCCTGAAACGGCAAAGAAACGGTCAGAACAGGAAGAAAGCATGAATAAAGCCGGAGGATGACAACGTTGGTGCGAAGAGAGGGACTTGAACCCTCACGTCCGTTAAGACACTAACACCTGAAGCTAGCGCGTCTACCAATTCC
>NZ_JAALFQ010000039.1:0-471 GCF_011800365.1 Pantoea sp. EKM103V | reverse complement strand
GAAACTTCAGGCAGTACGGCAGGAACTGGGACAGCGTCGGGATGTACAACACCGGCCCGAACCCGAAGCTGATCAAACAGCGTCGTGAATATGCGGCCATTATCAAAAGTATTTACCGCGTGCTGATTGCACGGGATGAGGTTTATACCGCAATGGCGCAGCGGAATAAAAAAGTGCCCGCGCCGGAAACGTTTCTGGCTGCGGACGTGATGCCTGACAAAAAATAACCCCGGCGCGCCGGGGTTATTTTCATGATTTGAGTTTTGCGAACTCCTCCGCCATTTTCCACAGCGCCTGATTCAGTTTTATATCGCCGTCGATGCCGGTTACCGGACGGGTGGTGGTTCTTTTTCCCTTCGCCGTTCTGCCGGGCACACCCCCCTTAATCAGATTCTCCTGCACGATATTAAACGCGGTCCACAGGTCGGTGCCTTTGTCATACCAGGCACGCGGCTGAATAATACGCTCAGC
>NZ_JAALFQ010000038.1:0-493 GCF_011800365.1 Pantoea sp. EKM103V | reverse complement strand
GCGGGCCAACGCTTCGCATTGTTCAAAAACGCTCCGGGCGTTTTTGTCCATGCGGCGGACGCTTTACTCCACTGCCCGCCATCCCCTCCTTTTTGTAGCGCCTGAGCGAATGTTCAGACACCCAGTGCATCAACAACTGTGAATAAAACACCGAGTCAGATCCGCCTCCGACCCGTTCCTCCTGCCTCACATTCCGCTCGATTTTATAACAGCAATGATTAAGCCCGACCGGGAAGGAATGGTATGCCTGAGAGCAAAGCGTCCGCGCCAGGGATGGCGCGGCCGATCCGCATGGATGCGGGAACCCTTTGCGATCAGGCATACCTTTCCTGACCTTTCACCTGCTACCAACAGCGACACCTTTTTTGTGCAACAAACGCACAATCCCGTGCTTTTCAGTCGGAAATAATGGGCGCTCCGTAAAGTCGCCGTAAATACATCCCTGTAGGCTCGGCCGCCGGACGACTCGCCTCATCCCTGAGGCTCGCCCGCA
>NZ_JAALFQ010000037.1:0-551 GCF_011800365.1 Pantoea sp. EKM103V | reverse complement strand
GAGCGTTATACCTATATTCCGACCATTACCCTGCTGGATAAACTGCGTGAAGAAGGATTTGAGCCCTTTTTTGCCAGCCAGTCGCGCGTGCGCGATCCGGAGCGCCGTGAATTTACCAAACACATGATCCGCCTGCGCCGTGGAAATAACAACGGCGGCGAAGAGGTGCCGGAAATTGTATTGCTTAACAGCCATGACGGCTCCAGCAGTTATAAGATGATCCCGTGTATTTTCCGGCAGGTCTGCACGAATGGCCTGGTGTGCTGGAAATCATTTGGTGAAATCAGCGTGCCGCACAAAGGTGATATTGTGTCGCAGGTTATTGAAGGCGCTTATGAGGTGCTGGGCGTGTTCGATAAGGTTGAAAATAATATCGGCATGATGAAAGGTATTCAGGTTAACAGCGAAGAACGCCGCCTGCTGGGGCAGCTGGCGCTGGAATATAAATATGACGGAAAAGAGCCGCCGGTATCCGCTGAGCGTATTATTCAGCCGCGTGCCTGGTATGACAAAGGCACCGACCTGTGGACCGCGTTTAATATCGTGCAGGA
>NZ_JAALFQ010000036.1:0-667 GCF_011800365.1 Pantoea sp. EKM103V | reverse complement strand
CCCTTGTGGTGTGACTGCGTACCTTTTGTATAATGGGTCAGCGACTTATATTCTGTAGCAAGGTTAACCGTATAGGGGAGCCGCAGGGAAACCGAGTCTTAACTGGGCGTTAAGTTGCAGGGTATAGACCCGAAACCCGGTGATCTAGCCATGGGCAGGTTGAAGGTTGGGTAACACTAACTGGAGGACCGAACCGACTAATGTTGAAAAATTAGCGGATGACCTGTGGCTGGGGGTGAAAGGCCAATCAAACCGGGAGATAGCTGGTTCTCCCCGAAAGCTATTTAGGTAGCGCCTCGTGAACTCATCTCCGGGGGTAGAGCACTGTTTCGGCTAGGGGGCCATCCCGGCTTACCAACCCGATGCAAACTGCGAATACCGGAGAATGTTATCACGGGAGACACACGGCGGGTGCTAACGTCCGTCGTGAAGAGGGAAACAACCCAGACCGCCAGCTAAGGTCCCAAAGTCATGGTTAAGTGGGAAACGATGTGGGAAGGCACAGACAGCCAGGATGTTGGCTTAGAAGCAGCCATCATTTAAAGAAAGCGTAATAGCTCACTGGTCGAGTCGGCCTGCGCGGAAGATGTAACGGGGCTAAACCATGCACCGAAGCTGCGGCAGCGACACTATGTGTTGTTGGGTAGGGGAGCGTTCTGTAAGCCGT
>NZ_JAALFQ010000035.1:0-724 GCF_011800365.1 Pantoea sp. EKM103V | reverse complement strand
GACGCCGGCTGTAAAACGTGGGGTTGTGTGTTCATCAGACATCTCCGCAGTCAGAGGGGGTTAAGGTTCCGGCCTGTGCCGTGAATGAATGACAGCCCGGCGGAAAGCGGAGTGTTCAGGAGCGACGACGAGGCCGCAGCGCAAGCGAGCGGGAGGCGGGATTACGCACGGCGCTGGCGCGAATTTCTGAGCGGCGGCGCGACGGAAGTAAGCACGGCGGAGCGAGTGCGAACGGGCGAGGAGGCGAGCGGAGCGATCTCTTGAACACGCAGCGGCCGGGCTAAAGTGAAGTCACGGCACCGGCCACAGGCTGCACGGACCAGGTTTTCTGCCCTGTTCCGCCGCATGGCGGAAAAAAGCGGCGCGCAGCAACTTCCTTATTTCATTCTGTCCACAGTCCGGGTGCATAGCCTGACGATAACCCTGTGGACAAAAGCGCAGCGGCGGCGGTCTCCGCGCACAGACAGCAGGCGGTCATAAAATGACCGCCCCGTCCGTTACTTCAGGTGCCCGCGCATTTCGGCAGCGCGCCGGTACAGCGCCACCAGTTCTGTATCAATCTGTTCGATCAGCATCCCGGCCATTTTCTGGGCCGGCGCCGCGCCGCGGAAAAGATGGCGTTTTGTCATGTCCCGCAGCCGCAGGTGAAACTCGTAAAGCGACTCCTCCAGGTCGTTAATGTCGTCGGTAAGCTGGTCGTTGCCGATCGTCAGTGTCTGGTCTG
>NZ_JAALFQ010000034.1:0-885 GCF_011800365.1 Pantoea sp. EKM103V | reverse complement strand
TCAAACCAGCCCTCCCCGCTGCCGACCGGAAACCACAGGTTCGAATTGTCACCGCTGAGCAGCGGATGATCGCAGAAATGGACGCCCCGGCCCTGCGGCGTTTCGCTTCCCGTCACGATGCCGGACGCGCGCACCGTTTCGGTCAGGACACTGCGGGCCAGCCGTTCTGCGATATCAGACCAGCACCACTCTCCGTCCGGCACCGGCAGCTCAGCATGACGCAGCGACTGACCGCCCGCCCGCGCGGCAAGCCGGGCGATATCGGCCACCCCGGCCTCTGCGGCAGCGCCGTCCGCCTCGCAGATATAGTGCCCGTTGTGCCAGAAGGATTCGGCCCCGTTGTCGAGGCGGATCAGGCAGTACCGCCCCAGCGCGAGGGTGATATCCTCATGCGTCACCGGTGACGCCGCACCGGCCGGATGCGGCTGCACGATCATGCTGCTCATGGCTGCACCTCCAGCTGGCTCTTCACGGTGGTCATGAACTGCTGCCACAGCGAAAACGGCATGGCGGGCACGTGTGCCGGTCGTTCACTGCGCAGGGCGTTTACAAACGCGGTGGCATGTGCGACGATTTGTGCGTCAAAATTCATATCTACTACCCATTGGTTGGTTTTGATGAGGCCGCCAGCGCGAACTGGTGACCGTGAAGAAAGCAGGCTCCGGCCTGCTTTTTTTACGCCTGCGGATTGTCCTGCGCATCTCCTGCCTGTTGTGCGGCGTCAGCGGCAAGGCGGTCTGCCAGCAGGCTGCTTGCCCTGCCCCACGCCACCTCGCCCGCCGTGCCGAAGCGGTCGTGTACGATGTGGCTCGCCGCTATCCACGCGCGGAATGAGGGCAGCGGCAGCGCGCCGTCCCGTACCGTGTCTGCCACCTGCTGCGCCAT
>NZ_JAALFQ010000033.1:0-1090 GCF_011800365.1 Pantoea sp. EKM103V | reverse complement strand
GTGATGTCCCGTACCTTTGCCGCGCTCAGCGAGATGGCATTCATGGTTTCCGACATGCGCTGCACGTCCGCTTCACCGGTGCGCGCAAGCGACGCGGTTTCACGGGCTGAGTCTGCGGTCTGCTGCGCGCCGGCCGTGTTGCTTTTCACCGTGGCGGTGAGCTGCTCCATGCTGGCGGCCGTTTCCTGCAGGGCAGCGGCCTGCTGCTCGGTGCGCGAGGAGAGCTCGGTATTGCCCTGAGAAATTTCATCCGCGGCCAGGGCCACTGAGGCGGAGGCATCTTTAATCTGCGAGACCAGCCCCCGGAGATTTGCCTGCATGCCGTCCAGCGAGGCCAGCAGACTGGCCGTGTCGTTACGGCGCAGTGTGACCGGCGTGGTCAGGTCTCCTGCCGCAATCGCAGCCGCGAGAGCCTGCGCCTGTGCAGGCTCTCCGCCCAGCTGACGCATCAGCACCCGGATGGTGAGTAAACCCGTGCCCGCCGCCAGCAGAACAGAAAGCGCTGCCAGCACTGTCAATATACCTGCGGTTCGCGACGTGCTGGCGCTGTTTTCGGCAACGGTATCGCGGCTGAGCTGCATCTCAACGCCAGTCAGCACGTTCAGGGCATCCAGCAGGGTCGTCTGGGCGGGACGCGCGGTGTTCATCAGAAACGTCGTGGCAGCCTGCTGCCGGTTATCCATGCCCAGCTTTCCGGCCTCCATCAATGTGGAGAGGGCCGTATTCTCGGCAGACAGGACCCGCGCCAGCGCGGCCTTTCCCTGTTCAGAGACGTTGCCGGACATGCTTTTTTCCAGCTGCTCGCGCTTGCGGACATAGGCCTGCCGCTGAGCAACCAGCCGCTGCCATTCAGGCTGCATCTGTGCAGGGTCGCTCAGCAGCGCAAGATTGCGTACAGCTATAGCCATATCGCGCAGGCCTCCGCGCATGTCCAGTACCAGCGTATAACGCTTCATCTTATTGTTTACAGTATCATTCATTCCGTCACGCGCCTGCCACAGGGCATGAAGTGAGATGCCGGTACAGAGTATAAAAAGCAGAATAAGCAGACCGAAGCCTGACGCAAGCCGGGTAGATATTTTCATAGGTG
>NZ_JAALFQ010000032.1:0-1182 GCF_011800365.1 Pantoea sp. EKM103V | reverse complement strand
GTGATGTCCCGTACCTTTGCCGCGCTCAGCGAGATGGCATTCATGGTTTCCGACATGCGCTGCACGTCCGCTTCACCCGTGCGCGCAAGCGACGCGGTTTCACGGGCCGAATCGGCGGTCTGCTGCGCGCCGGCCGTGTTACTTTTCACCGTGGCGGTGAGCTGCTCCATGCTGGCGGCCGTTTCCTGCAGGGCGGCCGCCTGCTGCTCGGTGCGCGAGGACAATTCAGTATTGCCCTGAGAAATTTCATCCGCGGCCAGGGCCACTGAGGCGGAGGCGTCTTTAATCTGCGAGACCAGTCCCCGGAGATTGGCCTGCATGCCGTCCAGCGATGCCAGCAGGCTGTCCGTGTCGTTACGGCGCAGCGTGACCGGCGTGGTCAGGTCGCCGGATGCGATTGTTGCCGCGAGCGCCTGGGCCTGTGCAGGCTCTCCGCCCAGCTGACGCATCAGCACACGAATAGTCATTACGCAGGTTCCGGCGGCCACGAGCACGGATGCGGCCGCAAGTAATACCAGTATCAGCGATGCGCGGTCGGCAGACCGGCTGTTCTGCTCAACGGCGGACTGGGTGTTTTTCAGCTGTACCTGCGTCATGTCGTTCAGGGCTTTCAGCAGCGTGCTCTGCGCCGGACGCGTGACCTTCATGAGGTAATCGGTGGCTTCCCGGGCCTGGTTAGCCAGCCCGAGCTGACCCGCCTTCTCCAGCGCAGCCAGTGCCGGACCTTCAGCTTGAGCTATCTGGCTGAATACCTCGCGACCCTGCGGTGTAGAGTCCGCCTTCATCATCTCAACCAGAGCGCGCCGGTTTTCTATATAGAGCAGCTTCTGCTTCTGCAGGCGCTCCCATTCGGATTTCATTGCCGCAGGTTCACTGAGCAGAGCCATATTACGGACCGCGATACCCATGTCCCTCAGGCCGCCGCGCATGTCCAGTATCAGTTGATACTTTTTCATTTTGACGTTAACGGCGTCGTCCATGCCGTCGCTGGCCCTGCTCAGTGCGTTAAGCGCGATGCCGGTACAGAGTATAAAAAGCAGAATAAGCAGACCGAAGCCTGACGCAAGCCGGGTAGATATTTTCATAGGTGCTCTCATTGTCCGGGGAAGAGGAATGCCTGGTGTAATCTGTGTTATCGGCACGAAGGGGGAAATGTACAGCGACCAGAATAAATCCCCGACT
>NZ_JAALFQ010000031.1:0-1575 GCF_011800365.1 Pantoea sp. EKM103V | reverse complement strand
GTCAGGGAGAACTCATCTCGGGGCAAGTTTCGTGCTTAGATGCTTTCAGCACTTATCTTTTCCGCACTTAGCTACCGGGCAGTGCCATTGGCATGACAACCCGAACACCAGTGGTGCGTTCACTCCGGTCCTCTCGTACTAGGAGCAACCCCCCTCAATTCTCCAGCGCCCACGGCAGATAGGGACCGAACTGTCTCACGACGTTCTAAACCCAGCTCGCGTACCACTTTAAACGGCGAACAGCCGTACCCTTGGGACCTACTTCAGCCCCAGGATGTGATGAGCCGACATCGAGGTGCCAAACACCGCCGTCGATATGAACTCTTGGGCGGTATCAGCCTGTTATCCCCGGAGTACCTTTTATCCGTTGAGCGATGGCCCTTCCATTCAGAACCACCGGATCACTATGACCTGCTTTCGCACCTGCTCGAGCCGTCACTCTCGCAGTCAAGCCAGCTTATGCCATTGCACTAACCTCACGATGTCCGACCGTGATTAGCTGACCTTCGTGCTCCTCCGTTACTCTTTGGGAGGAGACCGCCCCAGTCAAACTACCCACCAGACACTGTCCGCACCCCGGATCACGGGGCCACGTTAGAACATCAAACATTAAAGGGTGGTATTTCAAGGATGGCTCCACGCAGACTGGCGTCCGCGCTTCAAAGCCTCCCACCTATCCTACACATCAAGGCTCAATGTTCAGTGTCAAGCTGTAGTAAAGGTTCACGGGGTCTTTCCGTCTTGCCGCGGGTACACTGCATCTTCACAGCGAGTTCAATTTCACTGAGTCTCGGGTGGAGACAGCCTGGCCATCATTACGCCATTCGTGCAGGTCGGAACTTACCCGACAAGGAATTTCGCTACCTTAGGACCGTTATAGTTACGGCCGCCGTTTACCGGGGCTTCGATCAAGAGCTTCTCCTTACGGATAACCCCATCAATTAACCTTCCGGCACCGGGCAGGCGTCACACCGTATACGTCCACTTTCGTGTTTGCACAGTGCTGTGTTTTTAATAAACAGTTGCAGCCAGCTGGTATCTTCGACTGGCTTCAGCTCCGGGAGCAAGTCCCTTCACCTACGCGCCAGCGTGCCTTCTCCCGAAGTTACGGCACCATTTTGCCTAGTTCCTTCACCCGAGTTCTCTCAAGCGCCTTGGTATTCTCTACCTGACCACCTGTGTCGGTTTGGGGTACGATTCTGTGTTACCTGATGCTTAGAGGCTTTTCCTGGAAGCAGGGCATTTATCACTTCAGCACCGTAGTGCCTCGTCATCACGCCTCAGCGTTAAAAGAGTCCGGATTTACCTGGACCCTCCGCCTACACGCTTAAACCGGGACAACCGTCGCCCGGCTGATATAGCCTTCTCCGTCCCCCCTTCGCAGTAACACCGAGTACAGGAATATTAACCTGTTTCCCATCGACTACGCCTTTCGGCCTCGCCTTAGGGGTCGACTCACCCTGCTCCGATTAACGTTGAACAGGAACCCTTGGTCTTCCGGCGAGCGGGCTTTTCACCCGCTTTATCGTTACTTATGTCAGCATTCGCACTTCTGATACCTCCAGCATGCCTCAC
>NZ_JAALFQ010000030.1:0-1905 GCF_011800365.1 Pantoea sp. EKM103V | reverse complement strand
ACGAACACACCCCGGACGGCTATGCCGGTCCGGTCCTCAGCGGCCACGGCCTTTCGTGGCCAGTGAACGCACCGGCGACAGCCGGTTGCAGGAGTTGCGTCAGCGATGGAAACCCGCAGGGCAGAGACGGCCTGCCGGCTCTGTGCGCAGCATGACAGCGCGCCCGGACGCCCGGGGAGACAGCATTCTGCCGGCGACAGAGGGCATTTCGGGTCTGAGATGGGCAACGATTAAGGTTTTGATAAGACATAAATTCAGTGAGCAGCCAGATTTAAAGCCGATGAAGGAAACACATGCTCGCTGAAAAATTATGTATGAAGAGTGAACCGCAGGACTGCTGGCAGGAGAATCAGGCGTAACCTGAGAACCGGAATGAATGGGCCAGTATCCTGTTATACATGCCCGGTTAATATCAGCGGACTGGCCGGGATACCTCTATCCGCCAGGTTAATTTACACATACAGAAGACTGAATCAGACCATCATCCATCCTGTCGCATTGTGCTGTTCTGTCCTGATGGCTCCCCCATACAGTTGCCGTTCCTGCCAGCACGCCAATCAGACAACCCGTGATAAATCCTTTCCGTGTTTTCACCAAAGCAGCCCCTGCAAATCCGCCACCACAGGTACATAATATAAATACGAAAATGTGCATTACAGCTCGGATCATCTCCATGATTTCTCCCGACTAATTATTAATATTTTCATATCAGCACACCCTGTGTTAATGCCCCGGCTCCATGCCAGGTGCAATTTATGCAGAGTGACCCTGAGTCACACTTTTAGAGCCGTATTTTTATACACTACCCCCTGTCTGTCATGAATAAAAATCGCTTCTGACAGGTGTTGATTGCACTCTTCTTTTCCCCTGCAGCAGACGGAGGCCGCGCCGTCAGGCGCGTGCCCTGCCGCCTGCGCGCCGAAGGCGCAAGGGGTTTTGCGCACCAGGAGGGTAGCGGCGGGCCTCCCTGCCCGGCCCCCTTTGTTACTGGTTAATGGCAAGGTATGCGCGCCTGAGTGCCGCCTGAATCGCATCCGTTTGTCTGCCTGCGCCTGCATCCGGCAGCCTGCCCGCCGCCTGCATCAGTATTTCCAGGTCACCGGCTGACAGAGTCACGGGCCGGCTGCGCTGTCCGGCGGCGTAGTGAATGTTGTCGGCAAGAACGCGAAGAGTTTCGGCTCCCACGCCCGCCTCGTGCTGCGCATCCCTGTCCCACGTGGCGAGGTCACGGACGATTTCGGCGGCGGTTTCCGCCGTTACGTGCTCCTCCCCCATAACCCGTATCACGTCTTCTTCACGCCAGATAATCAGCGTCATAAGCTCGTCAGATTTGTAACGCTGTGATAATCGGGCGCAGAGTTCATTAACGGTTCCGTACATGGTTTTTTCCTCTTAAGAGGGGCGGCCATGCCGCCCCGTGATTTATCAGTTCAGGGCGCAGAAAATGGCGGCGGCTTCGGGATGGGTTTTCACACACTCCATCAGCTGGCGGTGGCGCTGGCAGAAATGCGCACTCAGTTCTTCGTCGTCGTGGCGGTCGTACAGCCAGCTGCGGTGGTTAAGAACCAGCGCCGTGATGATGATCCCCGCCGCACCGGCGCTGATTTCCAGCTCCGTCCAGTGGTACGGATTGGAGTACATGTAGCGTTCTTCACCTTCCGGCTTCATGTAACCGCCGCCGCCCGGCAGCTGTACGAAGTCCCAGACCGTGCCGTCATAGTTCGCCAGGTAGCGGCTGGCGTAGAGGTACACGTTGTTTTCGGCCTGCGCGTAATCGTGACCAAACAGGGAAGGCAGAAAACGCAGGTTGACAAAATCGGCCAAAACTGACGCCGGCTGTAAAACGTGGGGTTGTGTGTTCATCAGACATCTCCGCAGTCAGAGGGGGTTAAGGTTCCGGCCTGT
>NZ_JAALFQ010000003.1:83291-416596 GCF_011800365.1 Pantoea sp. EKM103V | reverse complement strand
CCCTGCCTCTTCGCGACATCCCTGTCGCTCGTCCTGAAATCCCTCATCCGCTCAGCGGCTCAGACGGCCTCCCTCCCCGCTGTTAACTTTTCTATCTATCTGGCTCTCATATCGCGATGCGTTTAGGAGACTGCTTTAGCCTTCAGGCCAGCAGACGATGCTTCACATCAGAAAATAGAAGATTTCAAAGGCGGGGGAGAGGCATCCGGCGCGCTGAGGAGCAACCGGAGGCCAGGATGAGCCGACAGGACGTCGGCGAGAGGACGGCACGAGCCAGGGATGGCGAGTCCGGACGGTCCGTCGGCCGCAGGGCGTGACGAAGGCACCCCGCAACGCGGGGCGCGGAGGCTGCCGGACGCCGGGATTGTTAAGGGGCGGGCGTCCGCCCCTTGACGCGTCCGCCTGCACGGGCAGGCTGAAACTCCCTCACGCCTGGCGGGCGAAACCTACTCAGAGCCGGCCCACCGCCAGGTGAAAACGCCCCGCGCCTGGCAGGCCCCCCAGTATTAACTCACTAACATCAGCTCCCGCTCCTCGTTCAGCGGCGTGTTCAGCAGCGACAGCAGGATATTTTTCACCGCCTGCGCGGAAGGCGACAGCGGCAACCGCGCGGAGATGTTCAGCGACAGCGGCAGGCTGAGTGAGGGACTGTTGATGCGCGCCATCCAGGCATCCGTCGACCCCACCAGCGAACGGGCGGCGGATTCCGGTAATACGGTTACGCCCATGCCGCTGGAAATGGCGGCGGTCAGGGTAGAAATCGATTCAATCTCACCGATAATGCGGGCGCTCAGGCGACGCAGGGAAAACGCCTCATCAACCCGCTTACGCACCGCACTGTAGTCACGCGGCAGGAACAGGCTCATCTGGGCCACATCCGCCAGATCGACACTGGCACCCGGGCAGTCGGTGGCGCCCACCAGATAGAGATCCTCTTTCATCAGCGGCATGCTGTTGATCCCGGCTGTGGGCGCGCGGTCGTAGAGCACCGCCATATCCAGCTGACCGGACATCACTTTCTCATTCAGTACGCTGCCGCTGTTTTCGTGCAGGTAGACCAGGACTTCAGGAAACTGATCGCGAACGGTCTGCAGCAGCGGCATCGTCAGCGAAGAGGCCGCGGTGCCTGGTGCCAGACCAATTGAAACCTGACCACTGAGGATCTGACCGGCATTGATGACCGCCGTCTGGGCCTGCTCACACTGGCGCAGAATGGTGCGCGCATGACCGTAGAGAATCTTACCGGCCTCTGTCGGCGTGACGCCCCGCTTGGTGCGGATCAGTAACTGCTGATCCAGTTCATTCTCCAGCGTGGCGACCTGCTGACTGAGTGCAGGCTGGGCGATATGCAGCACTTCCGCTGCCTGCGTCAGACTGCCGATATCGACGATTTTCACAAAGTATTTCAGTCGTCTTAAATTCATCTTGCCTCCGTCACTAGCCCTGAATAGCGAATAGGATCTGCGTCCTTCGCCTGATAAGAGGGATTTTGCAAGATGCAGGCCAGGTTTAAATATCGCTCACTGACAAGGCTCAGGATTTTTCCTAACGGCCCGGAAAATAAGCGTTTCTGATTACCTCTTAGGGGTTAATAAGGATCGGGAATGGCTGAGCCGGGAAGCCAGACCGCCCGGACGCACTGTGACAGTGCATTTGCTGCGAGGCGGGTGTGCAGAAAAGTGATGACGGGTTGTACAGTTTTAGTGCAGTGAAAGGGCATGACATCGGCTGAAGGCCTGTCTGGCCTGCATTGCGGCTTAACCGGCCTGAAAACGATGTAACCGCTATCAGCGGGATTTCTTATCATGAAGCGCCGTGATGGATAAACAGCAGGCGCTGCCCTCTCCCTGAAGCTAAAGAGGGCAACGGTTGCCGGTCAGCGTTTTTTGCGGTTGCGATGCATATCGATAGAGACGGCGGCCACGATAATGATCCCTTTAATAATGTCCTGAATATAGGCATCGACACCCACGAAGGTGAAGCCGCTTTTAATCAGGCCGAGGATCACCGCACCAATCAATGTACCCGTGATACGCCCGACGCCGCCCATCAGACTGCTGCCACCGATAACGGCTGCGGCAATGGCGTCCAGCTCGTAGGACATCCCCATGCTTGACTGACCGCTGCTGACGCGCGCCGCCAGAACCACACCAGCCAGACCCGACAGGGCACCCGCAATGGTGTAGACAATGATCAGATACTTATTAACGTTGATCCCGGAGACTTTCGCCGAGGTCATGTTGCCGCCGATGGCATACACATATTTGCCGTAGCGGGTATGTTTCAGAGCGATATGGAACAGCAGCGCGACCGCCAGGAAAATCACGACCGGCATGGCGCCCTGGCCTATGGCGGTAAAGCCGTCAGAGAGGAAGCTGATCGGATTGCCCTGAGTGTAGTACTGCGCAAGGCCGCGGGCCGACACCATCATACCCAGCGTGGCGATAAAGGGCGGAATACCGGTGCGGGTAATCAGCACCCCGTTGACCAGCCCTGCCAGCAGCCCGACCCCGATACCGGCAGCAACCGGGATGACCGCGGGCATATTGACCAGTGACGGGAACATCGGTGAGAGACTGTCGGAGGTCTGCGCCAGACTTGCAGCCACCACCGCCGCCAGGGCGATCACGGAACCGGAGGAGAGATCGATGCCGGTCGTAATGATGACCTGGGTCACGCCGACGGCAATAATCCCGATAATCGCCACCTGCAGCACAATCAGGATCAGGCGATTGGTGTTGAGCAGGAAAGACTGGTCACGCACATACCAGCCGAACATTTCAAAAATCAGTGCAATCCCCACCATCACCACAAAAATGCCGGTATCTTTCGGCAGCTTATGACGCAGACTGGCAAAAAAAGAGGGTTGCTGCGGGGCTGCCGGGGTGGCAGTAACTTTCATATTGCTCATAGTGGTTTCGCGCCTCATTCGGATGCCAACGACAGAATGGTTTCCTGATCGGCTTCTTCTTTATCGAGGATGCCGGTTATACGCCCGCCGTGCATGACCATCACCCGATCGCTCATGCCAAGGATTTCCGGCAGTTCAGAGGAGACCATGATGATCGCCACGCCACGGTTGGCGAGTTCACTGATTAAGCGGTAAATCTCCGCTTTTGCGCCGACGTCAATGCCACGGGTCGGCTCGTCCAGAATCAGAATCTTCGGCTGAGCCAGCAGCCAGCGGGCAATCAGGACTTTCTGCTGATTCCCGCCGCTGAGGTTATTGATGATCTGATCCATGGTCGGGGTTTTGATATTGAGACGGCGGATTTGGTCCATGCAGTCCTGCGCCATCTTCACATGGCTGACAAAGCCGCTTTTACCGCTGTATTCCGGCATATTGACGATGCTCATGTTCTCCATCACCGAAAGCACCAGAAAGAGTCCGGATTTCTTACGGTCTTCGGTCAGGAACGCCATGCCCTTTTCGATCGCGGTGGACGGCGAGTCGATCGTCACCGGTACGCCATCAATTAAGATCTCGCCGCTGTCAAAGCTCTCCATGCCAAACAGACTCTCCATCACCTCGCTGCGACCGGCGCCCACCAGCCCGGCGACGCCGAGGATCTCCCCGCGCCGCACGCTGAAGCTGACATCGGTGAAACGATCTTTGCAGGTGAGGTTTCGCACCGTCAGCACCTCTTCGCCAATGGCGCTGTTAAATTTCGGAAACAGCTGGGTCAGTTCACGCCCGACCATCTGGGTGATCAGCGACTGGCGGGTATACTTCTCCGTCTGGTCGCTGGCGATCCAGCTGCCATCGCGGAAAATGCTGACCTCATCGGTGATGGTGAAGATTTCATCCATCTTGTGACTGATGTAGATGATCGCTTTGCCCTGCTCGCGCAGGTCGCGAATGATGGTGAAGAGATGCGCCACTTCGGTTTCCGTGAGCGCGGAGGTGGGCTCGTCCATAATGACGACGTCCGAGTCCCAGGAGACCGCTCTGGCAATCTCGACCATCTGCTGTGAGGCGATGCTCAGTTCGCCCACCATCCGATCGGCTTTCAGGCGGATATTCAGGCGGTTGAGCAGCTCCTGTGTCACCTGATTGAGCCGGGCGTGATCGACAAAACCAAATTTCATCGGCTCGCGGCCCAGCCAGATATTCTCAGCGACGGTCATGTAGGGCACCAGGTTAAGCTCCTGGTGAATCATCGAAATGCCGGAACGCAACGCGTCCATGGTGTCGTGAAACTGCACCGGCTCCCCTTTAATTTTGATGGTGCCCTTATCGGGACGATAGATCCCGATAAGGCACTTCATTAAAGTGGATTTGCCCGCGCCATTTTCGCCCATCAAGGCATGTACCGTTCCCGGACGCACCCGCAACGAGACGTTGTCGAGGGCTTTCACGCCGGGGAAGAACTTGCTGATGCCTTCGGCTTCAAGCGCAAACGCGTTCATACATCACCTCCGTCAGGCTGAGTCGGGAACGATTATTTCTGGTTACGCTGGGTAAACTGTTCCATGTTCTCTTTGGTAATCAGCTGGTAAGGGATGTTGATAATTTTCTGGACCTGTTCGCCTTTCACCAGTTTGATCGCCGTCTGCACCGAGCCTTCGCCCTGCCCCTTCGCATCCTGGAAGACGGTGGCGACCATCTTGCCCTGCTTCAGCATCTGCAGTGCATCCGGTGTACCATCGACGCCAGCAATCAGGATTTTGTTCGGGTTTTTACCCAGTGCCTGCAGCGCACCGATTGCCATTTCATCGTTGTTCGACGCGATAGCATTGATTTCATCACCGGCCGTCATCCAGTTACTGACCACATCCACCGCGTCGTTACGGGTAAATTTGGCGGTCTGCTTCTGAACAATTTTGATGCCAGGATATTTAGCGGCCACCTCTTCCACACCTTTGGTACGGTCGCGGGTCGATTCATTCGCCAGGTCACCCATCAGAATGGCGACGTTGCCTTTGCCGTTCATTGCTTTAGCCAGCGCTTCCATTTGTAACCGCCCGGCCAGTTCTGAATCGGACCCCACATAGGCCATTTTGCCGGTGAGTTCAGCTCCTGGACGGCGGTTAACAAAGATCAGCGGGATGCCCGCTTTTGACGCCTGATCCATAATCGGTTTTACCGCGTTGGTGTCGACCGGGTTGACGATCAGGGCATCGACACCCTGACCGATAAAGTTCTGCACCTGCTGCAGCTGCTGTGAAACGTCGCCTTTTGCATCCTCAACCTGCCCTTTAACGCCATCTTTCTGCATCTCTTTCTGCATGGCCGTGCGCAGAATGGTGAGGAAGTTGTCATCAAACAGCGCCATTGAGACGCCGACCGAAATATCTTTTGCCATAACCGCGGCAGGTAACATGCAGGCTAACAGTGAGGCGACAATCGTTTTTTTGATGTTCATAGGGACCCTTCTTATTTGTTAACTTGCTCAGCGGCTGTGACCGCGAATGAAAAATATCTTTTACATTCACCCAGCCTGTCTGGCGTCTGTTTCGGGAATTTTGAGGTTAGACTTCGGCTTCTGGCTATTTTTGTGATCGACCACTCCTTTTCACAATCACTTGATCTGCAAACAGTTACTTCCGACCTGCCGTTTCAGTTTCCGGGGAAAGTGACGACCGTAACGCTAAGCAGTTTATTTATTCCATAAAATCTCGTTTTGAAATTTTTATCATAAAAGCACTGAAACGGCTGTTTTGACATCGGCAAAGAACAAAACTTTGACATGCCTCTAACATCTGCAGAGAAATGCCCGCAAAGTGAGATCCTGTTGGCAGTTTGAAAAGCCAGCAGATTCGGGAAAAATTCACCAATCCGCTGCTTTTACGAGCATCCGAACGCATTTCGTTAAACAGGGCTTTGACAAGCGGGATCGGCGCCGCTAATATTCGCCCCGTTCAAGCGATTCCTCTGTAGTTCAGTCGGTAGAACGGCGGACTGTTAATCCGTATGTCACTGGTTCGAGTCCAGTCAGAGGAGCCAGAATTAGAAAAGCCCGCTCAGGGAAACCTGAGCGGGCTTTTTGCTTTCTCTCTCCGGGCAATACGGGAGGTCATCCAGGGCGGGAGGATTACACCTCAAACCCGTAGTGTGAGCCGTCCGGCAGTTCCACAACCAGGCGCAGTTTACCGCCTGCCGCATCAACATAGCGTTTCAGGGTTGAGAGCTTCAGGTCACGGCCTGGTTTCTCCATTCCGGCAACGGTAGGTTGTCTGATGCCCAGCGCTTCCGCCATTTCAACCTGCGTTTTCTGCACTTTTTCGCGCAGTTCAGCAAGGTGTATGTTAAGAAGGATATCCGTTGCCTTCCCCTCAGCGTCAGCAACGACGTCCGGTTTTTCATCCGCAATAAGCTGTTCCAGCGTTCTGCCCATCACGTTACTCCCTATATTTAAAGGTGTTCAGCCAGTGTGTGAATTCTAGATCGGCAATCGGAAGCATCTCCCGATAAAAGCGTTTGTCGCTGCCGGCCTTATTTCCGGCACAGAGCACGACCGCAGTACGATTCGGGTCAAATGCAAAAAATGCCCTGATGGGATCACCCCGGCTCTGAATACGCAGCTCCTTCATATTGATATAGGCTGAACCTCTGAGCGTATCTGCATAAGGTCTTCCCAGGCCCGGCCCTTTCTCCCGCAATACCATTAATGCAGCCAGCACACAGGCACGGTCGGTGTCATTCAGTAAGCTAAACCAGCGATCAAACCTGTCGGTCGTTTTAACCATCCACACAAGATATCCTTATCAATATAGTTCAGGGGCTATATAGGTGTAAAGCGATAATCGAGTGTGATGAAGAATCAGCCGGAATGCATGCGTCCCTGGCGCGAACAGCGAGAGGTATTCCGCCTTATCAGTGAAGAACACATAGTAATTTCACTGTTTTGCGACCCACGCCGGATCAGATAAGGGTGCGGCTCAGGGGATGGCTACACTAAATGAAAAAGCCCGCTCGGGCTGACTGAGCGGGCTTATAAATCGGGAGGGTTTGAAACGGGATGGTAAGCGGTTGCAGAATATGCGCCTTCTTACTGACGCTATGCTCTCTCTTTGTCCGGCTTCTGCAAAATGAAGCCGGTTCACTTCAGCGCTTTTTTCGCCAGAACAGAAAAGTTGCCAGCGCGGTCAGTACACCGATCAATGGCATCGTCGCCGCACTGGCAAGGAAGTTATGCTGATCGATACGCTGGTTTCTGTGCATATCTGCCAGCCGTGCCAGTGCCTGCTGCTCATCCGGGGCGCGGACCTCCTCAAACTGTTTTTTATACCCCTGCTCCGTCAGCGCGACGGCACGGGTGACGTCTGATCGATTCACTGCAACCGTGTGTCTGCCCCTGGTGTAAAAGTTATAGTCTGACATTCATGTAAGCTCGCGTGCGTAAGGGTAAACAACCTGCATTAATCAGCTCTGCGTAACAAATCCCTTAGCCTGCCTGACATATTATCTTTAAAAGAGTAAATAAATTGATCTTAATCAAAAAAAATTTCTCAAATTAATGTAACGGCATCACCTGCATCAGACATTCCCATTTGATTTTAAAATCAATGACATTAAGGTTTCCCCCTGAAGATTAGCAGGCCGATAGTTTCCAGGGAAAACAATGGCATTCTAATTAAGAAGATAAACTGAAATATATAATTTTTATTAAAGATTCACCCCACCCTGACGATAAGAAGAAGATGACAGAGATTATTTAATCGCCTCTCTCCCGCTTCAGAAACCTCATTAAAGGTGAAACTTATGGGCCTTGCTCAACACATCTCCAGTATTAAAATTGGGAAAAAACTGGGTGCCGGTTTTATCATCGTCATCGCCGCCTCTCTGGCTATTACCTGGCTCGCTTTCGATTGCTTCAGTCGTATCAAAGATAACTCGGCACGACGCACCATCACCGTTCAGATGGTAAACACCTTAAGTACTGCGCGCCTTAACCGCACGCTCTACCAGTACACTAAAGATCCTGAATTTGCCGCCCGTAACGTGCAGGCGCTGAAGGAGTTGGATACGCTGTATCAACGCCTCAGTGGCTTTCAGTGGGACGAACTCGGTCAGCAGAAAGTCGCGCAGATGGGGCAGTTGCTCAACGATTATCAGAAGCAGCGACAGAAATTTGTCACCGCCGCACAGACCACATCTCACGCCTTTGATGCCATTAAACCGGACGCCCTGATTGCCCTTGCGCATCAGTCGGAGTCGCTGGATCTGGCACTGACACCTGATGCCGGATTACCGGTCATGCGTCTGGCCGCCGCGCTGTTTGATGCCGCAAACATTGAACAGGCGTTTCTGGATAAACCTTCTCAGGCCAGCAGAGAGTCGGTTGTTGAGGAGTTCACGGCGATCACCACGCTGAGTGAGCAGCTGGACAGCTTTGCACAGCCTGCAATTAACGAGGTGTCCCGCACTGTCCTCAGCACCCTTGCGCAGCAGCGCGAGGCGTTAACGCGCTATGTCGATGCTGCAGAGAAAGAGAAAAGTGAGTCGGCGGGTCTGACCACCAGCGCCGAGCGTCTTAATGCGGCGGTTTCCGATACATTCGCTTTCCAGTCACAGCTCTCTGCGGAATTTATTAAACAGGCAGAGTGGCGCATTGCCTTTGCCGCACTGATTTGTGTGGTACTGAGTCTGCTGATCGCCTGGCGGATCACCCGCAGCATTACCCAGCCTCTGAAAGAGACGCTGAGCGCCGCGCAGCGTATTGCCGGGGGAGATTTAACCACCTCACTGACCACAACACGTGGAGATGAATTCGGTCAGCTGATGCTGGCGGTCGATGCCATGAACAGCAGCCTGCAGAACATCATCACCAACGTGCGTGACGGCGTCAGCAGCGTGGCACGTGCCTCAGCGGAAATCGCAGCAGGCAATACCGATCTCTCCTCCCGTACAGAACAGCAGTCTGCGGCCGTGGTCCAGACCGCAGCCAGTATGGAAGAGCTGTCGTCGACGGTTAAACAGAATGCGGAAAATGCGCATCATGCGAGTCAGCTGGCGACAGAGGCGTCGGTGAATGCCGGTCGCGGTGGCGAGATCATCCGTGATGTGACGGTGACAATGAACAGCATCAGCCAGAGTTCCGGCAAAATTGGTGAAATCATTCACGTCATCAACAGCATCTCCTTCCAGACCAATATCCTGGCGCTCAACGCCGCGGTCGAAGCCGCACGTGCCGGTGAACAGGGACGCGGGTTTGCAGTGGTCGCGGGTGAAGTGAGAAATCTGGCACAGCGCAGCGCGCTGGCGGCCAAAGAGATTGAGACGCTGATCCGGGAGTCACTGGACCGGGTCAGTGAAGGGTCCGGATTTGTAGAACGCGCGGGGTCCACCATGGATGATATCGTCCGCTCCGTCAGTCAGGTGAAAGATATCATGGGCGAAATCGCTGCGGCCTCGGACGAGCAGAACCGGGGCATCTCCCAGATCGCCGTGGCGATGGCCGAGATGGACACGACGACCCAGCAGAACGCCGCACTGGTTGAAGAGTCCTCTGCCGCAGCGAGTTCACTGGAAGCACAGGCAGAGGAGCTGGAAAAAACGGTGGCGGTGTTCCGCCTCTCTGGTGCTCAGCACGCCGTCAGCCGCCCCGCGCCTGCTTCAGCGCCTCGCCTTGTTCCGGCCGTGCCGCTTAAGGCTTCTGCAGAGAGCAGCTGGGAAAGTTTTTAACTGGGTATCGTCTGGCCAGTCCTGATCAACAGGGCTGGCTGCGCGATGATCGTTCAGGCTGAATAACGCGGGCGGGGAGATAAATAGGGTCTGGCGAGAGGAGTGTCGTCCATGACAGTTTCTCCGGCCGGTATACGCTTTCGCGCAACCTGTGAGGTTATTCGCTTCGTCGTTTTCCGGCCGGAGCCGGACTACGTCCACTGGTGTCAGTTCAGTTGCTGCTAGTTCAGTTCGTCGTTCAGGCCTGTAAGTGTCTGCAGATACGGCACCTGTTGCTGGGCAATCGCCGGTGACGTAAAACTGCTCAGCCAGCTTCGGGCCTCGGAGATCTGCGTCAGCCGGTCGGGGTTGCTCTCGGATTTCGCCATGTATCCCAGTTGAGTAAAGAGTGATGCGATACTGATTTCCCTCTCACCCAGGGCAAGGCTCAGTGCCGCTTCGCCAATAATTACGTGGCCTTTCTCGTCGTTTTGAATTAACACAGAAAATCCTCCATTGGTACGAATTGAAAACAACCTCACCAGAGACTGTAGTCGTAAAAGAGAGAACTGCCCGAATTTATCACTAAAAATCGCGCAAGTTGCTGAACAAAATACTAAATGTTTTTTTGCCATCCCTTCACTGTGTCTCTGCCCTGCCAGACCGGGAGTCGTCACTCAACACACAATCGGTTATGATCCTCTGCCCTTCATCGTCCGGTTTTACTATGTCTGCCATTGTCGATACGTTTATTGCTCCACCCTGCCATGACGAGATCACCCTTCTGTTTCAGGATGATCATCTGCTGGTGGTGAATAAACCCAGCGGGCTGCTCAGCCTTTCCGGTAAGAATCCGCAAAACCTCGATTCAGTGCATCACCGGCTGGTCAGACTGTTTCCGGGCTGTACGCTGGTGCACCGGCTCGATTTTGGCACCTCGGGACTGATGGTCGTCGCGCTGAATAAAGCGATCAACGCGGCGCTCAGTCAGCAGTTCAGCCAGCGCAGCGTGAGCAAAACGTATCAGGCGCTGCTGTGCGGCCATCTGGCTGAGGATGAAGGTGTGATTGATGCCGCCATCGCGAAAGATCCGGCGCAGTTTCCCCGCATGACAATCTGCCCGCTTCAGGGCAAGCCTGCGCGATCGCGCTTCCGGGTTATCGCGCGCGGCCACTGGCAGGGACGAGAAGGAATGGAGGTGGCGGTTACACGGGTTGAGCTGACGCCGGAAACGGGGCGTACCCATCAGCTGCGCATTCACTGTCAGCAGCTGGGGCACCCGATTCTGGGCTGTGATCTCTATGGCGGGCAGGTGCTGCCGGGCGCTGAGCAGGCGGAGAGGCTGATGCTGCACGCCAGTGGATTAGCGTTTACACATCCGGTCAGCGGTGAGCCTGTACACTGCTCAGCCGCCAGCCCCTTCTGACTGCCTCAGTCCGCGGTTACCACATCAGGTCGTCCGGTACTTTGAAATCGGCATAAGGATCATCTTCGTCCTGCACGTCTTCGCTCAGTGCGCTGTTCAGGACGATAGCACTGGCATCACGCTGGGCAATTTTATCCGCCACGCTGGCCGGGATAATGGCGTACTGGCTTTCGCCATTTTTGTCAGCAGTCAGGCGGGCAATGGCGAGACGGCCATTAATCAGCTGGGTCTGCGTCAGCTTATCCACCACGATTTTTTTAATCAGGTTGTTGTCGGTAAAGTTAAAGCTGATGTCGCCTTTTGCCACCTCGATTTTGTTCATTTCAATCAGCTGTTTGACCTGTGCTTTGTACTCTTTCGACAGGACGGCCAGTTTCTGCTGCTCGTTAAGTTGCTTATCACGCTCAAGCTGCGCTTTTTTGTTGTCTTCGACCGCCGCTCTGGCTTCACGCGCCTGAACCCGGGATTTCTTCGCTGTGCGCTGAACCTTATCCATTTTTTTGCTGGATACCAGGCCTGCTTTCAGCATCTGCTCTTGTAAGGTGAGTTTTGTCATTGTCGTCTCTGAATCTGTTAAATATTGTTCGGGATTATACCTGTAATCTTTCAGGCTGTGCCAGGCTGACGCCGCGATTGCGGGCTACGCCTCAACACTGTGCTACCATTCCCCGGTCAGAATCACCTTATTGAGCACCATGTCCGAAATTACGAAACGCAAAAATGACCCGGAAGGGCTGAAAAAACGCATTATCGCAGGCGCACTGAAAACCTTCGCAGAGTTTGGTATGCAGGGTGCCAGACTGGAGCAGATCGCCGAACACGCTCAGACCACCAAACGCATGGTGGTCTATCACTTCGGCAGCAAGGAGCAGCTCTACATCGAAGTGCTGGAGCAGGTCTATCAGCAGATACGCGCGCATGAAACCGATCTGAACCTGGCCGCCATGACGCCGGAGCTGGCCATGACCCGCCTGGTGGAAGCGAGCTTCGATTACCACGTTGCCCATCCCGACTTTATGCGGCTGGTCTGCAGTGAGAACCTGCTGCGCGGTCGCTACATCACGCAGTCACCGCAGATTAAAGCGCTTAACCGCAGCGCGCTGGATCTGCTGGATGACATCCTGGCCCGCGGTCAGCAGGAGGGCGTGTTTATCGCCGATGTGCAGACCATCGACGTTCATCGTCTGATCAGCAGTATCTGTGTTCATCACGTCTCAAACCGCTACACCTTCAATGCCCTCTTCAGTCCGGATAACAGCGAAGAAGAGAGTATCCGGCGCAATCGTCAGCTCGCTGTCACCGCCACACTGCGCTATATCTGCAAATAATTGCTCACCGCTCTGGCTCCGCTTACTCATGGTCTACGCTTAGTAAACATTCGTCATTAAATTGCCATAAAAGGAACGCTGTTGTGAGCAGAGACGCACGCCTCTATCCGCTTCGCCAGACTCATGTTGAACCCGATGATGATGCGCTCTGGAACTGGGCGCAGAACGCTAAAATCGGCAGCCGTCATCAGGTTCAGCGCCCCGCCAGCGAAGCGGAATTACAGACGCTTATCCGGGAGTCACGCGGCCAGATTCGGGTCATCGGCAGCAAGCTCTCCCCCGGACGGATGCTGCACGTCAGTGAAGATGATTTACTGCTCGACCTCAGCGCGCTCAGCGGTCAGCTCGCCAGCGATGAGGATAGCGTGACCTTCGGGGGAGCCACCCCGCTGGATCAGGTTTATCGCACCCTGACCCGCATGAACCGCATGCTGGCGTCGTCGCCGGGTGTGATTGCCATTCAGACCCTGGCAGGGGCGATGGCCACCGGCACGCACGGCCAGGGATTGCAGCAGAGTTCGATTGCCGATGAAGCACTGGCCATCCGCATGGTGCTGGCTGACGGCAGCGTGCGCGAGTTTGTCCGGGGCGACGCGGATTTCCCGGCAGCTCAGGTCTCTCTGGGGGCGCTGGGTATTGTCACCGCCGTGACGCTGCGCACCGGTCCATACCGCATCTTCACCTGTCATAAGAACGCGGTCTCTGCGGATACGCTGGAAGAGGATCTGCTGCGCTGGAACAACGATTACCCTCTCAGCAAAGCCTGGTGGTTCGTTGACGACAATCTGATGCATGTCTGGAACGCCCATGAAGCCAGCGAGGAGGAGCGCCAGCGCTATGAGCAGCAGGGGCGCAAAGTGGTCGAGCATGAGGGCGAAGCGGATGACAGTCTGAACGAGACGATCGATCAGACCCTGGCGCACATGCACCGCGATACCCAGATTCAGGGGAAAGGCGGCAAGCAGTTTCGCACCGTGACCCGTTTTCGCGACTTCACGGATGTTACCGGTGACATCTATCAGCTCTTCTGCCGGGGCATTGCGGTGCCACAGATCAACGTGGAGATCGGCGTCCCGCTGGCAAAAACGCCAGCCATCATCCGCCGGATAAAGCAGTGGTATGCAGAGAACCGGCCGCATATGCACTACCCGATTATCCTGCGCTGCACCGGCGCCTCCTCGGCCTGGCTCAGCCCGGCCGCCGATCAGCCCACCTGCTTTTTCGGCTTTGTCGTCTATTACGCTGACGATGGTTCGCTGTCGCAGGAGGGACTCCACTTCCTGACGGAAGTGGAGAAACTGCTGGCCGAAGAGGGAGGACGCCCGCACTGGGGCAAATATTACGATGAAGAACGCTACAACTGGCGTGAGATCTACCCGCAATGGGACGCCTTCCGCGCCCTGCGCAGCCAGCTCGACCCACAGGGACGACTGGGTAACGACTACATCACGCCACTTTTTGACTGAGGAAAGCCATGTTTGCCTGGGTAACGCTGTTAACACAACCCGATTATCTGGTGGGCGTACAAGCGCTGCACCGTTCGCTGCAACAGAGCCACAGCCAGTGGCCACTGGTGGTGATGACGACTCCCGCCATTTCTGAGGCGGACTGTCAGCGTCTGCAGGATGCAGGCTGCGTGATTGAGCCGGTTGAGCCACTCTATCCGCGTGAAGATCTGGATCAGCACTATGCTTCGGCGCAGTTCGGCGAGGTCTGGACCAAGCTGCGCGCCTGGCAACTGACGGATTACGAGCGCGTCGTTTTTCTGGATGCGGACATGCTCGTGCTGCAGAACATGGATGAGCTGTTTACTCTGGATCTGGGTGATAATCTGCTGGCGGCCTGCCACGCCTGCCGCTGCAATCCCAACCAGATCGCCTCCTATCCGCCAGAATGGCAGCCGGAGCAGTGCCACTACACCTGGCAGGCCCGCGGTGAGACAGCACCACAGAGTGTGGATCTCTACCTCAACGGCGGTTTTCTGGTGCTGAAGCCCGATAATGCGGTGTTTGAGGCGATGGAAAAACGTATTGCCGCCATTGATGACCTGAGCGCCTACCCTTTCTCGGAGCAGGATCTGCTGAATGAAATCTTTGCCGACCGTTGGAAGCCGCTCTCTTATATCTACAATGCGCTGAAAACGCTGCCCTTCCAGCACCGCGGGCTCTGGCAGGACGATGAGGTGAAAAACCTGCATTACATACTGGCCAAGCCGTGGAAGCGCGATCTTAACCAGCCTGAGAGCCAGCGCGATCGCTTCTATGCGCTGGATAAGCTGTGGTGGGAGAAAAGCGGCCTGATCTGATTTTAAAGGGCGGGAAGCTCTCTTCCCGCCCTGCCCCCTTCTTATCTGCACTCTTCCTGATCTGCCGTTACACTTCCACCCAGCGCCGCTGCTCAGCAGAGTGCGCGATCGCTTCCAGCACCTTCTGCACCTGCAACCCCTCAGCAAAATCGGGCCACATGCGGTCGTCCGCCGCGATACCGTTAATCAGATCGCGGACCTCCACCGTTTTCTGGTCGTTAAAGCCGATGCCATGTCCGGCTGAAACACAGAAGTTCGCATAGTCAGGATGGGCGGGTCCTGTCAGGATCGTTTTAAATCCCTGTCGCCCGGCGGGCTCGTCATGCAGATAAAGCTCAAGTTCAGCCATGCGCTCCTGGGTGTAACGCAGCGTGCCTTTGGTTCCGGTCACAACATAGGTCAGGCCCATTTTCGCGCCGCAGGCGATACGCGAGGTTTCAATGACGCCGTGCGCGCCATTGCGGAAGCGCAGCAGCGCACTGGCCTGATCTTCGTTTTCCACCGCTAACTGACGTCCGGGCGCTTTCGGGTCGGGTCGTGCGGTGATGACCGTCATCATGTCACCGCTGACTTCCGCAATATCACCGACCAGATAGTGCGCCATGTTGACGATATGCGCCGCCAGATCGCCCAGCGCACCCAGCCCTGCCAGCGCTTTCTGACAGTGCCAGTCGAGCGGTGTCTCCGGTCTGGCAAGATAATCCTCGTTATGCGTGCCGTAAAAATGGACCACCTCGCCAATTTCTCCGCGGGCAATGATCTCTTTCGCCAGCTGGCTGGTCGGGTTCTTCATATAGTTAAAGCCGACCAGCGTTTTCACCCCTGCCGCCTGCGCAGCGCTCACCATCTCCTGCGCATCCGCCACGCTTAATGACAGCGGTTTTTCTGAGTAGACATGCTTGCCGTGGCGTATCGCCGCCAGTGCCATCTCTTTGTGCAGAAAGTTGGGCGCGCAGATATCCACCACATCAATGGCGGGATCGCTGACCAGCTCGCGCCAGTCTCCCGTGGAACGCGTAAAGCCAAAGGTGGCTGCCTGACGGGCCGCCAGCTCTGGATTTACCTCGGCCAGCATCTCCCGCACGATCTCACCTTTCAGCGCAAACACCGTCGGGGCCTGAGCATAAGCAATCGCATGGCAGCGCCCGATATAACCACTGCCGATCATGCCGATTCGGACTTGTTTCATTTCAGCTCCGGATATTCATTTCAGGGTTGAAATGAAATCTACGTTTCGTTTTATCTGCTGACAAAGGCGTAATGAAAACTTTGTGACGGCAGTAAAAAACTATCCGGGCAAACCACGCCTCGTGCCGCCTGGCAAGGGAGGCGGAACGGTAAAACACCTCATAAATACCTCAGTCTGCCGCACGGACTGTTACACCCCTGTTCAGCGTCTGACGGACTTCTTCTGGCGTATTAAACGCCGTTCTGGCGACTATTTCAGCAGTCGCGCAGATTTATGAAAAAGAGCTTTGACATGGCTCAGCGTGGCCGTTACTATGCGCCCCGTTCAAACGATTCCTCTGTAGTTCAGTCGGTAGAACGGCGGACTGTTAATCCGTATGTCACTGGTTCGAGTCCAGTCAGAGGAGCCAGATTCGAGAAACCCGCTCAGGGAAACCTGAGCGGGTTTTTTATTGGCTTTCAGTCATATCGGCGATTCAGTTCAGAATGGCTTCCAGCCGTGCCAGCACTTCGTTCACGATAGCGTCAGGAAGTCTCTCAAGCCGCCTGCCTTCGCGGGCTTCCATATTGAGCGTTCTCGGCTGATCGCAGCGAACGACACCCTTTGTTCTGCACCCCGCTCCATCCAGTGAAACAGCAAAGCCTGCTGCGCGGGCAAAATTCCCACCGCTGGTCACCGGCACCACAATCGGTAATCGGGTAAATGCGTTAAAGGAAGCCGGAGAAACGATAAGTACCGGACGCTTCCCGCTTTGTTCATGACCTGCTGTAGGATCGAGGGTCACCAGCCAGATTTCTCCTCTCTCCATTTACAGGTTCTCCTTACCTGCTGCAGGTGCATCAATCCAGTCTCGAACTTCTTTACTGATTTCCGCATGCGGATCGCATTGCGCAAGCAGTTCCTCAAGTGAATAGCGCGGTCGGGTCCTGGGTTTGACGATCAGATAACCATTATCGATGGTCATTCCGACTTCGCTGTTTGCCGACAACGACAGCGTTTTCAGAACGGCGGGAGGAACCGCCAGCATGACCGATCCGCCTACCTTTTTAAGACGCGTGATGAACATAAATCTCCTCCTGATGTTATATTTTAATATAACACCGGCGGGCGATGGCGAGCAATTATTAATCAGTTCCATTGTACTATCCTCCTGAAGCGGACCTGCGCGGGGATTGCCTGTCTTCGTCAGGATGAGAGTAAAAAATGTGTCGAGGGAGGCAAAGGATTACGCCAGATCCGATAAAAATTTTGCGGCGAGGATTCCATACAGAGATAACAGGAGCCGTAATCAGAAGAAGCGCGGCAAAAAAAACTGCACCCTACTCAGTCGGGTCTCCGACCTTTGAGGTGCAGCCAGGTTTCAGCTTTTAGAGCTATCAGAGTTCAAAGCGATCCAGATTCATCACTTTGGTCCAGGCGGCCACAAAGTCTTTGACGAATTTTTCACGGGCGTCGCTGCTGGCGTAAACTTCCGCCGAAGCGCGTAACACCGCGTTGGAGCCGAACACCAGATCGGCGCGGGTCGCGGTGTATCGGGTTTCACCGCTGACGCGATCGCGTCCGATGAAGGACTCGTTGCTCGCATCGGCAGCCTTCCACTCGGTGCGCATATCCAGCAGATTGACAAAGAAGTCCGTGTTCAGCGAACCCACCTTGTCCGTGAAGATGCCGTGCTGGCTGCCATCGAAGTTAGCGCCCAGTGCACGCATCCCGCCCACCAGTACCGTTAACTCCGGCACGGTCAGGGTCAGCTGCTGCGCCTTGTCGATCAGCAGGTTTTCGGTGGTGGTTTTGCCGAAGCCGGTGCCGTAGTTACGGAAACCATCGGCACGCGGTTTCAGCAGGTTGAACGACTCAATGTCGGTCTGATCCTGACGCGCATCGACACGTCCTGGCGTAAAGGGCACGTCGACGGTCACGCCTGCCGCTTTCGCCGCCTGCTCAACCCCGACCACACCAGCCAGCACAATCACATCCGCCAGCGAAGCCTTGTTCACTTCACGCTGAACCGCTTCCAGCGTCGGCAGCACGCGCGCCGCAACGGCGTTAACGTCCCACTCGCGCTGCGGCAGCAGTGCCAGTCGGGCACCGTTGGCACCACCCCGTTTGTCGCCACCGCGGAAGGTTGACGCCGACGCCCAGGCAACGGAAACCAGCTCGCTGACGCTGAGGCCGGATGCGGCAATCTTCTCTTTCAGCTGCGCAATATCCGCGACGGTCGGATGATAAACCGGTGCAGGCAGCGGATCCTGCCAGATCAGATCTTCCTGTGGTACTTCAGGTCCGATGTAGCGCGCTTTCGGCCCCATATCGCGGTGCGTCAGCTTAAACCATGCACGAGCAAACGCTTCGTTGAACGCCTGCGGGTCGTTAAGGAAGCGACGCGAAATTTTTTCAAATTCCGGATCAAAACGCAGCGTCAGGTCGGTCACCAGCATGGTCGGCTTGTGTTTTTTCGCCGTGTCAAAGGCATCCGGGATAATTTCCGGCGCATTGACCGCTTCAAACTGGATAGCGCCTGCCGGGCTGCGCGTCTGCACCCACTCATATTTGAACAGGTTCTCGAAGAAATAGTTGCTCCACTGGGTAGGCGTTTGCGACCAGATCACTTCCAGGCCAGAGGTAATCGCATCGGCACCTACGCCGCTGCCGTGGCTGTTGACCCAGCCCAGACCCTGCGCTTCAATCGGAGCGGTTTCCGGGTCGACACCGACATGGCTGGCCGGAGCGGCACCGTGGGTTTTACCCAGCGTATGGCCACCCGCAATCAGTGCCACGATCTCTTCGTCGTTCATGCCCATGTTGCCAAAGGTGGCACGAATAGCCGGGGCGGCAGAGGCGGGCTCGCCACTGTGTTCCGGGCCTTCCGGGTTGACGTAGATCAGACCCATCTCGGTCGCGCCAAGCGGTGACTGCGCCAGCGATTCCGGATGACGATGTTCCAGCCAGGTCGCTTCTTCGCCCCAGTTCACATCCATATCCGGTTCCCAGACATCTTCACGTCCGGCACCAAAGCCGAAGGTGCGGAAGCCGGAATTTTCCAGCGCGACGTTACCCGCCAGGATGTAGAGGTCGGCCCAGGAGATCTTCTGACCATACTTCTGTTTTACCGGCCACAGCAGGCGGCGGGCTTTATCCAGGCTGACGTTGTCCGGCCAGGAGTTTAACGGAGCGAAACGTTGCTGACCACGACCTGAACCACCACGTCCGTCTACGGAGCGATAGGTTCCGGCGCTGTGCCAGGCCATACGAATAAAGAGACCGATATAGCTGCCCCAGTCAGCGGGCCACCAGGCCTGTGACTCCGTGAGCAACCCTTTGATGTCCGCTTTCAGCGCTGAGTAGTCTAATTTTGCAAATTCTTTGCGGTAATCGAAGGATTCATCAAGGGGATTTGAACGGGATGAGTGCTGATTCAGCAGGTCAACGCGCAGCTGATTAGGCCACCAGTCACGGTTCGTTGTTCCGCCGCCCGGCGCCTGATTTGGCTGCGCTGACTTCCCTGCATGAAAGGGGCATTTGCCCGCTGGTGCTTCACGGTCAGCTTCACGGTCGGCTTCGACGATTGGCTTTGCATCTTTTGCATCTTCATCAATGGAATTGCTCATGGTCACACCTCTTTTTGTATTTTCATCGCTACTCTATAGAGGATTTTCAGGAAGGCACACCTGTCTTATCCTATATGATTGATAGCTTATCCCTTTGAATAAGGTCTTATTTAACAGTTCCCAGCGATGGCAAACGGCTGTTATGCGCGTCACCTTCAGCGAAACGACACCGTTCTTCATCAGACTATTCTGACAAACCACGTTTAACAACCGGCTGATGAAAGAGTTGCTGAGCGGTGACACAATCCGGTGCATAAAGCGTGCGTGATCTGTTGCCAGAACAGCCTGGAAAAGGCGTGGGAATACAGAGAAAAAAGAACAGGCAGAGCGGAAGAGAAAAGAGGTGGGGCTGACGAGGGGATCGGATCAGGGATAAAACCGCAGCGCCCTCCGCAGGAGAGCGCTGCCGGTCATTAACGCCAGCCCAGCTCCGGAGCGACGTACTTCAGAATCGCTTCAATCACATGGGCGTTATAAGCCACACCCAGCTGATTTGGCACGGTAAGCAGCAGCGTATCGGCTTCAGCAATCGCCTCATCCTGCGCCAGTTGCTTAATCAATACCTCTGGCTCAGCGGCATAGCTGCGGCCAAAGATGGCGCGGGTTTTCTCATCGAGAAAACCGACAGAGTCACGGTCGTTGCCGCTGCGGCCAAAGTAAGCGCGGTCCATGTCGTTGACCAGCGCAAAGATGCTGCGGCTGACAGAGACACGAGGGGTATGCTGATGCCCCGCCGCTTTCCAGGCTTCACGGTAGGCGCGGATCTGCTTCGCCTGCTGAATGTGGAACGGCTCGCCCGTTTCATCATCTTTCAGCGTCGAACTCTGCAGGTTCATGCCCATTTTCGCCGCCCACTCCGCCGTTGCGTTGGAGCCGGAGCCCCACCAGATACGGTCGCGTAACCCTTCAGACAGCGGCTCCGGGCGCAGCAGACCTGGCGGGTTCGGGAACATCGGCTGAGGGTTCGGCTTAGCAAAGCCTTCTCCGCGCAGCACCTCCAGAAACTCCTCGGTGTGACGACGGCCCATATCGGCATCGCTTTCCCCTGGTTTAGGTTCAAAACCAAAGTAGCGCCAGCCATCAATGACCTGCTCCGGTGAGCCGCGGCTCAGACCGAGCTGCAGACGACCGTTGGAGATCAGATCGGCCGCGCTGGCATCTTCCACCATATAGAGCGGGTTTTCGTAACGCATGTCGATTACGCCAGTGCCGATCTCAATCCGGCTGGTGCGTGCCGCGACCGCCGCCAGCAGCGGAAACGGTGAACTGAGCTGACGGGCAAAGTGGTGGACACGGAAGTAAGCGCCATCGGCACCCAGCTCTTCCGCGGCAACCGCTAAGTCGATCGACTGCAGTAATACATCCTGCGCCGTGCGGGTGGCAGACTGTGAAGAGGGGGTCCAGTGACCAAAAGATAAGAAGCCGATATTTTTCATCTGTCATTCTCCTGACGGGGTAAACGCCCGTGGATGTAAGGCAATTTCTGATAGGCAAAGGTTACGCCCTCCGCGCCGCAACTGATAGTCAATATCTTTCAGCGCTATATTCAGGAATTTCGACATAGCCAGGCTGATTATCTGCTTTGCTTATTTATCCCCTGATGCAGCCCGATCTTCGCGCGGGGGAGCTACCCTATCCTGACCGGGAGAAACCTGATGACTAACCGGCTCGCGCTGCCCATGTACGCGATTCACCCGCCCGCCACGCGGGCGCTGATGCAGGCCATTAAGACGCTGCTGGCGCGGCGCGGCATCGAAGCGCAGCCGGTCTGGCCTGACGACCTGCAGGCACACTGGCAGGATGCGCATCTGCTGCTGAGTCAGACCTGTGGCTATCCACTGGTCACCCGGCTTACCGCGGTCCAGCCTGTCGGCACCTTTCACTATCGGGCGCCCGGCTGCAGCGGTCGCGACTATCGCAGCTGGCTGGTGACGCGGGATAAACAGGCGACGCTGGCCGATTTCACTGGCCGGCGGGCGGTGGCGAACAGCCTGGACTCTCACTCCGGCTATAACGCACTGCGGTTTGTCGCGGCGCGTCAGGGCGTCACCTTTTCTCAGCTCATCCTGAGCGGCGGGCATCGCGGGTCGCTGGCTGCGTTGCAGCAAGGCCATGCCGATATTGCTGCGATCGACTGCGTCAGCTGGGCGCTGCTGGCGCGTTATGAACCGCAAGCACTGGAGGGCCTGCATATTATCGGTGAAACACCCCTGGCACCCGGACTGCCGCTGATCACGGCAGCGTTAACCTCCTCCACCCGGCTGGCGCATCTCCGGATGGCGCTGCACCAGCTGGTGCAGGAGACGGCCTGGCGTGGCGTCTGTGACGACAATCTGATCGGCGGATTCAGCCCGGCAGAGCGGGACGATTATCAGATTGTGCTGGACTGGGAGCACGACGCGGCTGCGCAGGGCCTCCCCCGGCTTTAACGTGTTACGCCCTTCCGGCCCGCTGCTCCGTCAGCGGAAGCCCAGCTCTGCCCGTCGGTGACGACCCGCATCGATCCTTTTCTGCTGACGTCAGCACTGGTAAGCCCGCTCACACCGCTTTAAGGTAGAGGTTTTCAGCAACGGGAGATGCAGATGCGCATTCTGATGGCAGGAGCCGGCGCGACCGGCGGATATTTTGGTGCCCGACTGGCTCAGGCGGGTCAGGACGTCACGTTTCTGGTGCGCGAACGCCGTTTTCAGCAGCTACAGATGAATGGACTGGTGTTACAGACGCCGCAGGGAACGGAAAAGCTGGAACCGCAGCTGATCCAGGCCCGCTCGCTGAGCGGCCACTATGACCTGATCATGATTACCGTAAAGAGTTTTGCGCTTGAACAGCTCATGGAGGATATCGCGCCTGCGGTCGGCCCTGACACGCTGATCATGCCGATTCTCAACGGGATGCGACACATCGCGATACTTCAGCAGCGTTTCGGTGACAATAAGGTGATAGGCGGCCTGTGCAAAATCAACGCCACGCTGGGTGACAGCGGTGAAGTGATCCAGATGACGCCGCTGCATCAGCTTTACTACGGTGCGCTGGATGGCAACAACGATGCGCGCCTGCAGCGGGTTGACGCCGCCCTGCGCACCAGTCAGGTCGATAACCGCTTCAGCGATAACATTATGGATGAGCTGTGGGAGAAGTGGCTGCTGCTGAGTACGCTCGGGGCGGTCTGCTGCCTGGCGCGTGGCGATACGCAGCAGATCCTGACCACCCGCGGGGGCGAAGCGCTGCTGCAGGGGATCTTCAGCGAGATTCTGGCGGTGATTTCCGCCGAGGGGTATCAGCCGCGTCCGGCCGTCACTGCCCGCATTTTTGAACTGCTGAATAACCCGGAGACCCCGATGACCTCCTCGATGTATCGTGACCTGACTCAGGGATTTGATATCGAAGCCGATCAGGTGATCGGTGACCTGCTGCTGCGGGCAAAACGAAAAGGTCTGATGACTCCGCTGCTTAACGCGGTCGATGTGAATCTGCAGGTCTATCTGCAGCAGCGCTAAGCCGGATAGCGGTAATCCGTTCTGACCGGGGCCGCATGGGTCCCGGCTGGCAAAAGAGTGAATGTGTAATGAGCAGCAGCAGTGTGGCAGGAAATTTTGTTACACTCGGCGCTTCATCTTTTGGAGAGTGCAATGACTTCCCGCTCCGTGACCCTTGATGATGTCGCGCAACTGGCCGGCGTCTCATACCAAACCGTTTCACGTGTTTTAAACCGTTCTGAACAGGTGTCAGCCCGCACGCGAGAAAGGGTTGAGGCGGCGATGCAGCAGCTCAATTATGTGCCTAATCGCGTGGCACAGCAGCTGGCAGGCAAGGCGACGCGCACGCTGGGTCTGGCTACCAGCGACCTGGCGCTGATGGCACCGGCTCAGATCGCCTCGGCGATCCAGCAACGGGCCGCCGCCGCGGGGTATCATCTGGTGATTGCGATGGAGAGCGGTCATGATGCGGCCGCGACCGTGAATGAACTGCTGGCGCAGCGGGTCGACGGACTGCTGATCAACCTGCCGCTGGCGGCGGATGAGGCGCAGCAGATTCAGCTACTGTGTGGCAGTAAGCCGGTGCTGTTTCTGGATGTCGAACCGCGTGCCGCGGTGGCGCAGTGTCAGTATCCGAACGCCTCCGGCGCGCGCGCCGCGGTTGAACATCTGGTGGCGCTGGGTCATCGCCGGATCGGCCTGCTCAACGGGCCGCTGCGGTCGGTCTCGGCGCGTCAGCGTGAAGCGGCCTGGCTTCAGGCGTTGGCTGAGCATCAGCTCACCCCGCACTGCTCTCTGCGCGGCGACTGGAGCGCGCAGTCGGGCTATCAGGCGCTGATGTCGCAGCTGCCGGACGCCCTGCCCCAGGCACTGCTGGTGGCGAACGATCAGATGGCGCTGGGTGCGATGCGGGCGTTGCATCAGTATGGCGTGGCGATTCCGGGCGAGATCTCAGTGATTGGTTATGATGACACCGCGGAAAGTGCCTGGTATCAGCCGCCCCTGACCACGGTGCGCCAGGATTTGCATTATCTGGGCGCGCAGAGCGTTGAGCGGATGCTGGCCCGGCTGCGTGGCGAAGAGGTTTCTGACGCTGCGCTGGAAACCACGCTGGTTATCCGGGAAACCACCGCCCCGCCAGCCGATAACTCGCTCGATTTAGTCGCGCTGTCCCAGCAGCTTCAGGCGATCGCCCGTCGGCTGGCCGGCCAGTAGCACCAGCTCTGCCGGCCGCCATAAAAAAACCCGCGCCACCGGGGTGGATGCGGGTCATCTTCAGTAACCGGAGCCGCTGCGCTCCGTTATCGGCTATCAGGCTTTCGGATGTTCACCCACGCCCATAGCTTTGATCTTTTTCGACAGCTCGCGACGCTCTTTCGAGAGGTCGGCGTTTTTGATGATGTACTCATCCACGCGATCTTCATAATCCACGCGCATGCTGGCAATGATCTCCTGAATAGCCTCAACGCTCATGCCCGGCTTGATGTATTCGCTCAGGTTGTCGAGCAGCAGAACGCGCTTCTGGTTGTCACGAATTTTCTTCTCGTTGTCGACAATTTCACGCTGCAGTTTGTTTTTGCGGCGGAACATACGCACGAACTCCAGTACGTCCTGAAATGACTGCTTGGCATTTTCCATGATGGCACCTTTCTTTAAGCCTGCTGACGCAGGGAGAGAGTCAAAACGATCAGCTTAGCGGCTAGCCCGCCAGGTAAGCAATTTTCACAGCTAAATTCAGACTGGCTCTTATCTTAGCGCAAAGAAACCCTGTTTCACATTAAGTCATTGTCTGAGGTGATTATTTGCGCAGCGCCATCCGCATCAGATCGGTCATCCGCTCCAGCTGTTTCGCCAGTTCCAGCGTCAGCCAGACGTAACCGTAGATCGGCGTCTCCTCCAGCGCGTCGCTGCCCGCCTCCGCAATCAGACGCCGCAGTTCATCACTGATTTCGGTGAGTTCATGACTGTTGGCGACCACCTCTTCCGTTTCCCCCTCGATTGCCATGACGGACAGCGCCCGCAGCGTGTTCTCGGTCATCTGCTGGGTACGGCGTAAGGCGGGTGCATTGAGCATAATCAGGTGGCTTTCACGCGACGCCCACCAGGCATTAATCTGCATCTCAATGGTGTAAACCATATTACGGTTAATGGTCTGAATGGCTTCAAGCACCGACTTCGGGATGCGCGTCTCTTTGCTGGACGGCTCCAGCAGTGCCCGCATTTTGATGACGCTGCTCAGCAGCTTGCCCAGCGGCTTGTTAAGGCGCGGCTTTTCGACCAGATTGGGTGAGAAACCGGCGTGGTAGATTTTTGCCATCTCCGCCAGCGTGTCAGAAAGCTGGATGCGCCAGTGGGTATAGGCGCGCTGCGCCCAGATGGCGGTGAACAGCAGCGCCATCAGCGACCCCAGAATCACATCCCCGCCGCGCCACAGCGCCATCGTGAAGTCACCGGTCGGTGCCCCGACGACGACGCTGAGCGTAATCCCGATCAGCAACGCCATATAGGGGTGCTTGCCCAGCGTCAGGAAGCCACTGATGAACATGATCATGCCGCACCAGGCCAGCATCATCGGCATGGAGATCAGCTCCAGCTTCAGCGCAATCAGACCGGAAATCGAGCCGGCTACGGTGCCGCTGATGCGCTGCAGGGCGCGTGGAAAGACGTTTCCCCACGTAGAGATGGGCCCCATTACCACCACCAGCGTGATCAGGGGCCAGGTGCCTTCAGGGATATGAGTGGCCCGGACAAAGATAAAGCAGAGCAAAAAGGCGATGGCAATGCGCACGCCATGAACGGCGCGATAGTGACGGTAAAACCAGAATTCTAGTTTTGAGATGGGTTTATCAGAACGCAAAGTGACTTTCCGGTTGCGGGATTATATTGCCGCTATCTTAACCCCGAACGGGGTTCAGGCTTAGCCTGCGCCCGCTATTTACAGACCATTTTGACGTTATCTTACAAATATCAACATCCGGCTCACATTGCCGCCCGTAAATTAAAAACAATTTATTACTGCTCGTTAACCTTAACCGGCGCCGGATCAGACGGGAAGCTGCTCCCCTGTAAAAACGGGCAGCTCAGAGGCTGCCCGTTTCAGTGGTGACCCATTGATCGATCAGAACTTCTGTTTGAGATAGTCGGTCAGGCGGGTGATGACACCGGCGGGTTCAACCGCACTCAGCGCCACCAGCGGATAGTGGGCGATCTCCTGATCTTTATCCATCACCTGAATCTCACCGATCACCTCATTGGCTTTCAGCGGCGCCTCCAGATCTTTGCGGTCGATGACATATTTCGCTTTCACGTTCTGCACTTCACTGCGCGGCAGCGACAGATAGATATCCTCTGCGGTGCCAACCTCGACCTGATGCGGATTGCCGTACCAGACGTTTTCGCTGCCAATCTTCTTACCGGCGTGGAACAGCTGAACGGTATCGAAGGTGTTCTGGCCCCAGACCAGCAGTTTACGCGCCTGCTCTTCACGCCCTTTCGCGCTTTTCCCGCCCATCACGACAGCAATCAGGCGATGCTTACCCACCACGTTGGAGGCGATGATGTTAAACCCGGCCGTTTCGGTGTGGCCGGTTTTCAACCCGTCGACATGCAGGTTATTGTCCCACAGCAGACCATTACGGTTGTTCTGGGTGATGCCATTCCAGGTCAGAGTCTTCTCACTGTACATCGCGTAGAAGTCAGGCTCACCGTCAATAATCGCGCGGGAGAGTTTCGCCATATCCAGTGCGCTGGAGTACTGACCCGGCGCATCCAGACCGTGAACCGTTTCAAAATGGGTATTCTGCAGGCCGAGTTTCTCAACGTAGTGATTCATCATGCCGACGAAATTTGCTTCGCTGCCTGCGACATAGTCGGCCAGGGCCACGCAGGCGTCATTCCCGGAATCAATGATGACCCCGCGGCTTAAATCCCGGACGCTCAGCTTATCGCCAGGCTTCAGGAACATCAGCGAGGAGCCTTTGAACACCGGATTTCCCGCCGCCCACGCATCTTTTCCCACCGTAACCATGTCGTCACGGCTGATTTTCTTCTGGTCGATGGCGCGGTCGACCACATAGCCGGTCATCAGTTTGGTCAGGCTGGCGGGATTACGGCGCTCATCGGGATTACCGGCAGTCAGAACCTGCCCGGTCATGGCATCCATCAGCACCCAGGAAGCGGCATCAATTGCCGGCGGCGTCACAGGAAACGGGATCCCATCGGCCTGTGCCAGCGAGGCCCAAAAAACAGTAGCGGTAACGGTGAACAGCAGACGCCTTTTCAACACTTCATCCTTAATTACACGGGAGAGAAAATTTCTAAAACGAAACGGAAACAGCCGCACGTTTTACGGCAAAAGCGTTGTGAAGGTTTGAATAAATTGAAAAAAAGTATGAACCGGGATGCCTCTGCCTTATTCGGGACAGCCCTTAACTCCTGACGCGTGACAATAGGGTTTGCCATAGAGACAGGCCCGCAAACGCTAAAGTGGTTCGGTCACGCTTAATCATTGAGGCGTATAACAGACAACCATCTTCACTCACCCTGCTGCGTGCAGAGGCGCAGAGAGCGGACAGAAATACGGAAGTGTCTCACTTCAAATCTTATGCTTACCTCTTATCCCCCCTAATTGCGCAGAACATAAGTGCAGTTATTTTAAAGGTATTGACAGCCCGTATCAGATTACTTTTCTGTTTACAATATAACCTGAAGACCTTATTTTTAGTAAGGTTAACTGCTTTGCTATAGCAGGTGGCAGCCAGAGATTTATCCGGTGAGTAATTAACTCTCACTTTTTGCTAAGGGATTGAGCATGGCACTACATGGAAAAATGATTCTCAATGGCGCTGATTACGCGCCATTTAATCTGTACGGCGTTGGGGTTTTTATGGCGCACTCCGGGCTGAGCGTCTATCGAAACAATGGGAATTGCGCAGCTATTCCAGACGTTGGCCCCACGCCTCCCGGTAAATACTGGATTGTTGATCGCAGAGAAGGTAACTGGTTCTCTCAAAAAAAAGCAGAAATCCATGATGGACTGAATAAGCTGATGGGTCGTCGAGAGTTCGGCAGAACTGATTGGTTTGCTCTCTGGCGCGATGACTGGGCGATAGATGATTATACATGGATAGAGGGGGTTGAGCGGGGAAATTTCCGGCTCCATCCAGGAACCGTGTCTAAGGGCTGCATTACCATTGCACACAATTCAGATTTTGCAATGATCAGAAATGCTCTGATGAATACTTCTCTTATTTCTGTTCCCTGTAAACGGTCACTTATGGCACGCGGCTGGGTGGAGGTGGTGGCCGGTGGCTATAAAAAAATTTGCCCTTAGTTTTGTCAGATTAGCTTATTTTGTAGTGCTGTTTTATTGCACTGGCCATGGTTTGCCTTCGCCAGAAGGTTACATTGACTATGAAATGGCCAGGAAATTAGCATTAATTATCAATGATAATGAAAATGCTGATTCTATATATGATGCCTATTCATATATAGACTTATTTATAATGCTGACTATCAGCACTCTTTTTTATATCGTAACAATGAAGTTAATCAGAAGATTAAGGAGCACTTAGAATGCCAATTCCTCCCTATATGTGGCTTAAGGACGACGGCGGCGCAGATATTAAAGGTTCCGTTGACGTGCAAGATCGTGATGGTAGTATCGAAATTATCGGGCTCAGCCACGGTATAAATCTGCCTGTGGACAGCGCAAACGGTAAAATAACGGGTACGCGGCAGCATTCACCCATGATGATAGAAAAAGAGGTTGATAGCTCTACGCCCTATCTCTATAAAGCTGCGGCCACAGGCCAGACACTTAAAAGTGCTGAGATAAAATTTTATAATATTAACGATGCTGGCCAGGAAGTTTGTTATTACAGCGTCTTGATGGAAAACGTTAGAATCACTGGCGTTAATTGTAGCGTCCCTAATGTTAAACTTGAGGGTAATAACAAGATGAATCATACTGAAAGCGTGAGCATTCAGTATGAAAAAATAACGTGGAAGATCGTAGATGGTAATATTCAATATGCAGATGCATGGAATGAAAGACATACAGCGTAATTAATAAAAAACTCGGTGAAAGCCGGGTTGATGTTGGCAGATAAAAAGTAAAGCCAATAGCATCGGAAAGGGTTTATGAGTACGGGTATTATTAACTACGCTACCGCACATCCAACTATCACCGATTACCCCGCCATCCTCCTTTTCACTACCAGCCTCCCTGCATCTGCGACCAAAATACACGCAGTATTACAAGTGCTCTAATCCGATTGCAGGCATACTGAAGAGTAAGTGCAGGATATCAACTGAACTCAGCCGCTGGGCTTTTACCGTTCAATTTGTAGGGATACTGAATCAGTATCCCCCTGTTTGGCGATATGTGTCCCCAGCCCATCAGCATCTGAAATTTCAGCCGGGCCGGATTATGGTTTACCATGTAGAGAGCGTAATTAAGGGTCACTCAGCGCCTTAATAATTTCTGGTACACAGCAAAATGTGCTTCTGGTACGCATCCGGAACACGATGTTGCCGGTATAACAGCGAACAGCAACGAAAGGAAAATGTGAACAAAGCCAGGCAATGAAATGATGAAAATTGTTTTAACTCAGCAAGTTAATGAAAAATGACGAACGGTAACGCACATTGAAAAACGACCCCGGACAACCTACCTTCCTCTTTCACGATTACGAGACCTTCGGCACCAGCCCGTCGCGCGACCGGCCTGCTCAGTTTGCCGGGCTGCGCACTGACAGTGACTTTAATCCGGTGGGTGAGCCCGAAGTCTTCTACTGCCGTCTGCCTGATGACTATCTGCCGCAGCCCGAAGCGGTGATGATTACCGGTATCACGCCTCAGGTGGCGATGACGCGCGGCGTGAATGAAGCGGAGTTTGCTGAACGTATCCATTCCCTGTTTACCACGGAACAAACCTGTGTGGTGGGCTACAACAACGTGCGCTTCGACGACGAAGTCACGCGCAATATCTTCTATCGCAACTTCTACGATCCCTATGGCTGGAGCTGGCAGAATGGCAATTCCCGCTGGGACCTGCTCGACGTGATGCGTGCCTGCTATGCGCTGCGGCCGGATGGCATCAACTGGCCGGAGAATGAGGAAGGCTTTCCCAGTTTCCGGCTGGAGCATCTGACCAAAGCCAACGGCGTGGCGCATGAAAATGCGCATGATGCGATGTCCGATGTGTACGCCACGCTGGCGATGGCGAAGCTGGTGAAAGAGAAACAGCCAAAGCTGTTTGAATTTTTGTTCACTCATCGTAACAAGAACAAGCTGATGACGCTGATCGACATCCCGCAGATGAAGCCGCTGGTGCATGTCTCAGGTATGTTCGGTGCCGCGCGCGGGAATACCAGCTGGATTGTGCCGCTGGCCTGGCATCCCGATAACCGGAATGCGCTGATCGTGGTGGATCTGGCGGGTGATATGTCACCGCTGCTGGAACTGGATGCCGCTGCACTGCGTGAGCGTCTCTATACGCCGAAAAACGATCTCGGCGATCTGCCGGCCGTGCCGGTTAAACTGGTGCATATCAATAAGTGTCCGGTTCTGGCCCCGGCCAGCACGCTGCGCCCGGAAGATGCTGCCCGGCTGGGCATCGATCGTCAGCACTGTCTGGCGAATCTGGCCCTGCTGCGCCAGCAGCCCGACGTGCGGGAGAAACTGGTGACGCTGTTTGCCGAAGCCGAGCCGTTTACGCCATCAGACGACGTAGACACGCAACTCTATGATGGCTTCTTCAGTGATGCGGATCGCGCGGGGATGAACATCATCCGCCAGACCGCCCCGGCGAATCTGCCTGCGCTGGATCTGACCTTCGAGAGTGCGCGGGTGGCGAAACTGCTGTTCCGCTACCGGGCGCGTAACTTCCCCGGCACGCTGGATGATGCCGAGCAGCAGCGCTGGCTGCAGCATCGGCGTGAAGTGCTTAACAGCGATCGGGTGCAGGCGTTTATGCAGGAGCTGGAGTCGCTCGCCAGTCTGCATGAAGCCGATGCGGAAAAACTCGGACAGTTGAAAGCGCTCTATCTTTACGCGCAGGAGCTGGTCTCCTGAATCCTGAATGCCGCCCGGCATCCTCTGCCGGGTCTGGCACCGGGCTGTGTCGTGGATTACAGCAGCGTCCACGCCAGCCAGGTCAGGGCAAAACCGCTCAGCCCCATTAAAGTGGTCAGTACCGTCCAGGTGCGCAGACCGTCAGCCACTGACAGCCCGAGATAGCGCGTCACCACCCAGAAACCTGCGTCATTGACATGTGACAGTCCCAGCCCGCCAAAGCAGGCCGCCAGCGTCACCAGTACCCGCTGCATGTCCGTTACGCCGGTCACCGCCTGCGTCAGCAATCCGCTGGTTGTCAGGATCGCCACGGTGGCGGAGCCCTGTGACGCACGCAGCGCCAGCGACAGGATAAACGCAGCAGGCACCAGCGGCAGATGCAGCGTTTCAAGCGTAATCGCCAGCGCTTTGCCGACGCCCGACTCCACCAGCACTTTGCCGAAAGCGCCACCGGCACCCGCCACCAGTATCACACTGGCGGAGGTGGGGATTGCCCGGCCGGTCAGGTCTTCCAGCTTATCTTTGCTCCAGCCACGTCGCACACCCAGCAGCCAGGCCGCCAGCCCCAGGGCAATCAGCAGAGCAATGGGCGGGGTACCGATTACGGTCATCACGCTCCGTAGCAGATTGCCCTCATCCATCAGGGTGTGGGACAGCGTGCCCAGCACGATCAGGACAATCGGCACCACAATCAGCCCGCTGATGGTCAGCGCGCCAGGCGGTGCGGGTTCATTCTTCTTTTCCTGCCCCTCGGGTTTTGCCATCTGCAGCTGTTCGAGCACGTCCACTGACAGATGATAGTGGCGACGGTTCATCACCTTCGCCACGTAGTAGCCGATGATCCCGACCGGAATCGAAATGGCGATACCCAGCATCATCAGCCAGCCCATGTCGGTGTGCAGGATCCCCGCGGCGGCGGCGGCACCGGGATGGGTCGGCAGCGCCACGTGCACCGTCAGCATCACGCCCGCCATCGGCAGGCCAAACTTCAGGGGTGAGACCCGCGCCACTTTGGTAAACCCATAAATCAGCGGGATAACTATGATGAAGCCCACTTCAAAAAAGACCGGGATTCCGAGGATAAAAGCCGCCATGGTCAGGGCCGCCACGGTCCGTTTTAACCCCAGCGTTTTACTGAAACGCTGCGCCAGCGACTCGGCGCCCCCAGAGGCTTCGATGATCGCGCCGAGCATGGCACCGAGAACGATAATAATGGTGATGTGACCGAGCAGCCCGCCCATACCGGTAACAATCGTCTCCATGATTTTTTCGGCCGGGATGCCCGTGGCGATCGCCACCAGCAGACTGACAATTAACAGGGCGACAAACGGATGGACTTTAGCTTTGATCACCAGCAGCAGCAGGATCACAATGCTGGCGGTCGCTATGGCTAACAGCAGTGCGGTGGACATAGTAAGCCTCAGAAATATTTATATTTTTTAGGTTATCGGGGTACAGGGAGAGCAGGTGCAGGGCCGGAAAAAGGGCAAGCCGCTCCCTGCCAGTGCCGGAACACCGGTTTTTTACAGCGCGTTAAATCAGGCTTTTATCTTCCAGGGCGCAAACCAGCCCAGCCCCTCGGTAGTGCGACCGCGCGGGATATACTCGCAGCCCACCCAGCCGCTATAGCCGACTTCATCCAGTAGCGAGAAGAGATACGGATAATAGATTTCACCCTCATCCGGCTCATGACGGTCCGGTGCTGAGGCGATCTGCACGTGGGCATAGCGCCCGGCATAGTGACGAATCAGGTGCGTGAGATTGCCATCCACAAGCTGTGCGTGGAAAAGGTCGAGCTGTGTAAAGACGTTAGGGCGATCGATCTGTTCTGCCATCTCCAGCGTCTGATACTGGCTGGCGTAGAGATACCCCGGTTTGGTGGTCGGATTCAGGGCTTCAATCAGCAGGTTGATGCCGTGGGGCGCGAAGCGCTCCGCGGCATAACGCATGTTGTGAATGAAGGTGTCGGCATAGCGCTGACGGTCAGCACCCGGCGGCACGGTGGCCGCCATGACATGCACCTGCGGGCAGTTCAGCGCCAGCGCATAGCTCAGGGCGCGATCGATGTCTGCCCTGGCATCCGCTTCCCGTCCAGGAATGGCGGTGACGCCCCACTCACCCGCTGCGACGTTGCCGGGGGCAGTATTGAAGAGCACGAGCTGTAGCTGATGCTCATCCAGCCACGTTTTGATCTGGCTGGCGGGATAGTCATAGGGAAACATAAACTCTACGGCGCGGAAGCCCGCGTCAGCCGCCGCCGCGAAGCGCTCCGCGAACGGCAGTTCCGTAAACAGGGTGGTCAGGTTAGCAGCAAACTTTGGCATTATCGGCTCCTTAATTCCGCCACTTCGGCAGCATTGAGATAACGAATGGGCCGGTCACCCAGCGTAAAGATTAACCGGGCCGTCTCTTCCAGTTCTTCCGTGTTATCGGCGGCTTCCTGCAGTGATTTTCCCACCACCACCGGGCCATGATTCGCCAGCAAAAAGGCGCGATAGCGGGGGGCCAGCCGCGCCAGATCCTCCGCCAGTCGCCCATCGCCGGGCTTATAGTAGGGCACGACCGGCACATCCCCGACACGCATCACCACATAGGGGGTGAACGGCCGGATACAGTTGTCCGTGTCCAGCCCCTGCAGACAGGAGAGCGCCGTCAGGTAGTGGCTGTGCAGGTGCACCACCGCCCGGCAGTCGGGATTATTCAGGTAGAGCGCGCGGTGGAAAGCGATCTCTTTGGAGGGTTTGTCGCCAGAGAGCCACTCCCCCTCCGGCGTCACTTTTGCCAGCCGATCAGCCTGTAACTCGCCGAGGCACGAGCCGGTCGGCGTCGCCAGCAGATTACCGTCTTCAAGCAGCAGGGAGAGGTTGCCCGCCGAACCGGTGGCATAGCCGCGCTGAAAAAATGAGGCCCCCAGCCGCACCATCTCATCACGCGCCTGCTGCTCAGTTAAAGAGAAAGATTCAGTCATAGGTAAACTCCGTTTGCGCGCGGCGGAAAAAGTCTTCGTCGCCAAAATTCCCCGACTTCAGTGCCAGAGAGAGCGGCTGGTGGATATCACGCACCCAGGGCACGCCCGGCGAAATTGTCGGGCCGATGTGAAAGGCGGTCACGCCCAGCGTCTGCGCCACCACACCGGAGGTTTCTCCCCCGGCTACAATAAAGCGCTGCCAGCCGCGCCGTTTCAGCTCCCGTGTTACGGCGGCAAACAGCTGCTCAACGGCCTCACTGCTGCGCTGCGCACCATAGCGCTGCTGGATCGCCTGCAGCTGCTGTGCGTCGGTGGTGGCATAAAGCAGCGGAGCCAGAGAGTGCTGGCTGTTAACTTCCGTCCAGTCACAGAGCTGGCGGGCATAGTCATCTGAATTCTGCAGGCAGGCTTCGACCTGCACTTCGCAGGCCGGTGCCTGCTGGCGATAGAGGCTGACCTGCCGGCAGGTCATCTGCGAACAGGAGCCGGACAGCACCACGGCGCGCCCACCCTGCGGACGCCCTGCCTGCTCTGCCTGAGCATCCGCCCCCGCTCTCGCCCACTGCCGCGCCAGACCGATAGCCAGCCCGGAACCGCCGGTCACCAGCCGCAGATCGCTGAGGGCCGCGCCCAGCGTCAGCAGATGCTGGTGATGCAGCGTGTCGATCACCACGTAGCTGACGCCCTGCTCTGCCAGCTGATGCATCGCCTGCCGGACGGAGTCGGCGCCCTGGTCGACCTGTGCGGCCGCGATCAGTCCGGCTTTGCCCGTCGCCTGTGACGTCATCAGACGCAGCAGGTTGCTCTCGCGCATGGGCGTAACCGGATGATGGCGCATCCCCGACTCCGACAGCAGCTGGTCACCAACAAACAGATGGCCCTGATAGACCGTGCGGCCATTGACCGGCAGAGCCGGACAGATAACGGTCTGCGTCTCACCCAGCACCTTCATCAGGGCATCGGTCACCGGACCAATATTGCCCTGGGCGGTGCTGTCGAAGGTGGAGCAATATTTAAAATAGAAGCGCTGGCAGCCCTGCTGCTGTAACCATGCCAGCGCAGCCAGCGACTGAGCAACCGCCTGCTCTGCCGGACAGGAGCGACTCTTCAGGCTGATCACCATCGCCTGGGCATCGGTGGCGATTTCACCGCCGGGAATGCCGTTGAACTGAATGGTGCTCAGCCCGTTCTGCACCAGAAAGCTGGCGATGTCGGTGGCACCGGTAAAATCATCTGCGATTACACCAAGACGCATCATCCCTCCTCCTTCGCCTGCGGCAGCGTTATGCCGCTGAAGATCTTGATCACGGCGCTGTCATCCTCACGACCATAACCGGCGTTGCTGGCTTCGGTGAACATAGTGAGCGCGGTGGAAGCCAGCGGCAGCGGAAAATGCAGTGCTTTGGCGGTGTCAGCCACCAGGTTAAGATCTTTCACAAAGATATCGACAGCCGATTTCGGGCTGTAGTCACCGTCTACCACATGCTTCATACGGTTCTCGAACATCCATGAATTTCCCGCAGCATGGGTGACCACTTCATACATGGTTTCCAGCGGAATACCGGCTCGCGCCGCCAGCGCCATCGCTTCTGCTCCCACTGCGATGTGAACGCCCGCCAGCAGCTGATGGATGATTTTGACGGTGGAGCCCGCCCCAATCTCACTGCCCACGCGATAGACTTTGGCCGCGACCGCATCCAGTACCGGCTGCAGCTGGCTAAACGCCGCCTCACTGCCGGACGCCATGACCGTCATCTCACCGCTGGCGGCTTTGGCAGCCCCGCCGGAGACCGGTGCATCGAGCATCAGCAGCTGATATTGCGCCAGCTGCTGCTCAATCTGCTGCGCGTCGCTGGCTGACAGCGTGGATGAGACCATCACCACGGTCCCCGGACGCAGCTTTGCCGCCAGGCCATTTTCACCAAACAGAACCGCATTCACCTGCTGCGCATTGACCACCAGCAGCAAAACAGCATCGAGCTGGTCAGCAAAGGCAGATGCCGAGGGCTGCGCATCGCGCGCACCTGCCCGGCGCAACGTTTCAAGCGCGACCGGATTTAAATCGACGCCCCAGGTGTTGAGACCGGCGCGCAGGCAGGATTGTGCAGCCCCCATGCCCATGGATCCTAACCCGATAACACAGATGTTCTTCGCTGGCACGTTACGCCCCCTGTTAAATTAAGTGATTATTTGTTTGTTACTGTTAATCGTGCCAGTATCCGGCGGCTGAAAATGTGTCACATCTCACAAAAAACATCACAGCCTCGTCAGAGAACAATTTTTAACACGGTCGGGCTTCCCTGTTCTGTCTAAGAATCTGAACATACGCTCAGCCCTGACCCTGTGATTATCTGTTCTGATAAACCATGAAATACTCTACAATGTGAAAAAATGGTAAATAGCAGGAGCAGGTATGATTCCGGTTGAACGTCATCAACAGATCCTTGCCTTGGTGGCCGATCGTGGTGTGGTGAGCATCGCTGAGCTGACGGAGCGGCTGGGGGTCTCACACATGACGATACGTCGTGATGTGCAGAAACTGGAGGAACAGGGTGCGGTGCTGTCAGTCTCCGGCGGCGTACGCACTGCCGATCGGCTGGCAGCTGAGCCTTCACATCTCACCAAAAGTACCCTCTTTAACGATGAGAAATATGCGATTGGCCGCGCCGCCGCCCGGCATATTCCCCGCAATAGCTGCATCTATCTGGATGCCGGCACCACCATGCTGGCCCTGGCGAGAGAGGTAGTGGATCGTGATGATTTACTGGTGGTGACTAACGATTTTATGGTCGCGAATCTGTTGATGGAGGGCAGTCAGTGCAGAGTGATCCACACCGGCGGAACGGTCTGCCGGGAAAACCGCTCCTGCGTCGGCGAATCGGCAGCAAGAAGCCTGCGTCATCTGGCGATTGATATCGCGTTTATCTCCGCCTCCTGCTGGGGGCCGCGAGGCCTGTTTACGCCCGATGAAGATAAGGTCACCGTGAAGCAGGCGGTCAGCGAGGTGAGCAGTAAGCGCGTGCTGCTCAGTGACAGTTCGAAGTACAGCCGGATAGCGACGTTTCTGGCGTTACCGCTGGAGAGGTTTGATCAGATCATTACCGACAAAAAGTTGAGTGAAGCGGCGCTGGAACAGTTAAATGCGGGGAGCTGGGAACTGGTACTGGCAGGCTAGGTTATTGCCGCCTTCCCGGAAGAGCCGGAAAGGCGGCAACGTCGTCGCGATTAAATCTCTTCGCTGAACTGCGGCACCGGATTACGGAAGCTGCGGGTCACGAAGGCCAGGTAGATAATCCCGATGGCGGCCCAGATCAGGCCCAGCACCATAGAACTCTCTTCCAGGTTCACCCACAGCGCACCGACCGTCAGCGCGCCGAGCAGCGGCAGCAGCAGATACTGAACGTGATCTTTCAGCGTGCGGTTACGCTTCTCACGGATCCAGAACTGCGCGATCACCGACAGGTTCACAAAGGTAAACGCCACCAGCGCACCGAAGTTGATCAGCGCCGTCGCCGTGACCAGGTCGAAGTTAATCGCCATCAGCGCAATCGCGCCCACCAGCAGCACGTTGAGCGACGGGGTACGCCATTTTGGATGGATGTAACCGAAGAAACGCTCCGGGAACACGCCATCACGACCCATGACATACATCAGGCGCGAAACGCCCGCATGCGCCGCCATACCGGATGCCAGCACCGTGACCACCGAGAAGATCAGGATGCCGACCTGCAGCGCTTTACCGGCGACGAACAGCATGATTTCAGGCTGTGACGAGTCCGGGTCCTGGAAACGGCTGATGTCCGGGAAGTAGAGCTGCAGGAAATAGGATGCCGCGATAAAGATCACACCACCGATCAGCGCCGTCAGGAAAATCGCGCGCGGGATGGTGCGTTCTGCATCTTTGGTCTCTTCCGACAGCGAACTGATACCGTCAAAGCCGAGGAATGAGAAGCAGAGGATCGTCGCACCGGTGATCATCGGCACCACGTGCGCATTCTCAGACCAGAACGGTCTGCTGCTCACCAGAGTGCCTGAACCCACGCCGCTTGCCACACCGTAGATCACCATACCGGTGATACCGAGCATAACAACAACCTGCAGCACCACAATGACGCTGTTGAAGTTGGCGACAGTTTTGATGCCCTTGAGGTTAGAGAGCGTCATGAAACCGACCAGCAGTACCACAAAAATCCACGACGGGATGCCGGGCACCAGCGACTCAAAGTAGTTTTTTGCCAGCAGGATGTTGATCATCGGCATGAACAGGTAGTCCAGCAGGGATGACCAGCCAACCATAAAGCCGACGTGCGGACTGATTGCCTTCTGAGCGTAGGTATAAGCGGAGCCCGCAGAGGGGAAGCGGCGTACCAGCTTACCGTAGCTTACGGCAGTGAACAGAATCGCAATCAGCGCGAAAGCATAAGCAGTGGCAACGTGACCATCGGTCAGACCAGAAACAATACCAAAGGTATCGAACAGGGTCATAGGCTGCATGTAGGCTAAGCCCATCATGACGACCGGAAGTAACGTTAGCGTTTTTTTGAGTTGCGCACGCTGCGGTGCGGCGGAGGTATTAAGCGACATGCTTCAGTCCCCCATGTGCGACAACCTGGCTGGGCTGGGTCACAGGGCAACTGCGCATTAAGCGACAGGGAGTAGGGTTAGCGGTTAACGCGGCGCCGTAATCATCACGAAAACGCGTGCCAGCATTGACTGGCAGTGTGGTAAACATCCCCATCTTTGTAATCCTCAATCTCACGCGTGTGCGTGTTTTCAGTGTTTATCTATCCGGGTGCGTGCCCGGCCTCGGTTAAGTCAGCAAAAATGCTCTGTTAAAACTGAATGCAAAAAAAATAACCGGCGCTTAAAGCGTCGGTTATCGTCTGATTTTGCAGGCCGCGTATTCTGCCCAACCACGGGCAGAAATTCAAGCCGTCGGGGCATCATAAGCAAAAAAAGCAATTCAGATTAGCGATTAACGCCCCGGTCAGGCATTTTTCAGCATCCAGTCAATTTCCGTGGCGGTGATCAGCCGTTCAAACTGCATCAGCTCATGGTGTTTGCAGCTGTGCCAGACGCTGGCAAAGCGTTCGCCGAGTAACTTCTGCAACGGATAGCTGCTGTCAAATTCATACAGGGCATCGCTCTGCCGGATCGGCAGGGCCAGGCCTTCCGCATGATGCCCATTGCCGGTCACCGGCTGCGGCAGCGGCAGTTGCGTATCCAGTCCGTGCAGCATACCGGCAAGAATAGCAGAAACCACCAGATAGGGGTTGGCATCCGCCCCGGCCACCCGATACTCAATGCGATGGTTGTCGATATCCCCACACGGCACACGCAGCGCGACGGTGCGATTGTTATGGCCCCATGAGGCCTGTAACGGCACATACGCATCCGGCACAAAGCGGCGATAGGCATTCACGTTGGGCGCCAGCAGTGCCATCGACGCCGGCATCAGGTCGATCATGCCAGCCAGCGCCCGCTTCATCAGCGGCGAATCACTGCCGTCGTCACAGGCGAAGGCGTTATGATCGGCGGCATCCAGCATGCTGATGTGCACATGCATCCCGCTGCCCGCATACTCCTCATAGGGCTTAGCCATAAAGGTGGCGGTCATACCGTGGTTCTCCGCCACCTGCCGGATCAGCCGCTTAAGCTGCACCGCATGGTCGCAGGCGCGCAGCACGTCGCGGGTATGATGCAGGTTGATTTCAAACTGTCCGGGCGAGGCTTCCGCCAGTGCGCCATCGGCCGGTATCCCCTGCTGACGCGCCAGATCGTCAATATCACGCAGCACATCCGCAAAGTGGTCGAGATTATCGACCGAATAAACCTGGCTCTGCATGTTGCGTTCATCACTGCCCGGCGCACAGGGCGGCTGGATAAACCCTTCAGCATCGCGCTTTTTGTCAACCAGATAGAACTCCAGCTCTACCGCTACCACCGGAAAAAGGCCTCGGTTTCGCAGCTGTTGCCACAGCCGGTTGAGGACATTTCGGGGTTCAACGTCAAAGGGAGTGCCATCTTGGTTGCACATGGTTAACAGCAGCTGCGCAATGTGTTGAGGATCGGAAGCGGAGGGAACTAAGGTGCCGCTGACCGGCAGGCAGAGATTGTCGGGTTCGCCCAGTGACTGGCCAAGTCCCGCTTCTTCCACCGTATTGCCGAGGATATCCATGGCGAATACCGAGGCGGGGAAATAACACCCTTTTTCCAGCTTGGGCAGCGCGGAGACCGGAATGCGCTTGCCGCGAAACACACCATTTAAATCATTTAACAGGATGTCGACATACTGCGTTTCAGGATGGCGCTCCAGCCAGGTTTTCACCTCAAGCTGGAACGCGCTGGTTCGTTTCTCTTCACTGTGAAGCGTGAAGTCTTCCACTTCTACCAGGTTAGTCATGATCTCACCCGCCCCTATAAGGTTTGCGTAATGCTCAAAATAACGGCCACACCACTAACATAGCGCCAACATAAAAAGTGTGCAAATGTAACAAATCTGTTTGAAGAACAAACAGCAGATTGCTAGATTGAAAAAATATTGAACACTTAACCGCCAGACGTGCCCTTTCGGTAGATATTTCGAACAGCGAAGCGAGGACGTGAGATGGGCATTATTTTTGACAAGCCGTTGATTGGCGTAGTGATGTGCCAGAAGGATACCGGCGGTCATCCGACTCAGACGGTGCATAACAAATATTGCGATGCACTCGTTCAGGCAGGAGGCGTACCGCTCGCCCTGCCCCACAGTCTGATTAACGCCCCTCATCTATTAGAAAACGCTATGGCTGTGCTGGATGGTCTGCTGCTGACCGGCAGTCCCAGCAATATCGAACCCTGGCACTATGGCGAGGCCGGTGAGGAGCCGCACACCGATCCGGGTCGTGACCGCCTCGCCTTTCAGCTGATCACCTGGGCCACCAGCCACAAAATGCCGATGTTTGGCATCTGCCGGGGACTGCAGGAGCTGGTGGTGGCGAATGGCGGCAGCCTGTGGCGGGATCTCAGCGCCCGGCCTGACGTTCAGCGTCATCATGAAGATGAGACGCGCCCCCTGGCTGAGCAGTATGCGCCGGTGCATCAGGTGACCGTCGAACCGGACGGCGTACTGGCGACGCTGTTTGCCGACAGCACCCTGGAGGTCAATTCTCTGCATCATCAGGGCATCCGCGAGCCGGGACCGCAGCTGCGCATCGAAGCACGCGCAGCCGATGGTCTGGTCGAAGCCGTGAGCCTGCGTCATCACCCTTTCGCCCTGGCGGTGCAGTGGCATCCCGAATGGCAGCCGGAAACGACGCCGGGCTCGCAGGCGCTGTTCAGCGGATTTATTCAGGCTGCTATTCGTTATCACAGGGGAAAAGACGATGAGTGATGCCACGCTGGCACCGGGACGGCGGCTGGCGGAGATCCGGCAGGCGCTGGGGCTGTCGCAGCGCCGCGTGGCTGAGCTGGCCGGATTGACCCACAGCGCAATCAGCACCATCGAACAGGATAAGGTCAGCCCGGCGGTCAGCACCCTGCAGAAACTGCTGAAGGTCTATGGCCTCTCCCTGTCGGAGTTTTTCTCCGAGCCCAGGCCGGATGCAGAGCCGAAAATTATCGTCCGGCCCGGCGAACTGCTGGAGATTGGCAGTCAGGGGGTCTCGCTGAAACTGATCGACAACGGAAAAGCCCAGCGTTCGCTGGGGATGCTGCTGGAAACTTACCAGCCCGGTGCCAGTACCGGTGAGAAGCTGCGTCATCCTGGTGAAGAGACCGGTACGCTGCTGGAGGGTGAAATTATCCTGATGATCAACGGGCAGCGCTTTCATCTCTCCGCCGGAGAGAGTTATGTGATTGATACCGGCTTACCGCACAGCTTCACCAACAGTGCCGATATCCCCTGTCGCATCGTCAGTGCCCACACGCCCGCTAACTTTTAGGCGCATTCAGGAGGTTGTTATGAATTATGTGGAGAGTTATTACGCGGCAACCGCCAATGCCCATGAACCCTGGCCGACGTTGCAGGAGAGCATCCAGTGTGACGTCTGCATTATTGGCGGCGGCTTTACCGGCCTCTCTGCGGCGCTGCATCTGACCGAAGTTGGCTATGACGTGGTCGTGCTGGAAGCCGCACGCATTGGCTTTGGTGCCAGCGGACGTAACGGCGGCCAGGTGGTCAACTCCTACAGCCGCGACGTGGATGTGATTGAGCAGCGCTACGGCAAAGAGAGCGCCCGCATGCTGGGCAGCATGATGTTTGAAGGCGCAGCGATCATCCGCGATCGCATTGATCGTTACGCGATTGACTGCGATTACCGGCCTGGCGGCATCTTTGCCGCCCTGAATGCTCGCCAGATGGCACATCTGCAGAAACAGAAAACCCTGTGGCAGCAGTATGGCAATCACGATCTGGAGCTGCTTGATGAACGGGGGATCCGCCGTGAAGTGGCGACCGAACGTTATGTCGGCGGGCTGCTGGACCGGCGTGGCGGCCATCTGCACCCCCTGAACCTGGCGCTGGGCGAAGCGGAAGCGATACGGCGACATGGCGGACGCATCTACGAACAGTCTGCGGCCCTGAAGGTGGTTTATGGCTCACCAAATCGGGTAAAAACCGCCCACGGTGAGGTCAGCGCCACCTTTGTCATCTTCGCCGGTAACGCCTATCTCTCGCCGCAGCTTGAGCCGCGACTGAGCAGGAAAAGCATGCCGTGTGGTTCACAGATTGTGGTTACCGAGCCGCTTTCACCCGATCAGGCCTTGTCGCTGCTGCCTAACAACTACTGCGTGGAAGATTGTAACTACCTGCTGGATTATTTTCGTCTGACCGCGGATAACCGGCTGCTCTATGGCGGCGGCGTGGTCTATGGGGCACGGGAACCGGCAGACATTGAAGCGTTGATCCGTCCCAAACTGCGCCGCACCTTCCCTCAGTTGCAGAACGTCAGGCTGGACTTTAGCTGGAGCGGCAATTTCCTGCTGACGCTGTCGCGCATGCCGCAGTTTGGCCGGCTGGAGAACAATGTCTATTTCATGCAGGGTGACAGCGGTCATGGCGTGACCTGTACCCATCTGTCCGGCAAGCTGATCAGTGAAGTTTTACGCGGCGATGCTGAGCGTTTTGACGCCTTTGCTCGCCTGCCGCATCTGCCCTTCCCCGGCGGCAGACGCTTTAAGGTGCCGCTGACGGCGATGGGCGCGGTGTGGTATGCGCTGCGGGACAGACTGGGAGTGTGAGGTAAGTGACGATCACCGCTGCCTGCCCGACTGAATTACCGGATTTCAGACGGGCACGGTTTCCCCCCAGAATCCCGCCAACAGTATGTTGTAACTAACACACAGTCAGAACAGGAGAAGATGCAGCGGGAGCAGCCGGCTCCCGCAAAACGGTGTTCAGCGCCTTACTCCAGCGGCATCTTCACCGGATCGTCATAGCGATATTCAAACCCCAGCTCGCTGCAGATACGCGACCCGTCAATCAGCTTACCGCTCTCTTTCACTGCCTCTGGCGCGAACTGAGGCGGCTGCAGCCCAAGCTGGCGCGTCACCGCCGGGTAAAAGGTGTCGCGTGAGGGGTGCTTAGGCGCACAGAGGTTATAGGTCCGGCCTCCTTTCGGCGACTGCAGCAGCAGCGTAATCGCCTCAACCACATCATCGAGGTGCACCAGATTGACGCCCTGCGAACCATTTGCCACATCCTGTTTACCCGCCAGGAAGCGTCCCGGATGGCGTTTGGGCCCGACCAGCCCCGCCAGACGCACAACATCGACGCTGGTGCCAGGCAGATCGTGCAGCCAGTTTTCCAGTTTCACCAGCGTCTTTCCGGCGACAGTTTCGGCGGTCAGCGGGCTGTTTTCCCGCTTAGGCCCGGAGCTGCTGCCATACACAGAGGTGGAGCTGGTAAAGATAATGCGTGGCACCCTGTAAACCAGCGCGGTGTCGACCACATTCTGCACCGCCTGCAGATAGGCCTCGCCCCCTTCTGCGGTGCGGCTGGCGGGCAGCGTCACGATCAGCGCATCAACATTGAACAGCGGTTCGATATCGGCGGCATCACACACCAGCTCAGGCGTCAGCTCCAGCTGAAAGGCCTCAATGCCGCAGCGGCGGGCCGCCTCAACACCGTCCGGCGTAGTTTTACTGCCTGTCACCTGCCAGCCCCGCGCCGTTAACGCCGTGGCCAGCGGCATGCCCAACCAGCCCAGTCCCACAATCGCGACCTTCTTCATATTGACTCCTGACGTAAAACATCCACCCTGACTTCACCGTAGTTTGCCCCCGGATTGCAAACCAGGACAACCTGTTTCAGTGCTTTCCGAACCGGGTCTATAAAAAAGTGTTGCCAACGGCACGCATCTTCGCTAGGTTAAACCCCACAAATGAATACTCATTCATCGACGAGATTATTATGACACGCGTTCAGTTTAACCATCACCACCACCATCATCCTGACTAGTCTTTCAGGCGATTGGTGCTGGAAGACTTTCAAGATCTTCCAGTGGTGCGAACGCAAGAGAACCCCCGGAAGATCGTCTTCCGGGGGTTTTTTTATGGGCTGACGTAACCACACATTCAGGACAGGATTAAGAGGACAGGAACCATGTTAGATAACACCCGTTTACGCATAGCTATGCAGAAATCTGGCCGTTTAAGTGATGATTCACGCGAACTGCTGGCGCGCTGCGGCGTTAAAATCAACCTTCAGCAACAGCGCCTGATTGCGTTTGCGGAGAACATGCCCATCGACATCCTGCGCGTGCGCGATGACGATATTCCTGGCCTGGTCATGGATGGCGTGGTCGATTTAGGCATCATCGGTGAGAACGTGCTGGAAGAGGAGTTACTCTCACGCCGGGCGCAGGGTGAAGACCCGCGCTATTTCACCCTGCGCCGCCTCGACTTCGGCGGCTGCCGCCTGTCGCTGGCGATGGGAACCGATGACGAGTACACCGGTCCGCAGTGCCTCGACAACGCCCGTATCGCCACCTCCTATCCGCACCTGTTAAAACAGTACCTCGACAAAAAAGGCGTCAGTTTCAAAACCTGTATGCTGAACGGTTCCGTTGAAGTTGCGACCCGCGCCGGTCTGGCTGACGCCATCTGCGACCTGGTCTCCACCGGGGCCACGCTGGAGGCCAATGGCCTGCGTGAAGTGGAAGTGATCTATCGTTCAAAAGCCGTCCTGATTCAGCGCGACGGCGAGATGCCTGCCGCCAAGCAGGAGCTGATCGATAAGATGATGACCCGTATTCAGGGCGTGATCAAAGCGCGCGAATCGAAGTACATCATGCTGCACGCGCCGAGTGAGCGCCTGGAAGAGGTGATCAGCCTGCTGCCTGGTGCAGAGCGCCCGACCGTTCTGCCGCTGGCGGGTGATGTCAGCCGCGTGGCGATGCACATGGTCAGCAGCGAAACCCTGTTCTGGGAAACGATGGAAAAACTGAAGTCACTGGGTGCCAGTTCGATTCTGGTGCTGCCAATTGAGAAGATGATGGAGTAAGCCATGGCCTTTTCTACCCCAATTGAATGGCAGCAGTGCACCCCGGAACAGCAGCAGGCGCTGCTGTTACGTCCTGCGATTGCCGCCTCTGACAACGTCACACAGACGGTGCGCGACGTCCTGGAGCAGGTGAAGTCCGGTGGTGATGAGGCGCTGCGCAAGTTCAGCGCCCGGTTCGACAAGGCGCAGGTTGACCATCTGCGCGTGACTCCACAGCAAATCGCAGAAGCCAGCGCCCGTCTGAGTGACGCGCTGAAGCAGGCGATGGCTGTGGCGGTGAAGAATATCGAAACCTTCCACAATGCCCAGATCCTGCCGCCCGTGGATGTGGAAACACAGCCCGGCGTGCGCTGCCAGCAGATTACCCGTCCGGTGAAATCGGTCGGGCTCTATATCCCCGGCGGTTCCGCCCCGCTCTTCTCAACCGTGCTGATGCTGGCAACCCCGGCACGCATCGCCGGATGCGGGCGCGTGGTGCTCTGTTCACCTCCGCCGATTGCCGATGAGATCCTTTATGCCGCGCAGCTGTGTGGTGTTGAAGAGGTCTTTCAGGTGGGTGGCGCGCAGGCTATTGCCGCCATGGCTTTCGGCACGGAAACGGTGCCGCGCGTGGACAAAATTTTTGGTCCGGGCAACGCGTGGGTCACCGAGGCAAAACGTCAGGTGAGTCAGCGCCTGGATGGCGCGGCAATCGATATGCCGGCAGGCCCCTCTGAAGTGCTGGTGATCGCCGATGAGGGGGCGACGCCCGCGTTTGTCGCCTCTGATCTGCTTTCACAGGCGGAGCACGGCCCCGACTCACAGGTGATTCTGCTGACGCCTTCCCTGAAGCTGGCTGAGGCAGTTGCGGACGCGGTTGAACAGCAGCTGGCACAGCTTCCGCGTGCAGCCACCGCCCGTCAGGCGCTGGAGAGCAGTCGCCTGATCGTGGCGCGTGACCTTGAAGAGTGCGTGGCGATTTCTAACCTCTACGGCCCGGAGCACCTGATTCTGCAGACCCGTCAGCCGCGCGAACTGGTGGACACTATCACCAGCGCCGGTTCCGTCTTCCTGGGCGACTGGTCGCCGGAGTCGGCAGGGGATTACGCGTCAGGCACTAACCACGTCCTGCCAACTTATGGTTACACCGCGACCTGTTCCAGCCTGGGACTGGCCGATTTTCAGAAACGCATGACGGTGCAGGAGCTGACGCCGCAGGGTTTCCTGAACCTGGCCGCGACGATTGAAACCCTGGCCGCCGCTGAGCAGCTGGATGCCCACAGGAATGCCGTCACCCTGCGCGTTGCCGCACTGAAGGAGCAAGCATGAGTCAGGATATTGAGCTGCTGGCGCGCGCCAATGTGCGCGCGCTGACCCCCTATATGTCGGCGCGTCGTCTGGGTGGTAACGGCGATGTCTGGCTTAACGCCAACGAGTTTCCGCTGCCGGTGCCGTTTGAGCTGTCGCAGCAGACGCTGAACCGCTATCCCGAGTGTCAGCCGAAAATCGTGATTGAGCGCTACGCCGCCTACGCAGGCTTAACCCCCGAGCAGGTGCTGGTGAGCCGCGGCGCGGATGAAGCCATTGAACTGATCATGCGCGCCTTCTGTGAGCCGGGTCAGGATGCGATTCTGTTCTGTCCACCGACCTATGGCATGTACAGTGTCAGCGCCGAAACCATCGGCATCGAATACCGCACCGCTCCCGCGCTGGACGGCTGGCAGCTGAACCTGCCTGCGATTGCAGAGCAGCTGGAAGGCGTTAAAGTCGTTTATCTCTGCAGCCCCAACAACCCGACCGGTAACCTGATCAATCAGGAAGATATCCGTCAGCTGCTGGCAATGACCGCCGGAAAAGCGCTGGTCGTGGCCGATGAGGCCTATATTGAGTTCTGCCCGCAGGCGACCCTGACCGGATGGCTTAAGGATTATCCGCATCTGGTGATCCTGCGTACGCTCTCGAAAGCCTTTGCGCTGGCAGGCCTGCGTTGTGGCTTTGCGCTGGCGAATAAGCCGGTGATCGACCTGCTGATGAAGGTCATTGCCCCCTACCCGCTGGCGACGCCCGTGGCCGACGTTGCGGGTCAGGCACTCAGTGAGCAGGGTATCGCCCTGATGCGTGAGCATGTGGCGCAGCTGAATGCCAGTCGCGGCTGGCTGCTGGATGCACTGGCTCAGCTCAGCTGCGTGGAGCAGGTTTTCCCCAGTGAAACCAACTATGTGCTGGCGCGCTTTACCGATTCGCCCAGGGTCTTCAAAACCTTATGGGATCAGGGCATTATCCTGCGTGATCAAAACAAAAACCCAGGCCTGTCGGGATGCCTGCGCATCTCCATCGGCACGCGTGAAGAGTGCGAACGAGTGATCGCCGCGCTGCAAGCCTTTTCTGTGGAGCAAGCATGAGCCAGAAGACCCTTTTTATTGACCGCGATGGCACCCTCATCTCTGAGCCGCCTGAAGATTATCAGGTTGACCGGCTGGATAAGCTGGCATTTGAGCCAGACGTTATTCCGGCGCTGCTGGCGCTGCAGGCCGCCGGTTATCGGCTGGTGATGATCACCAATCAGGATGGTCTGGGCACCGCCAGTTTCCCGCAGGCGGACTTCGATGGTCCGCACAATCTGATGATGCAGGTGCTGACCTCACAGGGTATCGCGTTTGATGATGTGCTGATCTGCCCGCATATGCCGGACGAGCACTGCGACTGCCGCAAGCCGAAAACCAGAATGGTGGAAGCCTGGCTGGCAGAAGGCGCGCTCGATACCGCCAACAGCTACGTCATCGGCGATCGCCTGACCGACGTTCAGCTGGCGGAGAACATGGGCATTCAGGCTATCCGCTACGGCGCAGATGGCCAGAGCTGGCAGACCATCCAGCAGCGTCTGACCCAGCGCGATCGCCATGCGCTGGTGCAGCGCAACACCAAAGAGACGCAGGTTCGGGTTGAACTGTGGCTGGACCGCGAAGGCGGCAGTAAGATCAATACCGGCGTGGGCTTCTTCGACCACATGCTGGATCAGATTGCGGTGCACGGCGGTTTCCGCATGCACATTGAAGTGAAAGGCGATCTCTACATTGACGATCATCACACGGTGGAAGATACCGGTCTGGCCTTGGGGGAAGCGCTGCTTAAAGCACTGGGCGACAAACGCGGTATTGGCCGTTTTGGCTTCGTGCTGCCGATGGACGAATGCCTGGCGCGCTGTGCGCTCGATATCTCCGGCCGTCCGCACATCGAGTTCAAAGCCGAGTTCAACTACCAGCGTGTGGGTGACCTCAGCACCGAGATGGTCGAGCACTTCTTCAGCTCGCTCTCTTACGCCATGATGAGCACCCTGCATCTCAAAACCAAAGGCAAGAACGACCATCACCGTGTCGAGAGCCTTTTCAAAGCCTTTGGTCGTACGCTGCGCCAGGCGATTCGCGTAGAGGGTAATACCCTGCCGAGCTCGAAAGGAGTGCTGTGATGAACGTGGTGATCATGGATACCGGGTGCGCCAACCTCTCATCAGTGAAATGGGCGATTGAACGTCTGGGCTACCGCCCGGAAGTCAGCCGCGATCCTGATGTGGTCCTGCGCGCTGACAAACTGTTTCTGCCGGGCGTTGGCACCGCGAAGGCGGCGATGACGCAGCTGGAAGAGCGTGACCTGATCGATCTGGTGAAAGCCTGTACTCAGCCCGTGCTGGGGATCTGTCTGGGGATGCAGCTGCTGGGACGCGGCAGCGATGAAAACGGCGGCGTGCCGACGCTGGGCATTATTGATGAACCGGTTTCGTTAATGGACACGCAGGGTCTGCCGCTGCCGCACATGGGCTGGAACCAGATTACCGCGCAGGCGGGCAATCACCTGTTCCGCGGCATCGACGATGGCAGCTATTTCTACTTTGTTCACAGCTACGCCATGCCGGTCAACGCCAGCACCATCGCACAGTGTCACTACGGCGAAGCCTTCACCGCAGCGGTGCAGAAGGATAACTTCTTCGGCGTCCAGTTCCACCCGGAGCGTTCGGGCAAAGCGGGCGCACAGTTGCTGAAAAATTTCCTGGAGATGTAATGATTATCCCCGCGTTAGATTTAATCGACGGTAAAGTCGTTCGTCTGCATCAGGGCGATTATGGGCAGCAGCGCGATTACGGCAGTGACCCGCTGCCGCGTCTGCAGGATTACGTTCGTCAGGGCGCAACCGTTCTGCATCTGGTGGATTTGACCGGCGCGAAAGATCCGGCGAAGCGTCAGATCCCCCTGCTGAAAACCCTGCTGGAAGGGGTGGATGTGACGGTGCAGGTCGGTGGAGGCATCCGCAGCCGAGACGATGTGCACGCCCTGCTGGAAGCCGGTGCCAGTCGTGTGGTGGTGGGTTCCACCGCCATCAAACAGCCGGAAGAGGTCAAACGGTGGTTTGCCGAGTTTGGCGCTGAGGCGATCGTGCTGGCGCTGGATGTGCGTATCGACGCCAGTAACCGTAAAGAAGTGGCCATCAGCGGCTGGCAGGAAGCGGCCGGCGTGACGCTGGAAGAGGTGATTACCGATTTTCAACAGGTGGGCCTGAAGCACGTGCTCTGCACGGATATCTCCCGTGACGGCACCCTCAGTGGCTCCAACGTCGCCCTCTATCAGGAAGTGACCGCACGCTTCCCGTCCGTCGCCTTCCAGTCCTCTGGCGGCATTGGCAAACTTAATGATATCGCCGCCCTGCGCGGCAGCGGTGTTCAGGGCGTCATTGTCGGTCGTGCGCTGCTGGAAGATAAATTCACTGTTTCGGAGGCGATCTCATGCTGGCAAAACGGATAATTCCCTGCCTCGATGTGCGTGACGGCCAGGTGGTCAAAGGCGTACAGTTTCGTAACCACGAGATCATCGGTGACATCGTGCCGCTGGCCCAGCGCTATGCTGCCGAAGGGGCCGACGAACTGGTGTTCTATGACATCACCGCCTCCTCCGATGGCCGGGTCGTAGACAAGAGCTGGGTGTCGCGGGTAGCGGAAGTCATCGATATTCCGTTCTGCGTGGCGGGCGGTATCAAAACCCCGGAAGACGCGGCGCGTATCCTGGAATTTGGTGCGGATAAGATTTCGATCAACTCACCGGCGCTGGCTGACCCGACGCTGATCACCCGCCTCGCGGATCGTTTCGGCGTGCAGTGTATTGTGGTCGGGATCGACACCTGGTTCGATGAGAGCAGCGGCAAATATCAGGTTAATCAGTACACCGGTGACGAAGCGCGCACCCGCGTGACCCAGTGGGAAACGCTGGAGTGGGTGCAGGAAGTGCAGAAGCTGGGCGCGGGTGAAATCGTGCTGAACATGATGAATCAGGATGGCGTGCGTAATGGCTATGATTTGGTGCAGCTGAAGAAAATGCGGGATGTCTGCAAGGTGCCGCTGATCGCCTCTGGCGGCGCAGGTACGATGCAGCACTTCCTGGAAGCCTTTACCGAAGCCAATGTTGATGGGGCGCTGGCCGCCTCGGTATTCCATAAGCAGATTATTAATATCGGTGAGCTGAAGAGCTTCCTGATCGACAACGGAGTGGAGATTCGCGCGTGCTAACCGAACAACAACAGGCTCAGCTCGACTGGGACAAAACAGAAGGCATGATGCCGGTCATCGTGCAGCACAATGTCTCAGGCGAAGTCCTGATGCATGGCTATATGAATCCGGCGGCACTGGAAAAAACGCTGGCTGAAGGCAACGTCACCTTTTTCTCCCGCACCAAAAACCGTTTGTGGACTAAAGGTGAAACCTCCGGCAACTTTCTGCAGGTAGTGAGCATTACGCCAGATTGCGACAACGACACGCTGCTGATCCTGGCCAATCCGATTGGCCCGACCTGCCATCTGGGCACCAGCAGCTGCTTCTCCCCCGCGGCACCGGAGTGGACCTTCCTTTATCAGCTGGAGCAGCTGCTCGCATCGCGCAAAACAGCCGATCCGGAGAGCTCCTACACCGCCCGCCTCTACGCCAGCGGCACCAAGCGTATCGCGCAGAAAGTGGGTGAAGAAGGGGTGGAAACCGCGCTGGCGGCAACCGTCAATGACCGGCATGAGCTCACCAATGAAGCCTCAGACCTGGTTTATCATCTGATGGTGCTGTTGCAGGATCAGGATCTCGACTTCAGCACGGTGATCAATAACCTGCGCGCCCGCCATCAGTAAGTGTGCAATAACCTGCTCAGAATGCCGTTTTTACGCGGATTCTGAGCAGCATTCTTCTCACATCCTGCACCGCTCCCCCTTCGTGATCACCGCCCATCTTCCCGGGAGAAGACCATGACCACCCATGAAAAGTTAATCGCCCTGCTGGAGCAGCATCAGGCACGCTACCGCCTGATGGAGCATGAGCCGACCGGTAAGTGCGAGGCCGTCGCAGCAATACGCGGTACCGAGATCGGTCAGGGCGCGAAGGCGCTGGTCTGTCATGTCAAAGGCAACGGCGTTAAACAGCATGTGCTGGCGGTGTTACCGGCCGATCGGCAGGCCGATCTGAATAAGGTTGCCGACGCGGTGGGCGGACGACGCGCGTCACTGGCCAGTCCGGCAGAAACCGACCAACTGACCGGCTGTGTGTTTGGTGCTATCCCGCCATTCAGCTTTCATCCCGACCTGCTGCTGATTGCGGATCCCAGCCTGTTTGAACGTTACCCGGAGATCGCCTTCAACGCCGGCCTGCTGGCGCGATCGGTGATCCTCAATACCGACGATTACCGGGCGCTGAGCGGCGCTCGCGTGGTGAACATTATCCGCTAATTGCTATCCCGTCTGCCCGGCGTTACTCTTCATGAACCTTCATCACGACAAAATAAGAGAAAAATCATGAACATTTTCACGCAACGCCTGCGTCAGACGCTGGCTGTCACCCTTCTGGCAGGCTGTGCATTTGGCGCGCAGGCAAAAATTGAACAGGTGCGTTTCGCGGTCGACCCGACCTATCCGCCATTTGAATCGAAAACGCCCCAGGGCAAGCTGGTCGGCTTTGACATTGATCTGGGCAACGCACTCTGTAAACAGATGCAGGCGAAATGCGTCTGGGTCGAAAGCCAGTTTGACGGCATGATCCCCGCGCTGAAAGCACGTAAGTTTGATGCCATCCTGTCAGATATGGGCATTACGGAAGAGCGCCTGAAGCAGATTGACTTCACCGTCCCGCTCTACGACACCCATACTCAACTGATTGCCCGTAAAGGCGCAGGCGTACTGCCCACCATCGAGTCTCTGAAAGGGAAAACGGTTGGCGTGCAACAGGGAACGGTTCAGGAGCGCTATGCCCTGGCGAAATGGCAGCCTCATGGTGTGACCGTGGTGCCTTATGGCGATCAGGCACAGGTAGAAAGCGATCTGGTTTCAGGCAGGCTGGACGCGGTCTTTACCGATGCGGCACAGGCGGCTATCGGGTTCCTCAAACAGCCACAGGGCAAAGCGTTTGAGCTGGCCGGTCCGATTATTCAGGATCCGATCATCGGCCCCGGCACGGCGATTGGCCTGCGTAAAGGCGATACTGAGCTGAAAACCGCGCTGGATAACGCCTTTGCCGACATCAAAAAGAACGGCACCTTTGATGAGATTCAGAAGCGCTACTTCGCCACGGATATCTCTATTCAGCAGTAGTGTCGCGGGCCCCATTTTCGTCCTCACCGCGATCCGGCACTATACTCTAACCTTTTCGGGACGGCGCGCTGTCGTCCTTTGCCGATTAAAGGACATTAACACGGTATGCATCAACAACATCATCCACTGTTAAGCGCCTCTTTAGGCACCCAGCGTGAAATCATCAGCTTTCACTTTGCTCAGGAGCATGAGCGTCAGGTCTATATCCAGGCGGCATTACACGGCGATGAACTGCCGGGGATGGCGGTGGCGTGGTTCCTGAAGCAGCGGCTGCAGGCGCTGGAATCCGCCGGGCAACTCAAAGCCGCCTTTACGCTGGTGCCGGTTGCCAATCCTCTGGCACTGGGCCAGCACTGGCACGGTACTCACCTCGGACGTTTTCATACCCTCTCCGGTCAGGATTTTAATCGCCGTTTCCCCTCACTGGGCACCACCCTGGCGGCCGGGCTGGCTGAGAGCCTGACCCAGAGTGAATCGCAGAACAGAAGCCTGATCCGCGAGGCGATCGATCGCCATTACCGCGATACTGTCCCTAAGACCGAACTCGATGCACAGCGCTTCACGCTGATGCGAATGGCCAGCCAGGCCGATCTGATGATTGACCTGCACTGCGACTGGGAAGCTGTGCCGCATCTCTACACCACCCCGCATGCGTGGCCGGATATTGAGCCGCTGGCACGCTGGCTGGGCAGTGAAGTGCAATTGCTCGCGCAAATCTCCGGCGGCGAACCCTTTGATGAAGCCTGCTGCGAACCCTGGCTGACGCTGGCGGAGCGGTTTGGCAAAGCGTATCCGATGCCACGCGGGCTGCTGCCGGTGACGCTGGAGCTGCGTGGCGTGCGTGATGTCTCACCTGAGCAGGCAGAGAAGGATGCCGATGCCATTATTTCAGCGTTGCAGGAGGGGGGCTATATCGGCTACAGCGAACCTTCGATTTCTGTGGAAGTGGCCGCGCCCGTTATTGGCGGTGATGAGCTGGTCCCGGCGAGCGCAGGCGGGGATGATGTGGTGGCCATCAATGACGGCCCCATCGGTTTAACCGTACCCGATGCGGCTGAAGCGCCGGGAGAAGCAGGCGTGATCAAAGAGCGTCATAGTGAAGGTTCTGCGGCCTCCTCCCCTGCCCTGAAAAACCCGTCGACACCTCTGGCTGGCTGTGAATATATTCACTCGCCGGTGTCAGGATTAATCCTCCATCGTAAACCGCTGGGCACAGAGATTCGTCCGGGAGAGGTAGTGGCTGAGATTGTCGATCCACTGACGGACCATATCACCCCGCTGGTGGCGGAGCATGGCGGTATTCTCTATGCACGGCACTGGGTGAGGTTTGCCACGGCAGGTATGCTGGTGGTGAGGCTGGCGGGAGAGAAAGAGATTCGCAGCGGTGATTTACTGGTGGGATAAAAAAGGGCTTCCCGAGGGAAGCCCTTTTTAGTGATTAATCTAACCACTCGGTGTGGAACACACCGTCTTTATCAATGCGCTTGTAAGTATGGGCACCGAAGTAGTCACGCTGCGCCTGAATCAGGTTAGCAGGCAGGACTTCTGAACGATAGCTGTCGTAGTAAGCAATCGCTGCCGAGAAGGTCGGCGTCGGGATACCGTTCTGGATGGCGTAAGAAACGACATCACGCAGCGCCTGCTGATACTGATCCGCGATATCTTTGAAGTAAGGCGCCAGCAGCAGGTTAGCAATACCCGCGTCTGCTTCATAAGCATCAGTGATCTTCTGCAGGAACTGGGCACGGATGATGCAGCCAGCACGGAAAATCTTCGCGATTTCGCCGTAGTGCAGATCCCAGTTGTTCTCTTCTGATGCCGCACGCAGCTGTGAGAAGCCCTGCGCATAAGAGACGATTTTACCCAGGTAGAGAGCACGACGAACTTTCTCGATAAACTCAGCTTTGTCGCCGGTGAAGGCCTGCGCCTGTGGTCCGCTCAGGACTTTAGACGCCGCGACACGCTGGGTTTTCAGCGAAGAAAGATAACGCGCGAAGACAGACTCGGTGATCAGGGACAGAGGTTCGCCGAGATCCAGCGAGCTCTGGCTGGTCCACTTACCGGTGCCTTTGTTCGCGGCTTCATCCAGAATCACATCAACCAGATATTTACCGTCTTCATCTTTCTTGGTGAAGATATCTTTGGTGATGTCGATCAGGTAGCTGCTCAGCTCGCCGTTGTTCCAGTCGGTGAAGGTTTCAGCCAGCTCTTCATTGCTAAGACCCAGCGCACCTTTCAGCAGTGCGTAAGCTTCAGCAATCAGCTGCATGTCGCCATATTCGATGCCGTTGTGAACCATCTTCACATAGTGACCCGCGCCATTAGGACCGATGTAAGCCACACAGGCTTCGCCATCTTCAGCACGTGCTGCAATCTTATCCAGGATTGGCGCAACCAGCTCATACGCTTCTTTCTGGCCACCAGGCATGATAGATGGGCCTTTCAGTGCGCCCTCTTCCCCACCGGAAACACCGGTACCGATGAAATTGAAGCCCTGGTCAGACAGCTCTTTGTTACGACGGATAGTATCTTTGTAGAAGGTGTTACCACCATCAATCAGAATGTCGCCTTTATCCAGGTGTGGAGTCAGAGAGGCGATAGTCTTATCGGTCGCTTCACCCGCCTGAACCATCAGCAGGATACGACGAGGTTTTTCCAGCGATTCGACAAACTCTTCAACGGTGTAAAAAGGAGCAAGTTTCTTGCCCGGGTTCTCAGCGATGACTTCATCAGTCTTTTCGCGTGAACGGTTGAAGATTGAAACAGTGTAACCGCGGCTCTCAATGTTGAGAGCCAGGTTGCGGCCCATCACTGCCATACCTACAACGCCGATCTGTTGCTTGGACATTACATACTCCTGTCTGTGGTCTCGCATGGTGTTACCCGTAACACCACTTTGTAAGTGATCAGTATGTTAACTCAGGATAGCGGATTAAAGGTAATGAATGGTGCGGTCGCGCGGATGAAATTATCTGAGAGAAATTCACACACTTAACAAGGATTTATAAAGCTTTGTATAGCTTTGAATCATTCTATCTGCCGTGAAAAGCGATTCGAAGCGCACCAGCGCAGCGGCACCATAAGTCATTGCCAGTTCGGGGTTGTGCCAGATTTCATCCATCGCCTTCCTCAATGCTGCAGGATCGGAGGGAGGGACGACTAATCCAGTAACGCGATCAATATTGATAAAGGTCGTTCCGGTTCCAATCTCACTGGAGATCAGCGGTTTTGAATAGAGCGCACCCTCAAGTAAAGAGATGCCGAAAGCTTCTGATCGTAAATGCGACGGGAAAACCAGACAGGTACATAACTGAAGCAAGGCAGATTTTTCACTGTCTTCCAGCGCACCCAGGAAATGGATATTGTCCACGCCTAACTGCTGTGCCTGCGCTTTCAGCTCAGCCTCAATAGGACCTGCACCCACCACGACGATGGGGTAACGGCTGTTTTTTGCCGCTTCGATTAGAATATGCAGGCCTTTGTAATATCGAAACGTTCCGATGAAGAGGAAGAAGCCATCCGGAAATCTTGCCTGCCATTTTTGCAGAACGGCAGGATCGTTATTCTGATAAAACTGTTTATCAAGACCGTAGGGAATAACTTCAACTTTCTCTTTGAACTGTTGCAGTACCGGGCTGCTTTCAACATAGTTTGGCGACGCGGCAACAATCCTATCAACACTTGAAAGAAAGCGGTTCATCAACGGAGTATATAGCTTTAACAGCACCTTCTGCTTAACAATATCAGAGTGGTAACTCACCACCGAGGGCTTTTTAATGCCAGCAGAAAAATGCATAAAGTCCATAAAAGGATATGGGAAGTGATAATGGATGATATCCGCATGCTGAGCCAGTTCCCTGAATTCTTTTATTGCTGAATAAGAGAATGGCGTTGAGGCAAACTCACACTGCGTTTTGACCCGATGAATCTGATGATTATCCAGGCTGTTTTTTTTGTTTTCAAACTGGGGACTATGAGTAAAAACAACAGATTCGATACCTGATTTAAAACCACCTTCTGCGAGCTGATAAATAACCTGCTCGATGCCGCCAAAAGTATCAGGGTAGTAGGTTTTGTAACAGTGTAGAACTTTCATCATATATATTTTGCGACCTGCTCATAAGCTTCAATGGTTTTATCCGCACACAGTGACCATGAAAATTCGCGGGCACGCGCTAACCCCGTATCAATCATTCGGCGCTTTTCATCAGCGTTTTCAATCATCATCTGGATGTAATTTGTCAAAGCATGAACGTCCTGAGGTTCATGCATTAATGCTGTATCTCCAGCGACTTCCGGAAGTGATGTTGCATTTGAGCAGATCACGGGTGTTCCTGATGCCATCGCTTCAAGAACCGGCAGGCCGAAACCTTCATAGATTGATGGGAAAACAAAGCTCGTTGCAGCACTGAATAAAAACGGCAGATCTTTACCGGGCACAAAACCTAAATATTTTAACCACCCTTCTCTCTCGCCCTTGTCAAAGAGCTTAAAGAGTTGCTCATTTTCCCAACCCTTATAACCACTGATGACCAGCGGGAAGGTGGATTTTTCATGGGCGGGCAGACGATCATATGCCTGAAGCAGTGTCAGTATATTCTTTCTTGGTTCAATCGTGCCGGTATAAAGAAAGAAACGTCGCCAATTAAGATTGTATTTTTCAAGAACCTGTTGTGCTTCTGCTTCATCACGGGGGTGAAAATTTTCATTACAGGCCAGAGGTGCTACGGCAATTTTATTATCTTCAATACCAAAGAAATCCATTAACTCATTCTTTGTATAATAAGAGTCAGTAATCAACATTGACGCACGCGAAACAGTATTCCTTAACTCTTTTTGCATCAGGTGGACGCGGCCAGCCGGATGAAATTGAGGCCAATGGAATACTGACAGGTCGTGAAAGGTAGCAACACAATGTTTCACGCGAGGCGGTAGATAGTAGTTAGGACTATGAAATATATAATTCTTGAAATCCCTCAGCGCTATCATTTTCATTACCGGAAAAGTCAGGCGATATATTTCACTTACTGTTTTGCTTCTTTGTAACTTACGCTTCAGAGATTGAACCGATTGAGCAGACTCACTCGCGACTGCAAGTGAGTCGCGAGTCTTCGTGCCATGAAGAAACGTCAGTGAGACGTTTTTTCTTTCCTGAAGCTGTTTAGCAAGCTCAAACGCATAACGGCCAATACCGGTTAAAGGATATTTTATACAGTCCGTAGAGTAAACGACGTTTATTGCTTTGCTTCCAGCATCCATTTCAGGGTATCTCTAAGAGGAATTTTAGACGAAGTCTCACCGACTAAGCTAGTGAGCAAAGTGATATCGCCACAGAGTTCTTTAATTTCATTAGGCCGCACAAAATCAGGATTAACTTCAATCTTAATATCATGGCCTGTCAGGGATTGGCAAAGATCAACGACTTCCCTCAATGAGTGCATTTTACCTGAAGCGACATTGACAATCTGAGCAGATGAGCGGGAGTGAAGTAACGCTGAATAGCTTTTAACGACGTCACGCACGTCGGAAAAATCACGCCATACATCTATGTTACCCAACTCAATGACATCTTTTCTCTCACGAAAATGTTTGACGATTTTCGGGATCAGAAAATTTTCTGCCTGACCGGCACCGGTGTAATTGAATGGCCGGGTAATAATAATCGGCAACTTTTCATAAAAAAGACTGGTCATATACTCCATAGCCAGTTTGCTTACCGCATAGTCATTTGCAGGTCTGGCAGGAACCGACTCTGCTAATTTTCCCGGTGTGTTATTACCGTAAACATTAGCACTGCTGGCGATCAAAACTGCATCCGGCATTTTTGCTGATTCGCTAAGAGCCTGTAACAGATTACGCGTACCGCAGAGGTTTACACTATAGAACGCATTCGGGTCAGCATGACCAACAAAAGCGATGGCTGCAAGATGAACAACGACGTCAGGCTGAATGCTGTCTACAGCATTTTTTACCTGTGCTGCATTCGTAAGATCAACCTGAAAATAGCGTGTGGAATTCTGGGCGGGAGTTGAACCGAAACCATAAACTTCATATCCGGCAGCGGATAAATCCGCTGCCATATATTGGCCGGTAAAGCCCTTGATCCCAGTGATCAATGCTTTTTTGCCATTAGTCATATCAGAAGGAGAACCCTTGTTTATTGCGGCGCAGATCTTCTTCTACCATCATCGCACACAATTCTTCGAGCGTGGTTTTTGGTTCCCAGCCCAGAATGTCTTTCGCGCGCTGTGGATTACCAATCAGTAATTCTACTTCAGCAGGACGGTAGAACTTAGGATTGACCTTGACCACCACTTTATTGGTGGCGACATCGATGGCAACTTCCTGCTCATCTTTACCTTCGAAGCGCAATTCAATGCCAGCCGCTTTGAACGCCATTGAAACGAAGTCACGGACTGTTTCAGTGCGGTTAGTTGCCAGGACAAATGTATCTGGCTCATCAGCCTGCAGCATACGCCACATGCCTTCGACATATTCCTTAGCAAAGCCCCAGTCACGCTTGGCGTCCATGTTACCTAACTCAAGCACATCCAGCTTACCGAGCTTAATTTTGGCTACTGAATCGGTGATCTTACGGGTGACAAACTCCTGTCCACGCAGTGGTGATTCGTGGTTAAACAGAATGCCGCTTGATGCGAAGATGTTGTAGCTCTCACGGTAGTTAATCGTCATCCAGTGGGCATACAATTTTGCAACGCCATACGGGCTACGCGGATAGAAGGGTGTATCTTCTTTTTGCGGAATAGCCTGAACTTTACCAAACATCTCTGAGGTAGACGCCTGATAGAAACGAATCTTAGGGTTCACGATGCGAATAGCTTCTAACAGGTTTACCGGGCCAATACCGGTAATTTCAGCGGTGGTCAGCGGCTGGTCGAAAGAAACACCTACAAAGCTCTGAGCCGCAAGGTTGTAAACTTCGGTCGCTTTGCTTTCCTGAAGTAAACGAATGCTTGATGACAGATCAGTCAGATCATATTCGACCAGGTGAAGATTAGGATTATTTTTGATTCCTAATTCTTCGATGCGCCAGAAGTTTACCGAACTGGTACGGCGATAGGTGCCAAAGACTGTATAACCTTTGTCGAGTAACAATTCGGCTAAATAAGCGCCATCCTGACCAGTGATGCCTGTAATAACTGCAGATTTCATAAAATATTACCTTAAACCAGGGTGTTATAGAGATCGATTGATTCTTTAGCAGAGTTGTACGATGACAGCTGTCTGACTCGTAGCAATGCGCCTTCGCTAAGTTTAGCTACAGCACTGTCATCATTGTTTAACAATGCGATTTTATCAGCAAGAGCTTGTGAATTACCATCTTCAAACAGTAATCCACAATAGTTATCAATGACAACTTCAGGAATTGCGCCTGAGTTGCTTGCAATAACTGGTTTACCGTGTACAAACGCTTCAAGAGGGACTAAACCAAAAGATTCATATCTTGAAGGGAAAATGACGACATCACTTAACGCATAAATTTTCTCACGATCGAAGTCATTAACTTCTCCGAGATATACTATATTGTCGTGATCTTTAAAGCGTTCATTTAGAATAGACCTAATATCAATTGAAGAGCTACCTGCTATTATGAAACACGCATTATTGTTGTTCAAATTATCCAGGTTAAATTTCTCAATTGCGTCTAATAATATATCAATGCCCTTTCTCAATTCCAGTCGACCTAAGAATAGGAATTTTTTCTTATTCTCTAATTTATCATCATTTAATTCAGGGAAGTTGTCTAACTTAGCATAGCCCTGAGAGACTTCATAATAAGGCCAGTAGGCTATACCTGCATGAATTTTATGATACTTTACAGTTTCAGACGGTGAATATTTTTCGATAAAGGTTTTCTTAATAGATTCACTAATAGGAATGACGGCGTTAGCGTTGTTGACAATTTGTGTTTCGAAGAAAGTTAAATAGTCAACATCTTCTGTTTTCATATTCCAGGCATTTTTTTCGTTGGCTACCTTCAGTGGCGTAACTAATCTGACCACTAAAGGGATTTTAAGCTTTTTATTAATCAGGCTAAATGCATAAACTTCAGAATCCCAAAGACATGAATCAACAACTGATACAGGATGAATCTCGTTAAGGCTATCTATTTCTACCGCCACTCTTGTAGACCATCCAAGAATAGAGTTGGCAATTTTTGAATCATCAATGTATATGTGATTAACCGATTGTTTTTCAATCGCAATAAGCTTAAATCGACCGCGCTCTAAAACATTAGGCTCATCACTTTCAATAATTACAGTTACAAAATGTCCAGCCAGCAGCAGTTCACTGACAAGGTGATAATAAAGTGTACCAATCCCACCAGAACGGGTAAATGGAGGAAACTCTTTACTAACAACTACAATATGAAGTCGCTTATACTCTGAAGACTCAAGGTTGAACGGAAGAAATTCTCCTGGCTTTAAATCTTCATTGTTTAATAGTTTTGCAGGATTGTTAGCTGCACTTAAACCAGCATCGAAACCTCGCCAGATATCAGCAAGATATTCATCAAACTGATATTTATTAATTTCTTTTTTATTATAACCACTTTGTATGTAATCGACTCTTTCCCTTTTGACGATAGATTTAAGTTCTTCTATCAGGAAATCCCGATTTTCTTTTGAGTAGGTTAGTGCAAAATAAACAGTATTTTTTACAATTGAGTACCAGTTATAGCCATATTTATTAGTTCTGTTTTCGCTTTGCGCAAATTCATGTCTTAAATATGCATTCTCACAATGATTAATTGAGAAACCATTTTTAATTAACCTAAAACAAAGATCGGTTTCATCAAGAAAGTAATCATATTCTTCATCAAATCCGCCACACTCTATTAGATAATCACGTCTGAAAATAGAGTTAGTACCAAGCAACGTCCTATTATAATCAGGATCATTCTTAATAGATTCGTTAGGATCGACAACACCACTACCAAAATGATCAACAAATATGTCTTTGGCTTGGAAATTCAATGACCCTGCATAGTAGGTGGGACCACCTGCACCAGCCACGTAGGAGTGTGTACTGTTAAAATAGTTTACAAGTGTTTCAAACCAGTCGAAAAACGGTATCGCATCATCATCAATAAACGCAACAAGATCTCCAGAAGCAGCTTTGATGCCTATATTACGTGATATAGATAGGTTTTTTACTGGATTGTTAAATACTTTAATTAGATGAGACCATTTCTCAAGTACTTGCGAAGTATTATCGGTAGATGGTCCATTGACGACAATGACTTCAAAATTATTGCTATAGCTTTTTCCCAGGTAATCCAGACACCTGTCTAAATGATCGCCGCGATTGAGAGTACAGATAACGACAGAAACAGTTTTAAATTGATCTTTATGCGGAAGAATCGTTGACAGGAAGCTATCTGCATATCCTTTCCACGAACTATAATTATTTTTAGTCAGTACATCATTTTGATAATCAATCAATGTCTGTCGGTAAATATTATCATTTAGAGATTTAGTTAACAGACCTTCCAGCTCATCTGTACCGTTAAATATACCTGGAGAACCTGATAATGTCTCAAATACCGCTGCCTTATTTAAGGCTAGAACGGGCAATTGATACTGTGAAGCTTCAAGTAAGGGTACCCCGAATCCTTCATGTTCACTAAACGAGATGAAGCAGGATGATTTTTTATAATAACTATCCAGTTCTTCTTCAGATACAGAGCCTGTAAGGATTACCTGATTTTTTAGATCGAGATCGTTAATAAGTTGAACTACTTTTTTATAGTAGGCAGAAGCGGTATCGTATTTACCCACAAGGAAAAGTTTATTAACTGTGTTTTTCTTTCTGTATTGATTGAAGAACTCGATCAGTTTATGTTGACATTTGTTTTCGCAAACTCTCCCCACAAATAAAATATTTTTTTCAACCTCATCTACTTTTCTAAGTTTATCAAGTTTACGATCATCTATGATTATAGGCAATTTAAGCGTTCTATTCTCAGGAAATCCAAGCTTGATAATTTCCTGGATGTTATAAAAGCTATCACCCGTAACAAAACTAAACTTGTCGATTATCGAACTTAGCTGGTCTCTACCCTTTTTACAGAGGTCATAAAGAAATGATTTTTTTTCGAAGAAATAATGGGGCGTAATATTATGATAATGTAGAACTTTAAAGCCTCGAGACGCGATTACTTTATCGGCACAATGTGCCGAAAATGCAGAAAAATGGAAAAGTATAATATCGTCATCCGTTGTCTGTAAATGATCGATGAACTTTACCAAAGGCTCTCTTTCTGGATGAAAATGCCTGACATAAATTTCTGATGTCAAGCCATATGCGCTTTTTACGTACTCATCGATATTTACGACATGATTAGAACATGCATCATACATATCCAAAGATTCAATTACTTGGATAAACCGTCCTGAAAAATGCTTATACATATTCAGCCTCTAACCTTAATATATATTTTTCTTGCAAGATCAAAAAGGGTTTTATTTTTACGCAATATTTTTACTGCGCCATACTTGAAACTGCCTTTTACCTTGACTTTAGATTTAGGATGGAGAGCCAGAAGGTTAATAAATATAAATGGACTTCCTCTGAATCTATCAATAAACGAATACCCTTCAATGTTTTCAGGCGAGCCTTTTGTAATCAAGACGACCATGGTCTTACGATAATCATCTTTACATAAAGTTATTAATTCATTGATCTCAAATCGGGTAGTCTTGAAAAGAAATCTTAATTCCTTAGGTAAAATATTGATACCTGTTCTTTCAGTCTGTCTCCTTTCTGAACGGGCATCTTCGATTGTCTCCAAAATAGCCTCATTGGCAGAGACAATTTTTTCATTATTCATAAGAACTCCGTTATTTAGTTGCGGAAATTTCCATTTCTCTGCAAAGACCGTTCTTTCTGTTATCTTCTACTAACGTTACATTAGTAAAACCAGCATCAGTAAGCATTTTTTTTAACGAGTCGACCGAGAACATTATGTAATGGAAGTCGCCTTCATAGTCCTGTGCTCCATAAGTTACTTTACGGAGATCATCGAAACTCATGTTTCCACTGACGTAATCCTTAATCATACTATCTGCGTCTGGCGTAACTAATTTAAGTATCCCGCCAGTTTTGAGCTTCTTATGCCAATGTGGAAAAATAACTTTGTTAAGTTCTAATTCTGTAAAGTGTTCAATGAGATGTGCAGCATAAATTTCTTCTAATTCTTCATCTTCAAATACTAAATCGCTTGCGCTGCAGATTACATCGACCCCAGGTAATTCTCTGGCATCAACGTTTATATAACCTTCAGGTTGAATATGTCCGCAACCAATATTGATCTTTCTCCAGCCGAGATTATCAAATTTATCTGAGGATAATATCTTTGTTTCAATTTCTTTTTTATTATCTCTGTCTGTCAACGTTCCTGTTTTCAGACGCAGTTCGAACATGAATTCTTCGCGTACAAATTCGAGCCTATCCTGAAGATTATGTACAAGCTGCTCAATGACGGCATTTTTTTCAGCAGTCTGATCAACACCAGCTTGAATCAACTGGCTCTTTTCTTCATTTAGCCGATTAAACTTTTCATCAATAGATACTATGTTTTGATTTAAAGCTTCAATTTTGTTATCAACATTTGTCACCTTACTTTCGAGTACATTAAAGATGTTAATAATATTATTATATTTATTTTTGATATCGCTTATAATATTTAACATAATTTTCCTAAATTTTGTTTACGATGCAGGTGTTTTCAAGCCAGGCGCTGCCGACAAATATTTTCCCAGGTGCTATTACGTTAAATTGCCCTAAGCCATCTTTCCAGTGAAAGCACTCTTCGTAATGATCCCTTTCTTTGTGTAATGCTGCTGAAATACTGTATTCGCCAACGCCTATATTCATATTAAATTTAAATCTAACGATCTTTTTACCCAGCTCATTCATTTCGATTTTGTGAGCGAGTGTATTAGTTCCAAAAACGATATTCCCAAGGCGATCCCGGATATGAAATCCAAGAGTCAGACCGGAGCTAACCTCTTTGTTATCAATGGTAAAGCATAGCGAACTCTCTTCAGCAACATTAACCACCTCAGTCTTTTGACCTGCTGAATTTTCAAGAAAGAATTTAGTAATAACCGCTTTTTTATTACCCGATTCAGATTTACCGTTTTCTGCATTAATGGCATTCTGTTCGGAACTTTTAGAAAGTTTGGCATTATATAAATTCATTACATCTGTAGGAGCGCCATCCGCTAAAATCTGTCCTTTATCGAGTAGGATAGCTCGGGTACAAATATTAGCTATTGCAGCCTGATCATGAGAAACAATGAGCAGTGTTGTGCCTTGTGCTTTAAATTCTCTGATTCTGTTGAAACACTTTGCCTGGAAATAAGCGTCTCCAACAGAAAGAGCTTCATCCACTATTAGCAACTCAGGCCTGACAGCAGTTGCAACAGCAAAGGCCAGCCTTACCTGCATGCCGCTAGAATATGTTCTAACAGGTTGATCAATATATTCATGTATTTCCGCAAAGGCCTCAATCGCCGGCATAAGGTCTTTGATTTGAGCACTATTAAGTCCCATTAACTGACCAGACATATAAACGTTGTCTCTGCCAGTAAAGTCAGGATGAAAGCCCATACCTAATTCAAGTAAAGCTGCCACTCTTCCGGTAACTGATACACTTCCTGAAGTGGCAATTGTTGTGCCAGTGATAATTTTCAAGAGCGTACTTTTGCCAGCGCCATTCATCCCAATGATGCCAACGGATTCACCGGCCCCGACTTTAAAGTCTATACCTTTAAGTATATCGATAGTTGTATGACACTTCTTATATCCCAATGATGCCCATTCAATCAGGCGATAGTTTTTTTTGGGATAATTTTTGTAGCTCTTTGTGACATTATTGACAGAAATTATATTCATTAGAGTTCATCTACCATTTCGCCGGAATGTTTACGGTAAAGATAAAATGCAGTGATATTAAAAAATACAGCAAGTATCATTGCCAAAGTTACGTTGCTCCATTCCGGAGCTTGATGATTAACAAATATATTCTGATATCCCATTATGATGCCAGTCATGGGGTTCATCAACAGCCAGTGTCTGGCCCATTCAGGCAGAATATTAATCAGGTAAATAACGGGGGTAAACCAGAACCAGAATTGAAGAACAATATTCATAAATTGTCCTACATCTCTGAAGAAAACGTTTAAAACTCCAAGCGTAATCCCCAAACCAGTTGCAAAAAGTATCTGTATTACAAGTAACGGGATAATATAAAGTATTTCAAAACCCGGGAAATTGCCTGATATAAGGAGAAACATTACATAGAGAGAAAAAATTATCAAAAAGTTTGTAAAAGAAACTCCTATTGAAATAATTGGTAAACAAATTCGCGGAAAATTGAGTTTCTTTAAATAGTTTCCACTATCTACAAAAATATTAATCAATCTGGCAACTAATTCTGAGAAAAGGCCCCAGGTCAAAAGTCCAGCACAAAGATAAATGCTATATGCAAATGGACCATTATTATCTGGCATCCTCGCCTTCATGACTTCCGAAAAAATGACTGTATAGACTGTAATCATGGCTAAGGGTTGCAGCACCAACCATGCCGCACCAAAGATACTTGTCTGATACCTGCTTTTAAAATCACGAATTATACTATTTAATATAAAATCACGATATCCGGCCGCAGCCACTAATGACTTTATCATTTATTATTTCCTTGAATCACATCAATTAAATTTTTTGTATTTAACTCCATTTCACGCAAGCAACCCCGAGCTTCCACATTGATTCTTAGTAAAGGTTCGGTGTTAGAATTTCTTACGTTTACTCTCCAGTTTTCAAATTCAATACTTACTCCATCAATGTAGTTCTCGTTGACGCAGTCTTTTAGATATTTAGCTTTTATAGCTTCGATGACTTTCTGTGTATCTTTCACTTTGAAGTTAATCTCACCGCTGCAAGGAAACGCCTTCATTCTTTCCGAAACCAGTCCGGAGAGCGTCTCCCCTTTCACTGCCAGCAGTTCAGCCACCAGCAGCCATGGAATCATGCCGCTGTCGCAGTAAGCGAAGTCGCGGAAGTAGTGATGAGCACTCATTTCCCCTCCATAGACTGCATCTTCTTCACGCATGCGCTCTTTGATGAAGGCGTGACCGGTTTTAGACATTACCGGAATACCACCTGCTTTAGTCACCACGTCGATGGTGTTCCAGGTCAGGCGGGGATCGTGAATGATTTTCGCACCAGACTCTTTTTTAAGGAACGCTTCAGCTAACAGGCCAACGATGTAATAGCCTTCAATGAACTCTGCATTCTCATCAAACAGGAAGCAGCGATCAAAGTCACCGTCGAAGGCGATACCCATATCCGCCTGATGCGCACGCACCGCATCAGAAGTATCTTTACGGCACTCTGGAAGCAGAGGATTAGGAATACCATTGGGGAAATTGCCGTCTGCTTCATGATGTACTTTGATAAACGATACAGGCGCATTCGCCTGCTTAAAGCGTTTTTCAATCTCATCGATGATATGACCCGCAGCACCATTCCCTGAGTTGATGACAAGCTTCATCGGTTTGGTAAAATTATTCAGGTCGATGTAGCCCATCAGATGATCGACATAAGCATCCAGTACTGAAATCTGCTTATAGCTACCGCGTTTGCCCTCTTCTACTGGAGCAAAATCATTGGCTTCCGCCAGACGCTGAACATCACGCAGACCGGTGTCACCGCTGACAGGACGTGCACCTTCCCGTACCAGTTTCATGCCGTTGTAGTTCATCGGGTTATGGCTGGCAGTCACTTCAATGCCGCCATCAAGACCTAAATGAAAGGTAGCGAAGTAGATCTCTTCTGTTCCGCTCATGCCAATGTCGAGTACATCGGTGCCCGCATCCCGCAGTCCATTGGCCAGTGCCAGCTTTAATGACTCGCTGGTCAGTCGGACATCGCCGCCCACGACGATCGTTTTTGGGCGGACGAATTCGCCATAGGCGCGGCCGATACGGTAGGCAATATCTTCGTTCAGTTCAGTGCCTAATTCGCCACGAATGTCATAAGCTTTAAAACAGGTCAGTGCTGCCATGATCTTGTCTGTCCTTACTTACTTGCAAACTGTTGTTTAATCAAAATGAGGTCATCATCGCCAAGGTAAGAGCCCGACTGAATCTCCAGCAGTTCCAGTGGAATCTTGCCTGGGTTTTCTAAAGTGTGCGGGTGACCGATGGGAATAAAGGTTGACTGGTTTTCTGTCAGCAACAGGGTTTTATCCTGAATGGTGACCTGGGCTGTGCCTGAGAGTATCACCCAGTGTTCGGTACGGTGATAATGCATCTGCAACTGGAAGGCTTCGCCAGGCTTAACCGTAATACGGTTAACGTTGAAACGACCCGTGTTCACCACCAGATCACAACGTCCCCAGGGCCAGTAGGTTTCCCGATGGCGGCGGTATTCGCTGCGGCATTCGCTCTTCAGGAACTCAACTACACGCTTAACATCCTGAACCTGATCTTTACGCGCGACCAGTACCGCATCCTTAGTATTTACAATCACCAGATTTTCAACGCCAATGGCAGCAACCAGCTGATCTTCACTATTGATGTAGCAGTTTTTAGCGTTATGCAGGAAGGTGTCACCCTTCAGGGAGTTACCATGTGCATCTTTATCATTCACTTCCCACAGTGCAGACCAGGAGCCCACATCACTCCATCCGGCCGCCAGTGGGACAACCACTGCCGCATCGGTCTGTTCCATGACGGCGTAATCGACTGACTCATCCGGGCAGGCGATAAAGTCATCTTTATCAATACTGATAAAATCGTTGCCTTCTTTGACGTTAGCCATGGCACGTCGGCAGGCTTCAAGGATATCCGGACGGAATTTCTCAAGCTCCTGCAGATAACGTTTAGCCCGGAACATGAACATGCCGCTGTTCCAGTAATACTCACCTGACTCGAGGTACTGCTCAGCAGTGCTCTGATTCGGTTTTTCAACAAAGCGCTGAACCTGATAAGGACCATTTTCTGAGCCTGGCAGCGCTTCGCCACGCTGAATATAGCCATATCCGGTTTCCGGACCGGTTGGCACGATGCCGAAAGTCACCAGCTTGCCCTGTTTGGCATAGGCGGTAGCGACTTTGATAGCCTGATGAAACGCAACGCGGTCTTCAATCACGTGATCAGCAGCCAGCACCAGCAGAACCGGATCATCGCCCTGCTCTACAGCGTTCAGCGCAGCCAGTGCAATGGCAGGAGCTGTGTTGCGCCCTACCGGCTCAAGAATAATGTTATGAGATAGCTTGTTGATTTGTCGCAATTGCTCGGCAACCAGGAAACGGTGCTCCTCGTTGCAGATGACCATTGGTGCGCGTGCCTCGACGCCGCTCAGACGATTGACAGTCTCCTGCAGCATGGAGTGCTCGCCATGCAGACAGATAAACTGTTTAGGGTAAAGTTCGCGGGAAAGGGGCCATAAGCGGCTGCCGGTTCCTCCGGCCATGATTACGGGAAGTAACATTCCACATCCTCTAACAAATTTAAACATGCTATGCATATAAGCGGGTCAATATTTATTCATTATAAATAAACAGCCACGCTACCGCCCCTGGCTTGCAGCAACCAATGCGCTGTGTGATAGGAATTTCGCCTTCACGGGTTAGCTTGTCGATGCGCTGATGATATTTCATTCAATCGCATACGGGTTCCGGGATAACTGCAAATAGTACATTTTGTGCGGCAAAAATAATATGCCTAATCTTCCAATGCGAGTGACAAAACTTAAGACTGACTAAACAATAATCGTGCCCAGCATGATGAGATGTAAGCACTGGCAAAACAGCATAGTCGCTCAGGAAAAATCATGCATAGTGCTTCTTCACAGAGCCGTACTACTCTCTATTGTCATCAGCCCCTCATTTCGAAAGACCAGGATAATTCTGTATTAAGCGTCGAGATATCCATAAACTGCCAGTTAAGTGAATGAGCAAACCACGAATCTGAAGTTCCTCTTAATGCAGGCATAAAAAAACCCGGTCAAAACCGGGTTTTTTGATTATTACGTCGTCAACTACCGGAACCCATCCGGGTTCCTACTCTGCCAGTTCCACGTATCGCGCATCATTTCATCGATGCCACGTGTTACGCGCCAGTCGAGCTCACGGTTCGCCAGGGACGCATCTGCCCAGAAGGCAGGCAGGTCGCCGTCACGACGCGGTTTAATCTCAAACGGAATTGCTTTGCCGGAGGCCTGCTCAAACGCCTTGATCATCTCCAGTACCGAGAAGCCTTTACCGCCGCCGAGGTTAAAGGCGGTGTAGCCCTCAACTTTGCTCAGATGGTCCAGCGCTTTCAGGTGTCCTTCAGCCAGGTCGACCACATGGATGTAGTCACGCAGGCAGGTGCCGTCTGGCGTTTCGTAGTCTCCGCCAAACACACCCAGCTTCTCCAGACGACCAATCGCGACCTGTGCGATGTAAGGCAGCAGGTTATTCGGGATGCCGGTCGGGTCTTCGCCGATTTCGCCTGACTCATGCGCGCCAACCGGGTTGAAGTAGCGCAGCGCAATCGCCTTAAACTTCGGCTCTGCTTTGGCGAAGTCGCGCATGACGAACTCGATCATCAGCTTAGAAGTGCCGTAAGGACTGGTGGTGCCGCCAATCGGGGTTGTTTCCACATAGGGAACCGGTGCATCCGCGCCATAAACGGTGGCTGACGAACTGAAGATGAAGTTCCAGACGCCCGCGTTGCGCATCTCTTCCAGCAGCACTACCGTACCCGCGACGTTGTTCTCGTAGTACTCCAGAGGCATACGCGTCGACTCACCGACCGCTTTCAGCGCGGCGAAGTGGATGACGGCGGAAATGCTGTTTGAGGCAAACAGGTCGCGCAGGCAGGCGCGGTCACGGATGTCGCCTTCGACGAAGGTCGCTTTCTTCCCCGCCAGCTTTTCAACGCGGTTGATCGCTTCGCGTGAGGCATTGCAGAGGTTATCCAGCACCACCACATCATCACCGCGCTGCAGCAGCGCCAGTACGGTATGGGAACCGATATAGCCTGCCCCGCCCGTTACCAAAATAGCCATGTGCACTCCTTGTAAGCTGCCGCGCAGTGCGCGGCAAAATAATTACTGTTGTTTTGCCAGGATGTTCTGAATCGCTTCGCGGAAATCGCGGCCCTGGGCGTTGTTACGCAGTCCGTAAGAGACGAACGCCTGCATGTAACCCAGTTTACGACCGCAGTCGAAGCTGTGGCCGGTCAGCAGTGAAACATCAACAGGTTTGTTTTTGCTCAGGCTGGCGATCGCATCGGTCAGCTGGATACGGCCCCAGGCGCCAGGTTCAGTGCGCTCCAGTTCAGCCCAGATGTCCGCAGAGAGCACATAGCGCCCTACCGCAGCCAGGTCAGAGTTCAGCTCAGCCGGATGCTCAGGCTTCTCAACAAAGTTGGTGATACGGCTGATATCACCTGGGTTGTTGATCGGCTCTTCGGTGGTGATCACGGAGTACTCAGAGAGGTCGGAGGCAGGCATATGCTGTGCCAGAACCTGACTGTGGCCGGTCTCTTCAAAACGGGCAACCATCGCCGCGAGATTATAACGCAGGTGGTCAGCAGTGGAATCGTCCAGCAGCACGTCCGGCAGCACCACGACAAATGGATTATCACCGATCATCGGACGGGCGCAGAGAATCGAGTGGCCCAGGCCCAGCGGCTGTGCCTGGCGCACGTTCATGATAGTTACGCCTGGCGGGCAGATAGACTGCACTTCGCTCAGCAGCTGACGCTTCACACGCGCTTCCAGCAGCGCTTCCAGTTCATAAGTGGTATCGAAGTGGTTCTCGACCGCATTTTTCGATGCATGCGTGACCAGCACGATCTCTTTAATACCTGCGGCAACACATTCGTCAACGATGTACTGGATCATCGGTTTGTCGACGACAGGCAGCATCTCTTTCGGAATGGCTTTAGTCGCAGGGAGCATATGCATACCGAGGCCCGCAACCGGGATTACTGCTTTAAGCTTGGTCATATTTATTCCGTTTAATAAAATGAAGATGTGGGTCGATTATGCAGGATCGGCCGGAAGAGCAAGTATAATCTTTATCTGAAAAGCGGACAGTAACTCTCTGTCATAACTTAGAAATTCGGCATTTTGCCCATTGCCAGCGATACCATAAACTGAGTAAAGACAATCAGTAATCGCAGATTGCCACTGTGATCTGCAGCACTGTTCGTTGCATGGCTGAGACCAGCCATAAATGAAAACGGGCGACCCTGAGGTCGCCCGTTGATATCGCTGTGTGATGATTACAGCCAGCCTTCAAACCACTCCGGCATGATGAAGAGATTGAAGTGGTTCACCAGCACCATCAGGCCGACTAAGACCACCGACACCGCCACCCACTGCCGGGCATAGGGCATAAAACGAATGCCAATTACCGGCTTGATAAAGAACGGGTGGGCCAGCGCCGAGATCAGGATCTGCGAGATGGAGAGCGTCAGCGCCACATAGAGTACGTTAGGCCAGATAAAGGTGGTCGCCAGCACGCCCAGCACCACGATACTCGCCACGATGTTCCAGTAGAACTCGACGTTGGTGCGTCCGTTAGCCTGCGAAATGGCACCGGTCAGTCCCCCCATCGGCCGCAGCATACCGAACAGCAGCATCAGCGGGATCAGGTGATAAACCTGCTCGTGAGATGCGCCATAGAGTATACGGACGATCACCGGCGAGAAGATGCCAATGACCAGATACATTGCGCTGCTGAACAGCATGATCCCCAGCGTCCCCTTGAGGAACAGCTTTTTCAGCTGCTCAGCATCGTGCTGCTTCTCAGCAAAGCGCGGCAGCGCCAGACGGTTGATGACCGGCGTCACCAGCTTCAGCGGTTGCAGCACCAGCTCTTTTGCCAGCGAGTAGACACCCAGCATCTCAGCGCCCATCACCTTACCGACCACCAGCGCATCCGCCTGGGTGCGCAGCTGATTAATGGTCTGGGAGCCAAGCTGGTAGCTGCCGTAGCGAATCGCCCCGAAGAAGGTCGCTTTGTCGAACTCCCAGGTCGGGCGCCATGACTTCTCACCCAATGCAATCATGCAGAGGATACGGGTAAAGGCATTGATGAACAGGCCGAGAATCGCTGCCGCTACGGTCAGTGAGGTGAACTCCAGCATTGCCACCACACAGAGGAAGGCAAACAGCTTGGTGCCCATCTCAATCTTCGCCAGCGACACCATCCGCCTGGTCTTGATGTAGTGCGCCTGATACTGCGACAGATGTCCCAGCACGAGGAAGTTGAGACTGGTCAGCATGATCAGCCCCGTCAGCTCCGGCAGGTGATAGAACCAGGCCACCGGGAAAGCGATCAGCAGCATGATCAGGCCGGTGCAGAGACTGAGTGATACGTTAACCCAGTAGATGGTGCTCTGCTCACGGCGGGTGATGTTCTGGCGATGCACCAGATAACTGCTCATCCCCATATCCTGCAGGACACCCGCCACCGCCAGAATGGCGTTGATGATGGCCAGCAGTCCCAGCTCGTGGGTTTCCAGTTTGCGGGCGAGAAAGCTCAGCTGTGCAACCTGCAGCACCGCAGAAAAGCAGGTGCTGCCAAACAGCCAAATCGCCTGTGACTTAAATCCACTCACACCAGTCGCTCCAGAATCTGTGCCAGTTCGCCATAGGCGATATGCTGATTGAACTCCGTCTCAACTTTATGCCGCGCAGCAGCGACCACCGGGGCCACATCCACTTCGCCCTCAGAGAGCTTAAGCAGCGTCTCTGCCAGCGCCTCGGGATCGTCCTCTTCCACCAGCCAGCCGGAGACATTGTTCTCAATCAGTTCGGGAATACCGCTGTGGAAGGTAGAGACCACCGGCAGGCCGACCGCCATCGCCTCCATCAGCGCAACCGGAATCCCTTCCATGTCGCCATCAGCGGCGGTTTTGGAAGGCAGCAGGAAGATGTCCGCTTCGCTCAGCGCGCGACGAATCTCCTCCTGCGGTTTGAAGCCCGGCATACTGACGCAATCTTCCATTCCCTCGCGGGCGATGAAATCACGCATCATCTCATCCTGATCGCCATTGCCGATGATGGTGTACTGGAACTGACCGCCCCGCTGCTTCAGGATGGCGCTGGCTTTCACCGCCACATCCAGCCCTTTCTTCTCGGTCAGACGCGCCACCGAAACGATACGCAGCGGCTTGTGAAATGCCTGCCGCGGCTGGAAGTTAAACTTCTCTGGCTCAATCCCCATGCGTGTCACATGAATTTTTTCCGGCGGGCAGCCCATCTCAATCAGCTTGTTTTCCCACAGGTGGCTGATTGGCAGCATCAGTTCGCTCTGGCGGAACAGGTTGACGTAGTCGAGCTTGTGCTCTTCCAGAATGTGACGACGGGAAATATCGGCGCCGTGGAACACGGTCGCCTGCTTGCCCTTCAGTACGCCCAGCTCACGCAGCTTATTCGCCAGCGCACCGGCATAGCCGAAATGCACCAGGAAAACATCCGCGGTGAACGTCTGCTTCGCATTAGCCACGATCGACGGCAGCAGCAGCTTGCTGGACTGCGCGCCATATCGACGCATGTTCAGCGAACGCAGCAGCGACGGTTTGGTCACGTTCGGCAGCACCAGCCTGATGCGCTGGTTGAGCTTATCGACAATCGAGATCTTCTCTTCCGGCAGCAGATAATGCGTCTTCGCCGCCAGACCATACTCATCAAACGCGGCGTGCCGGTTCACTAAATCGCCGGGAAAGACTGAAATAATCTCCACCTCGTAACCGGCATCAATAAAATGGGTTACCTGATTCAGAACGAATGTCTCAGAGGCAACCGGGAAACGCATGGTGAAAAAAGTCAGTTTCATCACATTACCCTAATACTTTGAGAATCTCTTCAGTGATCCGGTTGCCAATTTCCCTTTCATTCGCAACGGCCGTATTGACCTTCAGCTTAATGTTGTCGTAGTCGGCAAGCACACTCTTCACCTTGTCGATCAGCGAGCCATCCATCAGGCTTTTCACATCGGTTGCCATCTGCGGCAGACCCAGCTGGTTCATCACACCCATCGACTTGTGCTCATAGTTGATCGCCACGGCCGGGGTGCCAAAGTTCATGGAGATAATCGCCGAGTGCAGGCGGGTACCAATGGTCAGATGGCAGTGGCTCAGCAGGATGCCCAGCTCCAGGTCATTAAACTCATCCATGATGACATGGTAATGCTCAGGCTGCTCCACGTGATCGCGCAGGGTCAGCGCCACCATGCGGTCATCTTTGGCATAGCTGTCGATGCCGGTACAGGTGGAGAACGCCACGACCTGGTAACCTTCTGCGATCATCGCATTGATCACCCGACCAAAGGCTGCTTCATACTCTTTCTGTGTGACGCCCAGACGTTTATCAAACGGTGCCAGTTCGCGCACGGTGATGGCGATGGTTTTACGGCTGCTGATAATCCCCTGCCAGTGAAGCAGGTTATGGCTCGGATTTTCCACTTCACGCGCGCGCACCAGGAAAGCGGTGTCGACGCCGGCCGCGACTTTCGAGCTGGTGACGCCATCACGTTTCATCAGATCGAGGCTGACCGACTCACGCAGAACCAGGCTGTTAACGCGGTCAAAAACAAAGTTAGCCAGCGCATTGACGCGCGGGTTCTGGAACGGACCCACCGAGTGACCAATCAGGTAAATAGGCTTTTTCGCCATCAGCGCACAAAGCGCGTGGTCAAACTGGGTGACGCCATAGAGATCGACGAAGAATGACCCGCCAACCTGAATAATGGCGTCATATTTCGCCAGGCTTTCGGTAAAGGCTTTGAGGTGCGGTGGCACGGCAAACGACTTAAAGACGCCGCCCTTGCCCAGGTGCGCCATCATGATGTCGGGCATCAGACGGTTCGCGACTTTACGCTTAAACGAACCGACCAGACCTTTGCCTGACTTGCTGTTGTGCAGAAACAGCGCATCCTGCTGAATATCCTGCTGGAGCAGATAACCGGAGCTGGTTGGATAACGGCTAATCACATCAATGTCTAAATCACTGCGTGCAGACTTCATTGAATCAATCAGTCCACGAAGAATCGCGCCATCCCCACGATTCCCACACGTATGGTTACCCACCAATAAAATTTTCATAACAACTCCGAATAAATTTTTTTAATTCTGTAAGCCGCCCGGATCCGTCATGGGCAAAATGAGCTCTGTTCAAAATAATGCTTACGGGATAACGCACCCAAAGGTACCGCTCCTGTTAAATCCGGCCGCCTCCGTTGTGGCGGCCGTCATGCAAGGGTTAGGACTTAATGGCAAAGTAAGGCAGGGCAACCTGTTTCCCGTTGATGACCACGGAAACAAAGCCTTCCGGCTTGCTGGTATCGACCTGGTCGGCAGAGAGCGGACGCGACGCCATCAGCAGGTCGCCCTGCTCGTTGGCCCCGACACCCGCTTTGCCGTTGTGCAGACTGAAGCGCTGCGGCGCGCGTTTGGTCTTATCGCCCGCCGGCGGATTGCCTGGCTCCATCCGCGCGTTAACGCGCGCACAGCGACCGGTAACAAAACGATCCTTGCCGGTGGTTTTCACCAGCACGGCGGCCGACGGCGTCCAGCCCGCCAGTTTGACGAAGAGGCGAACGTCGGTGTCATGTTCAGCGACATAGCGCACATCGAGGACCGGGCTGCTGCCTTCGGCTGACCAGCTCGCTTCAGAGAGGTCTTTCTTGCGCTGCACGTGGATCACGGCGCGGCCACCGGTGGTTTTGTCGCTGATCAGGTTCATCAGGGGCTTGTCGCCGCTGCCGTTGCTGAACTGCGCCTGACCAAAGATTTCGATCTCCCAGGAGTCGCCCACCGTGGGTGAGTAGAGGCTGCCGAGATCAAACCAGGTCTCCTGATTGGTGTTGTTCTCCAGACGCCAGCGCGAGGTGATGTAGTTGTATTTCAGGCTGCCATCCAGCGCGACGCCGTAAGATTCAACGCGGGTCGACCCCATCTCCCAGATGCTGAGCAGACGATCGCCCTGCATCGAGTTATCGATCCAGCTGCCCGACTGCAGGCTGGTCTGGCGCATATTCAGACGCGTGTTATGGGCGATCAGCGGGTTCTTACAATCCTCCAGGCTCAGCGCATCAACGATCCACTGACCGTTGGAGAGATCGCCCGGGTTGTCACAGTGCTCAATCCAGCCGTTGTGGATAATCGACTGACCGCAGCGCGGCAAGTTGAGGACTTTGCCCCCACGGCAGTACTGCGCGTTGAAGTTCGACAGCTCGATAGCGGTGCTGTGGTCCCATTTGCCCTGCTTCTGTCCTGACCAGCCCGATTTGATGACGTCGCCGCTGCAGCGGGAGGCATACCACTGGTCGATTTTACAATCGAGGGTATCCTGCAGGCTGATCGCGGTACCGCCGACGGCGTTAAAGCGCAGGCAGGCACCCCGGAAATATTGTCCGCCCGGGCATATGTTATGGAAAAAGCCCTGCTGGTTCGGACTCTTATCGCTATTGCCGTTAAAAATCAGGTTGGAAAGCTCGACCCGGCGGGCATTCATCTGGAAGACGAACTCTGACTTACCATCGGAAACGAGGGTGGTCGCCGGGAAGTAACCAAAGTTGACCATCGCACCGGACATGCGGAAGAAGTTGAGATACTTGTCGCCCAGGTTGCAGGCGGAAACCATAAAGGTCCCGGCCGGGAACTGAACGCAGATCTGCTGGTTCGCCTGCTGCGACCACTGGAACATCGCCATAATGGCGGGTGCCGTATCGGTTTTCCCATCGGCGATGGCACCGAAATCAAACAGCGTCAGGCGGTTGAAATCGTCTACCACACGACGCCAGTGAAAGCCGTCACCGGCAAAGTTGACGCCGCCATCATTCTGCGCGGGCTGGAAGCTGCCGACGAACTCGCCGCCGCCCACTTCCCGCCCCTCGTGCCAGCTTTTGAGTTTGATCTTGGCCCCTTCAAACAGCGGACGGGTCTTGCGTAACTCCGCCACGGACGGGATCTCGCCAATCAGCTGATAACCCGCCGGCTGTGACAGGCGCTGACTGAAATCAGCAGCGCCCGGGCGACTGACATCCGCGATGTTAAACAGGGTCTGCCCGTTATTATCTTCTACCGTCATCGAATGCGAAGGATCGGCAATCAGCGCAGCATTATCCTGAATAAACTGCGCAAAGTTGCCCTTGTTCAGCGCGATAGGCTGAGCAATCTCGGAGACCTTACCACTGGCGTCACGCAGGAAGACCGGAATCTGGTTGCCAGGCTTGCTGGCATCCACACCGGCTTTACCAATCCAGAGCTTACCCTCAAAGCTCTGCCAGAACTGCGGTGGCATCGCGTAGACATTTTCCGGCGTCAGGATCGGCACGTCCCCTTTCGGCACGGCGGTGGCATCAACCGGTTTCAGGGCAATGCCGTTACTTTTAGCAGCGTAGCTGGAAAAGGTGCTCACGGAGAGAGCCCCCACCAGAGCGGAGGCGGCGGTCTGTAACACTTCTCTTCTTTTCATGCATCAATTCCCGTAGTCAATAAGGCCATTGGCCATGGCGGTGTCCCTGAGGCACGTCGCAAGTGAGCGTTTCCAGCTCCGGTTAAACCAATGACAGCCAGCTTTTTTTGATCTGATTACCGTCGAATTTCAGCGCGGTCTGTTTCGTTTTTTCGCTCATGGCATAGAGCAGCGCATCATCTGTCGCCAGCTGCTCCATTCGCGCCAGAAACGTGGCTTTGTCATTCATGGGCACCAGGAAACCATCTTCGCCGTGGTTGATGATCTCCTGAGGCCCGGTCGGGCAGTCGTAGGCGACGACCGGCAGTGACCAGGATTTCGCTTCCAGCAGCACCAGCGGCAATCCTTCATAGCGGGAGGTCATCAGCGCCATGTCGCTGTCGCGATAGTAGTCATTGATATTGCTGACCTTGCCGACAAACTTCACGCTGTCCGTGATCCCCAGCACTGCCGCCTGATCGTGCAGCTGCTGACGCAGTTCACCGTCACCGGCAATCACCAGCGTCCAGTCCGGGTGTTTTCTGGCAAAGTCACGCCAGATATCCAGCATCAGGTCAAACCCCTTCTGGTTATCCAGACGTCCGACGGCCAGCGCCTGACGGGAGCGGGTCTGGCGCTGATAGCCTTTGTAAACCACCGGATTGGGGATTTGCATGCTGGGAATGCGCCAGCGGCTGAACACCTGATGATCTTTGTCGGTCAGAACAATCACGCGGTCGTAGTAGCGCAGCAGCAGGAACTTGAGGAACTTAATCGGTTTGCTGAAGGAGTTAATGGCGATGTGTTCGCAGGCGTAGGCTTTGCCACGCTTCTTCTTCATCAGCAGAAGATTCCAGAAGGCGAACATCACGCTCAGGCGGCCCATGCTGATCAGGAAGACGGTGTCGAAACCCTCTTCATGGATTCGGGCAACCGCGCTTTTGATAGGGTTGCTCTGCCCTTCAAAGCTGACAATCTCTTTGACATGCTCAAACGGGTAGAAGGTTTTTCCGCTGCCTTCCAGCGAGTAGATGGTGACGTCATGCGTTTCGCCAAGACATTCTGACATGAAGTTACAGATATTCTCGGTGCCCGCATAGGAGTAAGCATCTTTGATCACCAGGACAATTTTTTTCATGAAACGCTATCCACCTCAAATTTTAAAGACAATCCTGCCGACGGGCTTAACGATGCTTAAGGGTAAACAGCACACCATTCACCATATACCAGGCGTAATAGTAATAGATTTTTAAAGGATTGTTTTTATAGATAATTCTTAATAATTCGAGGTGCCACTGGGCCGCTTTATTCTTATTACGTGAAAGGGAATCCCCTAATTCGTAATAGTTGACCAGAATCGTCTGAATTACGCGTGCCTGCTTGTAGCGGGTGAACAACTCATAGAGAAACAGGAAATCTTCGTGCCCTTTGCGCTGGAAGAAGAGTCCCTGAGGCGGGCGGCGGAAGCAGACGGAAGAAAAGCAGACGCGATACTGCTTTTTCACGAAATTTTCCTGCTGCAGATAAGGTTTGCCGTAGGTGATGTCGTGCTCAGCCTTGCGGGTTTTGTAGTGATACTCGGTAATGACAAAATCATCACCGGCCTCAATGGCGGCCACCTGCTGAGTCAGCTTATCCGCATGCCATTCATCATCACTGTCGAGGAAGGCGATGATCTCTTCCGTGGCCGCACGCAGCCCGACGTTGCGGGTCTCTGCTGCGCCCATGTTGACCGCGTTGTCCAGAATGGTGATGCGCGGGTCCTGGCAGTGCTCACGCACAAAGGCCAGCGAGTCGTCAGTGGATTTATCGTTGACCAGATAGAGGTGCCAGTCGGTATAGTGCTGGTTGATCACCGATTGCACGGCGCGTAATACCGTCTGACGGGCATTATACATAGGCATCACAATGCCAACGGTTCCAACAGAAGTCTTCATCTTCAACCCTGAATTAAATGAAAAGAGAGTGGCTCCTGATATCAGGAGCAGAGCGGGACACGCCGCGCGTCAGGAGATCGCTTTCTCACCACCGAAACGTGCTCTGACCTTGTCTTTGACCCGGTTCATGAAATAGGCACGGTTATCTTTGTTAGTGAGGAAGAAGTAGCGGGCAAAGCTCAGGCTCGCCATCAGCGACTTGCCATCCATCTTGTAGCGCAGCGGCAGCTTAAAGGCTTTGTAGGTGTGGATATCACGCGGGGTCAGATGCGGCTTCATGGTATCAAGCCAGAACATCGAATATTTCACCGATTCGCCTTTGTGCTTGGAGCCAAATTTGGTGACCAGATGATAGTTCGCCAGCGGCGCGGCAATCATCACGAAGTCATAGCCCATGCGGTCGGCACGAATACAGAAATCATAATCCTGATGGCGGATATAGCGGGTATCGAACTGAATTTTTGCCGCGTCTTCCCGCTTCAGCACGATGGTGCTGGTCTGGATAAAGCCGTAGCAGCCGAACAGATACTCGGCGACGGTTTCGTTTTTGCCTGGTGGCTGCATCGGCATTACTTTCAGGAACGATCCATCCTGATAGATATTGACCTGACTGAAGATGACAAATTTCTGTCTGCCCTGCCCCTCCAGCTGCACGATTTTCTCGCTCACCTGCTGCAGTTTGTCAGCGGCCCACTCATCATCGGCGTCCAGGAAGCTGACATAGTCGCCGGTGGCCAGCTCAATGCCTTTGTTGCGCGCACCGGCGCCGTTAAGTTTCACCTCAGAGAGCACCAGATTGATATCCAGCTCCTGATAGCGTTCGCTGCGAACAACGTCCGCCAGCGCGGCGGCATCCGCCGACTTATCATCAACGATGATGACCTCAAAATTGCGATACGTTTGAGCTTTAACGCAATCCAGCGTCGTGACAATCGATTCTGACGCGTTATAAGCCGGAATTACGATAGAGAAACGAATGTCCTTCATGGCCAGCACCTCATCAAAATAATTCAAAAATAAACAGTTCAGTCGACAACCGTCGAAGAAAAACCGGGGATCTGACAGGCGGCTGCCTCTCTGGAGAGTCCAGCCGCCCGGTAATCAGTGAATCAACCAAAACTCCCGCGCCACTTCATAGCCGGTCACCGCCTGCTTGGTTGAAATGGTGTTGTAGTAGAGGTAATAGAGCAGGAAGAACACCAGCATGCCAAACAGCGCGGGTTTCCATGACCGTCTGGCCTGATAAATCAGCGAGGTCAGGATGATCGGTTCAACCTGCTGCAGATAGTTAGACAGACGCGAACCGGATGGGAAGTTGTACAGGAAGATCCTGATCGCGCCGCCGATGGCAAAACTTAAAATCAGCAGATAGTTAAGACGATACTGGGCGTAATTTTCGCGCTTCAGCTCATCGGTCAGCATGAAATAGAAAAACACAAACACCAGCATGATGTTTTTCAGGTTCGACACCGCCAGGATACTGCCACCCATCGCATAAGAGGGGTCATTGTTATAGCCCGACGCCCTCTCACCCAGCGATCCCAGATGTCCGGCAATCAGGGCAATAAAGCTGGAACCGCCCACGACGGAGAGCGGCAGGCTGGCCACGATGATGATCACCGGCCACCAGCGCCAGTCACGAATAAACAGGAACGGCACCAGCGTCACGACCATGATTCCGGTGTTGTGACTGGTGAACGACAGCACGAAGAAGGCAAACGCCCACCAGTAGCGCTTGAGATAGATCGACCACAGGACGCCAAGGAACAGCGCCGAGCTCAGGCCAAAGCGGATCTGGTTGATGTCTTTGTTGATAAAGATGTGCGCCGAATAGAGCATCAGCGCCAGCACCGGATAGGGTGACATCTTCCGGAAAAAGTAAGTGTTAATGAAAACGGCAATGGCGCAGAAGACAAACAGAAAGATGCTGGCGTTGTGCGAAAACAGGCTGGTCAGCCAGGCGATCGCAAAAATCAGCGGTTCATAACGGAAAAATGCGACGGTTTTAAAGAAGCCGTTAATCTCGATACGTCTGACAAAGTCTTCAAAGAAACTCCGGTACTGGAAATCATCCATGCCGGTGCCGAGACCGCGAATCCCCCCGAAAACAATCAACAGTATGGCGGCCACACAGAGCAGCCAGGTCAGAATATGATTTGTGCGTTCGTCTTTTTTTAGCGCGATTTCAAACAGCGCAAGCAGCAGTAAAAAGCCTGATACATACCAATAGGGAGCCATGGTGTGATTCCTTAATTCCACAAGTTCTCATGCCAGCAATCATCCTGCTTCGCCTTCCCGGCCGGCTTTTCCGCGAGCCAGAGAGCACGATCACAAATGACGTGCGGGCGATGCCCTGCTGGAGATGAAGTCTGTTGAGTGACGCTCGCCATGCGATTTATCGTTTTATCGCTTTTCCGGGTCCGGACAGAATAACCTGTGTCAATTGATGCGTGTCGTCATTCAAAGGGACGATAAAAAGGGGCGGTCAGACCGCCCCCTGTTGCTTACTCAATGATCAGCTTTTGTTGGTCTTGCCGTAGTCGTAGGCGTAGTAGTCGTAACCATAGCCATACGCGTTGGCCGCTTTACGCACCACGGCGTTGAGGATCACACCTTTAATCTCAATACCGTTCTGGGCAAAGCGTTTGAAGCTGACGTCCACTTCTTTCGTGGTGTTGGCTTCGAAACGCGCCACCATCAGCGAGGTGCCTGCCAGCTTACCGATAATTGACGCATCGGTAACGGCCAGGATAGGTGGCGTATCGATTAATACCAGGTCGTAGTTCTTGCTCGCCCAGTCCAGCAGCTCACCCATACGACGATGCATCAGCAGCTCAGACGGGTTCGGCGGCACCTGACCACGAGGCAGGAAGTCGAAACCGTATACACCCTGCTGAATCAGCGCCGGGCTGAACTCCGTTTTACCGGACAGGACGTTGGACAGGCCTGATTTGTTATCCGCGCCCAGCAGTTCGTGGGTGTAGCCACGACGCATGTCGCCATCGATGAACAGGACACGCTGACCCGCTTTCGCGACCAGGGTCGCCAGGTTGGCACAGATAAAGGTTTTACCAATACCCGGGCTGGCGCCGGTGATCATCAGGATGTTGTTTTTCGCTTCCATCATGGCGAAGTGCAGGCTGGTACGCAGACTACGAATCGCTTCGATAGAGAGGTCAGTCGGGTTACCCAGCGCCAGCAGCGTTTCGTGCGGATCGGTTTTCACCTTGCTGCCGCGACGCGCCAGGGCTTCGGTATCCTTCTTACGCTGCCAGTCTGACAGAGGCACGCTGGCATAGACATTCATGCCCAGCTCTTCCAGCTGATCCGGGTTCTCGATGCCGTGATGCAGCAGCGCTTTCAGCAGAACCAGACCGACCGACACGAACAGACCCAGAATCAGGCTTGCGGCGATGATCAGCATCTTCTTCGGTGCGACCGGCGCGTTTGCTGTCTGCGCGCTGTCGATGATGCGGACATCACCCACGGTGCTCGCTTTACTGATGCCCAGCTCCTGCTGACGGTTCAGCAGCTGCATGTAGATCTCCTGACCAGACTGAACGTCACGGGTCAGACGCAGGATTTCCTGCTGAGTCTGAGGCATGCCAGAGATTTTCTTGTTCAGCTGAGCCTGCTCATTCTCCAGCGTTTTACGTTTTTCCAGCAGCGCACGGTAGGTCGGGTGATCTTTGGTGAACAGCTGAGAGACTTCCGCTTCACGGAAGGTCAGTTCGTTCAGCTGGCTCTGCACGCTGACAGAAGAGTCCAGGGCAGATTTCGCTTCCAGTGACAGGTCAACCGATTCGTTCTGACGACGGAAGGCGTTCAGTTTGTTTTCCGCATCATCCAGCTTGCTGCGAACGGCAGGCAGCTGAGTGCGCAGGAACTCCAGACTTTTCTCGGCCTGCTCAGACTTGCGCTCAACGTTCTGCAGCAGATAGTTATTCACGATCTGATTCAGGACTTTGCTGATCTGCTCCGGATCTTCACCCAGGTACTCCAGACCCAGCACGCCGGTATCTTTACCTTTGTCAGCCACGGTCAGGTTGGAGAGAACAGAACGGATCGCCTGCAGGTCGTTCAGCTTGGTGACGGTGAAGCTGGTGCCTTCGTCAGCGTGGATCTCGCTGACCAGCATGGTGACGTCGCCGTGCGACTCCAGCTGACCGACTTTACCTTTGAACAGCTCATCACCATCTTTAGAGACGGTGTAGCTCTGCGAGCCGGTCACTTCCAGTTCCACGTTACGCTTGTCGATGGTGCGTGGGATTTCCAGGCGGGAAATCGCGATGCTGGCAGGTTTATTTCCCATCAGGCGCGACAGACCCTTACCGATAACCGGGAAGTAGTTCTGCTCAACCACGGTATCCAGACCCAGATCGTCAACCGTTTTGCCGATGACCATACGGGATTCGAGGATCTCGATTTCCGTATCAGACGCCGGGGTCGGTGGCAGAATGCTGTCAATTTCGTTCAGAACGGTGCTGGCGTTCTTCTGCTCAACCTGAACCAGCGCATCTGCGCTGTAAATCGGTGTCGCAAACAGTGTGTAGAGTGTTCCCGCCAGCATGAAAAAAGCGGTAACGGCAACAATGATCCAGCGATGATCAATTAGCTGTCCCACAAGATGCGCCAGATCCCATCCATTCGACTCCTCTCCCGGCGCGGTTCTGACCTTATTTTTTATATTCATGGATAATCCCAACTATCGGCTTAATACGTTGACCCACTTCTGGGTAGCGTTTTCCAGTAACCCGTAAATCTCTTCAAAGGCCTCACGGCTTTTTCGATACGGATCCGCAATTTCTTTCTGATTGAGCCAGTGCCCAAGCAGCATGGTTTTGCCACGCGCAGCGGGGTCGATGCGATTCACCTGTTCAATCTGTCGCTTTTCCATCACCAGAATCAGATCGGCCTGACGGCACATCTCGGCCGTCAGCTGCTGCGCCTGGTGACCGTCCAGCGACAGACCCTGCGCAGCGGCGACGTCAGAGGCTGTCTGGTCGGCCGGGTGGCCTACCAGCGCCCCCAGGCCAGCAGAACGAACATCCAAATCGGGCAGCGCGCGTTTAAACAGGCGCTCTCCGGTGGGAGAGCGGCAGATATTGCCGACGCAAACGACTAACACGGACGTAATCATGGTCAGACCTTAGTTCGACCAGTTGCGGATACGCAGCGCGCTCTCGCTCACATCGTTGATACCCGCAATGGTTGGCAGTAATTGCGAGATCACACGGTTCCAGCGCGTCAGCGGTGTAGAGGTGACATAAACGATGTCGTAAGGCTGAAGCTGGAAATCGGTGCCCATCACCATGGATGCCGCATCTTTGGTGTTCAACTGATAGATGTTGGCAATCTTGCTGCGATCGGTACCGTGCAGTGGACGGATAACGAAGACACCGGTGGCGTCAGAGGTGGTCTGATCCATCCCGGCCGCATTACCCAGCGCTTCCGCCAGCGTCATGCCGCTGCGGTCCATTTTCAGGGTCGCCTGCTGCTTCACTTCGCCCATGACGAAGATTTTCAGATCGTCATTACGCGGAACGTAGAGGATATCGCCCGGATAGAGGAGATGGTTCTGGCTCAGGTCGCCATTCTGCATCAGCGCCTGCAGAGAGACACGCTGCTCACGACCATTGTGCGTCAGCACGACGTTACGCCAGTCTGCATCGGCAGCCAGGCCGCCCGCGGCGTTAATCGCATCCAGAATCGTCAGCGGCACGTTGGTAATCGGCTGCTGGCCTGAGGTGGTGACAGAACCGGTCACGTAGGCTTTCTGTGATTTGAACGAGGCGATGCTGACATCAACCTGAGGACTTTCGATGTACTGTGCCAGGCGACGGGCGACTTCGTTACGAACGTCGCCGACGGTACGGCCCGCGACACGCACACGACCGATGTAAGGATAGAAGATGGTGCCGTCTGAGTGTACCCAGTTGCCGGTGTCGCTGGCGCTACGATACTGACCGGCTGGGGTGGTCAGCTCCGGGTGATCCCAGACCGTGATGGTCAGTACATCGCCCACACCGATACGGTATTCGTAGTTCTGAATTTCGTTCTGGAGAGTCGGGTTCGCCTGGGCCACCAGTGGCTTAGGACGCATCTTCTCAACCAGTGAAGGGGTTAACGGAAAGACGTTGACGTATTTGTCGATGTCAAAGTTGCTATCCTGCTGCTCAATGACATCTTTTCCCGACGTAGAAAGGCGCTGACCTGGTTCGATCGTACACCCGCTGAGGAATGTGGCGGATACCAGCAAGGGTATCAATTTCATTTTGATTGTAATCATTTAGATCTTCGCTATCAGTTATTTATTGATAGAGGCGAAACCGCCGCTGTGTAAGCGTCCAACAAAAAAAGTAAATCCTGCCTGACTTAAGCTCTGAACCTGTCGTTCATTATCCTTGCTCCACTTGTTATACGTTGTCGCCATCTGTCAGGGCGAATCTGCGTGCCGTGCATCATAGTAGACTAATAATGCACGACGATATCCCTGACGATGGCGCCAACAACGACACGCCTGACAACGGCACAACACCTCTGAGTGCGCGTTAACGCACTCCTTTCGACTCACACTTAATACGCACCGTCACGTTTCAGGACGACACCCACTGTTTTGAACAGAATGGCGATGTCATTCCACAGTGACCAGTTTTTTACGTACCACGAGTCGAAATAGACGCGGGTTTCATAGTCAACATCATTACGACCGCTGACCTGCCACAATCCCGTCATGCCTGGCTTAGCCATCAGGTAATAATCAACATCACCAGCATAACGGCAGAGTTCATCTTCAATGACCGGACGAGGACCGACCAGGCTCATATCACCGCGCACCACATTCCAGAGCTGAGGTAACTCATCCAGACTGGTTTTACGAATGAAGTGGCCCACTTTAGTAATACGTGGATCATTTTTAAGTTTGAAATCTTTATCCCATTCCGCACGCGCAATCGGGTCAGTACGAAGGACCTCTTCCAGCACTTCTTTGGAATTAATCACCATCGAGCGGAACTTCAGGCATTTAAATTTACGGCCATTCATTCCTACACGTTCGTGACCATAAATCGGCGGTCCACCATCACGGCCAACCAGGAAGCCGAGCACCAGCAGCGCAGGCATCAGCATCAGAATAATCGACAGCGCACCGACAATATCGAATGTCCGCTTCAGGAAGCGAGACGTGCGTTTCGCCAGGTTGTTCTGAACACGCAGAATCATCACTTCATGGCTGAAGATGTAGGCCATGTCGGTCCCGTAGAGCGGCACACCGCGCAGGGTCGGGATAACGGAGACGGAACGGCAGTTGTGCATCGCCAGCGACTTCAGCCACATATCGCGGTACTGACTCTGCTCAAACTCCACCGCCACGATGAACTGGGTTTCACTGCTGGCCAGATGCCAGAGTTCCTGCTCGTCGCGCAGCACCGGCACGCCGTTCATGATCTCCTGCGGGCAGGTTCCATCAACGTCATAGAAGGCCACCACGTCAAAGCCCATCACCTCTTCGCTTTGCAGCGCCTGCCAGGCTTCGTGGGCATTTTTACTGCTGCCAATAATAATGGTCTGTTTTTTCCACAAGCCATTTTTATTAAGCAGACGTTTTGCCAGGGCGCGACAGGTTGGAATGAAAATCAGCGCCAGTACCCAGGTCAGCAGCCAGACAAAACGCGACATCTGCCACTGCGACAGCGCGGTAATCGACAGGTCAATAACAGAAAATATAAGAATGGTACGAAAAACTTCTTTTAATTCGAACCAGAAAGGTTTGCGGTAAGTGTAGTGACGAAGTCTTACCCAGAACCAGCCGATGCAAATAATTGACAGACAAATGTGCGTGGCAATTTGTAGATTCATTTCTTTTTCAGAAATATCTGCCAGCGGCGAATCTGACTGAACATTAATTAGCATCATCGCTATAAATAAAGCTGCGTTGAAACAAATTAAATCTGAACAGGCCAGCGTTAATTTGGTAATAAGACTTTTAAACGTAAATTGTGTATCGCGCATATTTAACTCTTTATTTTATTTCCTTTAACCCGCAACGGCTATCGCCTGTTTAATCGCTGAACGATGAAGCCTCTTCAGACTGAGCCGTTTCTAAGGGGAGCTCCTGCGGCGTTTACGCCCATGATCTTAACCATAAATCCAATAATATTGTGATGAATACCAACAGATTACTCTGACTTTAATCACCGCCAGCGCTGCTCATTTTATCAACGAAAAACACGATTCAGGCACGCTACCGCCCTTGGCTGTCGCTGCCAATATCGCTGTCATCATTCATATTGCTCCCCATAATGCGTCAGCGTTACCGGAACGCATCATACAGACGTTCGCGCTCAAATTACGCAATCCGGACATTGCGATTAATGTCGAATTGGTACGCAAATTACGACTCTGGGGAAGAGTTTGCTAACTTGTTGCTATACTAGTTATTACTGGCTTGTTTACAAGCAGGTCCCGCTATCCCTGGACTATTTTAGGAAAAAGACTACCAGCGATTAGTATTGAAGCCAGACAGGCAGTGCAATCCTTTCGTAATAATTCGGATTAATGCCATACTCCCGCTGCGATAAATCGCATAAGCCCCGCAGGTGAATATCGTTTTCACGGTGCAGAATGAGTAAGAATTATCTCCCCTCCCCTCTGCAGAGTTAATCAAACCGTCACACCGTTATGCTCATCTTTTGCACGATAAATCCGGGCTATCCGGCTGTAACGCCCCTGCCCTGCCATTTGTACCGGGCTTCGCACTCCACTATCATCAGAGAAAACGCAATTTAAAATATTCAGGTGAACACGAGATGCTGGACGTAATGGCGGATCCCTCGCTCTGGGCAGGATTAGTAACGCTAATCGTTCTGGAACTGGTTTTAGGTATCGACAATCTGATCTTCATCGCCATTCTGGTTGAAAAGCTTCCCGGGCCCCTTCGTGACCGGGCACGCGTGATCGGGCTGCTGCTGGCGCTGCTGTGCCGGTTGCTGCTGCTGGCTTCGCTCTCCTGGCTGGTTACGCTGAAGGAACCCTGGGTTACGCTGGCGGGCCATCCCTTCAGTGCGCGCGATTTGCTGCTGCTGTCAGGCGGGATTTTCCTGCTATTTAAGGCCACAACAGAGTTGAATGCGCGGCTGGAAGGCCATGATGAAGAGAGCGGTCAACAAAAAGGCGGCGCTAAATTCTGGCCGGTGGTGGCGCAGATTGTGGTGCTGGACGCCATCTTTTCACTAGATGCCGTGATTACAGCCGTCGGGATGGTCAACGACCTGCCGGTTATGATGATTGCGGTTACGATTGCCATTCTGCTGATGCTGCTGGCCAGTAAGCCCTTAACCCGCTTTGTGAACAGCCATCCGACGATTGTCATCCTCTGCTTAAGCTTTTTACTGATGATTGGCTTCAGTCTGGTGGCGGAGGGCTTTGGCTTTGTGATCCCGAAAGGGTATCTCTACGCCGCCATTGGCTTCTCGGTAATTATTGAGGCGCTGAACCAGCTGGCTCACTTCAACCGCAGGCGGGTCCTCTCGGCGGGCCGCCCGCTGCGTCAGCGAACGGCGGAGGCGGTGCTGCGACTGCTGCGTGGCGCGGCGGAACCGGCGGAGCTGGACGCAAAGACCTCGTCACTGATTGCAGACAGCGATGACAGCATGCTGTTTAACCGGCAGGAACGGGTGATGATTGCCCGAGTGCTGGGCCTGGGTCAGCGCCACGTCAACAGCATCATGACCTCGCGCCATGACGTCGAACATATCGATCTCAGTGACGACCCGTCAGAGATCATGTCACGCCTCGACCGCAATCAGCACACGCGAATCCTGATTACCGACCACTCCAGCGAACCGCTGGGTGTGGTTCACGTCATCGATCTGCTGCATCAGTCACTGCACAACGTGTCGCTCGACCTGCGCGCCCTCATCCGCCAGCCGCTGGTGTTTCCTGAACGCCTGACGCTGCTGCAGGCGCTGGAGCAGTTTCGCCAGGCGCACACGCACTTCGCCTTTGTGGTGGATGAGTTTGGTTCGGTGGAGGGCGTCGTCACCCTGAGTGATGTGATGGAAACCATCGCCGGCAATCTGCCGAACGAAGCCGGTGAAATCGACGCCCGTTACGATATTCAGATTCTGGCTGAAGGCCACTGGGTGGCTAACGGCCACATGCCACTGGAAGATCTGGCGCTCTATGTGAAGCTGCCGCTGGATGAACAGCGCGACTATCATACGCTGGCAGGATTACTGATGGATAAGCTGCAGCACATCCCGCAGGCCGGCGATGCGCTGCAGCTGGGCGACTATCTGCTGAAAACCCTGCAGGTTGAAAACCACCGGGTTCAGAAGGTGGAGATCCTCTTCCAGCCCCCTGTTGTTGAGGAGGTGTAAGATCCTGCGCCCGTTACGGGCGCAGGATTTTCTTCAGGTTCTGTTTGTTCTCGTCATCTTTCTGGCGATCGATCCACTGATTGAGCCGGGATTTCGCTTCACTCTGCAACCGGTCACGCAGCACGGCATCCACCGGCAGTGAATATTGCAGACTGTCCCAGTCGCCATACATACGCAGCGGAATCGGCTGAGCAGAGAGCGTCTTCACCAGCGCGTCGTCACCCTGCCAGCCACTAATTTTCAGACCCAGCGTGACGTCCAGCTGACGCTGCGCCAGATCCACGCTGCCCGCGCCCTGTAAGCCGAGATCCTGACCATTGCCTTCGATGTCGCTGAAGCTGAGCACACCTTTATTCAGGGCGACCTGCGCACTGATCGACTCAATGCCTTCATCGGCCTTCTCTGTATTGCTGACTTTGTCGCTCACCCGCGCCACGGCGCGCTGCACCATCTGCTGAAGGTTAATCTGAGCCAGCTTCAGGTTACTGGCGCTGATCGTCGCCCTGCCCTGCCAGCGACGTTTGGCCGCCTCGACATTCAGCGTATCGCCGGCCAGTTCGCCATCAAGACTCAGATTGCCCTGCATACTCTCCGGCAGCGCAAATGCCTTCAGCAGCGGCTGAATGGCAATCAGCCGGAGCTGGGGCTTCAGGGCCACCTGCGTCTCCGGCTGACGGATATCAATGCTGCCAGGGATCGAGAAACTGCCATTGCCCAGTTTGCCGCGCAGGGTGTTCAGGGTCATCAGCCCCTGCTGGTTGCTGGCATCGACGGTGAGGCCGGTGAGCGACAGTCCGCGCCAGACCGCACTGTCCGCCTGTAATTTCAGGGCCAGATCCATCTCGTTCAGCGGGGAATCGGCATTGCGGGTTTCACGCGGCGCAGCAATCACCGGCGACCGTGCGACGGTCGCACGCTGCACGCCGGGCGTCTCGGCAACGGGGGCACCGTTCAGCAGATTATCGAGGTTCAGCGTGGTCGCTTTCAGATCCAGCGCCAGCCGCTGCGGCGGTGCAATATGGCCCTCACCCTGACCGGTCAGCGTGGTGTCATTGGCCGTGAGTTGCAGGTTGCTGAAGGCAAACTGCTGGCGGTCGCCATTCCATTCGCCCTGCAGGGTGAGCGAACCTTTAATGCCCTGAGGCGGGATATCGGCACCGGAAAGGGTGTAATCAAACTGCTGGAGCTGGCCGGTGAGACGATGAGGATACTGGGCAGCATCCAGCTGACCTTTGAGGGTGACGGTGGCGTTGCGCTGGTTGCGCATCAGCGTGGTGCTCAGCGCCAGCGTCGCCTGTTTGTTCGCGTCCTGCTCCATGTTCATGTTGAGGTCACGGAAATTGTATTCGTCGCCGCCTGGCTGCTGCCAGATCAGCAGGCTGTCTGCCACCCGCAGTTTCGCGATGTCAAACGACCAGCCGCCGGAGGGGGCAACCGGATCGGCATCACGGGGTCCCTGGGGGGCATTTTTACTCAGCCGGGCAGCGCTGTCTGGCGTGACGCGCACCACCGCATTTTTCAGCATCACCTGGCTGACGCTCAGCTGATGGGATAACAGCGGCCAGAGATCCACATCCAGCCGCATATTGTCGGCCGAGACCAGCGGCTGGCTGGCACCCGGCGCAGTCAGACTCATCCGGCCGGAGAGAATGCTCAGCTGCGGCCAGACGTGCCAGCGCAGATCGCTGCTGACCTGAAGCTGATAACCACTGCGTTGTTCGACCTGCTGCACCATATAGGCACGAAAGTCGTTGGGATTGACCAGCAGCACCAGCGCGCTCATTCCCGTTACGACCACCACTAACAGGATGGCCAGCGTGGTTATCACTCTTTTCATCAAATCCTCAGATTAGTCTTTGTCGATACGACTGGCGTCAGCGCCCTGCTGACCCCGATATTTAGCATCTTCACGACGGTTATAAGGGCGCGCAGCCGGGCCAGAAAGCGGCTCGAAACTCAGCGCCCCGATAAGCATGCCGGGACGCAGCGCCAGCGGCAGTTTACCGGAATTGTAGAACTCCAGCACGATCCGGCCCTGCCAGCCGGGATCGATGCGGTGCGCCGTGACATGCACCATCAGTCCGAGCCGGGCCAGCGAAGAGCGACCATCCAGCCAGCCCACCAGATCGTCCGGCAGCGTCACCGACTCCAGCGTTACCGCCAGGGCCAGCTCACCCGGATGCAGGAAAAAGGCTTCGCCATCTGCCAGCACGATCTCATCGCTCATCACGCGATCCAGTGCCGCGCTCACTTCCTGTTTCGGGCCACTCAGATCGATAAAGGCTGCGGTATGACCGCTGAAGGTACGGAACTGATTGCCCAGGCGCACATCGACCGTGGCGCCGTTGATGCGCTCGACCGGCGGACGCGGCTCAATCGCCAGCTTGCCGCTATCCAGCCAGGCTTCGATATCGCGATCGCATAATCTCATTGCGGTAACTCCATGACATGAGTGTAGCAAACCGGCAGGCGTGCCTGCCGCCGGTCTGCCTCACGTCCTCAGGGACGTGAACTATTCAAAAAACTGATTGATTTTCGCCTTGAGGATATCGATGGCGATACGGTTCTTGCCGCCGCGCGGCACGATGATATCCGCGTACTGCTTAGACGGTTCGATAAACTGCAGGAACATCGGACGCACGGTCTTCTGATACTGGCTCATCACCGAATCCATGGAGCGGCCACGCTCATTGACGTCACGCTTCATACGGCGCATCAGACAGATGTCGAGCGGCGTGTCCACGAAGATGGAGAAGTTGAGCTCCTGGCGCAGGCGCGCGTCAGTCAGCAGCAGGATCCCCTCAAGGATAATCACCTTCTTCGCCTTGAGGATCTGCGTTTCCTGGGTGCGGGTGTGCTCGACATAGCTATACACCGGCAGCTCAATATCCTGCCCGGCTTTGACGGCCTGCAGATGCTGCAGCAGTAAATCATGATCCATCGCGCTCGGATGGTCATAATTGGTTTTAACCCTCTCTTCCATGGTGAGGTGACTTTGATCTTTGTAATACGCATCTTCCGGGATAACCCCGATATGCTCGCCACCAACCTGATCACGGATTTCACGATAGAGCGTGCTGGCAATTAAACTTTTACCGGATGCGGAAGCGCCGGCAATGCCTACAATCACGCACTGATGGGACTTGTCAGTCATACTTTTTTAAGACCTGATAACTGGAGCCTGCCACTGGTCACACATTACGCGGGCAGCTGACGGGCCGAAATGGAGAGGGTGTGTTCGCGCTAAGTATAGGGATTTCGGCCTTTTGATGCCAGAGAAATGGCGTCTGCGACTTTTCAGACTTTCTCCTTTGGACGCTACTCATTTCACCGATAAACTAGTGTCACCTTCTACTCAGAAAAAAATGGCCTGCGCAGCGGGCCATTCAGATAACCCGTGTCGCGAACGTGACGACCGAATGATGCATCAGGAGTTGTATGCACTGGAAGACTTTGACCTATTTTGGCGACAGCATGCTGTTGATTCCGACAGCGGTGATTATTGCGCTGATTCTGCCATGGAAGAGTGATAACCGTCTTACGGTGTTTTACTGGATTGTGGCATTTGGCCTGGCCGGTCTGACCGTCAGTCTCTCTAAAATTCTGTTTCTGGGCTTTGGCATCGGCAGCGCCCGCTTCAACTTTACCGGCTTCAGCGGTCACAGCGCCATGTCTGCCACCCTGTGGCCAGTGATGCTGTGGCTGATCTCCGGGCGCTGGCCTGCGCTGCTGCGCGTGGCGGCGATTGGCGTTGGCTATCTTATCCCGCTGATGGTCGGTTTCTCCCGTCTCGTTATCCACGCACACTCGAAAAGTGAGGTGGCGACCGGTCTGCTGCTGGGCTTCACGCTGAGCACCGCGTTTCTGATCTCCCAGCGCCGCACCGCGCTAAAGGGCTTCAGCTGGCCGCAAATCGGGGCCGCGCTGCTCGTGCCGTTTGTCCTGATGAGTCACGGTCGCGTTGCCACTACCCAGCAGTTTCTGGAGCGCTTCTCCGCCAGCCTGGCGGGTCTGGAAAAACCCTACACCCGGGCCGATCTTTTTCGCCAGTAATCAACAGGCTGCCCATCGATATTTCCCTGCCCGTCAATTCGCTGAATAACGGGCAAACTCGATTTCCTCCCTTTTTTCTTTGCCGAATGTGCTAGCATGCAGTCAGAGAATGACCGGTGCCTGATTCGCCATTGCGGAGCCCTGCACCCTGCCGGAAGTCTGCATGACGATTGAGATCTTTGCCCCGCAAAATAGCACACCTGGCCGCTGGCTCTCGGCCCTGCTTCTGGGCTGTGCGGTATTTGTCCTGACGCTGTTCTGTCTTGAACTGATCGTGGTGAGCGTGAAAATTTCACCGCTCTGGTTCCCGACCACCTTCATGACTATTGTGGTGTTTCGCTGCCCGCTACGTCAGCTGCCGCTGCTGCTGACGGCCTGCGTGCTCGGCACCGCAGCCGCTAATGCCATCGTCATCGGCCCTGCCCTCGCTAACATTAAATTCGCCCTGCTCAACCTGGTGCAGGCGGGCGTGGGCGGGATGCTGCTGCGCGCCCTGCTCGATCGGCGTGCGCCGCTGAATTCGCTGCACGACTGGGCACGGCTGGTGCTGTCGGTGGGCATTGTGACCCCGCTGCTCGGCGGGCTGCTGGCGCTGTGGATGCTCAGGGTCAGCGGGCATGCGTCGTTTCCCTTCTTCTATACCTGGGTGATCTCTGAAATCATCGGCATGCTGGTGTTAGGCCCGATGTTACTGCTGATGCCATGGCCGCTGCGTCGCGCGCACTTCAGCGATCTGCGTCCGGCGGAGTGCGTGCTGACGCTGCTTATCACTTTAGGCGCCAGCTACCTGGCACTGCGTTTCATGCCGTGGCCCTTTACCTTTATCGTGGTGATCCTCTTCTGGTGCGCCGTTCGCCTGCCTAAGCTGCAGGCGTTTGTGCTGTTCTTCCTCAATGCCAGCTTTATCGCATTATTGCTGGCCTGTAACCTGGTCAGCGTGGTGAATAACAACACCGCGCTGGGCCCGGTTTCCAGCTGGTTACCCTTCCTGCTGGTCCTGATCCCCAGCCATATTATGTCGCTGGTGATGGATGCGTTCCGGCGCGAAAAGCTGCATATCACCGACAGTGAAACCCGTTTCCGTCATGCGATGGAGTACTCCGCGATCGGTATGGCGCTGGTCGCGCCGCAGGGTAACTGGCTGCAGGTGAACCGTTCGCTTTGCCAGATCCTGGGCTACCCGGCAGAGGAGCTGAAGCGGCTGACGTTTCAGCAGATTACCCATCCAGACGATCTGGCCCTCGACCTGCAGCATGTAAACCAGCTGCTGGAAGGTGAGATTGATACCTACACCTTTGAAAAACGCTATTTCCGCAAGGATGGCGAGATCGTCTGGGCGCGGCTGACAGTGTCGCTGGTGCGTGACGGCGACACGGCACCGCTCTATTTTATTGCGCAGATCATCGACATCTCCGAGCTGAAAAAGAGCGAGCAGGTAAACCGACGGCTGATGGAGCGCATCACGCTGGCGAATGAGGCCGGCGGCATCGGCGTCTGGGAGTGGAACCTGCTGACCGGCGAGATGCTGTGGGACAAGCGCATGTACGCCCTGTTTGGTCTGGCTCCGCACGAGTCGCCCAGCTATGACCTCTGGCTCCATCTGCTGCATACCGCCGACCGCGAATATGCCGCATTGACGGTGCAGCAGGCGATAGAGCTGCGCAGTGCATTCCATATGGAGTACCGCATCGTGGACGCGCAGGGTCAGCGCTGGATCCGCACGCAGGCGAACCGGCAGCTGAGTAAAGAGGGCCGTATCGAGCGTATGCTCGGCATCTGTCAGGACATTACGCCGCTGCGCGATCTTAATGAAGCGCTGTTTCAGGAGAAAGAGCGCATGGCGATCACCCTGGACTCGATCGGCGAGGCGGTGATCAGTACCGATGAAGCGATGCGCGTAGCCTTTATGAATCCGGTGGCGGAGAAGATGAGCGGCTGGTCTCAGGAGCAGGCCGCCGGCAAGCCGCTGAGCGAGCTGCTGCACATCACCCAGGGACAGACCGGCCCTGAGGTGGAGAATCTGCTGCTGTGCCAGTTACCGCCGGAAAAAATCACCCCCGACCTGGATGAAGATCTGGTGCTGCACACCCCGGATGGCGGCCATATCGATATTCACTACAGCATTACGCCACTGCGCTCCGAAGCGGGTCTTGAACAGGGCGCGGTGATGGTTATTCAGGATGTGAGCGAGTCACGAAAACTGATGAAGCGCCTGAGCTACAGCGCGCTGCATGACACCCTGACGCGTCTGCCTAACCGGGCCAGTTTTGAGCTGCAGCTTAAGCGACTGCTGTTTGACGCGGCTGAACATCATCATCAGCACGTGCTGGTGTTCATCGACCTGGATAAGTTTAAAGCGGTCAATGACAGCGCCGGCCATGCCGCGGGCGATGCGTTACTGCGGGAACTTTCAGAGCTGATGCAGCACCATCTGCGCAGCAGTGATTTCCTGGCCCGACTGGGCGGCGATGAGTTTGCCCTGCTGATGGCCGACTGTCAGGTCGACCAGGCGCGTGACGTGGTGCAGCGGATTGTGGCCGCCGTAAACGACTATCGTTTCCAGTGGCAGGAACGCCGCTATCAGGTGGGGGCGAGCGCGGGCGTCACACAGATTTCCGCCGACAACTGTGTCAGCGGTGATGTGCTGTCGCAGGCAGACATCGCCTGCTACAACGCCAAACGCAGCGGGCGCGGACGGCTGGTCGTCTTTGAACAGCACCGCCTGCCGCTGCCGGGCAACCCTCAGGGAGTGGATGCTGCGATGATTGATGCGCTGCAAATTGAGCTGCCCGCCTGGGCTGTCGCCCCACCCAAAACGCCTCAGTCAGCCTTTATCTGGCTGCTGGAGGTCCAGCTGTTGACTGCAGAGGGGATACTGGTGGATGAAACCCTGCTGCGTCATAACCTGCCGGATGAAACGCTGCGTCGCCGGCTCGATAGCAATATCATCGAGGCCTTTTTCCGCCAGGACGTCGGGACGCTCAACAAAAAAGGGATCCCGGTCATCCTGCCGCTGAGTGAAGAGCTGCTCGGTGACGCCGCTTTTGTGCAGCAACTCTGTCAGCGCTTTGTCGCCGCAGGTCTCGCCAGCAGCCGCTGTGGTTTTGCTTTCCCGGCCGCCAGCGTACTGAGTAAAAGCGATCGGTTCTATACCGCGCTGCTGCAGCTGCGTGAGTGTGGCTGTCGTATCGCGCTGCACCATTTTGGCCGCAATCTGGACGCCTTTAATCTGCTGAGTGACGAAGTAGTGGATTACCTGGTGCTGGCACCGGAACTGGTTGCGAACGCCCACACCAGCCTGATGGATGAGATGCTGCTGACCATCATTCAGGGCCAGGCAACGCAGCGCCATATTTCGGTGCTGGCGGGTCCGGTTTCCGTTCCGGCGGTGCTTAGCACGCTGGCTGATCTTGACGTCGATGGCGTCTGGGGCAGCGCGGTAACCGAGCGTCAGCCGCTCCGTTCCCTGGCAGAAGATCGCCTCTTTGCTATCCGCTGATTCCCGCGCTGGCCGCTTGCCACCCTGCTGAAGCTGCGCTAAAGTCGCCCCCTTTTTTCCGGCATGGGGGCGAAAATGTTCATAGGATTCGATTACGGCACGGCTAACTGCTCCATTGCAGTGAGCGAAAATGGCTCGCCGCGTCTGTTAACGCTGGAAAAGGGTCAGCGTCTGCTGCCGTCAATGATCTGTGCACCGACCCGCGAGTCGGTCAGCGAATGGCTCTATCGCCATCATCAGGTGGCAACCCCTGACAGTGAAACCACCGCGCTGCTGCAGCGCGCGCTGCGTTACAACCGCGAAGAGGATATCGAGGTTCAGCCCGGCAGCGTGCAGTTTGGTCTGACCGCCCTGCAGCACTACATGGTCGATCCCGAAGATGTCTGGTTCGTTAAATCCCCCAAATCCTTTCTGGGTGCCAGTGGTCTGAAGCCACAGCAGATCGCCCTGTTTGAAGATCTGGTCTGCGCCATGATGCTGCACATCCGCCAGCAGGGTGAAAGCCAGCTCGGGCAGACCCTCGATCAGGCGGTGATCGGTCGCCCTGTCAACTTCCAGGGGCTGGGCAGCGATGAGTCGAACCAGCAGGCAGAGGGTATCCTGCTGCGTGCCGCCCACCGCGCCGGATTCCGTGACGTTGAGTTTCAGTTTGAACCCGTCGCCGCCGGACTCGATTTCGAAGCGACCCTGCAGCAGGAGACGCGGGTGTTGGTGGTGGATATCGGCGGCGGCACCACCGACTGTTCGATGTTGCTGATGGGCCCGCAATGGCGCAACAGAGCCGATCGTCGTGAAAGCCTGCTGGGCCACAGTGGCTGTCGCGTCGGGGGTAACGATCTGGATATCATGCTGGCCTTTAAGACGCTGATGCCGCTGCTGGGTCTGGGCGGCAACACTCAGAAGGGCACCGCCCTGCCCGCGCTGCCGTGGTGGAACGCGATTGCCATCAACGATGTGCCGGCGCAGAGCGACTTTTACAGCGCCGCCTGCGGGAAATGGCTGCGGGATTTAGTGCGTGACGCAGAACAGGGTGACATCGTGGCGCGACTGCTGAAAGTGTGGCAGCAGAAGCTGAGTTACCGCCTGGTGCGCGCGGCGGAAGAGAGCAAGATTGCGCTGTCAGACGCTCCGGTGCATACCGCCTCACTCGACTTCGTGGCCGCCGCGCTGCAGACAGACGTGAGTGTGGGTCAGCTGCAGGAGGCGATCAGTCAGCCGCTGGAGAAAATTCTGGAGCAGGTGCAGCTCGCCTTAGCCACCAGCCAGATTAAGCCTGATGTCATTTACCTAACGGGCGGCAGTGCGCGTTCGCCTCTGCTGCGCGCGGCGCTGCAGCAGACGCTGCCCGACACGCCGATTGCCGGTGGCGATGATTTCGCCTCGGTCACGGCCGGTCTGGCCCGCTGGGCAGAGGTGTTGTTCCGCTAGGCTGGCACTGTAATACTAAAAACGGCACCTGAGGGTGCCGTTTTTTTTGCGGGTAACTGAGAGCAGACTCCCATCGCTTTATGTCTGAGAGTCCTCTGTTCAGGTGTTATTGAGGATCAGAAGGCAATATTGGCGCTGATACCGCCGATAAAGGCATCTTTGACTTCACTCACCGCACCCGGTGCTACGACATACTGCAGGTTAGGTCGCAGTGACATCCAGTTCGTCACTTTGGCGTTGTAGTAAACCTCATAGTTGTACTCTGACCCTTCCTGAATCGGCAGATAGGTCGGGCTGTCAAAGCGGCTCTCACCATTAGCCTGATTCTGCTGACGCAGTGAGCGGGTATAGTCGCTGTTCACATGAATGCGTGATGCGCCTACGCCAATCTCATCCTGCGGACGGGCATCAAACGGACCGGTCCAGGTCAAGGCGACAGACTGGTAGTTGTCGGTTTTCGAGGTCTTGTGATCGTTCATCACAGCCTGCACCCGCACGCCCAGACCACGATTCACATCGCCATCCTGCGCGGTCAGCTGCTGTTGTAACAGCAGATAGCCGCCATAGGCGTGAGCCTGATCCTGATAGCCGCCGTTGTGCCAGCTGCCATAAACATCGCCATCCACTGACGAGTAGTAGTAGCCGATGCGGTAGTTACCCGGTAATTTCTCCGGCCCGAACGTCGGTTTCCAGCCCAGTTCGACCGGCACCAGATTGCCTTCAGAGTTGCTGGTATCCAGCCGGAAGCCATCGCCGCGATCGTAGTTGGCGCGGTTCTGGTTGTAGAAACCCACCTGGAAGAACAGCTCAGGCGTCATATTGATTTTTACCCGACCGCCCCACTGCGAGACCGGCCAGTTGAACCAGCGGTCGCCGCGCCAGTTACCCGCCTGGCCGCTGCCCAGCGCCAGGTTCTGGAACAGGTTGCCGTCGAAGTTATCGAAGTCCTCGCCCACGGTGACCCGCCCGGCTTTCAGATCAACCACATCGTTGAACAGCCCTTTGCGCAACCAGAACTGCGTCAGCCGCCAGGTCTGACCGCGACCGTACACCTCCTGAACCGATGAGAGCATACCGGTGCGTTTATCCGCCACCTGCTCAGAGAGATTCTGTCCGTCGCGGTTAGTGACGGTCATCTGAAACTCTGCATCCTGCCAGTTCAGCAGTTTTTCCAGATCGAAGTTGGTGCCAAACGTCCACTGATCGCTATAGCGCATGGTGGTGTTGGTATCTGCGCCGCCACCCAGATTGGCGGCACTTTCCATGGTGTAGTTAACGTCAAACTTAATCCCTTCGTCCTGCAGCTGCGTTCGGTAACCGTCCCAGTCACCAAACATCCATTCGGAATCCGGGCTCAGAGCGTCAGCCGCCATAGCGGGCGCGGAGAGGATAGCCAGGATCAGGGTGCCGGTTGCCACACGGCGCAGCGGAAAAGCGTGCTCTGCTTGTCTGTTTTTCATGGTGCGTTTTCTTATGTGAGTGACAGGAAGTGACGCGCAGAGGATAGTGCTGGATAAGCTTCAATTTTTGTAAATACGTGCGCATAACTTCCTGAAACATCAGTTTATTAACGCATTTGTGATCGGGATCGCTGAATGGTTATTCTGCGGGCAGAATGCGCATTTTTTGACAGGCGTAATCGATAAAGGGGCGCTAGCGCCCCCTGAATCAGCGGCTGGCCTCGTCCAGCTGTGCAATCTGCTCTGGGGTCAGGGTCAGCTGTGTCGCCCCCACCAGGTCGTCGATCTGCTGAAGCGAGGTGGCGCTGACGATCGGCGCGGTAATCCCGGGACGGGCGATCTGCCAGGCGAGTGCGACCTGCGTCGGCGTCACCTGATGCGCCTCGCTGATGGCATCCAGTGCGTCGAGAATCCGCAATCCGCGCGGATTGAGGTATTTCTCTACCACGCCCTGCCCCCGTGCGCTTTTTCCGGCATCAGCCGCATCACGGTATTTGCCACTGAGAAAACCGCTCGCCAGCGAGTAGTAGTTGATGACGCCCAGACCGTGCGCCATGACCACCGGCTCAAGCTCCGATTCATAGGGCTGACGGTCGTAGAGGTTATATTCAGGTTGTAAGGTCTCATAGCGCGCCAGCCCCTGGCTCTCACTCACCTGCAATGCCTCCTCAAGCCGCGCCGCACTGTAGTTAGAGGCTCCGATGGCACGCACTTTCCCTTCACGGATCAGGCTGTCGAAGGCACTCAGGGTGTCGGCCAGCGGCGTATCCTGGTCGTCGCGATGCGCCTGATAGAGATCGATATAGTCAGTCTGTAACCGGCGCAGTGAATCTTCGACCGCCTGGCGAATATATTGCGGCTTCAGCCCGGTTTTCTCGGGTGACAGCTCCATGCCGACCTTGGTCGCCAGTACGATCTGGTCACGTTTACCGCTTTTTTTCAGCCACTCACCAATAATGGTTTCCGATTCTCCCCCTTTGTTGCCCGGTGCCCAGCGGGAATAGACGTCGGCTGTGTCGATAAACCAGAGTCCTTTCTCCACCAGCGCATCCAGCAGCGAAAAGGAGGTCGGCTGATCTACCGTCCAGCCAAATACATTGCCGCCAAACGTCAGTAACGGCACCGCGATACCACTGTCACCTAACTGCCGGGTTTGATTCTGACTCATCCTCTGCTCCTTATTTGCCTGATAAAGGGTCTTTATTTCAGCATAGCAAAGGGATTTTCATGGCTTAATGACGATTGTGCTGCGATTAATGAAAGAACAGGCATAATTACGCCGTCCTGACAGATATCCTTAATTCCTTCAATTTCTGCCTGTCAGAGGCGACTACACTCTGTCGTTTGCAGGCTCCCCCTTTGATGCCTGCGCCTGGGACTACGTCACTGCTGGAGAGCATCAACAATCATGAGCACCCGACATCCTGTTATGAAAAAAACCCTGATCGTGCTGGCCCTGATCGCCGTGGCCTCTGGCGGCTATTACGTCTGGCAGCGCCCCGCTGAGCCGCAGAGCAGCCAGAGTGGCTCGCCAGCCCCACGCGGTAAGGGTGGCGATGACGGCGCACGCCGTTCGCTGGCACCGGTTCAGGCCGCCACAGCGACCCGCCAGAGCGTGCCGCAATATCTGAGCGGTCTCGGCACCGTCACCGCCGCCAATACCGCCACGGTGCGCAGCCGGGTGAATGGCGATCTGCTGGCGATCCATTTTACCGAAGGTCAGCAGGTCAAAGCGGGCGAGTTGCTGGCGGAAGTCGATCCGCGGCCTTATCAGGTAGCCCTCACCCAGGCACAGGGCCAGCTGGCGAAAGATCAGGCGACGCTGGCTAACGCCCGCCGGGACCTGGCACGCTATGAAAAGCTGGCGAAAACGTCGCTGGTGTCGCAACAGGATCTGGATACCCAGCGCTCGCTGGTCAGCGAAACGCTCGGCACGCTGAAAGCCGATGAGGGCAGTGTCGCCAGTGCGCAGCTTAACCTCACCTACAGTCGGATCACCGCACCCATTGCCGGTCGGGTTGGTCTGAAACAGGTGGATGTCGGCAACTACGTGACCAGCGGCGACACCAACGGCATTGTGATCATCACCCAGACGCAGCCGATCGATGTGGTCTTTACCCTGGCAGAAAACAGCATCACGCCGATTCTGAAAGCGCAGAAAAGCGGTGAGCCACTGCTGGTGGAAGCCTGGGATCGCAGTAACCAGAATCTGATTGCCAGCGGTAAGCTGCTGAGCCTGGACAACCAGATTGATGTCACCACCGGCACCATCAAAATCAAAGCGCGTTTTGACAATCAGGATGACACGCTCTTCCCCAACCAGTTCGTCAATGTGCGCCTCAAGGTCAACACCCTGCAGGATGCGATTGTGATCCCGCCTGCCGCGCTGCAGATGGGCAACGAGGGCCACTTTGTCTGGGTGGTCAACAGCGACAACAAGGTCAGTAAGAAAAGCGTGATGGCCGGGCTGCAGGACAGCCAGAAGGTGGTGGTCAGCGCCGGTCTGGAAGCGGGTGAGCGTGTCGTCACCGACGGTCTGGATCGTCTGACTGAAGGTGCGAAAGTCGAGGTCGTGACCGCCCAGAGCAGTGCACCGGGCAGCAGCCGGGCCACCCTGCCGTCAAAAGGAGAGCGTGAGTAATGCAGGTCATGCCTCCCGATCACAGTGGCGGGCCGTCACGGCAGTTTATTCTGCGTCCGGTTGCCACCACGCTGTTGATGATTGCGATTTTACTGGCCGGGGTGCTGGGTTATCGCTTCCTGCCGGTGTCGGCCCTGCCAGAAGTAGACTATCCGACCATCCAGGTGGTCACGCTCTATCCGGGCGCCAGCCCGGATGTGGTCACCTCTTCCATTACCGCCCCGCTGGAGCGCCAGTTTGGCCAGATGTCCGGCCTGAAACAGATGGCGTCACAAAGCGCGGGGGGCGCCTCGGTTGTGACCCTGCAGTTCCAGCTGTCGCTGCCGCTGGATGTGGCGGAGCAGGAGGTGCAGGCCGCCATTAACTCCGCCACCAACCTGCTGCCCAACGATCTGCCCAATCCACCGGTCTACAGCAAAGTGAACCCGGCCGATCCGCCGATCATGACGCTGGCGGTCACCACCAGCAGCATGCCGCTGACGCAGGTTCAGGACATGGTGGAAACGCGGGTGGCGCAGAAGATTTCTCAGGTCAGCGGCGTCGGCCTCGTCACCCTGTCGGGCGGTCAGCGTCCGGCCGTGCGGGTAAAAATGAATGCCCAGGCGCTGGCGGCGCTGGGTCTGACCAGCGAAAGCGTGCGCACCGCGATCAGCAATGCCAACGTCAACTCCGCCAAAGGGAGCCTGGATGGCCCGACCCGCTCAGTCACCCTGTCAGCCAATGACCAGATGAAATCTGCCGAGGATTACCGCCAGCTGATTATCAGCTACAAAAATGGCGCACCGGTGCGGCTTGGCGACGTGGCGACCATCGAACAGGGCGCGGAAAACAGCTGGCTGGGTGCGTGGGCCAACCGCGATGCGGCGATTGTGCTCAACGTCCAGCGTCAGCCCGGAGCCAATATCATCGCCACCGCCGACAGCATTCGCGCCATGCTGCCTGCGCTGACGGCGACGCTGCCAAAATCGGTGGAGGTGAAACTGCTCACCGACCGCACCACCAATATCCGCGCGTCGGTCAGTGACACACAGCATGAGCTGATGCTGGCGATGGCGCTGGTGGTGATGATTATCTACCTCTTTCTGCGCAATGTGCCGGCCACCCTGATCCCGGCAGTCGCCGTGCCGCTGTCGCTGATCGGCACCTTTGCCGCGATGTATTTCCTCGGTTTTTCGATCAACAACCTCACGCTGATGGCGCTGACCATCGCCACCGGCTTTGTGGTCGACGATGCCATCGTGGTGATTGAGAACATCTCACGCTATATCGAGAAAGGAGAAAAGCCGCTCACCGCTGCGCTGAAAGGGGCTGGCGAGATCGGTTTTACCATCATCTCCCTCACCTTCTCGCTGATTGCGGTGCTTATCCCGCTGCTGTTTATGGGGGATGTGATTGGCCGCCTGTTCCGCGAATTTGCCGTGACGCTGGCGGTGGCGATTCTGATTTCTGCCGTGGTCTCGCTGACGCTGACGCCGATGATGTGCGCCAGAATGCTGAGCGCAGAGTCGCTGCGCAAACAGAACCGTTTCTCCCGGGCCAGTGAAGCGATGTTTGACCGCATCGTGGCCGTTTACGGTCGCGGCCTGAGCCGGGTGCTGAATCATCCCTGGCTGACGCTGTCGGTGGCGCTGGGCACGCTGGTTCTGACCCTGGTGCTCTGGATGGTCATTCCCAAAGGCTTCTTCCCGCAGCAGGACAACAGCATTATTCAGGGTACGCTGCAGGCTCCCCAGTCCGTTTCCTACGCCAGCATGGCGCAGCGCACCCGCGACGTCGCCTCAGTCATCATGAAAGATCCGGCGGTGCAGAGCCTGACCTCCTTTGTCGGCGTGGATGGCACCAACGCCTCGCTGAACAGCGCGCGGCTGCAGATCAACCTGAAACCGCTGGATGAGCGCGACGACCGCATTCCTGAAATCGAGCAGCGCCTGCAACAGCAGGTCAGTCAGCTGCCGGGCGTCCAGCTGTGGCTGCAGGCGGTGCAGGATCTCACTATCGATACGCAGGCGAGCCGCACCCCCTATCAGTTCACGCTGCAGTCGGGTTCCCTGTCGTCGCTCAGCACCTGGGTGCCCGCCCTGCTGAACCGGCTCAGAACCCTGCCGCAGCTGCGCGATGTCAGCAGCGACTGGCAGGATCAGGGGCTGGAAGCCTACGTCAATGTCGATCGCGACAGCGCCAGCCGCCTCGGCATCAGCATGGCGGATGTCGATAATGCGCTCTATAACGCCTTCGGCCAGCGGCTGATCTCTACCATCTACACCCAGGCCAATCAGTATCGCGTGGTGCTGGAGCAGGACAATCACGCCACGCCGGGCCTGCAGAGCCTGGACGCTATTCGCCTGAACAGCACCGACGGCGGCAGCGTGCCGCTGAGCGCCATTGCCCGCATCGAACAGCGCCATGCGCCCCTCAGCATCAGCCATCTCGACCAGTTTCCTTCGGCGACCTTCTCTTTTAATGTCGCTGACGGCTACTCGCTGGAAGATGCGGTGAAAGCGGTGTCGCAGGCTGAAGCAGAGCTGGGGATGCCGGCTGAGATGATGACCCAGTTCCAGGGCAGCACCCTGGCGTTCGAAGCGGCGCTGAGCAGCACCGTCTGGCTGATTGTGGCGGCGATTGTCGCGATGTATATCGTGCTGGGTGTGCTCTATGAGAGCTTCATCCACCCCATCACCATCCTCTCCACCTTGCCCACGGCCGGTGTCGGCGCGCTGCTGGCACTGATGCTCAGCGGTAACGAGCTGGATATTGTGGCGATCATCGGCATCATCCTGCTGATCGGTATTGTGAAAAAGAACGCCATCATGATGATCGACTTTGCGCTGGCGGCCGAACGTGAACAGGGGATGAAACCCTATGACGCCATCTATCAGGCCTCACTGCTGCGCTTTCGTCCGATTCTGATGACCACGCTGGCGGCCCTGCTGGGTGCGCTGCCGCTGATGCTCAGCACCGGGGTCGGCGCGGAACTGCGTCATCCGCTGGGGATTGCGATGGTCGGCGGCCTGATTCTGAGTCAGGTGCTGACGCTGTTCACCACGCCGGTGATCTACCTGCTGTTTGATCGCCTGGCGCACGCCACCCGCCGCCGCTTCGGCCGCACGGAGGCCGCAGAGTGAAGTTCTTTGCCCTGTTTATTCACCGGCCCGTCGCCACCACCCTGCTGACGCTGGCCATTGCGCTGGCCGGAATTCTGGGGTTCCGGCTGCTGCCGGTTGCCCCGCTGCCGCAGGTCGATTTTCCGGTGATCGTCATCTCCGGCTCGCTGCCGGGGGCCTCACCCGAGATCATGGCGTCGTCGGTCGCCACGCCGCTGGAGCGGTCGCTGGGACGTATCGCGGGCGTCAGTGAAATGACCTCGATGAGCTCGCTGGGCAGTACCCGCATCATTCTGGTGTTCGATTTCGACCGCGACATCAACGGTGCCGCGCGCGACGTGCAGGCTGCGCTGAACGCGGCGCAAAGCCTGCTGCCGACCGGCATGCCCTCACGTCCGACTTACCGCAAAGTGAACCCCTCTGATGCGCCGATTATGATCATGACGCTGACCTCGGATACCTACAATCCGGGCCAGCTCTACGATTATGCCTCGACGCAGCTGGCGCAGAAGCTGTCACAGATTCAGGGGGTCGGCGACGTTACCGTGGGGGGCAGTTCGCTGCCCGCCGTGCGCGTGGCGCTGAATCCGCAGGCGCTGTTTAATCAGGGTGTCTCGCTGGATGCGGTGCGCACCGCCATTTCCGACGCCAACCAGCGCCGCCCGCAGGGCGCAGTGGATGATTCACAGCAGCGCTGGCAGTTGCGCACCAATGACGCGCTGCAGACCGCCCGCGAGTATCAGCCGCTAATCGTGCATTATAAAAATGGCGCGGCGGTGAAGCTGTCTGATGTGGCGACCGTGGAAGATTCCGTTCAGGACGTACGCAACGCCGGGATGTCACGCGGTAAACCGGCCGTGCTGCTGCTGATCCGCAAAACCCCTGACGCGAATGTCATTGAGACGGTTGACCGCATCCGTGCCGAGATGCCGCTGCTGCATGAGGTGATCCCGGCCGCCATCGACCTGCAGATTGCCCAGGATCGCTCCCCTACCATCCGCGCCTCGCTGCATGAAGTGGAGCAGCCGCTGTTAATCGCCGTCGGGCTGGTGATTCTGGTGGTGTTCGTGTTCCTGCGCTCCGGGCGCGCCACGCTGATCCCCGCCATCGCCGTGCCGGTCTCGCTGATTGGCACCTTCGCGGCCATGTACCTGTGCGGCTTCAGCCTCAACAACCTGTCGCTGATGGCGCTGACCATAGCTACCGGCTTTGTGGTGGACGATGCGATCGTGGTGCTGGAGAACATCGCCCGCCATGTGGAAGCGGGTATGAAACCGCTGGCCGCCGCGCTGAAGGGCGTGCGCGAAGTGGGCTTTACCGTGCTGTCGATGAGCCTGTCGCTGATTGCGGTTTTCCTGCCGCTGCTGATGATCGGCGGGCTGATTGGCCGGTTCTTCTCGGAATTTGCCATTACCCTGTCGGTGGCGATCGCCATCTCGCTGGTTATTTCGATCACCCTGACGCCGATGATGTGTGCGTATCTGCTGAAGCCTCACGCGCCACGCAGCCAGCCGCGCCGGCGCGGTGCAGGTCGGCTGCTGATGGCGATTCAGCAGGGCTATGGCCGATCGTTAAGCGTGGTGCTGAATCATGCGCGCTGGGTGCTGCTGCTCTTTTTCGCCACGATTGCCCTGACCGGCTGGCTGTTTGTCTCTATCCCGAAAACCTTTATGCCGGAACAGGATACCGGGCGACTCGCCGGGTTTATCTCCGCCGACCAGAGCATCTCGTTTCAGGCGATGCGCAGTAAGCTGCAGGATTTCATGGAGATCGTCGGGGCCGACCCGGCGGTGGACAGCGTGGTGGGCTTTACCGGCGGCATGCGCACCAACAGCGGCTCCATGTTTATCTCCCTGAAACCGCTCTCTGAGCGGAAAGAGAACGCCCAGGCGGTTATTGCCCGGCTGCGCGACAAGCTGGCGAAAGAGCCGGGTGCCAGCCTCTATCTGAATGCGGTGCAGGATCTGCGCGTCGGCGGCCGGGAGTCGAACGCCGGATACCAGTATTCGCTTCTGTCGGACGATCTCGACGCGCTGCGCACCTGGGAGCCGAAAATCCGTCAGGCGTTCTCTGCCCTGCCGCAGCTGGCGGATGTGAACTCCGATCAGCAGGATAAAGGCAGCGAGATGGCGCTGACCTACGATCGAGAAAGCATGGCCCGTCTGGGTATCGATGTTTCCGAAGCCAATGCGCTGTTAAATAACGCTTTTGGCCAGCGGCAGATCTCCACCATCTACCAGCCGCTTAACCAGTACAAAGTGGTGATGGAGGTGGATCCGCGCTATACCCAGGATATCAGTGCCCTGTCACAGATGTTTGTGATAAACAGCGAAGGCAAAGCGATTCCGCTGTCGTGGTTCGCCCACTGGCAGCCCGCCAATGCCCCACTGTCGGTGAACCATGAAGGGCTGTCGGCCGCCTCGACCATCTCGTTCAATCTGCCGGAAGGGGTTTCGCTGTCACAGGCCTCTGACGCGATTGAGCGCACCATGACCGCGCTGGGCGTGCCTTCCAGCGTACGCGGCAGCTTTGCCGGCACGGCGCAGGTGTTTCAGCAGTCGCAAAGCAGCCAGCTGTGGCTGATGCTGGCGGCGATTGCCGCGGTCTATATCGTGCTGGGGATCCTCTATGAGAGCTATGTGCATCCGCTGACGATCCTTTCCACACTGCCTTCGGCGGGCGTGGGCGCGCTGCTGGCGCTGGAACTGTTTGATACGCCCTTCAGCCTGATTGCCCTGATTGGTATCCTGCTGCTGATCGGTATCGTGAAAAAGAACGCCATCATGATGGTCGATTTTGCGCTGGAAGCTGAGCGCAACGGCCAGCTCAGCGCACGGGATGCCATTTTCCAGGCGTGTCTGCTGCGCTTCCGGCCGATCATGATGACCACACTGGCGGCGCTGTTTGGCGCGCTGCCGCTGGTGTTATCCAGTGGCGACGGGGCGGAACTGCGTCAGCCGCTGGGGATTACCATTGCAGGGGGTCTGGTGATGAGCCAGTTACTGACGCTCTACACCACGCCGGTGATCTACCTGATGATGGATAAGCTGCGGCGCAGAAAGCGGTCGCGGTCAGCCGCACCGCAGACGTAACGCCTGGGGCTGCGGCAGGCCACCGGGCAGATCGGCTGAATCGGGGGAAGGGATGAGTACGCAAAGCACTAACGTCCGCTGGCAGCTGTGGATTGTCGCCATCGGCTTTTTTATGCAGACGCTGGACACCACCATCGTGAATACGGCTATTCCGGCGATGGCGCACGATCTGGGCGTCAGTCCGCTGCACATGCATGCGGTGATCGTCTATTACGTCCTCACCGTGGCGGTGATGCTGCCGGTCAGCGGCTGGCTGGCGGATCGCTTTGGCGTGCGCAACATCTTCTTCAGCGCGATCCTGCTGTTCAGTCTGGGATCGCTGCTGTGTGCCCTCTCCGGCACGCTGAATCAGCTGGTGCTGGCGCGGGTGGTTCAGGGGATTGGTGGTGCCATGATGGTGCCGGTGGGGCGACTGACGGTGATGAAAATCGTTCCGCGTGAGCAGTATATGGCCGCCATGACCTTTGTCACCCTGCCCGGCCAGATTGGCCCGCTGCTGGGCCCGGCGCTGGGCGGGGTGCTGGTCGAATATGCCAGCTGGCACTGGATCTTCCTGATCAATATCCCGGTCGGCATCGCCGGCGCGATTGCCACCCTGATGCTGATGCCCAACTACAGCATGCAGACCCGCCGCTTCGATTTTGCCGGTTTTTTTCTGCTGGCCGCCGGGATGGCGACCCTGACGCTGGCGCTGGACGGTCAGCGCAGCAGCGGCGGCTCCGCCCTGCTGCTGGGTGCGATGATCCTCGCGGGCCTGTTCTCGCTGCTGTTCTACCTGATGCACGCGCGCGGCAATGATAACGCGCTGTTCAGCCTGAAGCTGTTTGATAACCGCCTCTACGCTATCGGCCTGCTGGGCAGTTTTACCGGCCGTATCGGCAGCGGCATGCTGCCCTTTATGACGCCCATCTTCCTGCAGCTCGGCATGGGCTACAGCCCGTTCCACGCCGGTCTGATGATGATCCCGATGGTGCTGGGCAACATGGGGATGAAGCGTATTGTGGTGCGCATCGTTAATCGCTATGGCTACCGCAACGTGCTGGTGATGTCGACCGTGGCGCTGGCGCTGGTGGTGCTGCTGTTTCCGCTGGTGGCGATCCTGGGCTGGGTCTGGCTGCTGCCGCTGGTGCTGTTTCTTCAGGGCATGGTCAACGCCATTCGCTTCTCCTCGATGAACACGCTGACGCTGAAAGAACTACCGGACACGCTGGCGTCGAGCGGAAACAGCCTGCTGTCGATGATTATGCAGCTGTCGATGAGTATTGGCGTCACCGTCGCCGGGCTGCTGCTGGGCGCCTTTGCTCAGGAGGGCGCAGCCAACAGCGCAGCAGAACATCAGATGTTTATTTACACCTACCTGTGCATGTCACTGATTATTATCCTGCCCGCGCTGATCTTCTGGCGCGTTCCGCCGCAGGTGAGCAGTAACGTCGATTTGCGACGCCGGAGAAAACAATGAGAGTTAACCTGCGCCTGGGGATCGGGGCCAAACTGTTTATGGCGATTTTCGCCACCTGCATGCTGGTACTGATTACCATGCACTGGGGAGTCCGCCTCAGCTTTGAGCATGGCTTTGTCGACTATATCAAGCGCGGCAATCAGCAGCGCCTGAGCCTGCTCGGCGATGCGCTGGCCGATCAGTATGAGCAGCACGGCAACTGGGATTTTCTGCGCCAAAACGACCGCCTGGTGTTCACCATGCTGCGTTCGCTGGAGCAGAATCCGGGCAACAGTCAGCTGCCGCCGCATGGCTGGCGCACCCAGTTCTGGATCCTCGACCAGCAGTACAGGGTGCTGGTCGGGCCGCCCACGCCGGTGCCGCCCGAGGGCACGCGACGCAACATCACCACCAGCAACGGTAAGGTGGTCGGCTGGGTTATCGGCTCCCCGCCGGAGCGGCTGACGCGCAGCACCGACATTAACTTCGATCAGCAGCAGCGCCGCACCAGCTGGATTATCGTTGGCCTCTCGACGCTGCTGGCGGCGCTGGCCACCTGGCTGATGGCGCGCGGGCTGCTGGCCCCGGTCAAACGGCTGGTCGACGGCACCCATCATCTGGCCGCGGGCAACTTTGCCACCCGCGTCGAAGTCAGCAGCCGGGATGAACTGGGCCAGCTGGCCGGTGACTTTAACCTTCTCGCCAGCTCGCTGGAGAAAAACGAAAGCATGCGCCGCGCCTTTATGGCGGATATCTCCCATGAGTTACGCACGCCGCTGGCCATTCTGCGCGGTGAACTGGAAGCGATGCAGGATGGCGTGCGCAAACTGACGCCGGAAGCGATCGCATCGCTGCAGAGTGAAGTGGTGGTGCTGACCAAGCTGGTGGATGACCTGCATCAGCTGTCGCTGTCGGATGAGGGTGCCCTGGCCTACCGCAAACAGGCGACCGACCTGGTGCAGCTGCTGGAAGTCACGGCGGGCAGCTTTGCCGAACGCTACCGCGCGCATGGCCTGACGTTAAAGCTGAACCTGCCCGATGATGCTCCCTTCTTCGGCGATCCCGATCGCCTGATACAGCTCTTCACTAACCTGCTGGAGAACAGCCTGCGCTACACCGACAGCGGAGGCCGGGTTGAGGTGACGCTGAAGTATCAGGCTCCGCACTGGCGGGTAGAGTTTGATGACAGCGCGCCGGGCGTGGATCGTGAACATCAGGCGCAGATTTTTGAACGCTTCTTCCGCACCGAAGGCTCCCGTAATCGGGCCAGCGGCGGATCGGGACTCGGCCTCGCCATCTGTAAGAACATTGCCGACGCGCACGGCGGTGATATCTCTGCGTCGCACTCTGATTTAGGTGGACTGAAAATCGCGCTACACTTGCGCTATGTTCCCCTTGCGTAGACGCTTATGAGCCTGGAAAACCACGACCCGCTGATTCTGGTGGTCGAAGATGAGCCCAAACTGGCGCAGCTGATGATCGACTATCTGCACGCCTCCAATTACCGCACCCATCACATCGCCGACGGCAACGGCGTGCTGGATTATGTGCGCCAGACCCCACCCGACCTGATGCTGCTGGACCTGATGCTGCCGGGCACCGACGGTTTAACGCTGTGCCGGGAAATCCGCCGTCATTCGGAGCTGCCGATTATTATGGTCACCGCCCGCACCGAGGAGATCGATCGGCTGCTGGGGCTGGAGCTGGGTGCCGATGACTATATCTGCAAACCCTTCAGCCCGCGGGAAGTTGTCGCGCGGGTTAAGACCATTCTGCGCCGGGTAAAACGTTCGGCGGAAGAGCCGCAGAGCAGTTCACTGCTCAGAGTCGATGAGAGCCGCTTTTCGGCCAGCTGGCGTGATAAACCGCTCGATTTAACCCCGGCCGAGTTTCGTCTGCTGAAAACCCTGTCGCTGGAACCGGGCAAGGTCTTTTCGCGCGAGCAACTGCTCAACCATCTCTATGATGATTACCGCGTGGTAACCGATCGCACCATCGACAGCCATATCAAGAATCTGCGGCGCAAGCTGGAGAATCTCGACAGCGAGCAACCCTTTATCCGTGCCGTCTACGGCATGGGCTATCGCTGGGAAGCGGATGCCTGTCATTTGATCTAGTTTGATCCCGATCAATTTACTTCCCTTTTCTCACTGCCTACAATTCCGCACCTTTTGCAGGGCTTCACGGCCCTGCCTCTGCCGCCTCTGGCGGCATACTGACCTGACATCAGTGAGAACCCCATGAAACCTGAACTGCTCTCCCCCGCCGGGACGCTGAAAAACATGCGTTACGCCTTCGCCTTTGGTGCCGATGCCGTCTATGCCGGTCAGCCGCGCTACAGCCTGCGGGTGCGTAATAATGAATTTACCCACGAAAATCTCGCGCTGGGCATCAACGAAGCGCACGCGCTGGGCAAAAAATTCTACGTGGTGGTCAACATCGCGCCGCACAACGCCAAGCTGAAAACCTTTATTCGTGACTTAACGCCGGTGGTGGCGATGCAGCCTGATGCGCTGATTATGTCCGATCCGGGTCTGATTATGCTGGTGCGTGAGGCCTTCCCGGCGATGCCGATCCACCTCTCAGTGCAGGCCAATGCGGTCAACTGGGCCACGGTGAAGTTCTGGCAGCAGATGGGGCTGAGCCGGGTGATTCTGTCGCGCGAGCTGTCGCTGGAGGAGATCGCCGAAATCCGTCAGCAGGTGCCGGAGATGGAGCTGGAAGTCTTTGTTCATGGTGCGCTCTGTATGGCCTATTCCGGTCGCTGTCTGCTCTCCGGCTATATGAACAAACGCGATCCGAACCAGGGCACCTGCACCAACGCCTGCCGCTGGGAATACAAAGTGGCGGAAGGCCAGCAGGATGAGGTGGGCAACATTGTCGGCATCCACCAGCCGGTGACGGTGCAGGAGGTGATGCCAGCGCTGGGCATCGGTCAGCCGACCGACAAGGTGTTCCTGCTGGAAGAGAAGATGAAACCTGGCGAAGTGATGAGCGCGTTCGAAGATGAGCACGGCACCTATATCATGAACTCGCGGGATCTGCGTGCGGTGGCACATGTGGAGCGGCTCAGCGAGATGGGCGTCCATTCGCTGAAGATTGAGGGGCGCACCAAGTCCTACTACTACTGCGCGCGCACCGCCCAGGTGTATCGCCGCGCGATTGACGATGCCGCCGCGGGAAAACCCTTTGATGCGTCACTGCTGCTCACCCTGGAGGGTCTGGCACATCGCGGTTATACCGAAGGCTTTCTGCGTCGTCACACTCACGACAGCTACCAGAACTATGAGCAGGGCTTTTCCGTCTCCGATCGTCAGCAGTTTGTGGGCGAGTTTACTGGCGAACGCCGGGGCGAATGGGCCGAAGTGGCAGTAAAAAATAAGTTCATGCTGCACGACAGCGTGGAGATCATGACGCCCGACGGCAACCTGCAGTGCCAGCTCGATGCGCTGCAGGACAGCCGTGGCGAACCCGCCGACGTGGCACCGGGTGACGGTCATCGCGTCTGGCTGCGGGTGCCTGAGGCGGTGGATCTGCACTTTGCGCTGCTGCTCCGTAACTTCGATCACGGCGAAGATACCCGGGCGCCTCATAATCGTTTACCAACGGAAACAAATTGATGAAATCAGAACAGGATCACAGACCCCTGCGCCGGGCTGCTTTATAGTCCCGCCTGCTGCTAACGAGTAACAACAAACGGCAGATTTACCAGGAACCACCTCATTTACCCGCCCGGCTCCCCCGTGCGGGTTTTCTTTTTTCATGCTTTCGCCAATAATCTGGTGCTGGAAGCTGTGTTATACCTTCCCCCTCCTACTCTGTAGATCATCAAGGAACGCACAATGGACAATAAACCGCTTACGCTGCTCATCCTGAATGGGAAAGGCGCCGGTAATGACGATCTGCGCGATGCTATCACGACCCTGCGGGAAGAAGGCTTTGAGATTGCGGTGCGCGTCACCTTTGAGAAAGGCGACGGCGATCGCTATGTCAAAGAGGCGATTACGCTGCGGGCTGCTACCGTCGTTGCCGGTGGCGGCGATGGCACCATCAACGAAGTTGCGACGGCGCTGGCGGCTTCGGAAGCGGAACATCGCCCGGTGCTGGGCATTCTGCCGCTGGGCACCGCCAACGACTTTGCCACCAGCGTCGGCATCCCGGAAGAGATGGAGCCGGCACTGCGGCTGGCGATTCAGGGCAAAGCGAGTGCCATCGATCTGGCCCGGGTCAACCAGAGTCACTACTTCATTAATATGGCGACTGGCGGCTTCGGCACCCGGATCACCACAGAAACCCCGGAAAAGCTGAAATCGGCGCTGGGGGGTGTCTCCTACTTTATTCACGGCCTGATGCGCATGGACACGCTGAAACCCGATACCTGTGAGATCAGCGGTCCCGATTTTGCCTGGCAGGGTGATGCGCTGGTGATCGGCATCGGAAACGGGCGTCAGGCAGGCGGCGGACAGCGACTGTGTCCCTCTGCCCTGATTGACGACGGGCGGCTTGATGTCAGCATCGTCACCGCGCAGGAGCTGCTGCCGACCCTGTTCCATTCCCTGACCGGCGATGATGACAATCCCGGCATCGTCACCACGCAGCTGAAATCGCTGACGATCCGCTCGCCTCATGAGATGACCTTTAACCTGGATGGTGAACCGCTCTCCGGACGCGAATTTGTGATTGAGGTAATGGCAGGCGCGCTAAGCTGCCGTCTGCCTCCGCAGTGTGCCTTACTCTCCTGATGCTGAGGGGGCAGTGCCCCCTTTTTGTTTCTCCCTCCCCTCCTGATGTTACCTTTATTAACATACGCCCCTGTTTTCACACGCTTTTTCTGGCAATAAAAACAGCATGTGACTGGCTTCACAACTCTTTCCTTTTAACTTGTATGGTAGTATTAATGCGCGTACGTTTTCATCATCGAAGGCTGACTCAAGGCAAACAGGATGAAGATTGTAAAGGCAGAAGTATTTGTAACCTGCGCAGGCAGAAACTTTGTCACCGTCAAAATCACCACCGATCAGGGTCTGACCGGCATTGGTGATGCAACCCTCAATGGCCGGGAACTGCCGGTCGCCTCCTACCTGAAAGATCATGTCTGCCCGCAGCTGATCGGCCGCGATGCGCATCAGATCGAAGACATCTGGCAATACTTCTACAAAGGGGCCTACTGGCGTCGTGGCCCGGTCACCATGTCTGCGATCTCGGCGGTCGATATGGCTCTGTGGGATATCAAAGGCAAAGCGGCCAACATGCCGGTTTATCAGCTGCTGGGCGGCGCCTCCCGCACGGGCGTGATGGTCTATTGCCACACCACCGGTCACTCCATCGATGAAGTGATGGATGACTACGCGAAGCACAAAGAGCTGGGCTTTAAGGCGATTCGCGCCCAGTGCGGCGTTCCGGGCATGAAGACCACCTACGGCATGGCGAAAGGGAAAGGACTGGCCTATGAACCGGCGACCAAAGGTAACTGGCCGGAAGAGCAGCTCTGGTCAACGGAAAAATACCTCGATTTCACCCCGAAACTGTTCGCCGCGATCCGCGATAAGTTCGGTTTCGATGAGCATCTGCTGCATGACATGCATCATCGTCTGACGCCGATTGAAGCGGCGCGCTTTGGCAAAAGCGTGGAAGATTATCGTCTGTTCTGGATGGAAGATCCGACGCCGGCTGAGAATCAGGAATGCTTCCGCCTGATTCGCCAGCACACCGTCACACCGATTGCGGTGGGCGAAGTGTTCAACAGCATCTGGGATTGTAAGCAGCTGATTGAAGAGCAACTGATCGACTATATCCGCACGACCATTACCCACGCGGGCGGCATTACCGGCATGCGGCGTATCGCTGATTTTGCATCGCTCTATCAGGTGCGCACCGGCTCACACGGCCCCTCTGACCTCTCCCCGATCTGCATGGCCGCGGCGCTGCACTTCGACCTCTGGGTGCCCAATTTCGGCGTGCAGGAATATATGGGCTTCTCTGAGCAGATGATGGAGCTGTTTGACGCCAGCTGGACCTTTGACCAGGGCTATATGCATCCTGGCGACAAGCCGGGCCTCGGCATCGACTTCAACGAAAAACTGGCGGCGAAATATCCCTATGAACCCGCCTATCTGCCGGTCGCCCGTCTTGAAGATGGCACCCTCTGGAACTGGTAAGGAGACCGTTATGAAAAGCGTTGTGATTGAAGAACCGGGCAGGCTGGTCGTCGCTGAACGTCCCCTGCCGCAGCCTGCGCCAGGGGAAGTCCGGGTGAAGGTGGCCTATGCCAGCATCTGCGGCTCTGATGTGCATATCTGGCATGGCCATAATCCCTTTGCGAAATACCCGCGGGTGATTGGTCACGAATTTTTCGGCGTGATCGATGCGGTCGGTGACGGTGTTGATACTGGCCGACTGGGTGAACGCGTTGCCGTCGATCCGGTGGTGAGCTGCGGCAGCTGCTATCCCTGCTCGGTGGGCCGCCCCAACGTCTGCACCACGCTGCAGGTGACGGGCGTGCATCGTGACGGCGGTTTCAGTGAGTATGCGCTGACACCGGCAAACAATGCCTGGCGCCTGCCGGACACCATTCCCGGCCAGCTCGCCAGTCTGGTCGAGCCGTTTACCATCGCGGCCAATATCACGGCCTTTCTCAGGCCGCAGCCGGACGACGTGGCGCTGATTTATGGTGCTGGCCCGATGGGACTGACCGCGATTCAGGTGCTGAAAGGCGTCTATAAGGTGAAAAAGATGATGGTGGTGGATCGGCTGCCGGAACGTCTGGCGCTGGCTGAACAGAGTGGTGCCGACCAGCTGTTCGACAACAGCGCGATCCCGCTGGCAGCGCAGCTGGAGGGCGTGCAGCCCACGCTGATTATTGATGCGGCCTGCCATCCCGCCATTCTGGCGGAAGCCGTCGCACTCGCCTCACCGGCGGCGCGTATCGGCCTGCTCGGCTTCTCCGGTGAACCCTGCAGCCTGACCCAGCAGAGCCTGACCAGTAAAGAGCTGTCGCTGTTTACCTCACGTCTGAACAGCAACCGCTTTCCGCAGGTGATCGACTGGATAGAAAAAGGGTTAATCCAGCCGGAAAAACTGGTCACACACACTTTCCCCCTGCAGGAGATTGAGCGCGCGATGACCCTGTTCGAAAAAGATCCGCGCACCTGCTGCAAAGTGATCCTGCAGATGGGGTAATGCGTTGCTGAACACCAGGTGTCCTGAGCCAGCGTTCGCGCTGGCACACTTAAAAAGAGAAAACAGATCACGGAGTTTTTATGTTCAAGAATCTGCGCTGGACCCTCGTTTTACTGCTGTTTCTGGTTTACATGATCAATTACCTCGATCGTGTCGCGCTCTCCCTGACGGTTCCGCTGGTTGAAAAAGATCTGGCAATCAATGCAGAGCAGTTCGGCATGATTTTCGGCAGCTTTTTCTTTGGCTACGCCCTGTTCAACTTTGTCGGCGGCCTCGCCACCGACCGCTTTGGCCCTAAGATTGTGCTGGCCGTAGCGGTGGCCGCGTGGTCCATCTTCTGTGGTATGACCGCGCTGGCCTCCGGCTTCTGGTCGCTGCTGATCCTGCGCGTGCTGTTCGGCATGGCAGAAGGCCCCATCTGCTCCTCCGCTAACAAAGCGATTAACGGCTGGTTCCCGAAAAAACAGGCCGCAACGGCCATGGGCTTACTGAGTGCCGGGTCGCCGCTGGGCGGTGCCGTCGCCGGTCCGATTATTGGCTATCTGGCCCTGGCTTACGGCTGGCGTCCGGCGTTTGTGATTGTCTGCTGCATCGGGCTGGTCTGGATGACATTCTGGCTCTTCTTCGCGGCGGACAATCCGGCGAAGAGCAAGCGCGTCACTGAAGAAGAGCGGCTGCTGATCGAACGCCTCAAGGCGACCAGCCCGAACGATGAGGTAGACCTGTCAGAAACGGCTCATCCGTTTGGTTACTACCTGCGCCAGCCGATTATCCTGGTCACGGCATTTGCCTTCTTCTGCTACAACTACATCCTGTTCTTCTTCCTGAGCTGGTTCCCGGCCTATCTGGTGCAGGCACACGGCCTGGATATTAAATCGATGAGTATCACCACCATGATCCCGTGGATCGTTGGTTTCGTCGGCCTGGCGCTGGGCGGCTGGATCTCCGATAAAATCTTTAACATCACCGGCAAGCTGTTGTTGTCACGCAAAATTGTGCTGGTGGTCTCACTGCTGGCCGCGGCAATTTGCGTGGCGCTGGCGGGTACGATAAAAGAGGTCGTGCCTGCCGTGATTATGATGTCGGTATCGATTTTCTTTCTCTACATCACCGGCGCGATCTACTGGGCCATCATTCAGGATGTGGTACATAAGAGTCGCATCGGCAGCATCAGCGGCTTCATCCATCTGACAGGCAGCCTCTCCGGCATCATCGGGCCGATTGTCACCGGCTTTATTGTTCAGCACACCGGCAAATTCGACAGCGCCTTCGTGCTGGCCGGTTGTGTCGCCGCGCTGGGCGCCTTCCTGGTCTTGTTTGTGATTCGCAGTCCGAAAACCCAGGACAAACCGGTTTCGGTCTGAGTGTTGTTCCGCTAACAGAACGCTGACTGGGGCGCTGAGCGCCCCGCTTTTCAAAAGGACGGATTATGTTACAGATTGATCGCCTGCCTGCTGAGGTTAAACGCCCCTCCTACGACCGCAGCAAACTGAAGACACGCATGGTACACATCGGTTTTGGTGCCTTTCACCGCGCACATCAGGCGATGTGCAGCGACAGGCTGGCCGAAGAACAGGGCAGCGACTGGGGCTACTGTGAGGTCAATCTCATGAACAGCACCGGACTGATTACGGCGCTGCGCCAGCAGGACCTGCTCTACACCCTCACTGAGCTGGCGGATGGGTCTCAGCAGACCCGGGTGATCGGCGTCATCACCAGTGCCCTGAAAGGCGACAAAGACGGTATCGAAGCTGTGATCAACGCCATGAGCCAGCCGGATATCGCCATCGTCTCCATGACCGTGACCGAAAAGGGTTACTGCCATCTGCCCGCCAGCGGCAATTTAAACAGCGATCATCCTGATATCGTCCATGACCTGCAGAATCCGCAAGCCCCCCGCACGGTGCCCGGTGTGATTCTGGCGGCGATCCGCCGTCGCCGCGAGCAGGGATTACCGCCCTTCACCGTGATGTCCTGCGACAACATGCCGGAGAATGGGCATGTGACCCGCAATGTAGTGACCCAGCTGGCGGAGCGTCAGGATCCTGCGCTGGCAGAGTACATTCAGCAGCACATCACCTTCCCCTCCACCATGGTGGACCGCATCGTTCCGGCCATGACCGACACCGCACTGGCCGCGCTGTACAAGCGTCTGGGATGTGAAGATCCGGTCGCGATTGAAGCAGAACCCTTCTTTCAGTGGGTGATAGAAGATAACTTCGTTAATGGTCGCCCGGCGTGGGAGAAAGCGGGTGCGGAACTGGTCAGTGATGTACTGCCCTATGAAGAGATGAAACTGCGCATGCTGAATGGCAGTCACTCTTTCCTGGCCTACCTCGGCTTTCTGGCGGGGTATGAGTACATCAGCGACTGTGTGGCCGATCCCCATTTCCGCGCCGCCGCCCGTTCACTGATGATTGATGAACAGGCCCCGACGCTGCGCACCCAGAGCGTGGATCTGAATGCCTATGCCGATTCGCTGATCGCCCGCTATGAAAACCGTGCGATTAAACATCGCACAGGGCAGATCGCCACTGACGGCACACAAAAACTGCCGCAGCGCCTGCTCGACAGTCTGCGCTGGCACCTGCAGCGTGGCAGCCGCTGCGACCTGCTGCTGCTTGGCGTCGCGGGCTGGATGCGCTATGTGGGCGGCGTTGATGAACAGGGCCAGCCGATTGAGATCCGTGATCCGATGCAGAAAAAACTGGCGGAGTGTGTTGCCGCCAGCGAAGAGGGTGAAGCGCGCGTGCGGGCGCTGCTCGCCCTGCGCGAAGTGTTTGGCGATGATTTGCTGCAGAACGACGACGTGGTCGCCCGACTGACGGCCTGGTATCAGCAACTGACCAGCCAGGGCGCGCGTGCCACAGTGCATCAGTGCCTGAATCGCGGCTGAAGGCGGGACAATAAAGCGCTGGCGCAGACGCAGCGTGCTGATTAGACTGACACTTTGCCAACGCGCTGGCGTCTGCCAGCCGTAATAGGGATATTGCTGCATGTCGAGCGCCTATACCATTACCACCAGCGAACCGGTTAATCAGCAGATTTACCGTTATCTGCGCAAAGATATTGTCACCTGCGCGATTCAGCCAGGTTCGCTGCTCTCTGAAAAAGAGGTCTCCGCACGCTTCAGCGTCTCACGTCAGCCGGTGCGCGAAGCGTTTATCAAGCTGGCGGAAGCCGGACTGGTACAGGTATTGCCGCAGCGCGGCACGTTCGTGCGTAAAATCTCCGCTAAGCGGGTTGCGGATGGCCGTTTTATCCGTGAGGCGGTGGAAGTGTCGGTGGTTCGTCGTGCCGCGCTGGAGATTGGTGATTCGGCGCTGATGACGCTGGAGCACAATCTGCAACTGCAGCGGATGGCGGCGGAGCGGCATGACAGCCAGGCGTTCCTCACGCTTGACGATGAGTTTCATCGTCTGATCGCGGAAAGCATTGACTGCAAGCTGGCCTGGGAAACGGTCGAGAATATCAAAGCGACGATGGATCGGGTGCGCTTCCTGACGCTGAGTGAAGTCTCACCGCCGGAAAAGGTCATTGAGCAGCATGAAGAGATTTATGCCGCGCTGAAACAGCACGATGCCGATGCCGCCGAAGCGGCCATGCGTCATCACCTGCAGGAGATGATCTTCTCCATCACCCCGATTGCTGAGCGCAACAGCGCCTGGTTTGAAGCCCCCTGAATCCCTCGCGAGGGTTCCCGCCTCGCCTGATTATCCGGGCGAGACGGGCAGTCTCTCTTACCACCATTGATGAAAATGGTGAACCGGCCCGATGCCCTTGCCGACCTCCAGCGAATCCGCCTGCATCAGCGCCTGCTGCAGCCAGTTTTTCGCTTCCTCAATCGTCGTCTCCCATCCGCCATGACGCGGACGCAAGGCGGCCAGTGCCGCCGACAGTGTGCAGCCGGTGCCATGCGTATGACGGGTCTTCACGCGCGTTGTACTGAACCGCTGCTCTGCCGATGGCGTAATCAGCCAGTCGGGACTCTCCGCCGCTGTAAGATGCCCTCCTTTCATCAGCACAGCCTGACAGCCCAGCGCCAGCAACGCCCGCCCCTGTTCGCGCATCTCTGTCTCATCGGTGGCAATGGCGCAACCCAGCAGGGCCGCTGCCTCTGGCAGGTTCGGAGTGATCAGCGAAACCTGCGGCAGCAACCGCTCACGAACGCTGGCAACGGCGTCCGGTGAGAGCAGCGCATCACCACTTTTCGCCACCATCACGGTATCCAGTACCACAAAAGGGATCGCCGCCTGCTTCAGCCGCGCCGCCACCTGCTCCACGATAGCCGTTTCTGACAGCATGCCGATTTTCGCGCTGTCGATACGCACGTCATTCAGCACAGAATCGAGCTGGGCGGCGACAAAGTCCGGTTCGATGCGATAAACAGCCTGCACGCCCTGCGTATTTTGTGCCACCAGCGCAGTGATGACGCTGGTGCCGTAAGCGCCCAGCGCCGAGAACGTTTTCAGATCGGCCTGGATGCCTGCGCCACCACTGGGGTCGGTGCCGGCAATGGTCAGGGCATTAATGCGTTTCATGATCGCCCTCCAGGGTCCAGAGTGCATCCAGAAAAGCCGTAGCAAAGCTGCCCGGCCCATTCGCCTGCCCCGCAGCCTTTTCACCGGCTGTCGCCATCACCTGACAGGCCGCGGCAATATTCAGCAGGCCATCGCCGGGCAGCGCGCTGAACCCGGCCACCACCGCCGAGAGCGCACAGCCGGTTCCCACGACCCGCGTCAGCATGGGAGAGCCGCCACGAATGGCAAAAGTGCGCTGACCATCGGTTGCGTAGTCCACTTCACCGGTGACGATGACCCGCGTGTTCCACTCTTTCGCCAGCTGCCGCGCCGCGTCGAGCGCCGCATCTGCCGGGTGCAGCGTATCCACGCCGCGTCCGCCACTGGCCTGCTGCGCCAGCGCCAGAATCTCTGACGCATTGCCGCGTATCACCGCCGGTTGCTGACTTAATAATTGCTGGCAGAAGTCGCTGCGCAGCGTCAGGGCACCGACAGCGACCGGATCGAGCGTCCAGGGCGTGCCCGCCTCCCGCGCCGCGTTAACCGCTGCCTGCATCGCCCGCTGACGCTCGCGCGTCAGCGTCCCGACGTTAATCAGCAGGGCATCCGCAAAGCCGCTGAACTGTGCCGCTTCGTCAGCATCGATCACCATCGCGGGTGACGCATTGAGTGCCAGCAGGACGTTGGCGGTAAAGTTCTGCACCACGTCATTCGTCATGCAGTGCACCAGCGGTGACTGACGGCGAAAGGTGTGCAGAAGGTGCGCGAACTGCGCGGCAGAAAGGTGTTGAGATGGCTGTATCATCGTAGCTCCCAACCGGCGGACAAGAAGGCGAATGCGGTCAGGCATCAGACTTCCCTACGCTGGCATTATCCAGATCAGGTAATACGGGTATTTCTCAGCCTTCACAAAGAAGGGCACCCCGAGTCATGAAGAGTGAATCTCTATACTTTTTGCAAGATTAGGGGAAGTTACTCGCAGACGCAAGCGCGCCCTTCCGGTTACCACTTCTTCGCACGGTACCCCAGCTTTACCCCACCACCGAAAAGAAAAAAGAGCCGTTAAGCTCCTTTGTGATATACCCCACGCCCACCGGAATTCACTTTTGTGTTCTGCTTATACCTGCGCTGAAGTGAAGAAAAGGGAGGCGTTTTATCCTCCTATTCGTACAACCATCTTCCAGCTTTAGCTGACTGGATAAACATATTAATGGTGAAGTCTGGTACATCAACAGGCTCAGGCTTTTTAAACGGGTTCCATGAGAAATTCACCTCGGGGTAGTAGGCTTCGAGATGGAAATCCGACATATCAACGTTAAACTCTTTCGAATACTCTTCCACCAACTCTTCAACATCATCCAGATCAAGCTGCACATCAAAATGAATATTCGATTCTGGCGTGTAAGTATCGTGTTTCTTTTTTCTGAACAGGTAAGTACCACTACGGATAGTGAACATCTCGATCACACGTTTCTCGATATCATCTACCATAACTTATCATCACCTCGGACAATGGTGTTGTATTCAGTGATCGAGTAGTAGATGATCTGCGACATATCAGCTACAAGAATCACCTCACCTAATAGAGGAATTGTTCGCCCTACCCACGTTCCAATCTTCCTCACCATCCTTCGCTTTACAGTCCATGGAGTATAACCGCCAATCCACGTAGGCATCTCCAAACCAAACGGGAACATTCTGTTTCCAAATACCCGCCGTACACCTTTCGATAGTCTGGAGGTGCCAGGGATAGCCGTACCCGGTTTAGTCCGTGTAGTCTGGTCATTCATACCAGCATAGAGCGCATAGACAGCAGCGATATCCTTGATACCGAACTGATCAGCAGTATTGAAAACAAACACCATAAAAAAGAGTTCGGTGGCGGTAAGGTTTGAACGCCCCGCATAAAAGTATGTTCCATTCACTTCCTCAACCGTGTCCATGTCTCAATCCTTATGACCCTGCATGTATTGCAATCACAACGGCTGATTTATATACCGCTGAATGAATCGTTACTGCGCCTTTTTTAAGGTGTGCAGAAGTGATTTTACCTCATGAAAAAACCCTTTATGTACCGTAAGTGCATTACGTATGGACAATAAGAGAGTCAATCTCATAATAAGCAGGCTGAACACAGATGCCTACGCTGGCATTATCCAGAGCAGGTAATACGGGTACTTCTCAGCCTTCACAATGAAGGGCACCCCAGTCGAATTACGGTTTGCAGCATAGGCAAGCTGTCCTCTGAAAGCAGGCAACAGCCGCCAGCGAAATGACCGGAACGGAACCTTACGCATGATCCCGATCAACGTTCCATAGTGCAAAAAAAGGCTTAATGCTGCGGGCCTCAGGGATACCTCTTAAGAGGTACTCCTGCTGTCAGGCCTGATGGGTCCTGGCCATCGCTCGGACTCTGACCATTTCATAATAATTAACCTGCGCGAAACACCGTTGTAAAAAACACTTTATTTCATGGAGTTATCGACTCCTGAAGCGGAACTTCATACTACTCAGGATGTATGATGCGATTGTCAGCGCTTATTCCTCACCGCCATCGATGGCAGGATGTTCAGATCGAACGTCAGGGTGCCATCGCCCCTAATGGCCGGCATTACCTTTCCACCTATATTTCAGCCCGTTGTGCGGGCTGCGGCGAAACCATCCATCGTGTTTATTACCGGGACATCAGTGACCAGCAGGCGCGTCGCTGGTTAGGCTGACAGCCCGCCCGACGGCCGGTTCCAAAGCAGGGAGGAGTTAACAGTTAGTTAGCGATTTGTTAGTCTGGTAACTATCCATGATTTACCCAGACGCCTCTTATGCCACTGCTGTTTGAAAGCCTGAGCCATCAGATTTACCTGTCAGCCCCGCTGTTTATCCTGATCCTGCTGGGATATGGTCTGACACGCTTCGGAAAATGGCCTGCCAGCATCAGCGAAGGCATGAACCGCTTTGTGTTTAACGTTGCGCTGCCCTGCATGCTGTTTCGGGTGATGAGTACCTTCTCGCAAAGCCCGCCGGTGGATGCTCGCCTGCTGCTGGCCTTTTTTGGCAGTTGCCTGCTGGTGTTTATCGTGGGACGCCTGCTGGCGACACGGCTGTTTCAGCTTGACGGCGTGGCCGCCTCGGTCTTTGCGCTGGGGGGGATCTTCTCCAACAACGTGATGCTGGGGATCCCGGTGGCTACCGTCCTGCTCGGGCCAGAAGCGCTGCCACCGGTGGCGCTGGTGCTGGTGTTTAACAGCCTCATCCTCTGGACCCTGCTGACCGTTTCGGTCGAGTGGGCAAAACAGGGCAGCTTTTCCCTGACAGGTCTCTGGCGCACCCTGATCGGCGTGCTGAAGAATCCGCTCATCGTCGGCATTCTCAGCGGCACGGCCTGGAGCTTTCTGCAGCGCCCCTTGCCGCAGATCGCCGCTGAACCGCTGCGGATGCTGGCCTCGCTGGCGGCCCCCCTGTCGCTGGTCACGCTGGGCATGAGCCTGGCACATTATCGGGTGCGGGATGGCTTAAAAGAGAGTTATACGATCTGTCTGCTGAAGCTGGTTCTGCAACCGATGACGGTATGGGCTATCGCGTGGCTGACCGGTCTACCCCCGCTGGAGAGTAAAGTGGTGGTGTTACTGGGGTCGATGGCGGTCGGGGTTAACGTCTATCTGATGTCGCAGAAATTCAATGTCATTACCGGCCCGGCGGCGGCCAGTATGCTTTTCTCTACGGTGTTTGCGGCTGTGACGACGCCGGTATGGATGATGCTGATGACGCTGGCGGGCTATTAACAGGCGAATAAAAAAAGCCCCTCAGCACAGGGGCTGAAGGGCTTATTGCCTGGCTGATTAAACTTACTCAGCCGTTTTGGTACGGATCAGATAGTCAAAAGCACTCAGTGACGCTTTCGCACCTTCGCCGCTGGCAATGATGATCTGCTTGTACGGCACGGTGGTGCAGTCGCCTGCTGCGAAGACGCCTTTCAGGCTGGTTTCGCATTTCGCATCGATGATGATTTCGCCCATTTTGTTGCGCTCAACCGCGCCTTCCAGCCATGGGGTGTTCGGCAACAGACCGATCTGGACAAAGATACCGGAGAGCGGCAGCTCATGGGTGGTCTGCGTCGTACGATCAATGTAGTGCAGGCCGGTCACTTTGCTGCCGTCGCCTTTCACTTCCGTGGTCTGCGCGTTCAGGATCACATCAACGTTCTTCAGGCTGCGCAGTTTATCCTGCAGCACGCGGTCAGCACGCATCTCACCAGCAAACTCCAGCAGCGTCACGTGTTCCACGATACCGGCCAGATCAATTGCCGCTTCCACGCCAGAGTTACCGCCGCCGATGACCGCGGTGCGCTTGCCTTTAAACAGCGGGCCATCACAGTGCGGGCAGTAGGTAACACCTTTGGTGCGATACTCTTCTTCACCCGGCACGCCCATGTTACGCCAGCGTGCGCCGGTCGCCAGGATGATGCTGCGTGATTTCAGTACGGCGCCAGAGGCGGTTTCGATGGCGTGCAGTCCGCCCTCTTTCGCCGCCGGGATCAGTTTAATGGCGCTCTGGCTGTCGATGACATCCACATTGTAATCATCAACGTGTGCACGCAGTGAACCCGCCAGTTTTGCACCTTCGGTTTTAGGTACAGAGATATAGTTTTCGATATCGACCGTATCCAGCACCTGCCCGCCGAAACGCTCGCCCATCAGGCCGGTACGGATACCTTTACGCGCGGAGTAGATGGCTGCTGCTGCGCCCGCCGGGCCGCTGCCGATAATCAGAACTTCATACGCGTCACGCTTGTTCAGCTCTTCCGCTGCGCGTTTGTCCGCGTTGGTATCCACTTTGCTGACGATTTCCGCCAGGCTCATGCGACCCTGACCAAACTCTTTACCGTTAAGGTAAACCGCTGGCACGCCCATCACGTTGCGTTCCTGAATCTCATTCTGGAACAGGCCACCGTCGATTGCGGTGTGGCTGATGCGCGGGTTAATCACCGCCATCAGGTTCAGCGCCTGCACCACATCAGGACAGTTGTGGCAGGAGAGTGAATAGTAGGTCTCGAAATGGAGATCGCTGTCCAGCTCAGCAACCTGATCCAGCAGGCTCTGTGCTTCTTTAGACGGATGCCCACCGGTCTGTAACAGTGCCAGCACCAGTGAGGTGAATTCGTGGCCCAGAGGTGAACCGGCAAAACGCGGGCCGCTGTTCGAACCTGGGTTAGTGATCAGAAACGAGGGCTTACGCACCTGACGATCGTTCTCTTCGCGGAAGCTGACTTTGTCAGACAAACCGGCGATATCAACCAACAGTTCACGAATCTCGGTTGATTTTGCCCCCTCATCCAGGGTGGCGATCAACTCAACAGGTTTGGTTAATTTCTCAAGGTAAGCCTTGAGCTGCGTTTTCAAATTTGTGTCGAGCATAGTGATATCCTGGTCAAAAAATCGGGTGCCGTGGCACCCGATTGGAGAATGGTCGAAAGGCCGAAGCGGGATTAGATTTTGCCAACCAGGTCCAGAGATGGAGCCAGCGTTGCATCACCTTCTTTCCATTTCGCCGGGCAGACTTCACCTGGGTGAGAAGCAACGTACTGAGCCGCTTTCACTTTGCGCAGCAGGTCAGAGGCGTCACGGCCAATGCCTTCAGCGGTGATTTCGATAGCCTGGATAACGCCTTCCGGGTCAACGATGAAAGTACCACGGTCAGCCAGACCTTCTGCTTCACGCATGATTTCGAAGTTGCGGGTCAGCGCGCCAGTCGGGTCGCCGATCATCGCATACTGGATCTTCGCGATGGTGTCAGAAGAACCGTGCCAGGCTTTGTGGGTAAAGTGGGTGTCGGTAGAAACAGAGTAGATATCTACGCCCAGTTTCTGGAACTCTTCGTAGTGATCAGCCACGTCACCCAGCTCGGTCGGGCAGACGAAGGTGAAGTCAGCAGGATAGAAGAAGAACACACTCCATTTACCTTCAACGTCTTTCTCGGTTACGTCGATGAATTCGCCGTTTTTGAATGCTGCGTTTTTGAACGGCTTGATTTTGGTATTGATAATAGACATCTGTGGCCTCCGTTAAAATATGTGATGCAGGTTACATAATTTTCGGGCCAACATCTAATATGCAGACGTTATCAATCTGATTAACGAAAGCTATCAAACGCTGAGAGCCTGATGCTCTCTGGCCCGCCGGGCAGTGTACAGCGATTTTCATGACATTAAACCCGCTTTGTCTTTCCCCCTCTCTTCCCGAATCGCTGCTAGTTTTGTAAGACCGGATAAAAAGGGAGCAGAGCTGTGGAGATACGTCCGTTTACTGAAGCCGATCGTCCTTTCCTGCGAACGCTGTTTCTGGCGGCGCGTCGGCATAACTGGCGCTGGCTGGATGGCAGCGAGTGGCAGCTTGAAGATTTTGATGGGGTGATCCTGGGGGAGACGGTGCTGGTCGCCGAGGCTGAGGGGCAGCGCGTCGGATTTGCCGGACTGCTGGAGAACGACAATTTTCTGCACAGTCTCTATGTCGATCCCGACTGGCAGGGGCGCGGCGCGGGCAGTGCCCTGCTGGAGGCGGTCCAGGCGCGCTTCACCTCAACCGGGGCGCTGAAGTGTCTGCAGATGAACAAAGCAGCCCAGGCGTTTTACCTGAAACATGGCTGGAAGATGATTTCGGAAGGTGAAGGGGAGCATGGCGGCTACGTGCTGATGCACTACCCGCTGGCCTCGGCCTATGCCAGCGGGTCGGGTCGGGCTTAGAGTGCGCGGAAGGCGATCTCGCCAGGGATCACCTCACCCTGCCAGTAGAGCTGGGCGGCGACGCGTCCGGCCAGCTGGCGATAAAGCGCGGTAAAATCGCTGTCGGGCCGGCGGATCACCGTCGGTTCGCCTTCATCGAGATCTTCGCGCAGGTCGATGTGCAGCGGCAGCTGGGCCAGCAGCTGCGTCTGGTAATCCTCAACCAGTTTCTGCGCCCCGCCGGTGCCGAAAATCGGCTCGTGATAGCCGCACTGACTGCAGATATGCAGGCTCATATTTTCCACCACGCCCAGCACCGGAACATTGACCTTCTCAAACATCACCAGCCCTTTGCGGGCATCAATCAGGGCAATATCCTGCGGCGTGGTGACCACCAGCGCCCCGGTGACCGGCACGTTCTGCGCCAGCGTGAGCTGAATGTCGCCGGTACCCGGAGGCATATCGAGCACCAGATAATCCAGTTCCGGCCAGAGCGTCTCGTTCAGCAGCTGCATCAGCGCTTTACTGGCCATCGGGCCGCGCCACACCATCGCGTTATCATCGGTGACCAGATAGCCAATCGAGTTCGTTGCCAGCCCGTGCGCCATAATCGGGGCCATATGGGTGCCATCCGGCGAAGTCGGCCGCTGGTCCTGCGTGCCGAGCATGTTCGGCACTGACGGGCCATAGATGTCGGCGTCGAGGATCCCGACGCGCGCGCCTTCGGCGGCCAGTGCCAGCGCCATATTCACGGCAGTGCTCGATTTGCCGACGCCCCCTTTGCCGGAGCTGACCGCGATGATATTTTTTACACCGTTCACGCCCGGCTGATTTTTCACCCGCTTCAGGGTGGCAATATCATGACTGAGCCGCCAGTCGATCGCACGCGCGCCGGTCTGGCGCAGCAGTTCGGCGCTGACCTGCTCTTTCAGGGCGTCGAACCCGCTGGCCCAGGCAAAAGGCATCATCACTTCAATGTGCAGCGTACCGTCAAGCTGCGCCACATGATGCAGCGCCTTCAGCGCGGTCAGGTTCTGGTGCAGGGTCGGATGCTCAAAGCGTTTCAGTACGCCAGCCACAATGGCGCGCAGCCCTTCTGGCGTATGCGGTTCCCGGGATTGTGCTGTCATCCCTCACTCCTTATTTCTGCTCTGCTTACGCTGTTTTCAGCGAGGTAACCTCAATGATATCAGAAGCACATGGATTCGCGGCGACTGGCGGGATGAATCCCTTGTGTTTACGCAGGAGAAGCCTTCAGTTACCATCTAAGCCCGTTTTTTCAATCAACAGAAAGCTACGCAAACTATGACTCAAGTCGCTAAAAAAATTCTGGTAACGTGCGCCCTGCCCTACGCGAACGGATCAATCCATCTCGGCCACATGCTCGAGCATATCCAGGCAGACATTTGGGTGCGTTATCAGCGAATGCGTGGCAATCAGGTTTATTTCATCTGCGCCGACGATGCGCACGGTACTCCTATCATGCTGAAAGCGCAGCAGCTGGGGATTGCACCGGAGCAGATGATTGCAGAAATGAAACAGGAGCATGAAACGGACTTTGCCGGTTTCAATATCAGCTATGACAACTATCACTCAACGCATGGCGACGAAAACCGTGAGCTGGCCGGGCTGATCTACGGTCGCCTGAAAGAGAACGGTTTCATCAAGAACCGCACGATTTCGCAGCTGTATGACCCGGAAAAAGGGATGTTCCTGCCGGATCGCTTTGTGAAAGGCACCTGCCCGAAATGTAAGTCACCTGACCAGTATGGCGACAACTGCGAAGTCTGCAGCGCGACCTACAGCCCGACAGAGCTGATCGATCCGAAATCCGTGGTGTCCGGTGCGACGCCGGTGCTGCGTGATTCCGAACACTTCTTCTTTGATCTGCCCTCCTTCAGCGAGATGCTGCGTGCCTGGACCCGTTCTGGCGCACTGCAGGATCAGGTTGCGAACAAAATGCAGGAGTGGTTTGAGTCGGGCCTGCAGCAGTGGGATATCTCCCGCGATGCGCCTTACTTCGGCTTTGAAATTCCGGGTGCGCCGGGCAAATATTTCTACGTCTGGCTGGATGCGCCTATCGGCTATATGGGCTCGTTCAAAAACCTGTGCGATAAGCGCGGCGACATCGACTTCGACGAGTTCTGGCGTAAAGACTCCACTACCGAGCTGTACCACTTCATCGGTAAAGATATCGTCTATTTCCACAGCCTGTTCTGGCCCGCGATGCTGGAAGGCAGCAACTTCCGCAAGCCAAACAACCTGTTTGTGCACGGCTATGTCACCGTTAACGGTGCAAAAATGTCGAAGTCGCGTGGCACCTTTATTAAGGCCAGCACCTGGCTGCAGCATCTGGATGCCGACAGCCTGCGCTATTACTATGCGGCGAAACTCTCTTCACGCATCGACGATATCGACCTGAACATGGAAGATTTTGTTCAGCGCGTAAACGCCGACATTGTCAATAAAGTGGTTAACCTGGCGTCACGTAACGCGGGCTTTATCACCAAACGCTTTGACGGCAAGCTAGCGGCTGAGCTGGCCGATCCGGCTCTTTATCAGACATTCGTGGATGCCTCAGAGAAGATTGGTGAAGCCTGGGCCAGCCGTGAGTTCAGCCGTGCGATTCGTGAGATCATGGCGCTGGCCGATCTGGCTAACCGCTATGTCGATGAGCAGGCACCGTGGGTGGTGGCGAAGCAGGAAGGCCGCGATGCCGACCTGCAGGCTATCTGCTCAATGGGGATTAACCTGTTCCGCATCCTGATGACCTGGCTGAAGCCGGTGCTGCCTTCCCTGAGCGCACGCGCCGAAGATTTCCTGAAGTGCGAGCTGAGCTGGGATGCTATCGCCCAGCCGCTGCTGGATCACCAGGTCGCGCCGTTTAAAGCGCTCTACAGCCGCATTGAAATGGCGAAGGTTGAGGGACTGATTGCGGCCTCAAAAGAGGATGCCGCTGCCGCAGCTGCACCGGCCGCAAGCGGTCCGCTGGCAGAGTCACCTGTCGGTGAGCCCATCACCATCGACGATTTCGCCAAAGTGGATATGCGCGTGGCGCTGATTGAGCAGGCGGAACTGGTTGAGGGCTCAGACAAGCTGCTGCGTCTGCAACTTGACCTGGGCGGGGAAAAGCGTCAGATCTTCTCCGGCATCCGCGCCGCTTATCCTGATCCGTCAGTGCTGGTCGGTAAAATGACCATCATCGTCGCCAACCTCGCACCACGTAAGATGCGCTTCGGCATCTCTGAAGGCATGGTGCTGTCAGCAGGACCGGGCGGCAAAGATCTCTTCGTGCTCTCCGTGGATAGCGGTGCGGTACCGGGTATGCCGGTTAAGTAACCCGCTGCTGACGGAATCCGTTCCGGACTGAAACCCTTTGCGCCTCTGCGGGTGCGAAGGGTTTTTTTATATCGGTCAAGCACGCTCTCTTCCTGCACAGGTGAACGCAGCCTCCTCTCCTGCCGCTTTCCGGCGCATAAATGTGATCGCTAGCACGCTAAGCGGTTAATGCGTATGATGAAGCTCAGTAAAAACAGGAGCCTGCCATGCTCACCGTGCTGTCTGTCTGCGGGCGCTATCTGCGCGCCTTTATCATCATTTATCTCTGCCTGTATGCCGGAATCGGCATCGCCTCGCTGCTGCCCATTACCCTGCCCGGCAGCATTATCGGCATGTTAATTCTGTTTGCCCTGCTCGCGTCGCAAATCCTGCCGGTAAGCTGGGTGAAACCGGGCTGTCATCTGCTGATTCGCTATATGGCCCTGCTGTTTGTGCCGATCAGCGTCGGGGTGATGAGCTACACCGATGTGCTGACCGCGCAGTTTGGCCCTATCGTGATCTCCTGTGTCGTCAGTACCCTGCTGGTGCTCTCGATTGTCGGCGTGAGCGCCCACAAGCTGCACAGCCGGAAGCCGGCCGGGGAGTCGGGCGATGAGTGAAATCTGGTGGTCACTGCCGCTGACGCTGGCGGCCTTTTTCCTGGCACGCAAACTGGCAATACGGCTGAAGCTCCCGCTGCTCAATCCGCTGCTGGTCGCGATGGCGATAATTATTCCGATACTGCTGCTGTTGCAGCTGCCCTACTCGCGCTATTTCGCCGGCAGCCAGATTCTTAATCAGCTGCTGCAACCGGCGGTAGTGGCGCTGGCACTGCCGCTCTATGAACAGATCCATCAGATTCGCGCCCGCTGGAAATCCATTATCGGCGTCTGCTTTATCGGCAGCCTGACCGCCATGACCTCGGGCACGGCCATTGCGCTCTGGCTGGGAGCGACGCCCGAAATTGCGGCCACTATCGTGCCGAAATCGGTGACCACACCGATTGCCATGGCCGTCTCCGGTTCATTGCACGGTATTCCGGCCATCAGCGCCATCTGTGTGCTGATCGCCGGGGTGCTGGGTGCGGTCTTCGGTCATATGGTGCTGAACCTGCTCGGCGTGAAGTCTAAAGCCGCACGCGGTCTGGCGATTGGCAATGCGTCACATGCACTCGGCACGGCGCGTGCAGCCGAGCTCGATTTTCAGGAGGGCGCCTTCAGCTCGCTGGCCCTAGTGATCTGCGGCATCATCACCTCACTGCTGGCCCCCTTTATTTTTCCGCTGCTGCTGCACTGGTTTGGCTAAAACTTTGCGAGAGATCTCGCAAAGTTGAAACATCCAACACAGGTTACATTGTCAGAGCGACCTGGATCACATATAAACCCGTGACCGGCACGTCGCCCTGCTGAATTTAATGAGGCTCTCATGCAATCCCGTTTCCTCTCCGCTTTTGAGGCATTGCCATCAACGCTGCAAACGGCGCTGGCTCCCCTGCTGGACGATCCTGACTTTGAGGCGCGACTGAGCGCCAGCCAGGTCGCTGCACTGCAGCAACAGACGCAGATGGATGCCGATACGCTGGCGCTGGCGCTGCTGCCCCTGGCAGCGGCCTGCGCTGTCGCCACCGTCTCCCACTTCAACGTCGGCGCGATTGCCCGTGGCGTCAGCGGTGCCTGGTACTTCGGGGCCAACATGGAGTTTGTCGGCGCCCCCCTGCAGCAGACGGTTCACGCCGAGCAGAGCGCGATTACCCACGCCTGGCTGTGCGGCGAGCCGCAGCTGGAGAGCATCACCGTCAACTACACGCCGTGCGGTCACTGCCGCCAGTTTATGAACGAGCTGAACAGCGGCACCGCTATTCGTATCAGCCTGCCGCAGCGCGCAGTGAGTACCCTGGCTGACTATCTGCCGGATGCATTTGGCCCGCGCGACCTCGACATCAGCACTTTCCTGATGGACCACGTTGACCACGGCTACGTCGCTGCGGGTGACGAACTGGTGCAGGCTGCCGTTGCCGCCGCCAATGCCAGTCACGCCCCCTACAGCCAGTCGCACGCCGGGGTTGCGCTGCTGACCGTGAGCGGTTCGATTGTCACCGGCCGCTATGCGGAAAACGCCGCGTTTAATCCCAGCTTCCCGCCCCTTCAGGCGGCGCTGGTGCGGCTGAACATGCAGGGCGGCGATGTCCGTCAGATAAAAAGAGCGGTATTAGCGGAAGCAGAAAATGCCACGCTGAGCCAGTTTGCCGCCACGCAAGCCACGCTGCAGACATTTGGCTGCAGTGAGCTGCTGCATGTGACGCTGAACAAAGCATAACCGGCTGTCAGAAAGGCCACAGTTTTGTGAGCTTTTATGAACAAACGCTGTACTTCTGCGGGAAATTTCATAGGATCTGGCGCCAGAATTCACGTCATGACAAATTACTCTGAATAATTCAGGTTGCAGGATGGCAGCACGGTCGTGAATTTTCCCGCAGCGGTGACCCTGCCGCTACAGGCCTGCAGTCTGAGCTATAACGGGTAAGAAAACTGGCGCTACCTTTCCGGCGTGACGCCAGACAACACTGCAACCGGAGCATCACCGCATGGAACTCGACTACGAAAGTAAACGCCCGCTTTATATCCCATATGCTGGCCCGATTTTGCTTGAATTTCCCCTGCTGAACAAAGGCAGCGCCTTTACCCTCGAAGAACGTAACGAATTTAACCTCAATGGTCTGCTGCCTGAAGCGGTGGAGTCGATTGAAGAGCAGGCAAAGCGCGCCTGGCGTCAGTTCCAGGACTTCAAAAACAATAACGATAAGCACGTCTACCTGCGAAACATCCAGGACACGAACGAAACGCTGTTCTACCGCCTGCTGGATAACCATCTCGAAGAGATGATGCCCATCATCTACACCCCGACCGTCGGCGCAGCCTGTGAACACTTCTCTGAAATCTACCGTCGTGCGCGTGGCGTTTTCATCTCCTACCCGAACCGCGATCGCATCGAAGATATGCTGCAGAACGCCACCAAACAGAATGTGAAGGTGATTGTGGTGACCGATGGCGAGCGTATCCTGGGTCTGGGCGACCAGGGCATCGGTGGAATGGGGATTCCGATTGGTAAGCTTTCACTCTATACCGCCTGCGGCGGCATCAGCCCGGCTTACACCCTGCCGGTCGTGCTGGATGTCGGCACCAATAACCAGCAGCTGCTGAACGACCCGCTCTATATGGGCTGGCGTCATCCGCGCATCACCGGCGAAGAGTATGACGCTTTCGTCAATGAGTTCATTCAGGCCGTTAAGCGCCGCTGGCCGAAGGTGCTGTTGCAGTTCGAAGATTTCGCCCAGAAGAACGCGATGCCGCTGCTGAACCGCTATCGCGAAGAGGTCTGCTGCTTTAATGATGATATCCAGGGCACTGCTGCCGTCACCGTCGGCACGCTGATCGCCGCCAGCCGCGCAGCCGGCAGCCGTCTGTGCGAGCAGAAAGTGGTCTTCCTGGGAGCCGGTTCCGCGGGTTGTGGTATCGCTGAGCAGATCATCGCGCAGATGAAATCTGAAGGTCTGAGCGACGACGAAGCGCGTAGCCGGGTGATGATGGTGGATCGCTTTGGTCTGCTCACTGACAAACTGCCTAACCTGCTCGATTTCCAGAGCAAGCTGGTGCAGAAGAGCGAAAACCTGCAGAACTGGGATGTCGCCAGCGACGCAATCTCGCTGCTGGACGTAGTGCGCAATGCCCAGCCCGATATCCTGATTGGTGTCTCCGGTCAGCCGGGTCTGTTCACCGAAGAGATCATCCGTGAGATGCACAAGCACTGTAAGCGCCCTATCGTGATGCCACTGTCGAACCCGACATCACGCGTGGAAGCGACGCCAGCCGATATCATCGCCTGGACTGACGGTGCAGCACTGGTCGCCACCGGCAGCCCGTTCTCCCCAGTAAGCTGGAACGGTAAAACCTATCCGATCGCGCAGTGCAACAACTCCTACATTTTCCCGGGAATTGGTCTGGGTGTGATTGCCTCAGGCGCCAGCCGCGTCACCGACAGCATGCTGATGACCGCCAGCCGCGCACTGGCTGACTGCTCTCCGCTGGTCAACGAAGGCGAAGGCCCGGTACTGCCTGAGATCAAAGATATTCAGGGCGTGTCGAAGATCATTGCGATGGAAGTGGGCAAAGCCGCTCAGCTGGCGGGCGTTGCCGTGGTGACCTCAGAAGATGTGTTGTCACAGGCTATTGCCAACAACTTCTGGCTGCCGCAGTACCGTCACTATCGCCGTACCTCGATTTAATCCTCAGCCTGCCGGACCTGATGGGGTCCGGCAGTGTTCAAAAAGCGCACAGCCAGCCGGCAGTAACTTGCTTCGCTGCGACGCCTCAAGTAGCCTTGTGCCATCTCAACATTCTGACACCGAGTCTCCAGGCGCATGCTGAAACGCGTTTTCATTGGTCTGCTTTTCATCATCTTAGTGATGGTGGCAACTGCGCTCGGCCTCGATCGCTGGATCAGCTGGAAAACGGCGCCTTTCATCTACGAAAATGTCTCTTCTCTGCCGCATCGTCAGGTGGGCGTGGTACTGGGAACGGCAAAATATTACCGCACCGGCGTAATTAATCAGTATTACCTCTATCGTATGCAGGGTGCGCTAAACGCTTACAACAGCGGTAAAGTCAATTATCTGCTGCTGAGCGGGGATAACGCGCTGCAGAGTTATAACGAGCCGATGACAATGCGCCGTGATTTAATCAAAGCGGGTGTCGATCCGGCCGATATCGTGCTCGACTACGCCGGATTCCGCACGCTGGATTCGATCGTGCGCACCCGTAAGGTCTTTGATACCAACGACTTCATTATCATCACGCAGCGTTTTCATTGTGAGCGCGCGCTCTTCATCGCCCTGCAGCTGGGCATTCAGGCGCAGTGTTATGCCGTGCCCTCGCCGAAGAACATGCTTAGCGTGCGCTTCCGTGAAGTGGGGGCCCGGCTGGGTGCGCTGGCAGACCTCTTCCTGCTCAAGCGTGAACCCCGTTTTCTCGGCCCGCTGGTGCCGATTCCCGCCGTGCGAACCGTTCCGGAGGATGCGCAGAGTTATCCTGCTGTGACGCCGGAACAGCTGCTGGAGCTGGAACAGAAGTTACGGAAATAAATCTTCGATTAAGAGGGGGCTGGTGCAGCGCCAGACAGGCATGCGCTAGCTCAGGGAGCATACGCCTTCCGCAAAGATGCAAAGGGAATTCTGACAGCAACGAATAAGCCCAACGCGCAGGGAATTGGGTCAGAAGAGGAAAGCGTCCCGCGCCAGGGACGGCGCGGGCCGAGCGTGTCATGGATGACGGCTTTTGCGTCTTTCCGATCTGACCCTGTTTCCTGCGCAGGCTCCGTCTCAAAGCAATGACCTCAGCCTTTAAGCAGGCCGAGCGTGTCATGGATGACGGCCTTTGCGTCTTTCCGATCTGACCCTGTTCCCTGCGCAGACTCCTTCTCAAAGCAATGACTTACAGTCCTCTTCCATAAACAAAGCAGGCCGGGTGTGTCACGGACAACAGCTTTTGCGCCTTTCCGATCTGACCCTGTTCCCTTCGCATACTCCATCTCACATCAACCGCCCAGCGCCATCCTCATAAAAAAAGCGACCCGAAGGTCGCTTTTTTCGCAGCAGAGAACGTTACTTCTTACGCGAATACTTCAGTGAATCCAGCGCCACGGCGAAGATGATGATGCCGCCTTTAATAATGTACTGCCAGTAAGGGTTAACACCGATATAGGTCAGACCGTAGTTGATAACGGTGAAGATCAACACACCGGTTACCACACCCGCCACGCTGCCCACACCCCCGGCGAACGAGACGCCGCCGACCACACAGGCTGCAATCGCATCCAGCTCATACATAAAGCCGAGGTTGTTAGTCGCCGAACCGATACGACCTGCTTCCAGCATCCCGCCAAAGGCGTAGAACACACCAGACAGCGCATAAATCAGGATCAGGTTCAGCGGCACGTTCACGCCTGACACTTTCGCCGCTTCCGGGTTACCCCCGATAGCGAAAATGTTTTTGCCGAAACGGGTTTTGTTCCACAGCACCCAGACGAACACAATCGCAATCACCGCGTAGAACGTGATGAACGACAGTTTAAAATCACCAAACCGCAAAAAGCCCTGAGCGAATTTCGAGAAGCCTGCATCAAAACCGGCAATCGGTGACGCACCCACATAGTCGTAATAGAGTGAGTTAATACCGTAAACGATAATCATGGTGCCCAGCGTGGTGATAAAAGGCGTCACCTTCAGATAGGCAATGATCACACCGTTCACCAGACCAATCACTCCCCCGATCACACACACGGTCAGGATAACCAGCGGAATTGGCACCGTATCCAGCGTCGGGAACACTTTGTTCGCGTTGTCCATCGACTGCAGCAGCGTCGCTGCCACAACCGCCGCCAGACCAACCTGACGTCCGGCTGACAGGTCAGTACCCTGGGTCACAATCAGGCCCGCTACACCCAGTGCAATAATAATGCGCACTGAAGACTGGGTCAGGATATTACTCAGGTTCATTAAACTTAAAAATGTCGGGTCCTGGAAAATAATAATAGCCAGCAATACCAGCAGCACGACATAAATGCCGCCCTCTTTTAACCAGGTTAGCGCATTCTTTTTTGTAGTCGCTTTCATGTTAACAGCCCTTGCTTCATTAAAGGTGTAATGACGCTAAACGCAATATTTCGTTCTGCGTGGTCGTTTTGGTATCAACTATGCCTGCTACCAGACCATTACTCATTACCAGAATACGATCGGTAATGCCTAACAGCTCCGGCATTTCGGATGAGATAATAATGATGCCCTTCTCTCTTTTCGCCAGCTCAGCAATCAGCTGGTAAATTTCGAATTTTGCACCAACATCAATACCGCGTGTTGGTTCATCAAGCATCAGGATTTCAGGCTGGGTCAATAACCAGCGGCCAATAATCACCTTTTGCTGATTACCGCCCGAAAGCGAACCAATCTGCGTATGGTGGCCCGGCGTTTTTACGCGCATGGAATCGATCACCCACTGGGTGTCACTTTTCATGCGTTTATTATCCAGCAGCCCCATACTGCTTTTATATTTTTTAATATTCGAGATAAGGGAGTTAAATCCGATATCCAGATAAGCATAAATACCGGTTGAGCGACGCTCTTCCGTCACCAGTGCGAAACCGTGATTAATCGCTTCATTCGCACTGTGGTTATTAATCGGTTTACCATGCAGTTTGATGGTGCCGCCCGATTTTTCGCGAATGCCAAACAGCGTTTCGACGATATCGGTACGTTTGGCGCCCACCAGCCCGGCGATGCCGAGGATCTCCCCTTTACGCAGATCAAATGAGATGTCGCGAATCGAAGGCTGACGCAGAGAGGTCAGATTCCGCACCTCAAGAATGGTTTCCCCCGGCACGTTAGTACGGTCAGGGAAACGCTGGTTCAGTGAACGGCCGACCATCATCGCGATGATCTTATCCATATCCAGCCCTTCCAGCGGCTGAGTCGCAATCCACTGTCCGTCACGCAGAATCGTAATCTCATCACACAACTGGAAAATCTCTTCCATTTTATGAGAGATATAGACAATGCCGCAGCCACGATCTTTCAGCTTACGAATAATCGTGAACAGGTGATTAACCTCTTTCTCCGTTAATGAGGAGGTCGGCTCATCCATAATCACAATTTTTGCGTCATAAGAGAACGCTTTGGCAATTTCAATCATCTGCATCTGCGATACAGACAAATTCGCCACTTTGTCGCGCGGATCGATATCGATATCCAGCTCGTCAAAAATAGCTTTGGTATCCTGATACATCTTATCCTGATCGACAAAGAAGCCTTTGCGCGGATAACGCCCCAGCCACATGTTGTCCATCACGGTGCGCTGCAGGACCAGGTTTAATTCCTGATGCACCATCGACACGCCATTTTCCAGCGCCTCTTTGGAGCTTTTATAGTCGATCTCTTTACCCTGAAACAGGATACTGCCGGAATCTTTTTTATAAATACCAAACAGGCATTTTAATAACGTGGATTTACCGGCACCGTTCTCGCCCATTAACGCATGAACAGAGTGAGGCCGCACTTTTAAATTCACATTATCTAACGCTTTAACGCCGGGAAATGATTTTGAGACATCCTTCATCTCCAGCAGATATTCTCGCTGCGCGGTCGTATTATCACTGGCCATATTTTACCTGGCTAAAAAACGGTGGTGACATAAAAAAGGCGCGACAGGGGTCGCGCCCGGAATCGAACTTATTTCTGGAACTGAGCCAGATTCTCTTTATCAACCGGAACGTAAGGTACGCGGACGATCTTATCCACCATCTTGAAGTTCGTACCTTCGGTCGCGGCTTTGCCGTTAGCCAGGTTGTTGGCGATATCCAGCGTGGCTTTCGCCTGGTTTTCCGCATCGTTCAGCACGGTACCGGCCAGCGCACCCGATTTCACCAGCGCCATCGCTTCCGGCAGGGCATCGACGCCGAAGACCGGGATAGAGGTCATGTTGTGCGCTTTCAGCGCTTCAACGGCACCCATCGCCATCGCATCGTTGTTGGCAATCACCACTTCGATTTTCTTCGCGTTCGGGCCTGACAGCCACGCATCCATCTTATCTTTAGCCTGTGCGGTATCCCACATCGCCGTATCCATCGCTAACTGCTGGGTTTTCAGACCATCTTTGTTCAGCGTATCGATCACATATTTGGTACGGGCTTCCGCATCAGGATGGCCTGGCTCACCTTTCAGCAGCACAAACTGGATGGTGCCATCTTTGTTCAGATCCCAGGCCGGGGTCGCTTTCCAGTGTTTCTCAATCAGCTGACCCTGAATGATGCCGGACTCTTTAGAGTCGGTCCCGACATAGTAGGCTTTGTCATAACCGGCCAGCACTTTCGCGTTAGGCTCTTTGTTGAAGAAGACCACCGGCACATCATTCGCGCGCGCTTTGTCGACCACCACGGCCGCGGCAGCCGGGTCAACCAGGTTGATGGCCAGCGCTTTCACGCCTTTTGCCATCAGTACGTCAACCTGGTCGTTCTGTTTGGACTGGTCGTTCTGCGAGTCATTCATCAGCAGCTGAATGCCGCCAAGGGTTTTCGCTTCTTTCTCAATGTCTTTGCGCACCATTGACATGAAGTTGTCATCATATTTGTAAATGGTCACGCCGATACGGGTGTCAGCTGCGTGAGCGGTTGCACCAAACATCATGCTGGCAACCAGTGCGGTAAGCGTGAAAACCTTCTTATTCATGGTATCTCCGGTTTTATTATGCAGGGTCTTTTTAGCGCTGCCGCGCGACGTGGCGCGAAAGCAATCGGTAAAACAGATCGGCGGGGCAGTCTGCGCAATTTGCCGCTTACCGCTGACGCCGTCTAAAACCTGACTTCCCTGTGCCTGAACACGTCCGTGAAGAGGGGATGAACCCGTTAACCGGCTACTGAGACCACAACTGATGCCGTTACACTGGCGTTACATAATGTTTCAGTCCGGTAAGACGCTGCCATCATAGTGAGAGCAATGTTAATTAACTGTGAATGTAATCACAGATTGAAAGCGGTTACATGGCTGAATCGCCTGAATTAGTGACGGACTCCACATTTTGCCGCTGCGCGACTGAATGACGCCGCACCAGCGTCGGCATAAAGATGTGCGTGGCGGTGTCATCCAGCAGGCCGGCAGCCCCCTGCAGTGCCAGCTCTGTCGCAATTTTTGCCATAGAAACAATAGGATAACGCACAGTGGTAAGCTGGGGGTCGGTGTAACGCGAGATGGGGATGTCATCAAAGCCAATGACAGAAAAATGTTGTGGCACCTGAATGCCGTTGTCTTTCAGCGCCGTGAGTGCGCCCGCTGCCATACCGTCGTTGTAAGCAAACACCGCGCTGAGATTGAGATTGCGCCCCAGCAGCTCCACCATCGCCGCTTCGCCGCCCTGCATGTCGGGCTCTGCGCTGGCAATCCAGCTCTCATGCGGCCGGATGCCCTGCTCTGCCATCGCCTGCATCCACCCTTCGCGGCGCTGGGCGACATCTTCGATAGGATGACTGGAACAGAGATAGCCGATGCGGCTATGCCCCTGTTGTATCAGGGTCCGGGAGGCCATCAGCGCACCGGCGACGTTATCCAGACTGACGCTGCGCTGCTCAAATCCCGGTATGACGCGATTGATGACAACCATGCCCGGCACATGCTGCATAAAGTCTGCCAGCTCCGCGTCTGAAAGCGTTTTCGCGTGCACCACCAGGGCGCTGCAACGCTGGCGGATCAGCACTTCAATGGCATGACGCTCTTTCTCTTCCTGATGCCAGGAGTTGCTGATGAGGACATGCTTATGGACGCGCTGCGCCACGGTATCCACCGCTTTAACCAGCGCGCCAAAAAAGGGATCGGAAACATCCATCACCACCACCCCGATGGTGTCGCTGACCTGAGTCGCCAGCGCCTGCGCGTTGGCATTAGGACGATACCCCAGCGCCTCAACCGCCTGTAACACAGCGTCGCGGGTATCAGAGGTGACGGCGCTGCTCTGATTGAGGACGCGCGATACGGTCGCCACTGAGACGCCAGCCTGACGGGCAACATCACGAATTGTTATCATGCAGCAGTTCCAGGAAGGAAAAAGAGGGCATCACGCCGGGTTGAACACCGGCGCTATTTTGTCAGGGGCGGGCGATGTGCAGCGTGAATTGCGTCACATCAATGAAAGCGGTTACATACAATTCTGTAACCTTTGTGATGGCGGTCATTATCTGGCGTGGTCGGAAAGGCGGGGTTTTCCGGCTGAGAGCTGGGTAAGCCGCCGCCACAGCCACTCCAGCGGGCCCTGTGCGAAGAAATGTAACCAGATGAGTGAAAAGAGGATATTGATAAGCCAGACCGCAGGCACCATCAGCACCAGCTCCAGCCGGGTAAAGTGCATGTAGAAGCCAAAGCGGTAGAACAGCGTGGTACAGATCAGCGACTGCATCAGGTAGTTGGTCAGCGCCATGCGCCCGACACACTGAATGGCATAACTGAACCGCCAGCGTGAAATCTGCGGCCACCAGGCCAGACAGAGCGCCGCATAGCCCAGGCTGATCAGCGGGCTGGCGAGGTCGCGCGGGGTCTGCAGATAAAAGCCGCTCCAGCGGAACTCCCAGTGTAACAGCCACTGCGCAGCGACACCGGCCACCGCGATCGAGAATCCCGCCGTCAGCAGCACGACGGCGGCCTGACGGTAGTGCCGCAGGGGAAACTGGCCCGTCAGCCAGCCACTGCGCAGCAGCGCACCACCGATCATCATCAGGCCTGCCAGCTGCCAGCCATACTGCGCCGCCAGCGCCATCAGTCCCGATGAGAGGTGATCAAGCCGGTTCTGAATCGCTTCCCAGCCGCCGGCCAGTTTCCAGTAGCGCTCATATTGCAGATCGGCCGCGCCGGGCAGCCAGGAGCGGGTCGGCTCAGGATCGGAGATCGAGCCGAATACCAGCAGCACACCGCAGCCCACCAGGTAAAGCAGAATACCGGTGTTCATCAGGCTGCGGGTGGAAGGAACATCGCGTACGACCCGCCACACCACCAGCCCGATGATGCCGTAATCCAGCAGGATGTCCCCCTCCCAGAGAAACACCCCGTGCAGGAAACCGATCAGCACCAGCAGTGACAGCCGGGCAGTCAGCCAGCGACTGCCGCGCGGCAGTTGCATCTGCAGACCGGCACCAAACAGCAGCGCAAACAGCGTAAGGAATTTGAGCTGGGCAAAGGTATCGGAGAGGGCCCATGTCCAGGCGTCAGCGAGGGTGACACTCCCCTGCCAGGCCGGATTCAGGTAGGCCGCAGAGGGCAGACCAAAGCCGACGATATTGAGCAGCAGAATGCCGAGAATGGCACAGCCTCGAATAAAATCCAGCGCGTGATAGCGTTGCATGCGGCACCCTGCCCCATTGAGGCGGGCAGCATTATGCGCCCGCCGTTAACTCAACTATGACGTACCGCGCGCAAAAATTCCTGGCGGGTATTCTGACTGGACTTGAACAGGCCGCCCAGTGAGGTGGTGGTGGTCGCGCTGGTGGCATCCTTCACGCCGCGCGCTTTCACGCAGTAATGCACCGCATCAATGGAAACGGCCACGTTGTTGGTGCCAAGCAGGGTCTGCAGGGCAACCAGTACCTGCTGTGTCAGACGCTCCTGCACCTGCGGGCGCTGTGCAAAGAACTGCACGATGCGGTTGATTTTCGACAGGCCAATCACCTTATCTTTGGGAATATAGGCGACGGTCGCTTTACCATCGATAATCACAAAGTGGTGTTCACAGGTGCTGGTCAGGGTGATGTCACGCACGGTCACCATCTCATCCACCTTCATCTTGTTTTCAATGACGGTGATTTTCGGGAAGTTGGTGTAATCGAGACCGGAAAAGACCTCATCCACATACATCTTCGCGATGCGATGCGGGGTTTCCATCAGGCTGTCATCTTCAAGATCCAGATTCAGCAGCTGCATGATTTCGGTCATGTGCCCGGCAATCAGGCTCTTGCGCGTGTTGTCATCAATGTCGCGTGTTGGTGCGCGTAATGGCGTTTCCAGGCCACGCGCCAGCAGCGCTTCATGAACCAGGGCAGCTTCCTGACTTAGGGTGCTCATCGTACTCTTCTCCGGCTGGGTGTTGCGCCCGTCGGCTGTTGCGGCGGGCCCTGTAATCAGGCGCGTATTGTGAAACTTTCTTTGCGGGGAATCCAGCAATCAATCAGATTGGTGAAGAAAGCGTTTATCGGCTCCGCCGCCACACCAGCAGGCCCGCCCAGATGAGGCTCGCGCCGGCCACCCACAGGGCGGGTTCCAGCCGGTGTAAAAAGGCGGTGGAGAGAAACGAGAGCAGCGGGCCCACCAGTTGTCCCACGGCATAGCCGGTGGTCAGCAGGCCAGCCATATAGCGCAGATGACTGGGGGCCAGCTCACGCGCGCAGAGCAGCGACAGCTGCACCACGCTGAGAAAGCCGCCGCCGACCAGCAATGCGCCCACCAGCAGGCCGCTGAAGCCCGGCAGCAGCGCCGCCGCAAAGACCCCCAGCGCCTGCGCCCAGAGCACCAGCGCCAGACGGACGTGGCTGCGCCCCAGGTGGCGCGTGAGGATGCCCAGCAGGATCCCCACCATCGCTGCGCCACCAAAAATCGGCCAGACAAACTGGGCGAATGCGCCATCCGGAAAACGTGCGGCAGCCATCTGCGACAGGAAAGTCGCAGGCAGGATGTAGCCAAAGCCCGCCAGACTGTAGCTCAGCACCAGCCGTTTAAGGTTGCAGTCCAGCACCAGCGGCTCCGGGGCCTGATCGGGGCGATGCAGCTCGCCACGCCGGGGCAGATTACGGGCAATCAGCGCCACCAGCAGCAGCGCCAGTGCGCCATAGGCGGCCCAGGCCAGCCCCGCAGAGACCTGCAGCGTGTGCAGCGCCACCCCCAGCAGGCCGCTGACAAAGATGCCGCAGCCTGGCCCGGCAAACACGGCCGCCGACAGCCCCGCCCGGCCATGACGATGCAGCTGTTCATTACTCCAGGCGGCCACCAGCACCATCGCCCAGCCGCTGGCCCAGCCGATCAGGAAACGAATGGCACCGTGCAGCCACGGCCCGCTGGCCCAGGCCGAGAGCAGCGTCAGGATCACCGCGCCCCATATGCCCGCCGTCAGGCGCAGCTCAACCCGCTTGTGCGCCCGCATGGCATCGAACGAGCCACAGAGATAGCCAAGATAGTTGAGTGCGGCCACCAGGCTGGCGCTGGTGAGGGTCAGCTGGTGCGCCTGAATCATCAGTGGCACCTGCGGCGTAAAGGCAAACCGGCCAATACCCATCGCGACAAACAAAGTTAAAAACGCGCTGAGCGCGACGCGTAACGCCATGGCTGAACTCCTGTGGTTTCGGGCTGGGATCTTTTCTGACTTGCTAACAGCTTGCAGGATGTTTACACTCACGAAAAGTGAATAATCATGACCAACTTGTTTACAGGAAGAGAAGATATGGATTTAGTACAACTACGTATGTTCTGTTCCGTCGCCGAAACGGGTTCCCTGGCACGCGCCGCCGAACAGCTGCATCGCGTACCCTCTAATCTCACCACGCGGCTGCGTCAGCTGGAAGAAGAATTGGGTGTGGACCTCTTTATTCGTGAGAAGCAGCGCATTCGCCTGTCACCGATGGGCCATAACTTCCTCAACTATGCGCAGCGCATTCTGGCCCTGAGTGAAGAAGCGCTGAGCATGACCCGCACCGGTGAACCGGCGGGTAACTTTGCGCTCGGCTCGATGGAGAGCACCGCCGCCACCCGCCTGCCTGGTTTACTGGCTGCCTATCACCAGCGCTTTCCCGGTGTTGCCCTCTCGCTGATTACCGGCACCTCGGGCGAAATTATCGATCGGGTGCGTGAAGGCACCCTGGCGGCGGCGCTGGTGGATGGCCCGGTGGCGCATGATGACCTGAACGGCTGCATCGCGTTTCGTGAGGAGATGGTGCTGATTACCGGGCTGGATCATGCCCCTATCACCACCGCCCGCGACGTGCAGGACGATACCCTGTTTGCTTTCCGCAACAGCTGCTCCTACCGCGTTAAGCTGGAGAGCTGGTATCGCGACAGCCAGACCGCGCCGGACAATGTGATGGAGATTCAGTCCTATCACGCCATGCTGGCCTGCGTGGCGGGCGGTGCGGGCGTCGCCATGATCCCGGCCTCGGTGCTGAAACAGATGCCGGACCGTTCACGGGTGCAGGCGCACACCCTCCCCCCTGCTTATCGCAATACGGCCACCTGGCTGATGTGGCGACGGGACGCCTTTACTCCCAACGTGGAGGCGCTGAAGTACCTGATTATCGAAAAATTTGACGATCGGCCGCTCAATGATGAGCTGATCTACCCCTTACAGGCGGCGGAATAAGCGTTCCGCGCTATGTTTAAGAGCCTGGCTCTGATTAATCACGACCACCTGGCGCCACCGTGCGTCACAATCTGACTGGAAGAGGGATTGCATGAAAATGATCAAAACCCGTGCCGCCGTTGCCTGGGCTGCTGGCGAACCGCTGAAAATTGAAGAAGTGGATTTGATGCCACCGCAGAAAGGCGAAGTCCTGGTGCGTATCGTCGCGACCGGCGTCTGCCATACCGACGCCTACACCCTCTCCGGCACCGATCCGGAAGGCGTCTTCCCGGCGATCCTGGGCCATGAAGGCGGCGGCATCGTGGAAGCCGTAGGCGAAGGCGTGACCAGCGTGGAAGTGGGTGACCATGTTATCCCGCTTTACACTCCGGAGTGCGGCAAGTGTAAGTACTGTCTGTCGGGTAAAACCAACCTCTGTCAGGCGATCCGTGCGACCCAGGGCAAAGGTCTGATGCCGGATGGCACCACCCGCTTCTTTAAAGATGGCAAACCGATTTTCCACTATATGGGCACCTCGACCTTCTCGGAGTACACCGTCGTTCCGGAGATCTCACTGGCTAAAATCAGTAAAGAAGCGCCGCTGGAAGAAGTGTGCCTGCTGGGTTGTGGCGTCACCACCGGTATGGGCGCGGTCATGAACACCGCCAAAGTGAAAGAAGGCGACACCGTGGCGATTTTCGGCCTCGGCGGCATTGGCCTGTCGGCCGTTATCGGTGCCAAAATGGCGAAAGCCGGCCGCATCATCGCCATCGACATCAATACCAGTAAATTCGACCTGGCGCGCAAGCTGGGCGCCACTGACCTGATCAACCCGAAAGATTACGATAAGCCGATTCAGGAGGTGATTGTTGAGCTGACCGATGGCGGCGTGGATTTCTCCTTTGAATGTATCGGCAACGTCAACGTCATGCGTTCCGCGCTGGAGTGCTGCCACAAAGGCTGGGGCGAGTCCGTGATTATCGGTGTGGCCGGTGCCGGTGAAGAGATCTCTACCCGTCCGTTCCAGCTGGTGACCGGGCGCGTCTGGCGTGGCTCCGCCTTCGGTGGCGTGAAAGGCCGCTCACAGCTGCCGGGTATCGTGCAGGATTACCTCGACGGTAAATTTGCCCTGAACGACTTCATCACCCACACCATGCCGCTGGAAGAGATCAACGACGCCTTTGATTTAATGCACGAAGGAAAATCGATCCGCTCGGTTGTGCATTTCAACAGGTAATCAGGAGGCGTTATGGCATCCACTCTGGAGCTACTGGAAGAACACCGTATTTTTGGCGGCTGGCAGCAGCGCTGGCGTCATGCGTCGGCCGTGCTGAACTGCCCGATGACCTTCAGCATCTATCTGCCTGAACCGCAGGGCGATGCGCCGCCACCGGTGGTCTGGTTTCTGGCCGGGCTGACCTGCAACGACGAGAACTTTACCACCAAAGCGGGCGCGCAGCGGGTGGCGGCGGAACTGGGTCTGGTGCTGATTATGCCGGACACCAGCCCGCGCGGCGATGAGGTGGCCAACGATGAGGGCTACGATCTGGGTCAGGGAGCGGGATTCTATCTCAATGCCACCCAGCAGCCCTGGGCCGCGCATTTCCGCATGTTCGACTACCTGAGCAGCGAGTTACCTGCGCTGATTGCGGATAACTTTAAGGTCAGCGAACGTCAGTCGATCATGGGTCACTCCATGGGCGGACACGGCGCGCTCATGCTGGCGCTGCGTCTGGGCAACCGCTTTGCTTCGGCGTCGGCTTTCGCACCGATTGTAAACCCGATGCAGGTGCCGTGGGGTCAGAAAGCGTTTCAGGCCTATCTGGGCGATGACCCGGCGGCCTGGCGGGAATATGACAGCTGTCAGCTGATGGCGGAGGTGGCGCATCGTCTGCCGATCCTGATCGACCAGGGCGACAGCGATCAGTTCCTGGCCGACCAGCTGCAACCGGAGCGGCTGGAAAGCGTGGCCAGTGAGGTGGGATTCCCGCTGACGCTGCGCATTCAGCCGGGCTATGACCATAGCTACTTCTTTATCGCCAGTTTTGTGGAAGATCATCTGCGCTTCCACGCGCAGCATCTTCTGGCGTAAAAAATCAGGGCCGCAACTGCGGCCCTGAACTTTTTTGCACGATGCCGGGCCGGTAACGACCCGCCGTTGTGTCAGACCAGCGCCGGACCGGTCAGGCCATCAATCATCACCTGCGGAATGCCGCGCGAGCAGTGCTCGATTCGTCCATCGACGCCATAGACTTTCGCCAGGGTCGCGGGCGTAATCACCTTATCCGGCTGCCCCTGCGCCACCAGTGCCCCCTGTTTCAGCATCAGCGCATGCTGCGCATGACGCAGCGCAATATTGATATCATGCACCACCACCACCGTGACGATATTGCGCAGGGCGGTTTCGCGCCGCACCAGATCCATCACATGAAACTGGTAGTTGAGATCCAGCGCGCTCAGCGGTTCATCCAGCAGCAGCAGCTCAGGGCGACGGATCAGCGACTGTGCCAGCCCGACTAACTGCTTCTGTCCGCCGGAGAGCTGGTCGAGATAGCGCATCGCCAGATGGGCAATGCCCAGCTGCTCCAGCAGGTGCATGATTTCGGCTTCGCTGCTGGCGCTGTGCAGGCCGCCGGAGGCGCGCTGTGCCACAATGATCGACTCCAGCACATGCAGATGCACGCCTGCAGGCAGGGACTGCGGCAGATAGACCACGTTCTTCGCCCGGCGGGCAAATGGCTGAGTCATGAGATCCTCGCCGTTGAGCCACATTTCGCCCTGCCCTTTGTTCAGTCCGGCCAGGGCCCGCAGCAGCGTCGATTTGCCGCAGCCGTTGGGCCCCAGCAGCACGGTGATCTCCCCACGCGGCAGCGGCGCAACGTTGAGATTCTCAATCACCTTATGTTTTGGGTAACCGGCACTGAAGCCGCGTAACGTCAGACCCTGTTCCATCACACTGTCCCCCGGTGACGCAGAATAATACTCAGGAAGAACGGCACGCCAATCAGTGAGGTGACGATGCCGACCGGGATGATCACGCCCGGAAGCAGGTTTTTCGACGCGACCGAGGCCAGCGACAGCACCAGCGCTCCGACCAGCGCGCTGGCTGGCAGATAGAAGCGGTGATCTTCACCAAACATCATGCGGGCAATATGGGGAGCGACCAGGCCGATAAAGCCAATCGGGCCGACAAAGGCCACGGCCAGCGCCGAGAGAATACTGATGCGCAGCAGCGTCGCCAGACGCAGACGACGCACGTCAATGCCAAAGCTGACCGCCCGATCCTCACCCAGCCGCAGCGCCGTCAGCTTCCAGCTGCTCATCATGGAGAACGGCACCAGGATCGCCAGCGCCACGGTCAGGACGCCCAGCTTCTCCCAGGAGGCGCGCGCCAGGCTGCCCATGGTCCAGAAAACCAGCCCCTGCAGGGTATCTTCGCTGGCGATGAACTGCATCATGGAGACCAGCGCGTTGAAGGTAAAGACCAGTGCAATGCCGAAGAGCACCACGCCCGCCGAGGAGACCTGGGTCCAGCGGGTGATGCCGTCCAGCATCAGGGCGGCGAACAGCGCAAAGACGAAGGCGTTAGCGGAGATCAACCACTGGTCAGGAATGCCGGGGATGCCGACGCCGAGGATGATGGCCAGCGCGGCACCAAATGCCGCCGCCGAGGAGACACCGAGGGTAAAGGGGCTGGCCAGCGGGTTATTCAGAATGGTCTGCATTTCTGCGCCCGCGAGGCCGAGCGACAGGCCCACCACAATCGCCATCAGGGCATAGGGCAGACGGATGTCCCAGACGATGACGCGGGTTCCGGCGTCGACACTGTCGGGACTGAGCAGCGTATTCCACAGCGTCTCCAGCGAGAGTCCGGCCGGACCCAGCGTGAAGTCGAGGACCAGCGAGGCGATGATGGCCAGCAGCAGCACGCCGATCCAGATGACGCGGCGACGCAGCACCAGTTGGTAGCTATGCATGCTGTGCTGACGCGTCTCTTCTCCCGCCAGCAGCGAAGTTTCGGTAGTCATGTTTTAACCCTGTGTGGCTATCCTGTCAGAAAACGCAGCCACAATAGTGCAGGTGATAATAATTATCAATTCGTGAAGATAAGCGAGACGTGAAAAAAGGGTAAAAAACGGTGTTGCAGGCGGGAGAATGGCTCAGGGAGCCTGTGCCTTTCGCAAAGACGCAAAACCCGCCATCCCTGGCGGGCTCAGCGCGGACCATCCCTGGCCCGCTATGCTTTGCTACAGGCACAGGCTCCCATCGCTTCACGATTCCTGCGGCCTGCCAGAACTGCGGCAGGCACCGTGCGCAGGAGTCAGCGCACAGAACTAATCTTTATGAACCGGGAAATCCATCTCGCTGTACTTCACGAAACGGCTGCCGCGCGTCAGCTTGTAGCCGAACCAGATGATCAGGAACAGCGGAAGGCCGATGTAGGTGGCCGCTACGCTGTACCAGTCGATGGTGTCGTTGAGAAACGCCTGATAGTTCTGACCCAGCGTGATGATCAGGCAGAGCACAAAGGCGAAAATCGGACCCAGCGGGAAAAAGCCGGAGCGGTAAGGCAGCGCGTTCAGGTCATGTCCCTGAGCGACATAGCCGCGACGGAAGCGGTAGTGACTGATCGCGATACCGAGCCAGGCGATAAAACCGGTCATGCCTGAGGTATTCAGCAGCCAGAGGTAAACCTCCTGATTGCCAAATTTCGAGGTCAGGAAGCAGAGTCCCGCCACCACCGTCGTCGCCCAGAGTGCATTACGCGGCACGCCGCCTTTAGAGAGTCTGGCGAAAATCCGCGGCGCTTTGCCTTCACAGGCCAGGTTGTAAAGCATACGGGTTGAGGCGTACATGCCGGAGTTACCCGCTGACAGCACGGCCGTCAGGATCACCGCATTCATCACCGCCGCCGCTGACAGCAGACCGGCATTCTGGAACACCAGGGTGAATGGACTGACGCTGATATCGTTGATGTCATTGTGCAGCAGCTTGGGATCGGTGTACGGCAGGATCAGGCTGATAATCAGAATCGCGAAGACGTAAAACAGCAGGATACGCCAGAAGATCTGCCGCACCGCACGCGGGATATTTTTTGCCGGATCTTCAGATTCGCCCGCCGCGATACCGATCAGCTCGGTGCCCTGGAAGGAGAATCCCACAATCATCGCCACACCGATCATCGCCGCAAAACCACCCGCAAATGGCGCTTCGCCCACCTGCCAGTTATGCCAGCCCGCGTGTTCTGCACCGCGCATAATGCCGGTGATCATCAGCACGCCAACCACGATAAAAATCACCACGGTGGCCACTTTGATCAGCGAGAACCAGTATTCCGCTTCACCAAAGCCTTTGACGGAGATGTAGTTGAGCAGGAACATCAGGCCCAGGAACAGCGCGCTCCAGATCCAGCCTGGCGTGTCGGGGAACCAGTAATTCATCACCAGCTGTGACGCCACCAGATCAACCGCGATGGTCACCGCCCAGTTGTACCAGTAGTTCCAGCCGAGTGCAAAACCAAAGCCCTCTTCGACATATTTTGCGCCGTAGGTGGCAAACGAACCGGACACGGGCATAAATGCCGCCAGTTCACCCAGGCTGGTCATCAGGAAATAGACCATCAGACCGATGAGCATATAGGAGAGAAGTGCTCCGCCGGGTCCGGCCTGAGCAATAGTGGCACCCGATGCGACAAACAGGCCGGTTCCGATGGAGCCGCCGATGGCGATCATGGTGAGATGACGTGCTTTTAGTGCACGCTGTAACGCAGGTTGTTGTGTTGTTTTTGAGTCATTATGCATGTGTAAACGCTACGAAGGGTAAAAATGAGGCGAGATTGTAGCAGCCAGCTCGCCTCTGTATAGCGGAGCCACGCTGTTATTAGTTAAGTTCATGATCGCGCCCGAATTATTAGCGGTCACTCACGGCAGTAGGATAAAAAGCGCGTCAGCGCTTTGGAAATATGCTTCTGCCGGTGATGGATGCGGTACAGCGTCCGGGTCAGGCGCGGCAGCGGAATCGCCAGTTCGATCAGCGTTCCCGCCTCCAGCAGATCGGCGATCACCCGGCGCGACAGGCAGCTGATCCCCATGCCGTGGCGCACCGCATGTTTAATCGCTTCAGAGTTGCCGAGCTCCATTCCCAGCTGAAAGCTCGGCAGGTGAGACAGCAGCAGATAATCGACGATTTCACGGGTGCCGGAGCCGCGTTCGCGCAGGATCCAGGGGGCGTCCGCCAGCGTTTTCAGGGTGACCGGCTGCTGCAGAACAGGCGCATCCGGCGCGGCAAACACCACCAGCTCATCCTCCAGCCAGGGTTCACTGACCAGTTCGGTCATATGGCACGGTCCCTCAATCAGGCCGACATCGACGCGGAAGTCGGAGACCGCCTGAATCGCATCCTGACTGTTGCCTACGCTCAGCTCCAGCGGCAGGCCGGGAAAATCGCGTCGCCAGGCCGCCATCATGCCCGGCAGCAGATAGTTACCGATGGTGCTGCTGGCGAAGATGCGGATGGCCCCGTTGTCCTCTTTGAACAGCTGCTCAATCTCCCCCGCCTGCTCCAGCAGACCCACGGCGCGGGGATAAAGCAGGCGGCCATGTTCGTTCAGCACCAGCCGTTTACCGACCCGATCAAAGAGCTGAACCCCAAGCTGACTCTCCAGATCGGCCAGCGCCGCGCTGACCGCCGACTGCGACAGCGCCAGCAGCTGCGACGCCTGGGTCGTCGAGCCACTCTTGAGCACTTCGGTAAAGACTTCGATTTGCCGCAGGGTAATGTGCATCGTCGATCCTTAAGTCTGTTAATGTCTGACGAGATAGATGATCAGCGCCAGCCAGATCAGCCCCACCACCACCAGCCAGCCTGCGATTTTTTTGCCACGGGAACGCCGGGATGCGGCCCTTTCGCTGCTGCTGATGCGTACCTCACGTGGCAGCAGGCGCAGCAGCAGCATAACACCGGTCGGGATGATGACCGCGTCATCCAGCAGTCCCACAAACGGAATCACATCCGGGATGAAATCGATCGGGCTGATGCCATAGGCGACCAGGCCCAGCATGCCCAGCTTGTTCCACCAGGGCGTGCGCGGGTCGCGAAAGGCGAACCAGAGTACCAGCACATCCCTCTTGATCAGCGTTGCCCAGCGGCGCAGGCGCAAAACGCTCATAATGTCGGCCTTATCGTTTATTCCGGTTGATTATAAATATATTATCAATTTCACTTTTAAGCCAGTGCGCTCCATGATCGACACTCACTGAAGAGGAGTGACCCTTATGGCCGAACTGAGCATCGTTAAAACGCACTATCCCGTTGTGCGCCTGTTTCCCGGTCTGCTGCTGACCGCCGCGCTCGCCGCAGCGGCGAGCTGGCTGGGGCAACAGCCGTTGATCGCGGGGCTGGGACTGGGTTCACTGACGCTGGCGATCATGCTGGGCATCGTGCTCGGGAATAGCGTCTATTCCCCTCTCTCATCACACTGCGACAGCGGCGTCGCGCTGGCGAAGCAGAAGCTGCTGCGGCTCGGGATTATCCTGTTTGGCTTTCGTATTACTTTACAGCAGATTGCCGATGTCGGCGTCAGCGGCATCCTGATCGATGCGCTGACGCTGAGCAGCACCTTCTTTATCACCTGCCTGCTGGGTATCCGGTTACTGAAGCTGGATCGCGAAACCGTCTGGCTGATTGGCGCAGGCAGCAGTATCTGCGGTGCGGCAGCGGTGCTGGCGACCGAGCCGGTGGTCAAAGCCGCGCCATCGAAAGTCGCGGTGGCCATCGCGACCGTGGTGCTGTTCGGCACGCTGGCGATCTTCATCTATCCCCTGCTCTGGCCGCTGGCGCATCATCTGTTTCCGGCTCTGAGTGCTGCACAGTTTGGCGTTTTCACCGGCTCCTCGATTCATGAAGTGGCGCAGGTGGTAGCAGCCGGACACAGTATCAGCCCGGAAGCCGAAAACAGCGCGGTCATTGCCAAGATGCTGCGGGTGATGATGCTGGCCCCGTTCCTGCTCTGCCTGGGGACGATGCTGCGCGGCGGACGTCAGGGCCGCGCCCGTCAGCCGGTGACCTTTCCCTGGTTTGCCTTACTGTTTATTGCGGTCGCGCTGTTTAACTCGCTGCAGCTGCTGCCTGCGGCGCTGGTGGCCTCACTGAATCGGCTGGCTGGCCTGCTGCTGGCGATGGCGATGGCCGCGCTGGGCTTAACCACCCGTTTCAGCGCGCTGCGTGAAGCGGGCGTTAAACCCCTGCTGCTGGGTGCGCTGGTCTTTGGCTGGTTAATCGCAGGCGGTGGCACGATCAATCTGCTGGTGCAACATTTCATGGGCTAAGCGCATCGGGTATCATGCCGTTTCATTCGTGCATAGCCCCAGGAGAAAGGCATGAAATATATTGGCGCACACGTCAGTGCGGCAGGGGGAGTGGATCAGGCCGTGATCCGCGCCCATGAATTAGAAGCCACCGCCTTCGCCCTCTTTACTAAAAATCAGCGTCAGTGGAAGGCCGCCCCGCTGACCACTGAGGTCATTGATGCTTTTCGCGCCGCCTGCGAGACTTATCACTTCACATCACAGCAGATCCTGCCGCACGACAGTTTTCTGATTAACCTGGGCCATCCGGTTGAGGAGGCGCTGGAGAAATCCCGCGCGGCCTTCATTGATGAACTGCGGCGTGCTGACCAGCTGGGGCTGACGCTGCTGAACTTCCACCCCGGCAGCCATCTGCATCAGATCGATGAGGAGAGCTGCCTGAAGCGCATCGCCGAGTCGATCAATATCGCGCTCGACCAGACGCAGAACGTTACCGCCGTCATCGAAAATACGGCCGGTCAGGGCAGTAATCTGGGCTTCCGCTTCGAGCATCTCGCCACCATTATTGAGCATGTCGAAGACAAATCGCGTGTCGGGGTCTGCATTGATACCTGCCATGCGTTTGCCGGCGGGTATGATCTGCGTACCGAGGCAGACTGCGAAGCGACCTTTGCCAGCTTTGAGCGCATCGTCGGTTTTCAGTATCTGCGTGGCATGCACCTGAACGACGCCAAGAGCGCCTTCGACAGCCGCGTTGACCGCCATCACAGTCTGGGAGAAGGAAACATCGGCAGGACGGTGTTCAGCTGGCTGATGAAAGATCCCCGCTTCGATGGCATCCCGCTGATTCTGGAAACCATCAATCCCGATATCTGGAAAGATGAGATTGCGTGGCTGAAAGCCGAACAGCAGGCTTAAAAAAAGGAGCCTGAAGGCTTTTCCAGACGGTGATGACATGATGCCGAGGGAAGCAGCCTTATCAAAGCAAACAGGGAGCCATCTGGCTCCCTGTTTATTTCACTTCCGCGTATCAGGCTTTCGCCAGCTGCTCTTCCGGACGTTTCAGTACCGCGTAGCTCAGACCCGCAATCGCGGTGCCGATGACGATCGCCATCAGATAACCGAGTACCGGGGTAATCGCACCAGGGATCAGCAGAACGAACAGCCCACCGTGCGGCGCCATCAGTTTTGCGCCAATCGCCATGGAGATGGCACCGGTCACCGCGCCACCCACGATGCAGCAAGGCAGAACACGCATCGGGTCGCGGGCCGCAAACGGAATCGCACCTTCAGAGATAAAGCAGAGACCCAGAACCAGCGCCGCTTTGCCCCCTTCCTGCTGACCTTTGTTGAACTTACGACGCGCAACCAGCGTAGCCACACCCATCGCCAGCGGTGGCACCATGCCGGCGGCCATGATGGCGGCCATCGGGGCATACGTCTGCGAGCTCAGTAAGCCAACGCCAAACGCGTAAGCCACCTTATTCACCGGACCACCCATGTCAGTACACATCATGCCGCCCAGAATTGCGCCCAGCAGAACCGCGTTCGCGGTGCCCATGTTCGCCAGCCAGTGGGTCAGACCATTCATGATGCCCGCAACCGGTTTGCCTACCACGTAGATCATCAACAGGCCGGTAATCAGACTGGCAAACAGCGGAATGATCAGTATCGGTTTCAGCGCTTCCATACTCTGCGGCAGTTTAACTTTGCCGCTGATCAGCTTCGCCGCATAACCGGCAATGAAGCCCGCGATAATGCCGCCTAAGAAACCGGCGTTGATGCTGGTAGCGATCATCCCGCCAATCAGACCCGGGGTCAGACCCGGACGGTCAGCGATGGAGAAGGCGATAAAGCCCGCCAGTACCGGCACCATCAGGGCAAAGGCGCTGCCACCACCGATTTGCATCAGGGCAGCCGCCAGCGTGCCCGGCTCTTTAAATGCGGTGATACCAAAGGCAAATGAGAGTGCGATGCTCAGACCGCCTGCGACCACCATCGGCAGCATATAGGAGACACCGGTCAGGAGATGACGATACGCCCCTGCGCCGCCCTGCTTTTTCTCCTCTTCTGCGCTGGCGTTACTCTGTCCGCTGGCAGCTGCTTTATAAGGCTTCGCTTCGGCTACCGCTTTATCCAGTTCCTGGGCGGTTTTCTTCAGCGCCAGTCCGGTTGAGGTGCGGTACATCGGCTTACCGGCAAATTTCGCCAGGTCGACTTCGATATCGGCGGCCACGATCACCAGATCGGCTGCCGCTACTTCTTCCGGGGTAATCGCGTTACCGGCCCCGACTGAGCCGCGGGTTTCAACTTTCACCCACCAGCCGCGACGGGTTGCTTCGGCCTGAATCGCCTCCGCCGCCATAAAGGTGTGCGCCACGCCGGTCGGACAGGCGGTAACGGCAACCACACGTTTCTGCGCGCCAGCCTGAGCCGGTGCCGCAGCAGATGCGCCCGCCGGTGTCGCCACCGCAGCCTGCGACTGCCAGGTTCTGGCTTCTGCTTTCGCGCGGTTCAGGAAGGTTTCCGGCTCACGGACGGCCAGCTGGACATCGCCCTGCCAGAGCGCTTTGCCGTTCAGTGCCGCGTCGTCCGGCACGTTTTTACCCAGCACAATCACCAGTTCAGCATCGGCAGGGTTTTCAGTCAGGGTCAGGCCCGCAGCAGCTGCCGCAGCAGCCAGGCGCTGTTGCGCCATGTAAGCGGAAGCCAGTCCCAGTGTAGGGTCTTTTATCAGCAGCGTTTTCATTATCGCTCTCCTGCTGTCAGTTAACGGGTTGTAAGTCGACACGCGCCATCATGGCGGCCAACTGAGTTCGATCGGATACACCAACATTACTCTGGCTGACGGCCATCGCCGCCACGGCAGTGGCAAGACGCAGCGTATGCTCGCTGGACTCGCGCATCAGCAGACCATAAATCAGGCCGCCCACCATCGAGTCGCCGGCACCCACGGTGCTGACCACATCGCAGACCGGGGGTTTGGCAATCCATTCGCCGGAGGCGTTGACCCACAGCGCCCCATCTGCGCCCAGTGAAATCACCACATGGGCGATGCCCTGCTCACGCAGTTCATGCGCGGCACCAATCACATCCTGCAGCGTCGGCAGTTTGCGACCGGCCCAGATCTCCAGCTCACGGCGGTTAGGCTTCACCAGCCACGGAGCGGCTTTCAGTCCTGCCACCAGCGCCTCACGGCTGCTGTCAAAGATGATGCACGGGCAGTGGGTGCGCAGTTCGGTCATCCAGCGGGTAAAGGCGTCGTGATCGACCCCTTCCGGCAGGCTGCCGCTGACGCAGACCATATCGAACTGGCCCAGCCAGGTCAGGGAGTCGGTGGTGAAGCGATCCCAGTCCTGACCCGTCACCTGAAAACCGGAGAAATTCAGATCGGTCACATCGCCGGTCTGTTCGGTGAGTTTCACGTTGATGCGGGTGCGGCCTGGCACCACCTGAAAACGGTTAGCAATACCCAGCTCGCTGAACAGCTGCTGGAAGCCATCCTGATTCTCTTTGCCCAGGAAACCGCCGACAGTCACGTCAATGCCCAGATCTTTCAGGACTTTGGCGACGTTAATGCCCTTGCCCGCCGCATGCAGTCCGGTGGTTTTCACCAGATTGACTTCGCCGCGTTCAATTTCAGGGGTATAGCCCACCAGGTCATACGCCGGATTCAGCGTAATGGTGGCGACACGTCTGCTCATGCTGCCCCCTCGCCCAGACCACTGCTGATCGCCTCTTCAATGGCGTTCAGCGCCTGCTGAGCATCGTCGCCGCTGGCGGTAAAGCGCAGGCGATGCCCTTTCTTCACGCCCAGCGCCACCACTTTCATCAGGCTGCGACCATTGGCAGGCTTACCGCTGCCGTCGAGGTTGGTCACGGTGATCTCGCTGTTGAACTGCTTGATGACGCTGACCAGCGCCGTGCCCGGACGGGCATGCAGGCCATGTTCGTTGCGGATGGTGAATTCAGCGGTCAGGACGTCAGCCTGCTCATCCACTTCGCTGGTCAGCAGCGCATAAACGCCTGCGGCATCCGCTTTCAGCAGACGATCGGCTTTCCCCTGCTGCAGTAAGGCGCTCAGGTAACCCAGCACCTCCAGCGGACGTTCATCGGTTGCCGATACGCTGATTAGCATCGCAGCCGATTCGCCCTGATGGTCGAAGGGATGCGCAGCACGGCTGATCGCCACGCCACTGCGCAGGTTACCCAGGCTGCTGTCGCTGAGCCAGATGCCCTGCCCCAGATTCAGCGGGGAGGCTGAAACCACATCCGCCACATAGCTGGCATCCACAACGCCAGCGGATTGCAGACGACCGGCGTTCATGGCCTGTAAGGTGATCAGGTCGCTGGCCGCGACATCAAGGGTAATTAATGCGGTGTCGAAGCTGAATTCGGCGGCTTGTTTCTCGCCCATCAGCAACGCACGAAGATCTTCAGCAGAGGCGGTTTTCAGCTGTTCGGCAACGGAGTCATCGCTCAGAACGTGGGTCAACTGACGCAGCAGCGCCAGATGCTCATCAGACTTCGCGGCAATGCCGATGGCGACATAGGCGGTCTGATCGTCACCCCAGGCAATGCCCTGCGGGAACTGAAACACCTGAACGCCGGTTTTCAGCACCAGATCGCGGGTGTCTGTGGTGCCATGAGGGATAGCGATGCCGTTACCGAGAAAGGTGGAGGTTTGCTGTTCGCGCGCCAGCATGCCGTTGACATACCCTTCAGTCACATTGCCCGCCGCGGTTAACGCGGCAGCGACCTGACGAATGGCCTCTTCTTTATTCTGGGCGCTGGCTCCGGTATGGATAGCCTGCAATTCGAGCTGGAACATAATTCTCCTCGCTTGCTGAGATTGAATCGTTTCAGCCGGTGGGGAGATTTTTGCGTCGCACTGTCAGGGACAGGTTGCCGGACCACCGCTGAAACGTTTCAGGGATTGTGGTACAGCGCGATTCTGCAGGCAAGAAAATGCGCAAACGGCGTAGCAGATTTTTGATGTTACGCACATTTCATGACGGTTGTAAGGCAGAAAGGTCGATCCGGCTGAAGCTGTTGCTGTAAGGCAACCACGCCATCAGAAAAACGTCAGCTGCGTCAGCGCCTCAGGGGGCCGTATCCGCTTCCAGCTGCAGCAACCAGGTCATCGCCTGCTCGCGCGAGTCGCCGCACATGCTCGCTTGCGGCTGCAGCCCAGAACAGACGGCGGGACGCAGGGGCGAACCAAAGAGTTTGCAGCGCAGCAGCGCATCAAGCTGAATGCAGGGGGTATTGGCGGGCTTGCCGTCGGGCATACCGGGGATGGGGGATGAGATAGAGGGTGCCGTGCAACAGGCACCGCACTGGCTACGGCATTGCATGCTGAGCTCCGGCAAAGAAAGTCGCGGCGACAATAGCAGTCCGGCGCGACAATTACCATGAATGCGGCGGCCTGACGCAAAATTTCGCACCCACGATATTGCCAGTTTTCACCGGCGCGAGTAACGTTGCGCGCACTTCACTCTCAAGATAGCGAGAACAGCAATGCCAAAAGCCAACGAAATCAAAAAAGGGATGGCCGTCACGCACAACGGTAAACTGCTGCTGGTTAAGGACATTGATGTCCAGAGCCCCAGCGCACGCGGTGCCGCCACCCTCTATAAGATGCGCTTTACCGATGTCCGCACCGGTTTAAAAGTTGAAGAGCGCTTCAAGGGCGACGAGATTATTGATGCGATTTCGCTCAGCCGTCGCAGCGTGACCTTCTCTTATATAGATGGTGACGAATATATCTTTATGGATGACGAAGACTACACCCCCTACACCTTCAAACGCGATCAGATCGAAGAAGAGCTGCTGTTTATTCCGGAAGGAGGCATTCCGGGTATCCATGTGCTGACGATGGAAGGCCAGGTGCTGGCACTGGAACTGCCTCAGACGGTCGATATGGAGATCGTTGAAACTTCGCCGGGCATCAAAGGTGCTTCAGCCAGCGCCCGCACCAAACCCGCCGGAATGAGCACCGGCCTCTCGATTCAGGTGCCGGAATATCTGAGCAACGGTGACCGCATCCGCATCCATATTGCCGAACGTCGCTATATGGGGCGCGCTGAGTAAGCGAGGGCGGGAAACCGATCGTGATAATGTTATAGTATTACATTATCACGCTATCCCGGCAGGAGCCTTTCCCATGACGCGCGTTAATCTCATCACCGGTTTTTTAGGCAGCGGAAAAACCACCCTGCTCTGCCATCTGCTGGCCGCCAGGCCCGCAGGCGAACAGTGGGCCGTGCTGGTCAATGAATTTGGCGAAATCGGCATCGATGGCGCGCTGCTGGCGGATCGCGGCGCGACGCTGAAAGAGATCCCTGGCGGCTGTCTCTGCTGCGTCAATGGCCTGCCCATGCAGGTCGGGCTGAATATGCTGCTGAAGAGCAGGCCCGACCGGTTACTGATAGAGCCGACCGGCCTGGGGCATCCGCGCCAGGTGCTGGAGATGCTCAGCGCACCGGTCTATCAGTCGTGGCTGCAACTCAATGCCACCCTGACGCTACTCGATGCGCGCCAGCTTGCCGACCCGCGCGTGGTCGCCGATGAGAACTTCCGCGACCAGCTGGCCGCCGCCGACATCATTATCGCCAACAAGCGCGACTGCTGGGAGGACGAAGATCGTCAGCGTCTGACTGACTGGCAGCAGCAGATGCAGCCGCCACGTCCGGTGATAGCGACCGAGTTTGGCCGGATTCCCTCCGGCCTGCTTGATACGCCGCGCCAGCCACGTGACCTTCCCCTGCCACACCATCATCACCCTCACACGACGAAACCGGCGAGCGGTCTGGCCGCCTTACAGCTGGAGGGAGCGGCGCGCTGGCGGCGGGCGCTGAACCACGGACAGGGCTATAGCGCCTGCGGCTGGCTGTTTGATGGTGACACATTGTTTGACGCCGCTGCGCTGCTGGAGTGGGTCCGGCAGGCGCCGGTGGATCGGATCAAAGGCGTGATGCGCACCCGCGAAGGCACAATGCGTATTAACCGTCAGGCAAAAGAGTTGCAGAGTGAGACACTCGCCGTCACGCCATCTGACAGCCGCATCGAGATTATTCATTCTGAGCAGGCTGACTGGAATCGGCTACAATCGGCGTTGTTGAAGTGCCGTTTACGCTAACAAAGGTATTGTCGGCGGTTATTTTTTTAATTGAGCTTACTTATGCGCGCAATTCGTCTTATTACTATCCTGCTACTGAATGCCCTGGGCGTCGTGCTCTTTCTTTCGTGGTATCTGCCGCCTCAGCATGGCTTCTGGTTCGGCATCGATAAATCGATTTTTTATGGCTTCAATAATCAGATGGTGACCCATCCGCTGTTTGCGCTGATCGTCGCTATCACCAACTTCCGTGGCTTTGATGTGGTGTCACTGTTGGCGATGGGCCTGCTATATCTGTCGATCTGGCGACATGAAGCGCCTCAGGCACGCCGCCGGATGCTGGCGATCGGTATCACCATGCTGCTGACTGCCGTGGTGCTGAATCAGCTGGGGCATCTGCTGCCGGTGAAACACTCCAGCCCGACCCTCTTCTTCGAAAACGTGCATCGCGTCAGTGAGCTGACCGGCATTCCCGCTAAAGATGCGTCGAAAGACAGCTTCCCTGGCGACCACGGCATGATGCTGATTATTTTCGCCTGCTTTATCTGGCGTTATTTTGGTTTCAGCCGTTTTTTAATCGCGCTGGCTATTGTGGTGCTATTTTCTCTGCCGCGCGTCATGGCCGGGGCGCACTGGTTTACCGATATTGCCGTGGGATCGCTGTCCGTGGTTCTGGTGGGTCTGAGCTGGTGGCTTTTAACCCCTGCCAGTGACTCGCTGGTTAACTGGTTTTATCGCAAATTACCGGGAAAATATAAGCCCGTGATGTAAATGTTAAGCGCGGTCGGTTTATTTGACAGGATGTTAACTGCCCGCGCTAATAAAAAACAGCTCATCATTATTAGTCTGCTAATTAAAATAGCGAGAGGAAAAGGTTATGACCCCGCCAGGTGGTTAAATAGTCGTCACCCGCCGCTGTCAATAAAGAAAATTCCAGAATCCGTTTCTATGCGCCGAATTGGCGCCCCTTTTACCGCTTGTTATCGCCATCATTTCCCCATAATTGTTGCTAAATTAGTCAGCGTGTTACGGTTTGATTTCACATCAAAAAAACCTATATAAAATTGATTAAAAGCACTCGCCACGGCGTGTGTAATCAGTTAACCTCAGTCCCTGTGAGGCATTAGCGGCAGAAAATTCGGATTTTTACCGTGAAAAAATGTGTCCATTAACACATTTTAGTCATTAAGGATTTGTCTTAGTCTGTCTCGCTTATTAATCTCCCTGTTTTGTTATCTGGCTGGCGACAATTCTGTCGTAAGGACATCGAAGGAAAACCCGAATAATGGTCAAGTCTCAACCAATACTGAGATATATTTTGCGGATTGTGCCCGCACTGGCGCTGGCAACCCTCCTCTCAGCTTGTAGCAGTACCCATAGCAGTCAGAACGCGAATAACGAGAATCATGAAGTTAACAACCAGAATGGTTTTTTACTTCAGGCGTCTCAGGATGAGTTTGAAGAAATGGTGCGTAATGTCGACGTTAAGTCGCGCATCATGGAACAATACGCCGTCTGGAAAGGTGTGCGCTATCGTCTCGGTGGCGATACCAAACGCGGAATCGACTGTTCCGCCTTTGTACAACGTACCTTCCGCGATCAGTTTGGCTTGGAATTACCCCGCTCCACCTCTGAGCAGCAGGACACCGGCAGAGAGATTACCCGCAGTAAACTGCGTCCGGGCGATCTGGTGATGTTCCGCGCAGGTTCAACCGGTCGTCATGTCGGGATCTATCTGGGCAACGATAACTTCGTTCATGCCTCGACCAGCAGTGGCGTCATGATCTCCAGTCTGAATGATGACTACTGGAAAAAGCGTTACCGTGAAGGGCGCCGGGTACTGAGTCGTAACCCGTCCTGATCCTCAGATTCGATTTTCTCTCAGCCAGAGAACATGAAACGCTGCTTACGCAGCGTTTTTTTTCGTCTTTTGTTTTATCCGCCTTCGCCATAGCAGATAAAAGCATTGTATTTCAGATTAATAACGAGACATCCCCGGCATTCTCGTTATATTCTCGGTCGCTTAAACCGAAGCAGTCGTGTGCATTAACATAATAATAATTTGATCAGGGGAAGCTCCTCATGCCACTGTCGGGGGCGCTACAGCGCCATGCCACCTATCCTCACCGAATCGCATGGCGTAGCGCGATGGTCGGCGGCCTATTCTTTCTCCTGTTCACGCTGCTGGCGATTCATCACACCTGGCATAAGCGCGAGCGGCAACATCAGCGCCTGCTGGAGCACAGCCGGTCGGCACTACAGCAAACGCTCGCCAGCCTGTATAACAGCACCCTCAGTCCCCTGCTCCCGTTTACCCATAATGCCTGCCACACCATCAATCGTGAACTGACCTCACGCGCCGCCTTTGCCGGGAATCTTCGTGCCATCCTGCTGGTGAATAATGGCAATGCCTTTTGCTCCTCGGCCACCGGCAGTTTCAGTCTGCCGATCAACGTGATTTCGCCCCAGAGTGATATCTCGCGCGATACCGATCTGCAACTGATGCCGGGCACGCCGTTGCAGCCGGATAAACCGGCCCTGGCCCTGTGGGTGAAGAATCCCGGCAATCTGCAGACCGGGGTTTTCGCGACACTCAACATCAGCCTGGCCCCCTATCAGCTGATGGCCTCCTGGCATCCGGAGATTACCGGTATGGCGCTGGTGGCACAGCACAGTGCCCTGACCAGCTGGCAGCATGGCGTAATGGAGAATGAGAACCTGCCGACACCGCTGGTTCAGCGGTCGCTGGAAGGCTATCCGCTGCAGTTTGTTCTCTACGGTTCCACTCTCGCCTTCAGCGATTATCAGAACATCCTGCTGAGTGGTCTGCTGCTGTCACTGCTGGTTGCCGGTGGCTGCTGGCTGCTGCTCGCCCACTATCAGCGTCCGGGCAGAGAGCTGATTCGGGGCATGAAGCGCGGCGAGTTTCACGTGGAGTATCAGCCGCTGGTTACCTCTCACGATAGTCAGCCTTATGGCATGGAGGCACTGCTGCGCTGGACGCATCCGACGGAAGGTCCGATCCCGCCCGATGTCTTTATTCAGTATGCCGAGTCGCAAAACCTGATTGTTCCACTGACCCGCCATCTGTTTCAGCTGGTTTCCCGCGATGCGCACCTGCTCTGTCACACCGTTCCCCGTTATGCCAGCCTCAGCCTCAACATTTCGCCCCTGCACCTGGCCGACCGCAGCTTCCGTCAGGATGTCCTGAACTGGCTTGAGAGCATGCCGGCCGGCCACTTTAATTATGTGTTCGAGATTACTGAACGCGTCATGGTGCGCGACGAAAATGTCGGCGATCTGTTTGACTGGCTGCATCAGCAGCAGATTCGCATCGCCATTGATGACTTTGGCACCGGGCACAGCGCACTGATCTATCTGGAGCGCTACGCCTTTGATTACCTGAAAATCGATCGCGGCTTTGTGCAGAGTATCGGCACCGAGACGCTGACCTCGCCGGTGCTGGATACCGTGCTGCAGCTGGCGAAAAAGCTGAACCTGAAAAGCGTGGCCGAGGGCGTGGAAACGGGCGAACAGGCGGCGTGGCTGATCAATCGCGGCGTGACTCACCTGCAGGGTTATATCTTTAGTCGCCCGCTGCGGCCGGAAACGCTGATAGACTATTTTCAGCGTCATCGCGCCTGACCGGTCTGGCCCGGGCGGAGTCGAACACCTACTGGAGAGGGCATTCGCTATGCTGCTTCGCGCTGGACTTCTGCTGACAGGCGCCCTACTCAGCGCCCCGCTGCTGGCCGCCTCCGTTCTGCAAAGTTACGCTTTTACTCAGGCCGGGGAAGCGAAATATCCGCCCGGCTTCAGCCACTATGAATATGCCGATCCCGATGCGCCCAAAGGCGGCAGCATCACCCTGGCGGTCATTGGCACCTACGACAACTTCAACCGCTACGCCTCGCGCGGCAATCCGGGTATCAATACCGGTGCGCTTTATGATGGGCTCTACACCAGTTCAGACGACGAGCCGGGTAGTTACTACCCGCTGATCGCCCTGTCGGCGCGCTACGCCAGCGATTTTTCGTGGACTGAGATTCGCCTGAATCCCCGCGCCCGCTTTCACGATGGCTCACCGATTACGGCCCGCGATGTGGCTTTCAGCTTTCAGAAGTTTATGACCGAAGGCGTGCCTCAGTTCCGTGTGGCCTATCGCGGCGTGACGGTGACCGCGCTGAACGATCTTACGGTGCGCATCGACGCTACCAAACCGGACAGAGATCTGTTGATGGGCTTGCTGACGCTGCCGGTCATCCCGGCGTCATTCTGGAAAGATAAGCAGTTTAATGAGCCGCTGAGCGCCCCGCCGCTCTCCAGCGGGCCCTATCGCATCAGCCGCTGGAAGCTGGGTCAGTTTATTGAGTTCAGCCGGGTCAAAGATTACTGGGCCGCCGATCTGCCGGTGAATCGCGGGCGCTTTAATTTTGATCGGATGCGCTACGACTACTATCTGGATGACAACGTGGCGTTCGAAGCCTTTAAAGCGGGGGCTTACGACTGGCGTGAGGAGGTCTCAGCGAAGAAATGGGCCACCCAGTATCGCGGCCGCGCCTTCGACGAGGGCGATATAGTGAAGCAGACCACGCCCAACGAGGCCGCTACTGATACCCGCTGGCTGGCGTTTAACAATGAGAAACCGCTGTTCCATGACCGTCGCGTGCGCCAGGCTTTTTCACTGTTGTTCGATTTTAACTGGATGAACAAGGCGCTCTATTACGGTGCCTGGCAGCGCGCCAGCAGCTACTTCCAGAACACAGAGTATGCTGCTCAGGGTGCGCCGGATGCGGAACAGCGGGCCCTGCTGGCACCGTGGCGCGCGCAGTTGCCCGCCGGACTGTTCACTCAGCCTTACCAGCCTCCGGCGAGCGATGGCAGTGGCTACGACCGCGCCAGCCTGTTAAAAGCATATGCGCTGCTGAAAGAGGCAGGCTGGCAGATTAAGAATCAGCGTCTGGTCAATGACAAAACCGGTCAGCCGTTCACCGTTGAGCTGCTGCTGCGCGGCGGCACCAGCACGGAGTGGGCACTGCCGTTCCAGCACGCGCTCTCGCGGCTCGGCATCACCCTGAACCTGCGGCAGGTCGACAGCTCGCAATATCTGCGGCGCTGGCGTGAAGGCGACTATGACATGATCGCCACCCTCTATCAGGCGATGCCGATCCCCACCTCCAGCCTGCAGATCCTGTGGCAGTCGGACTACATCAGATCCTCCTGGAATACCGCGCGGGTGAAAGATCCTGTCGTTGACCACTTCGTGCAGCAGATCGTGGCGCACCAGGGCGATCCCGCTGCGCTGCGGCCGCTGGCGCAGTCACTGGATCGGGTACTGCTGTGGAATGCGTATATGATCCCGATGTGGTACAACGCAGAGCAGCGGCTGGCTTACTGGGATAAGTTTTCCCATCCCGCCCGCAAGCCTGCCTACAGTACCGGTCTGGATAGCTGGTGGTACGACGCACACAAAGCCGGACGCCTGCCGGCCAGTAAACGCTAAGGAGGCACCGTTGGCCGCTTACTTTCTGCGCAGACTCCTGCTGATCGTTCCGACGCTGTGGGCGATCATCACGCTGAACTTCTTTATCGTGCAAATCGCCCCCGGCGGACCGGTCGATCAGGCGCTGGCAAATATTGAGTTTGGTCAGACAACCGGCCTGCCCGGCAGCGGCGCCGACAGCGCCGGTTCACATGCCACGCGCAGTCATCTCAATCCCGCCGACAATCAGTACCGGGGCGCACGCGGGCTGGACCCGGAGGTAATTGCAGAGATCAAACAGCGCTATGGATTCGATAAACCCCTGTGGCAGCGCTACGGCGAGATGCTATGGAACTATCTGCGCTTCGATTTTGGCGACAGCCTGTTTCGCAGCGCCTCAGTAGTGGGGCTGATCAAAGAGAGCCTGCCGGTTTCCATCAGTCTGGGATTATGGAGCACCCTGATTATCTATCTGGTGTCGATCCCGCTGGGTATCCGCAAAGCGGTGCGCAATGGCTCTGCGTTTGATATCTGGAGCAGCGCCCTGATTATTGTGGGCTACTCCGTTCCGGCTTTCCTGTTCGGCATCATGCTGATCGTGCTGTTTGCCGGGGGCAGCTATCTGGACTGGTTTCCGCTGCGCGGGCTCACCTCTGCGCAGCACGACACGCTGCCCTGGTATGGTCAGGTGCTGGATTACTTCTGGCACATCGCACTGCCGGTGCTGGCGACGGTGATCGGCGGCTTCGCCACGCTGACGATGCTGACGAAAAACGCGTTTCTGGATGAGATCCGCAAACTCTATGTGGTGACCGCGCGCGCCAAAGGGGTGCCGGAGCGGCGTATTCTCTATCATCATGTGTTTCGCAACGCGATGCTGCTGGTCATCGCCAGCTTTCCTGCCACCTTTATCAGCATGTTCTTTACCAGTTCCGTGCTGATCGAGGTAATGTTCTCCCTGAATGGCCTGGGGCTGCTCGGCTATGACTCCACCCTGCAACGCGACTATCCGGTCATGTTTGGCACGCTCTATATTTTTACCCTGATCGGGTTACTGATGAACATTCTCAGCGATCTGACCTATACGCTGGTCGATCCGCGCATCGATTTCAGGAGCCATTGATGCCGCTTTCTCCCCTCACTCAGCAGCGCTGGCAGCGCTTTCGCCATAACCGGCGCGGCTACTGGTCGCTGTGGATCTTTCTGGTCCTTTTTCTGCTGTCGCTGGGTGCCGAACTGATTGCCAACGAAAAGCCGCTGCTGGTGCATTATCAGCAGCGCTGGATGCTGCCACTGCTGTTTGACTACAGCGAAACGGACTATGGCGGCGTGCTGCCGACCACCGCCGATTATCAGGACCCGTGGCTGCAGCAGCGCATTGCCCGGCAGGGCTGGGCCCTGTGGGCGCCGATTCGCTTCAGCGACAGCACCCTCAATTTTGCGACCCAGGTGCCCTTCCCCTCTCCGCCGTCGGCGCAGAACTGGCTTGGCACCGACGCCAACGGGGGCGACGTGCTGGCGCGGCTGCTTTATGGCACGCGCATCTCGCTGCTGTTCGGTCTGCTGCTGACGCTCTTCTCCAGCGTAATTGGCATTGTGGTCGGCGCGGTGCAGGGCTATTTCGGCGGCAGAATCGATCTGATCGGGCAGCGGCTGGTTGAAGTCTGGTCCGGCATGCCCGCGCTGTTTCTGCTGATTTTACTCTCCAGCGTGATCCAGCCCGGCTTCTGGTGGCTGCTGCTGGTCACCGTCGCCTTCGGCTGGATGAGTCTGGTCAGCGTGGTGCGGGCCGAGTTTCTGCGCACCCGTAACTTCGATTACATTCGCGCGGCGCAGGCCCTTGGCGTCAGCGACGGCCGGATTATGCTGCGCCATATGCTGCCTAACGCCATGGTGGCGACCCTGACCTTTCTGCCGTTTATTTTGTGTGGGTCGATCATCACGCTCACCTCACTCGACTTTCTCGGCTTTGGTCTGCCGCTGGGCTCGCCCTCGCTGGGGGAGCTGCTGCTGCAGGGCAAAAACAACCTGCAGGCGCCATGGTTAGGCCTGGCAGGCTTTTTCACGCTCGCGATCCTGCTTTCGCTGCTGATTTTTATTGGCGAAGCGGTGCGCGATGCCTTCGATCCGGGCAAAGGAGCCTGAATGACGACACCCTTACTGGGCATCAATGATCTTTCGATTGCCTTTCGTCAGGGCGATGCGCTTCGCCCGGTGGTGGAGGATCTCTCCCTGCGTATCGATGCAGGCGAAACCCTGGCGCTGGTGGGCGAGTCAGGCTCCGGCAAGAGCGTGACGGCGCTGTCGGTGATGCGACTGCTGCATGAGGCGTCGGTGGTTTATCCCCGTGGCGAGATCCTGTTTCAGGGTGAAGATCTGCTGCGCGCCCCGGAGGCGCGGCTGCGTGCCCTTCGCGGCAATCAGATGGCGATGATTTTTCAGGAGCCGATGGTGTCGCTCAATCCGCTGCACACCGTAGAAAAGCAGCTGTATGAAGTGCTCTCGCTGCATCGCGGACTGCGTCGTCCGGCGGCCCGCGGAGAGATACTCAGCGTGCTCGATCGGGTCGGCATCCGGCAGCCTGCCGCCCGGCTCAACGATTTTCCGCACCAGCTCTCCGGCGGCGAACGCCAGCGCGTGATGATCGCCATGGCACTGCTGACCGAACCCCAGCTGCTGATCGCCGATGAGCCGACCACCGCGCTGGATGTGACGGTGCAGGCGCAGATCCTGAAGCTGCTCCGCGAACTGCAGCGGGAGATGAACATGGGCATGCTGTTTATCACCCATAACCTGAATATTGTGCGGCAGCTGGCGGATAGCGTCAGCGTGATGCGTCAGGGCCGCATCGTGGAACAGAACCGCGGTCAGGCCCTGCTGGACCAGCCGCAGCATCCCTACAGCCAGCAGTTACTGGCCGCCGAACCGGAAGGAACCGCGCTGCCGCTGCCTGCGGACGCCCCGGTGATACTTCGGGTCGAACAGCTTCAGGTCAGTTTTCCGCTACGGCGCGGACTGTTCCGGCGGCAGCCGGCCGAAAAGATCATACTCGCCGGGCTGAGTTTTACCCTGCGGCGCGGCGAAAGCCTGGGCCTGGTTGGGGAGTCCGGTTCGGGCAAAAGCACAACCGGGCTGGCGCTGCTGCGGCTGATTCGCTCGCGCGGCGAAGTCTGGTTTGATGGTCAGCCGCTGCATCAGCTGACGCGCCGGCAACTGCTGCCGCTGCGCCAGCGCATTCAGGTGGTGTTTCAGGACCCCAACTCCTCCCTGAATCCGCGAATGACGGTGCAGCAGATTATTGCCGAAGGCATGGCGGTACATCTGCCCGCTATCGGCCGGGCAGAACAGGAGCAGCGCGTCATCGCGGTGATGGAAGAGGTGGGACTCGATCCGGAAAGCCGCCACCGCTATCCGGCCGAATTTTCGGGGGGTCAGCGACAGCGGATCGCCATCGCGCGGGCGCTGATTCTGGAACCGGAGCTGCTGATGCTGGACGAACCGACCTCCTCGCTGGACCGCACGGTGCAGAAACAGATCCTGACGCTGCTACGTCGTCTGCAGCAGCAGCGCCAGCTCAGCTATCTGTTTATCAGTCACGATCTCGATGTGGTTCGATCCCTGTGTCACCAGCTTATCGTGCTGCGTCAGGGGGAAGTGGCAGAACAGGGAGAGTGTGAAAAGTTGTTTGCTTCACCTGAGAACGACTACACCCGCGAGCTGCTGCAGTCGTCCCGGCTCAGCCTGCGTTAAAGGTTTCGGCAATCGCCACGCCCTGATTTTTCAGGCAGCAGTTAGTGGCACTCTCGTCACGGCGCTGAATGAACAGGCAGGGCTGCCCTTCACATTCGGCCACTTTACAGTCGACCTGAATCTCTGCCAGCACCTCTTTTAACTGCTGCAGGATTTCCCACGCCGGAATGCCATCGTGGCTGATCAGACGCAGCGCCACGAACTCCTGGTCATCCAGGGCTTCATCAGGCTCAATAGCACTGTGGCGATCGCTGGCCCAGCGGAAACGCTGCGGCAGGCGATGCACAATTGAAAGTTGCAGCATCGTTTACTCTCCCCGAATGAGTTTATGTCGCAACACACAGCAACCGACGCTGAAAGCTGACCGACAACCGCTGAGTCCGGACGAGTGTTAATCGTCTGCCCGCGCGCATTTTTTGCGACTCGCATCGCACTTCTGGCTATATGTACCGCGTTCACACGCCGTTAACAATCATTTTAGACGCAATATGATTACTTTTTTATCTAAAGATTTTCACAATAAAGAAACATAACCAGAAAGGCCGCTAACAGAGCCAGCGGTAACGGGGAAAAACTCCTGCGCCCGGCTAGCGGGACGCAGGATGGGGACGTGACGCGTAGAAAAAGAGCAGCAGGGAAATCGTCGCGCACAGCGCGATGGTGCCCACCATCGGCCAGGCGCTGTTGAAACTCATCAGCGACAGTAGCGCCCCCACAAAAGCCCCGACGCCAAAACGCAGGGTGCCCGCCAGAGAGGAGGCCGTGCCCGCCATATGCGGGAACGCATCGAGGATCACCGCCATCGCATTGGATGAGACGATCGACACACAGCCGATAAACAGTGCGACACCCAGCACCAGCGGCAAAAAGCCCAGGTCAAAGGCGCTGACCAGCAGCAGCCAGATCCCCATAGAGAACTGGATCAGCAACCCCAGCCGGAACATCGCGACCGGGCCAAAGCGGCGCACGGCCCTGCTGTTAATCAGGGTCAGCACGAAGAGAAACACCACGTTAAGGCCAAAGTAGTAGCCGAAGTTTTGCGGCGAAACGTGATTGAGTTCGATATAAACAAAGGGACCGGCGTTAAGAAAGGTGAAGAGTCCGGCAAAGGAGAAGCCGCTCGCCAGCATATAACTGAAGGCCCGTTTGTGACGAAACAGCGTGACGAAATTACCCAGTGTGGTGCGCAGATGGAACCGCTGGCGCTGCTCCGGCTTCAGGGTTTCGCGGATCTGCGTAGTCACCAGCAGGGTGGTGACTAATGCCGCGCCCGACAGCGCCCAGAAGATGGCGTGCCAGCTCCAGAGCACCAGCAGCCAGCCGCCGATAATCGGCGCCAGCAGCGGCGCAATGGTGGTGATCAGCATCACGAAGGACATCATGCGCGAAAAGTCCTCTTTCGAGTAACTGTCGCGCATCAGGGCGTTGATCACCACGCTGGCGGCCGCAGCCGACAGCCCATGCAGAAAGCGCATGGTAATCAGCTGATCAATGCTTTGTGACAACGCACAGGCCGCAGCGGCGCAGGCAAAGATCAGCGTGCCAAGCGCAATCACCGGCTTGCGGCCGTAGCTGTCCGCCAGCGGCCCATAGATGAGCTGCCCGATCGCGAACCCCAGAATGTAGAGATTCAGCGACATCTGCACGCTACCCGCCGACACGCCAAACTCACGCGCAATCTGCGGCATGGCAGGCAGATACATGTCGATCGACAACGGCATCAGCATGGCTAACAGACCGAGAATGACGACCAGACCTGTTGGCGAATTCTTTTCCTTACGCACACCTTCTCCTGCCCTGTGGGACTGGCACGGGCTGCTGGCAGCCCGTCCGCTTATTTAGCCTGTAACTCTTTTGGCAGACCAATACTGGCGATCTCTTCTGCCGTCAGCGGCCGGTATTCGCCCGGTTCCAGATCGGCATCCAGCACGATGTCGCCAATGCGCTCACGATGCAGCTCAACCACCCGATTGCCGACCGCCGCAAACATCCGTTTCACCTGGTGATAACGCCCTTCGCTCAGGGTCAGCAGCACTTCGGTCGGCGTGATCACCTCCAGCTGTGCCGGTTTAGTCAGGCTCTTCTCATTGTGCAGCTGTACGCCCGCCGTAAACTGTGCGGCCGTATCGTCACTGACCGGCGATTCCAGTGTGACGCGATAGGTTTTCTCGCAGTGATGACGCGGCGAGGTAATCCGGTGTGACCACTGACCATCATCCGTCATCAGCACCAGTCCGGTCGTGTCAATATCGAGACGCCCTGCTGCGTGCAGTTTGAAAGACATCGGCTCTTCGAGGAAATAGAGGATGGTGGGATGATCGGGATCGTCGGTTGAGCAGACGTAACCCTGTGGTTTGTTCAGCATAAAGTAGCGTGGACCGGTGAGCATCTGCAGCACGTTGCCGTCATAGGCGACTTCGTGGTCGGGCAGCAGTTTAAACGCGGTATCGCGCACGATCTCCCCGTTCACGGTGACACGCTGGCCACGGATTTCGCGATGAGCGATGGCGCGGCTGATTTCCAGTTGCTGAGAGATGAATTTGTCGAGTCGCATGAATTCGTTTTGCCTGTTACTGCGGAGGGAATCTGAAACGGCCTGGTTAACCGTTGAAAATGTGCGGGAAGTATAACGTGATCTGCGTCCGCCTGACAGCGCGTTTACCGGACTTTCATGGCATAATTGCCGCCAGTTTTGCAAAAGTGAGCGCCATGTCTTTTACCTTACGCCCCTATCAGCAGGATGCGGTTAATGCCACCGTTGCGCATTTCCGTCGTCATCAGGAACCTGCAGTGATCGTACTGCCCACCGGTGCCGGGAAGAGCCTGGTGATCGCCGAGCTGGCACGGCTGGCGCGTGGCCGGGTGCTGGTGCTGGCGCACGTCAAAGAGCTGGTGGCACAGAACCACAGCAAATATGAAGCGTACGGGCTGGAGGCGGACATCTTTGCCGCCGGACTGCAGCGCAAAGAGAGTCAGCGCAAAGTGGTATTTGGCAGCGTGCAGTCCATCGCGCGTAACCTCAAACAGTTCGACAGCGCCTTTTCACTGGTGATTGTCGACGAGTGCCATCGCATCGGCGATGACAAAGAGAGCCAGTATCAGCAGATCTTCAGTCATCTGCGCCAGCACAATCCTCAGCTCCGTTTACTCGGCCTGACCGCCACGCCGTTCCGGCTGGGCAAAGGCTGGATCTATCAGTTTCATTATCACGGCATGGTGCGGGGCGACGAGAAATCACTGTTCCGCGACTGCATCTATGAACTGCCGCTGCGTTACATGATCAAGCATCAGTTCCTGGTGCCGCCGGAGCGGCTGGATATGCCGGTGGTACAGTATGACTTCAGCCGCCTGACGGCGCAGTCGAACGGCCTGTTCAGCGAAGCCGATCTGAATCGCGAACTGAAACAGCAGCAGCGCGTAACGCCCCATATCATTCGTCAGATTGTGGAGTTCGCTGAGGATCGGCTGGGGGTGATGATCTTCGCTTCCACCGTGGATCATGCGCGTGAAATCCTGCAGCTGCTGCCCGAAAACAGCGCGCTGGTCTCCGCCGAAACGCCCGCCCGCGAGCGTGATGCCCTGATCCTGGCGTTTAAAGCGCAGCAGCTGAAATTCCTGGTGAACGTAGCGGTACTGACCACCGGCTTTGATGCGCCGCACGTAGACCTGATTGCGATACTGCGCCCGACCGAGTCGGTCAGCCTCTATCAGCAAATCGTCGGCCGCGGCCTGCGGCTCTCGCCCGGTAAGCGCGACTGCCTGATCCTCGATTATGCCGGTAATCCCCACGACCTCTTCACGCCGGAAGTCGGCGCGCCGAAAGGGGCCAGCGACAATCAGCCGGTGCAGGTTTTCTGCCCCGCCTGCGGCTTTGCCAATACCTTCTGGGGCAAGGCGACCGAAGATGGCATGGTCATCGAACATTTTGGCCGGCGCTGCCAGGGGGTGCTGGAAGATGATGAGGGAGAACGCGAACAGTGCGACTATCGCTTCCGCTTTAAGAGCTGTCCCGACTGCGGCGCGGAAAATGATATCGCCGCCCGGCGCTGTCACCAGTGCGATAAAGTGCTGGTCGATCCCGACGATATGCTCAAAGCGGCACTGAAACTCAAGGATGCACTGGTGCTGCGCTGTGCCGGCATGACGCTGGAACAGGGTTCGGATGCCAAAGGTGAGTGGCTCAAAGCGACCTACCATGACGAGGATGGCACCAGCGTCAGCGAACGTTTCCGGCTACAGACGCCCGCGCAGCGGAAAGCGTTTGAGCAGCTCTTTATGCGCCCGCATCAGCGCGCACCCGGCGTACCGCTTGGCTGGCAGACCGCCGCCGACGTGCTGGCGCTGCAGCCGCTGTTGCGCCATCCCGATTTTGTGGTGGCCAGGGCCAAAGGCCAGTTCTGGCAGATCCGTGAAAAGATGTTTGATTATCAGGGCCGCTACCGCCGCGCGAATGAGCTGCGCTGACGCGGATGCACCGCTGGCAGGCGGCTATATCGTTTGCTCCCGGCAGGGATAACCGCTATACTGCCGCCCGCTTTTGCATGTGCATCAGCGGAATTGAATAACCTGCCTGTTACTGGGTCGCCTGTAGCAGGAATTAAATAAAGAGACGTATTAATGTTCACTATCAATGCAGTAGAACGTAAAGAGCAGGGTAAGGGTGCGAGCCGCCGCCTGCGTACAGCAAACCGTTTCCCGGCCATCATCTATGGTGGTTCTGAAGCGGCTGTTGCCATCGACCTGGATCACGACTCCGTAATGAACCTGCAGGCAAAACCAGGTTTCTACGAAGAAGTGCTGACCCTGGTTGTTGACGGTAAAGAAACCAAAGTGAAAGTTCAGGCTGTTCAGCGTCACCCGTTCAAGCCAAAACTGTTTCACATCGACTTCGTTCGCGCGTAATCGCGAGCCTTGTTGAACGTAGAAGGGCCGGTTGCGAAACCGGCCCTTTTATTTTGTCTGTCGCTGCCAAAGGTTATTGCCGCGCAGCGTCAAAAAAGCCGGGCTGAGCCCGGCTTTTTTATTTGCTGCTGGTGCGGCGCTGTAGCTGGTCACGCAGATTGGGTGGCGTGCCTTTGATGGTCAGGGTGTCCGTTGCCGGGTCCCAGAAAATACGCTCGCCCAGTAACATGGCGTCGAAGTTCAGGGTCAGTCCCCCGCCGCTGCCGGCAAACTTCGTCAGCTGGCGCAGCGTGCTGCGATCTGCCGGGAAGCTCTCCTCAAGTTCGTAGCCCTGCTCCTGGGTAAAGGCCTGAAAGGTTTTTTCACCCACCGGTGGCAGTTCGCCTGACAGATCTTCCAGCGCAATCTCTTCGCCCGCCTGCAGCTGCTCATTGCAGTAGCTGTAGACCTGCTGGCGATAATTCTGCCGCTCCTGCTTATCCAGCCCGGATTCGTTGCAGTAGTCATCCACCGCCTGCAACAGTCCCCGGTTCTGCGCCTTGGTGTCTAATCCCACTTCGGCACCGAGGAAGTCCATGAAGAAGTCAGCCACTTTACGTCCGACGCGGCCGCGCAGGAAGGTCAGATAGCGGGTCGATTCCGGGTTGGTTTCCCATTCGGTTAAATCGATGCGCGCGACGATATCCGCATGATTGATGTCGAGATAGTGGGTGCTGCTGATATCCATCTGCTCGTTGACGCGCATGCTCGACTGGCTGTTCAGCACGGCGATCAGCAGATAGTCTACGGCCAGATAGCGGTAGTGAATAAACAGCACCACGCCGCTTTCGGCGAACGGATATTTCGCCAGTTCGTCACGCAGACGGCCGGTGGCGGCACGGCTAAAGGCGAGAAAATCATCGTTGCCCTTACGACAATTACGCAGCGCTTCTGCCAGTTCACTCTCTGCATTAAACAGGCCGTAGGCTTTGCTTTTTGCGCTGTAAACCCGGTGTAACTCCTCCACCATCGCGTTGACCGTGTTGGTGGCAGGCAGCAGCGAATCGCGCAGCGCCAGCTCAAGCTGGTTTTCATCGCGTTTGATTAACTGGTGCAGGGCAATCTGGTCGATATCCAGACTCATGGTAGACTCTCCTTTTAGCTCAGGCGCGTATTCAAACACCGCCGGCATCGGCTTTCAACTCCATACGTAAAGCGGACGCGGTACTTTCGATAAAATTGCGGAAAAAAGTACGCTGTTCCGGTACTATATCGCCTTTTGAAATGAGCTCAGACGACCCTATGCCACAATCATCCCGTTACAGCGACGAACGCGTGGAACAACTCCTCGCGGAAATGGCCCAAATCCTGCAGAAGGATAAGGCCCCCACCGACCTCTCCCTGATGGTCCTGGGCAATATGGTGACTAACCTGATTAACAGCGATGTTGCCCCGGCGCAGCGTCGCTCTCTGGCCCGATCTTTCGCCGATGCCCTGCAGGCGTCAGTGCGTGACGACAACGCTCACTAATTGGCTGATTTAATTTTATAATATGGTAACCAACCGGCAGCGCTACCGCGAAAAAGTCTCCCAGATGATTAGCTGGGGGCACTGGTTTGCTCTGTTTAATATCTTATTCGCGCTGATTTTAGGCAGTCGCTACCTGTTGGTCGCCGACTGGCCTTCTTCACTGGCGGGGCGTATCTACGCCTATACCAGCTGGGTTGGCCACTTCAGTTTTATCGTTTTTGCCGCCTATCTGCTGATCATCTTCCCGCTGACGTTTGTAGTGATGTCGCAACGGCTGATGCGGGTAGTGTCCGCGGTGGTCGCCACCGCAGGTCTGACGCTGGTCATGGTCGACAGCGCGGTGTTCAGCCGCTTCCACCTTCACCTGAACCCGGTGGTTTGGGAGCTGGTGATTAACCCCGATCAGAGCGAGATGGCGCGCGACTGGCAGCTGATGTTTATCAGCGTGCCGCTGATTTTCCTGGTCGAGATGCTGTTTGCGACCTGGAGCTGGCAGAAACTGCGCAGCCTGAATCGCCGTTCATTTGGTAAGCCGCTCGCGGCCCTGTTTATCAGCGCCTTCTTTGCCAGCCACCTGATGTATATCTGGGCTGATGCCAACTTCTATCGTCCGATAACCATGCAGCGCGCTAACCTGCCGCTCTCCTATCCGATGACCGCCCGCCGTTTCCTGGAGCGTCACGGTCTGCTGGATGCGCAGGAGTATCAGCGTCGCCTGGTTCAGCAGGGCGACCCGGAAGCGCTGGCGGTGGAATATCCGCTGAGCGACATTACCTTCCGCGATGGCGGTACACGCAATAACCTGCTGGTGCTGACCGTAGATGGCCTGAATAACGCCACGATGGCCAGTGCGCTGCCGCAACTCAACCAGTTTGCCAGCGAAAACGTGCGTTTCACGCAGCACTACAGCGCCGGAGATACCCCGGAGAAAGGGTTGTTTGGCCTCTTCTACGGCATCTCCTCCAGCTACATGAACGGTATTCTGGCATCCCGTACGCCGTCTGCCCTGCTGGGCGCGCTGAGCACGCAGGGTTATCAGTTTGGCCTGTTCTCCTCTGAGGGCTTTAATCCGCCGCTCTACCGACAGGCGCTGCTGACCGACTATTCACTGCCGGCGATGACCAGCCAGCCGAACGCCAGCACCGTCGCGCAATGGCAGAACTGGCTGGAGAAACAGACAGGTTCCCAGGCACCCTGGTTCTCCTGGATTGCGCTGAACGGCCCTGACGTCACCGGCGACAGTGCCAAAGCCCGTCAGCGCAGTTATCTGCGTCAGGCACCCGCCGTCGATCAGCAGATTCATGCCGTTCTGAGCAGCCTGCAGGCGCGTGATTTGCTGAAGAACACAGTGGTGGTGATCACCGCGCAGCGCGGTCTGGCGCTGGAGGGTAACCCTGACAGCGCAGGCAATCGCCAGACATTGCAGGTGCCATTAGTGATTCACTGGCCTGATACGCCCGCGCAGACCGTTGATCGTCTCTCCGATCATCAGGATGTGATGACGACGCTGATGCAGCGCCTGCTGCATGTGCGAACCAATCCGGTGAACTATTCGCAGGGTGAAGATCTGTTTGCCGCACGTCGTCGCCATGACTGGGTGGCCAGCAGCGAAGAGAACAAGCTGGTGATCACTACGCCGCAGGTGACGCTGGTGCTCAACAACAACGGCAGCTATCGCGCTTATGATGCCGCGGGCAATGCGCTGAAAGATCACAAGCCGGAACTGACGTTGCTGTTGCAGGTATTAACTGAGGAGAAGCGATTTATCGCTAACTGATTAATTATCAGGCAAATAGTCAGCTGGTATCTTGCATTCATGCCGATAACCAGTAGACTAATCCTGCAGTGTTCGGCACGTAGCGCAGCCTGGTAGCGCACGGTCATGGGGTGTCCGGGGTCGGAGGTTCAAATCCTCTCGTGCCGACCAAACTCCTTCAAAAGAAAAAGGGCTAATCGAAAGATTGGCCCTTTTTCTTTATGGGCCTTACTATGCATGTGCAATCGGTAACCCCCTCTCTGAATCATCCGCCACATTCTTACTCATCTAAGCGAACGATTACACCTCCTCTGCCTCCCACTGCAATACACTTACCGCGGGACATATCTATGTAATATCTCACTGGATTAGGCATATTTTCCATCATCCAGGGAAGTTCTTCAGAAAATGTTAAGTCTGAGGTGGAAACAACGCAGACAGATTGACCGTCTAAAAAAGCGTTTTCAACCTCATGAAAACGCTCATCCCATCCGGAGCCTGTTTCCAGCGCATATTCTTTCGCTATTTCAATCGCCTGATTTTCCGTTAGCATTTCTGAGCTCCATACCAGACGTTATACATTAATCCTCCCACAACAACCGGGCCTAAGAGGAAACCTGCCGCTTCATGCCGCAACATCGTATAGGTAATTTCGTAAGTGTTCCCCAGAGGAAATTTAAAACCCTCAATGATGTACTCTCTTCTCATCCCTCTCGCTCTCAGAAGCCCAATAGTTTCAGCAAGTGCTTCTTCCAGGTAGCGCAGTATGCAGGATTTATTGTAAGCACTTTGCCTCATAAACACTCTAAGTTCTCGTAGCAGGTAAAACTTAGGCGCAATCGCCATATGGACCTGCTCATGATAAAGAGTAGAAAGCATCTGCAAATAGGCGTCTTCCTTTGACATTGCGCCAGGATAATAATTGCGCCCAACTTCTATATCTCCCCAGGGTTTGGTCTCTCCCTGGAGGACATCGCGATACTTCGTAATTTTAATCTTAGGGGTATACCGCCAGCCTCCATTACGAGGCAGATTCATTTTTCTTCCTATATCGCTACTGTAAACCGGCATTTTTACTCCCCTGAAAGGCGTTTTAAATGTATCACCTGGTTTTTTCTTCATCAGAAGCGCAAGGACAGTATTCACACCTAACAGGGTAATCGCATCTGCCAGATCCGCGGCTGCCGCGTCGAGTTCCTGTTCGCTGCGTGCTCCGTTGGTTTTAGTGGCAAAATCAAACAATTTCTTTGCTGCTTCTAATGCCACACCGCCTGCAGCAACCCACCCGACGATGAGCAGCACTAAATCAGCGATTTCACCGATTCCAAAAAAATGTGCGCCAGCCCAGATTACAATCACCCCCGCCATAGTGGCTAAAGCTGCAGGTGTGGTCATTGCAAGAAGCTGCTGACCAATATCAGCCGGTAAAAGCGCAGCCGCTTTAGAGATAACCCGTTTTAGCCTTGACTGTAAGTCGCCAGGGATAACTTCCATGATTCATCCTCTGATAACGTTAAGAGAGTAGTAGATTAGCTCTTTGCAGTCCCCTCCCTCCACTCTTTTTTAATAAATTAAAGCAGGTCACTTGTCATAGCTGGAACTGTAAAAAAAGAGATGACACGTTTAATTAACGTTAATCCATAAAGGTTTGCTGTATATAGTGCATCACCTTTATGACCAAAGAAGACTGACGCTAAACTCAAAGAGAAACAGAATTTTAATAGCCCCTTTTTTTTTAAAAAAATGCTTATTTTTTTTCAGCGTAACTGATTATGAAGCACAGCGATAACTTCTATGTTACATAACAGAAGAGTCGAAAAAACCAATTCATGGGCTTATGGATGTGCACTGAATCCGTAAAAGCGATAAGATAGTCAGAAAGTTATGTTATGTCGCACATCAATCTGACAGGGGCTAAAGGGGAATATAAAAATGAAATCGGCCATGATGGTTTTAATCATCCTTCCCTTTTGTTGCCTGGTGATAAGTTTTATTTTATATCTGGTCAACAGATCGCAATATCAACGTCTTATTTCAGACTTCCAAAAAGGACGTACACTTCCTGCACCTTATCTTTTTCAGTGTAATATGGGATATCTGGGTTCACCACTAATGACCTGGTTTTTCATCCGACTGAAAGATAAAAAGAAGATTTTCTTTTTAGAGCAGAAAAGCCAGAATTATGACTTCGCCAGTGAGCGTAAAAACCAGGAAAGGATCGACAGCCTGAAACCCCTTTATTACACATTTTTAGCCGGTTTCTTTTGCTGCTTTCTGTTAGCGTTTATTGCAATCCTGATCAGATTCAATGTGGTTTAAGCGCAGAGCAACAGTGGGCGGCCTGCGTTTACGTCGTCATGCCGCCGACTTGATCAAATCCCCCTTTCCTCGCGTCCCCGCCAATCCGATCTATACTTAACAGCCTGTGGGTAACAAGAGGAGAGTTTATGACTTTTATTGAAAAAGACGATCCAACAGAAGCACCTGAGTCAGGCGATAAGCAACCTTCCCCGCCAGACCAGAAGTAACCCACCAGGGCCGCGCGTGACGCGGCCTTTCTCTGTCAGCGTAGTCCCTGTGCGTATATTCAGATTAATCCTGCCAGCCATTAACATTATCTCTGCAATCAGCCAGTTATGGATTGCAAGAGAGGTGGATCCGCCTCACAGAAATTACCTCCCGCTACGCTTTTTCATCAAACTGAAACAAAAATGTCACAGAAACGCCTTACCCTGAATTCCCCTGAAACTGACGGATAATGTGTATGGCGATTAAAGCAAAGAGCCTGAAAGATGCAGAAACGTTATTGCACTCAGGCATCAGCAAAGTGGAACTGGCGTATGACATCGGCAGTGACGATTTCTTTCGCCTGGCAAGCCACTGGTGCGACCGCGGCGCGCGTATCAGCAAAGGTCATCACCATTTTGTTGTTTCTCTGAAGAGTTTTGCCATCCCGCCCAACGACTGATCCCGGCAGGCTGCTTGCCCTGTTTGCATGCACCTGATTTAATGCCGTTTTGGCATCCATTATGGTTCCGCATGCGCTATCCCGACCTGCCGCTGCCGCCTGTTGCAGGCGGCTTTATTCTCTCCTCGCACCTGAGCCACAGCGATCCACTGCTGGCGGTGAGTCACTTTAATCCGCACGCTTACGATGAGGCACTGGCTGCTGCCTGGGGCATCACGCTGCCTGCCCGCCTGCAACAGGCTGTCCGCAAACGTCGTGCCGAATATCTGGCCAGCCGGATGCTGGTGAGGTCGGTCATGGCAGAGCTGGGCATCCCTGACTTTATCCTGAACAATGCCCCCGATCGCTCTCCCTGCTGGCCAGCGGGTATTCAGGCGTCGCTGTCACACAGTGCGGGCGTTGTGGTCGTCGCGGCAACGCGTCAGTCCTGCACCGTCGGGGTCGATGTTGAACAGATCATGCCGGAGACAACGGCAAACGACATGGCCGGGCTGCTGATGAATGCGCAGGAGCAGCAACTGCTGCGGTCGCTGCCGGTCAGCTTCAGTGCCGCCGCGACCCTGCTGTTCTCCCTGAAAGAGAGTGTTTACAAGGCACTCTGGCCCCAACTGCATCAGCCGATGGACTTTCTTCAGGCGGCGCTAATGTCGGTGGATTGTGCCCGACAGCGCGCCACGCTGCGGCTGACTCAGTACTTCAGCGAGCGATTTCCGGCGGGCACATTATTACAGGCGACATTTTTGTGGCGGGAGAATCTGGTGATAACGCAGGTGGTGCATCCGGTTTAAAAAACCGGCTAAACAACGCAGCTTAGCCGGGGGTAAACACAGACGAAAGAAGAAGTTTCAGGATCGCAGAAACCGCTGTTTCTGCTGTCCGCTACAGTAACCGCTTTCAGGTGCGGCCTGCCAATACGCTTTTTTGCTAAGTTTTGCCATCTGCCGCTAAAGGCCGGTGTCGGTGCGTTTTACCGAGTCGAGCGTGGCGAGGTCGCGCTCATTACCGGTCAGCTCCGTTAACTGCCCTTCACGCATCTCCAGCAGCCGGTCAGCGTGAATGAAATAGTGATCGTCATGGCTGATGGCAAATACCGTTTTGCCCGCCTCCTGCAGCCACGGCAGCAGCTCACGATAGAAGATGCGACGGAAATGGGGGTCCTGATCGGCCGCCCACTCATCCAGCAGCAGCACATCCCGCTCTTCTGCCACCGCCAGCAGCAGTGCCAGGCGCTTGCTCTGTCCTTTGGACAGCCGGAGGTTCAGCACCTTATTACCGGCAAGTTTCAGCTTATCCTGCATCTTAAGCCTCTCCAGCCACTGCTGAACCAGCGCCGGATTGGCCGGAACCCCTTCCCGCCCGATGAGCCGATCAAACAGGTGCAGATCGGTAAAGACCGCCGAGAACTGACTGCGCCAGCGATCGAGTTCATCTGCCGTGATCGGCTGGCCATCCAGCAGCAGCGTGCCGGACTGCGGCTGATAAAGCCCGGTCAGCAGCATCGCCAGCGTCGATTTCCCGCTGCCGTTACCGCCAATCAGAAAGACCAGCTCTCCCCGGCGCAGCGTCAGATTGATCGGCCCGACCTTAAAGCCGTTGTCGCCGTAGTGGAAGGAGACATCACGTAACTCCAGCGTCTGCCACGCCGCGGTGGCGGCTGGCGCGTGGAAGCCGGCCTGATAAGGAGCGAGATCGAAAGCGTTAAGTTTACGGAACGCCACCTGCGCGCTGAGCAGCGTAGGCAGCGCGCCGACCGCCGAGAGCAGCGGCGTGCGCAGAAACAGCAGCGTCAGGGAGAAGGTCGCGGCGACGGCCGTGTCAGCCCAGCCCAGGCTGTTGGCCATAAAAAAGACGATGCCGATAGCGCCTAAGGTCATGATGTTCGACCAGTTAACCGCACTGAGATGATAGGTGTCGGCCCGGACAATATGATGACGCCAGGCGCGGGCATCTTCCTGATAAACCGTGTCGTAGACCTGCTGAGCGCGCGACCGGTTAAGCTGCAGCTCTTTACGCCCCTCTATCACCGTCTGGTAGTCGCGATAGAGGCTATCTTCGATGTCCCGCAGCTTCGCCATATGCTGATAGACCCGCGAGACCAGCAGCCAGCCGCCCACCAGCGTGACGGCCATCCAGAGACTGGTCACCACTAACATCTCGGGAGAGAGCCAGGCGAGATAGATCGCCGAACCGAGAGTAATGATGACGCCCTGAAACAGCTCAGGCAGGCGCACAAAGGCCAGCGTAATGGCGCGCACATCGCTGGTCAGCCCGGCCAGCAGCTGGGCACTGCCGAGTTGCTCAATGCGCTCGACCCGGGTGTCGAGAATACGTTTGATAAATTCACCGCGCAGCCGCCAGACAAACTGATGGCCGAGCGTTGTCAGCGCCAGCTGCGAGGCGAGCGTGACCGCCATCAGCACCACCAGCTGCAACAGGAACTGCGGCAGCACCGCAAAAGAGGTGTTAATGGCGACAATCATTTCGCGGTTGATGAAGGCGATCATCCCGATGCCCAGCACTGCGCTTAACAGCGTCAGGGCAATCACCCCAATGAAAGGCCAGCGGAACTGGCGAAAAACAACGTGTAGCAACGTCATGCAGGCAATCCAGCAGTCAAAAAACAGCCTGCAGTGTAATGGGATGCGGAATGATAGCAATAGTTATTCTCACCACGCCGCCCCGAGCCGGAGGGCTCAGAAGGCGCGGCGGAATGTGAGGTTATAACGCCAGGCGCCCACCAGCGGATGCACGCCGGGCTTGAGCGGCAGGATACCGTGATAACGCAGGCGTGACGGCCCGCCCCACACCACAATGTCGCCATGTTCCAGCAGCACCCGCTGAGTAGCGTCGCCCCGCTCAAAGCCGCCAAACTGAAACACGGCCGGTAGCCCCAGCGACACGGAGACAATGGGCTGGCGCATATCTTTTTCATCTTTGTCCTGATGCAGCGTCAGCTTTGCGCCCGGTTCATAGCGATTAAGTAAACAGGCATCCGGATTGAAGCCGGGAAAGCCCGCTTCAAGGGCGGCCTGTTGCGCCAGGGTGCGAAACAGGGGCGGCATCGGGGGCCAGCGGCGGCCATTAAGATTGTCCTGCTGCTCATACTGATAGCCGCGCGAATCCACCGACCAGCCAAAGTCGCCGCAGTTGGTCATCGCGACCGACATGCGGTGCCCGCCGGGCGTAATGCGATGGGCAAACGGATTCTGTTCTGCAATCGCCATCACCTGCTGATACAGCGTTTCTGCATCCTCACGCGCGCGGCGGCGCAGGATCACGGCGCCTTCTGCCAGCGGCTCCTGCCAGGGTTGCTCTTCACTAAAGAGATCTAACATCAGGGTTCTCCGGTCGTTTCAGCGGGGATCAGGAAAGCAGCAAACTGCGGCGACATCCAGCTGACAAATTTATCGCCCTGTTTGCTGATCAGATAGACCGCCAGATGCTGTTCGAGTGCCAGCGCTTTGGCTTTCTCCGTGCCGAGTACCATCAGGCCGGTATCCCAGCCATCCGCTTCCAGCGCCGTAGTGGCAATCACCGTGGCGGAAACCAGCTTATGCTCAATAGGCCGTCCGGTAACGGGATCGATGACATGAGAAATCCGTTTGCCGTCCAGTTCATAATAGTTGCGATAGCTGCCGGAGGTGCTGATGCCGTGGCCCTGCAGATCAACGCGCGCCTGAACGGCATTCTCGCGGTCGGTAGGTTTCTGGATCGCCACCCGCCAGGGCTGCTGCTGCGCATTCAGCCCGCGGCTCAGCACCGCGCCGCCCACCGACACCAGATAGTTGTTGATGCCGAGCTGCTCCATCAGTCGCGCCAGATGATCGGTCGCAAAGCCCTCGCCGACGGTTGAGAGGTCAACATAGAGCCCCGGCAGATCTTTCTGCAGCCACTGCCCCCCGGCGCCCTGCACCACCCGCAGATGCTGCAGACCGGTCTCCGCCCGGGCGGCCGCGATCTGTGCAGCATCGGGCGTGTGGACGGGCTGTTTCGTCGGGCCGAAGCCCCACAGATTGACCAGCGGGCCGACGGTGATATCCATCGCGCCACCGGTTTTACGGCCAATCCGCAGTGCGGTGGTGACAATGTCTGCCATGTTTTCACTCACCGGCTGCGGTGTGAGATCGCGGCTTTGGTTAAAGCGTGACAGCGCGGAGTCCGGCTTCCACGTCGAGAGTTCCGCATCGTCAGCATCCAGCCGCTGCTGAATACGCTGCTGCAGTTCCGCCTTGCGCGCCTGATCGACACCCGCCAGGCTCACCCGCCAGACGGTTCCCATCGTTTTCCCTTCCAGCACCAGCGCCGGTTCAGCCGCAGGTTTATCGCAGGCCACTAATGACAGTGCCAGCACTGCTGTAAGCAGCAGATTAGTCTGATAACGCATCCTTCCTCACTTGTAACACTTTATTCCTACCTGCTACAAAGCATAAACTTCGGGTAAAGACGCTTAAAGAGAGTTGAATCTCTCTGTTAAGCCCCTCAAACTTGACCCGTCATCTACCCTCTGCCCGCCTTTAATCAGGCGATCGACATTCATTTAATAAAGGAGCAGCAGATGATCTATCTGATTCTCGCCATTGCCTTGGGGCTGTTTGTTTTCAGCACCTATAAAGTTCTGCATCAGCGTCGTCATCGTCACATGCTCCCTTCCCGGCCGCGCCATTAACAGGCTGCACTGCACCGGCGTGGGGCAATCTGCTCCCGTCGGGCGCAGCAAGTGTATCAAAGCAGGCGTAAAGTCTGTGGCTGTGAGAGCGGTTAAGCTGGCATGAATTCTGCACTGTTGAAACAGTGTTTATCTCTGATGAGAGGTGCAGAATGAAAAATTCCGGATGGCAGGCAGCCTGGCAGCACTGGCTGAGCTTTTCAGCTTTCACCCTGGCAGGTGTAGCCTTTGAAGGTGCGCGATTTGGCAGCGTGGTATCGCCAGAAACCACGGTGGCGGAACCGGCAAAATGGCGCAAGGCTGACGCGGTCAGCCCACAGGGTCACGCAGGAGCGCAGCGGTAACTGCGCTCCCTGTTGACTCAGAACTGGTAAACCAGACCCAGTGCCACCACGTCGTCGGTATTGATACCGGCTGCGTCGGTGAAGTCGTTGTCGTCCAGCAGGTTGATCTGGTAATCAACATAGGTGGACATGTTTTTGTTGAAGTAGTACGTCGCACCGACATCAACATATTTTTTCAGGTTCTGTTTGCCCCAGTTCTGCACGTCGGTGCCGCGTGAGGTCACGTAGGCCAGAGAAGGACGCAGGCCAAAGTCGAACTGATACTGGGCAACCAGTTCCCAGTTGTCCGCTTTATCGGCATAACCGTAGGCTGAAGAGCTGTCACTGCTGTCGCCGAAGCGGGTGGCGTTGTAAGAGCGTGAGTACATGGCAGCCAGGTAGACGTTGTTGGCATCATATTTCAGACCACCGGTGTAAACTTCCGCCTTATCACCCCGTCCCAGGATACCCTCTGATCCGCCATTCTGGCGGTTCGTGCGATCGGACTGGAATGCGGCTGCACCGATACCGAAACCTGAGCCCAGATCATAGGTGGTGCTCAGACCCCAGCCGTCACCATTCTCACCCAGCACGTCGCGGCCACCAGCCGACTCGGTGTTGTTATCATTTTTGCCCTGATACTGAACAGCAAAGTTCCAGCCATCCACCAGACCAAAGAAGTTATTGTTACGGTAGGTCGCCATGCCGTTGCCGCGCTGGAACATGAAGTTATCAGCGCCATAGGTATCCCCGCCGAACTCTGGCAGCACGTCGGTCCATGCGCCGATATCGTAGGCGACACCGTAGTTACGGCCGTAGTCGAATGAACCGGCATCACCGAACTTCAGTCCGGCAAAGCCCACGCGGGTATAGCTGTCGGCGGTGCCTTCATCCTCGGAGTTGTTCAGCGCAGCCTGATATTCCCACTGACCATAACCGGTCAGCTCGTTGCTGATCTCCGTTTCACCTTTGAAGCCAAAACGAACGTATGACTTGTCACCGTCAGAGCCGTCGTTGTCAGAGAAGTAGTGCAGACCGTCAACCTTACCGAACAGATCCAGTTTGTTGCCGTCTTTGTTATAAATTTCAGCTGCGTTTGCTGATCCTGCTGCTGCCAGTAATGCAGGGATCACCAGGGAGAGAACGCGACGTTTCATTTTATTACCCTCTGTTATGTGCCTTTATAATTTGCCACTGCTAACTGAATGTTTAAAATTCAGCCGGCAGGCCATTGTTCTTTTATAACGGGTAATAATCCACCTGGAAAATGCTACTAAATTTCCAAAAGTGTTACACAAGTCGAAACAGTTATTTCATAATGTAAATTTCGGGGAACTAATAACCAGCACAGATCGATAAAAATTGCCGCACAAATCGCTAAACCCATTCAGATTCATTGATTATCAATGAGTTATTTCAGATCATTCCGAAGCACTGAATGATAAAACTTATGACGCATCTGAGAATAGAATAGTTCCCGCTATCATCATTTATTCCATTATTACCTTCATTCTCCCCGAATGAGATGTACAACTTATTATTTCCCGCCGGACAATTTGTCCGGCTTTTTTTTGCCTTCGATTTACCGTTTCGCTATATCTGCGTAAACTTTCTTAAGTGGGTTAAATTAACATCCGGCGGTTACCGCACAGAGTGGTAAATTTCGCCCCCTTTCCCCGCCTGAATGCTGAAATAACCGCCATGTTAATTTATCACCGTAATTAAGCAGGCGGTTAGAGTGGCTTCAGAAAAGTCTCAGCGCTCCCGCAGCGATTCTTTGACTTTATTCAGGGGCTTAATCAGATAATCCATCACCGATTTCTGACCGGTTTTGATCTCCACGTTGGCCACCATACCGGGCACAATCGGGAATTTTCGCCCGGCCCGGTTGGTCAGCTCCGCTTTCCGGGTGCGCACGTAGACCCGATAGTAATATTGATCGCGTTTTACCTCATCCTGCAGGGTGTCCGGTGAGACCGTCTCGACTTCACCCGGCAGGTCGCCATAGATAGAGGAGTCGTAGGCCGTCACCTTGACGATGGCTGCCAGGCCAGGCCGGATCCAGGCGATATCGCGCGGGTTGATGCGCGTTTCAATCAGCAGCTGATCCTCCAGCGGAACGATCTCCATCAGTTTGCCACCCGGCTCCAGCACGCCCCCCACCGTCGTAACCTGAATATCTTTGACGATGCCGCGCACCGGCGAGTAGAGCGTGGCGCGGGTCAGCTGATCCTCTTTGCCAGCGGCCACCTGCAGTTGCGCATCCAGTTCCGCATTGTTTTTCACCTGCTCTTCGTGCGCACGAACCAGATAGTCATTGCGCGCCTCATCGATTTTGCCGCGCAGATCGCTGACCTGACGGCGCAGACGAATCACCTCCACCTGCCCGGCCGCGCCTTTGGCTACCAGCGGTTCCGTCAGCCGCAGCTCATCCTGCACCAGCCGCAGCGACTGCTGCAGATTGCTGATCGTTTCGGTGAGGTTGCGACGTCGCGACTCATAGAGCTGGCGTTCCCGCGTCACCAGCTGCGGCTCTTTAAGGGTCTCTGCGCTGAAGGTCAGCGGCGTGCCGGAGAGCTCCGCCTCCAGCCGCTCGGCAGAGGCGCGCAGCGTGCGCACCTTCGCCTGCGCCTCGCCGAAGTTCGACTGAAAGCGCGTAGGATCGAGCGTTGCCAGCACCTGCCCTTTCTCAACGATGTCACCCTCATGGACGTTAAGCTGCTTGACGATGCCCCCATCCAGGCTGTCGATCACCTGTGCGCGGCTGGAGGGGGTAACTTTGCCGGTGCCAACCGTGACCTCATCCAGAATGGCGAAGTGCGCCCAGATGAGAAAAAGGGCCAGCGCGGCGGTGCAGAGCCAGATAATCGCCGAAGTGCGGCGCTCATGGCGGGCAAGATCTTTATCAACAATCACCAGGCTCATGCGGCACCTCCTTTACCGGGCGCCGTTGGCGTCGCGCGGCGCAGAATGTCGTCGCGCGGGCCATCGGCCACAATCCGGCCGTTATCCATGACGACAATACGATCGACCATTTTCAGCAGCGCCGGACGGTGAGTCACCAGCACCAGCGTTCGCCCGCTGATCCAGCCCTGCAGCTGCCGGATCACCTGCTCCTCCAGCTGTTCATCCATCGCCGCGGTGGGCTCATCCAGCAACACCACCTGCGGCTGACGCAGGATCATCCGGCTCAGCATCACCATCTGTCTCTGTCCGCCCGACAGTCCGCGTCCCCCCTCATTGATAATGCGATCCAGGCTGGCGGCATCCTGCTGCACCAGCGACAGCGCGCCGCTGATGCGCAGCGCCTGCAGCATCTCCTGCTCACTGGCGTGGGGATTGCCCAGCATCAGGTTCTGCCGCAGCGTGCCAAAGAAGAGGCGGGAGTCGTGTGACAGCCAGCCGAGCTGACGGCGCAGGTCGACGGGATCGATGCGTTCGATGTCGACGCCATCCACGATCACCTTGCCCTGGGTTGCCAGTGCCTGACCCGCCAGGATCTTCAGCAGCGTCGACTTTCCGGCCCCCACCTTGCCGAGGATCGCCACCTTCTCGCCTGGCTTGATCTGCAGCTGCTGCACGCTGAGCACCGTTTTTTCATTCTCTTCGTCATAGCTGTAGTGCACGTTGCGCAGATCGTAATGGCCGGTCAGCGTCGGACAGTGCGCCAGCGTGCTGGCTTCCGGTTGATCCAGCGGCTTCTTCAGCAGCTCATCCAGCCCTTTCATCGCCATTTTGGCGTGCTGCCAGCGTGAAAAGACCATCGTCAGCTGCATCAGCGGGGCGATGGTCCGTGAGGAGAGCAGACTACAGGCCACCAGGGTCCCGGTGGTGATTTGCGAATCGAGCACCAGGTAGACGCCAAAGACCAGCATGCCCGCGTAGGTGAGCTGCTGCACGGTCGCCGCCCAGCCGGTCAGACGCGCACCCCAGAGGCGCTGCTGATTGCTGATTGAAGCGCTGACTTCATGCGTCTGTTCCCACTGGCGCTGAAAATAGGGCTCGGCCTGCAGAGCCTTGATATCCTCAATGCCTTCGATGGTCTCCACCAGCACCGCATTGCGCAGCGCCCCCTCACGCAGCCCCTCTTTCGCCAGCCGCGCCATCGGGATCTGCACCAGCAGACCGGGGATCACGATCAGCGGAATGGCCGCCAGCGGAATCAGAACCAGCCAGCCGCCGACAAACGACATGATAAACAGGAAGAGAATAACAAAGGGGAGATCGGCAGCCGCCCCCACGGTGGTGGAGGTCAGCAGCTCGCGCACCTGGTCAATCTCACGCAGCTGCGAGATAAACGAGCCGGTCGATTTTGGCCGCGCTTCATTGCGGATGCTCATCGCCCGGGCAAACAGCATGGCGGAGACTTTCAGGTCGATCCGTTTGCCCATCAGGTCCGACACCTGGGTGCGCATCAGCCGGATCAGATACTCGATAGCCGCCGCAATCAGCACGCCAACAAACAGCACCCAGAGCGTCGACTGCGACTGCGCCGGGATCACCCGATCGTAGACCTGCATCGAAAAGAGGATGCCGGCCAGCGCCAGGACATTGCTGACCACCGAGGCCAGCGAAATCTCCGTGATGCGGCGTCCCATGCCACGAAAATTTTTCCAGAACCAGTGCGGCTCATAGGGCTGGATAAACTCATCAATGCGCGCATCCCGGCCCCGCGCCGCGACGCCCGTGACCCCCACATCCCCCTGGGCACGCGCCAGCAGTTCAGATAACGGGCTTTCCCGCACCACGTCGCCGCCTTCACTCAGCCAGTAGCGCGCGCTGCCCTCTTTATCGATGCTCTCCAGCACCGCCACGCTGGCATTTTCCAGCACCAGCACCACAGGGGTGATCTCCTGACGCCAGCGCAGTTTATTCTGGGGCACCATTGTCAGATGCAGTCCCAGCAGACCGGAAAGCCGCTCCAGCTGTTGTGACACCGGCAGATGTTCAAACCAGCGCATCTGCTGTCGCAGGGTTTTGCCATCGGCCGGTTTACCGAATCGCGCGGCCACGCGCAGCATGGCGGCAATCCAGTTTTCAGTGTTCAGGGTGGCTGTACTCATTATTATTGCCTTATCGCTATTGCAGCGAAGGAAGAAGATCGCCGCTGCTCTGCTGGCGATCGATACCCATGATATCCAGCAGATTGTCGACTGCGGCGGCGTAGCGAACGGTGGCATCCCAGCCATCATAAAGCGCGGTGATCCGCGAACTGTCGGCCTGGAACACATCCTGCTCCACACTCAGGAGATCGTTCAGGCTGCGCTTGCTGAGGCGATATTCGTCGGCGTAGACGGCGCGGGTATGATCGGCACTGGCAAGCTGCACTTCTCCGGCAGCCTGCCGCTGCTGCGCGCCGATCATATCCGCATAGGCCGTTGAGGCGTTCTGATTGATGGCGAGTTTGGCCTGCTGCACCGCCGCCTGCGCCGCCTCCCGATCGCCCTCGGCTGAGGCCGTTTTCGCATTCACCATGCCCCCCTGGTAGAGGGGAGCTTCCACCTGAAGCTGCACTTCGTCATCCCAGTACGACTGGCGATCGTTTTCATAACGGGTCCGGCCCGCCTGCACTTTGATCGTCGGCCAGTGACCCGACTGCGCCTGACGCACCCGTTCGCGGGCCGCTTCCTGCTTAGACTGGGCGCTGCGAACCGCAGCGCTGCTTTCATAGGCGATTTTGTCGAGGGTAATCTGCTGTTTCAGCAGCGCCTGCGGCAGTTCCGGCAGCGTGGCGGGCACCACGCCGGTCAGCACGGTCAGCTGGGCCGTGGCAGAGCGCAGCTGGGCGCGATACTGCTCCAGCGTGGCCTGCATGGCGGCGATGCGGGTTTCCGCCTGCAGCACATCGGATCGGGAGTTGAGTCCGGCGTCGGCGCGCAGTCCGGCAATATCCCGCACCCGCTGCAGTGAGGCGATATTGGTGTGCGCCGTTTCAGCCAGCGCCTGATAGCGTTTGACTTCGAGGTAGGCCTGCAGCGTATCTTCCGCCACGGTGGTCATTGCGTCGAACAGGCCATAACGATAGGCATCCGACAGGGCATGCTGCTCGTCGATGGCACTGCCGGTGCGACCAAAGTCGTAGAGCAGCTGACTGAGCGTGATGCCGCCGGAGCCATTATTGTTCAGGCTGCCTGCGGAGTCGGTCTGATGCGAACGCCCCGCCGCGCCCTGCAGTGAGATTTGCGGATACCAGGCACTGCGGGCGGCGTCGAGATCGCCCTCACCGACATGGATTTGTGCCGCGGCTTCCGAGATTTTTGGATTACGGGCGAAGGCCCGGAGGATGGCGTCGCGCAGCGTTAAGCTGGCAATCTGCTCTTCGCTGGGCGCGGCGCGCCAGTTAAACTCCGCCTTCGGTAACGGTGCGGCCCAGGCCGCCGGGAGTGCCACGCCACTCAGGGCGCATATCAGAAAAGTTAATCGTGCTTTGTTCATTATCCATACCAACAGGCGTTCTTATGATCATGGTTTTTTTCCTGGTGAACAAAGCAGACAGAAAAGGCGTTACGGCGCACTTAAAGGTTTTATTGCGTTATTTTATTTATGTTTTACAAGCCGGAGCCTGAATAACCCTTAACATTATTAGATCATATTCTGCACCGAGTCCTGTTAAAAACTGATGAAATCTTTCATCTTTCTGCCGATTGCATAAAAAAACGCCATCTTAACAGCCTGAGCCACTCCAGACAGACTGAACAGACCTGTCCGGAAGGCCCTGCCTTTCTTAATGTTCCGCATCAGGCCAGGGGATGCGCTGCCGGATGCTGTAACAGGTGATCGGCCAGGGTATAAGGCATGCCAGAGACGATCACCCCTTCGGACGCGGACGACACCTGCGCCTCCGGCGCGTGCTCCGCCGTCACGCTGAAACTGTCGAGCAGCCGATCCACCGTCTGCGCAGGCAATGTGCCGGCGCTTTCCGTATGCGAGGCCACCCGCACGCTCTGACTGGCCGTGGCCAGATTCCCGGCGCTGTCCTGGCCGCTGACCGTCATCGTGTAGTCACCCTCCTCCAGCGGAGCCAGCTGTCCGGCCAGAATGGTCAGCGCCCAGCCGCCATCGGCCTTCACACTGGCGCTGTAGTGCTGGTCTCCGAGCGTCAGCTGCACCAGGCTGCCCGGCTGCAGATGGCTGGAACTGCCCTGAATCAGATGCCAGCTGTTCACATCGGCGGCATCAATGACGTTATCGCCAAAGGCGGTCTCCAGCGTCAGCGTCGGCCGCTGATGCACAGCGACGGTAAAGAGCGCATCCTGGGTCTGGCTGTCGCTGTTGCCATACTGATCCCAGCGATGAAACGTGGCGGCAACCGGGCCATCCGCCAGCGCCATCAGCTCGGCAGAAGTCAGCGTCACCATTCCCCCGCTATCGGGCTGGTAAGTTATGCCGTTGATCTCAACGGTGTTGCATCCCTCAACGTAGAAGCTCAGATCGTGCTGCGCCTCCTGATAGTTAAGCGTCATGTCACCGCCGATACTCATCTCGGTGTAAACCGGAATAAACCCGGTGTGGATATTCAGCACATGCGTGACGTCGGTGTAGTTGCTGGCCCCGTCGATCGACCAGGCGCGGATCTCACCCACGTTGATGAAAGCGTTCACCTCTGCAGCCGGGATCACCACCTGCCAGTGCCCGCTTTCGTCCAGTGTGGCAGCGTAATCTTTCTGATTCGCACCGGTGATCACCAGCCGATGACCCGGCATAACCGTCGAGAGGGAGCCGCTGAGCAGCAGGTCCTGCTGGGTTTCCGCCAGATTGATCACATCATCCGGCGTCACGTTGTCGAACGTAATAAGTGGCAGGCTGCTCAGGTGCGTGATCAGCGTCAGATCGTGATAGTCGGTTGCGGTTTTCCCGTTGGGATCGGTTGCGGTCACTTTCAGGCTGTAGACGCCATCCTGCAGCGCCTGCATATCGCTTTCAGAAAATGTGCCAGACCACCTGCCATCCCTTCCCATGGTCGCGGTGGTCGTTTGCGTGCCCAGGGTTAATTTGAGCACGGACCCCACCGGCAGGTGGGTTGCGCTGCCGCTGATCTCAACGCCGTAGATGCTTTCAGCGATATTCACCGCATTGTCACCGCTGATCGTGTCGATGGTCAGGGTCGGACTGAGGGTGCGGTCAGCATAGAGACCAAACCCCACCTCAGTCGTGGTGCTGTGGCCTGCTTTATTGGTCAGGGTCAGCGTCAGCGTGTGATTGCCATCCGGCACCCCTTTCAGCGCCTCCGCCGGCATTGAGGCGTTCCAGTAGCCCCACTTGTTGACGGTGCTGTACCAGCTCTGGTCGTTGAAGGTGAGTGTGACGGTCGAACCCGCTTCGCCTTCAGCCCGGCCGCGCAGATGCACCCGCTTTTGCGCTTCCCAGCCAGCGATCACACCATCGGCAGCGACAGGTTCGTAGGGCCGCAGGGCTGCGGGTGGCGCACTCTCAACCGCACTGACGGTGCGGGCGCTGTCGGCGGTTGCCAGGGTATGGGGTGTTTCGGCGGGCAGCGGGTTTATGGGCAGGTTCAGGCGCGGCGTCGCCACGGGCGGCACAGCGGGCACGGCGCTGTCGGCGACGGCAAAGTCGCTGACTGCCGCCTGGAAAATGGCGTCGAGCCGGGTGGTACGAAACGTATCGCGTGTTGACATCGGTCACCTCAGTTCATAACAGATCAGAAACGCAGAGCAAAACCGTCGGATAGCCCGAGAGTTGACTCTGACAACGTGGTAGTGAGTCAGCCGAAGCTGCCCGTTTCCGCTGGTCTGAACCGGTTACCCGCAGGTAACAGGGCGTGATGAACAGGACGCGAATAACGCGTCAAATAAGATCAGAAGCGTGATTGACGGCGTGTCGCCGTTTGCTGCGCCTACCCTAAGCTTTCATTCCGCTAATGAATAGTGGCGAAAATCTGGAAAGTGAAATTATCACGGAGCTGACGCAAAAAAAGCGGGTGCTTTCGCACCCGCGCCTCATAACCGCCGGACAGACAACGTCGTGGCTACATCACATGGACCTGCAGGTTCTGCTGTACCAGCACATCCCCCAGGGTGTTATCACTGGTCAGCGCCGAGTTGTGGTAGATCTCAAAGACTCTGCCATCCACCGTCCGTTCGCCGGTCACTTCCCAGATACCGCCATTGCTGTTAGCCAGAGTCACCTGACTGCCGTCCGCGCCTTTGATCAGCAAATCGTCACTCTGTTTATCCGTCAGATTGAGTGCCTCATTGAGATCGAGTTTCACCGAGTTGGTGCCGGTTTTACCCAAATCGAGCACTTCAATGTGTTCGACTTTCAGGCCCAGCGCGGTGAGATCCAGAGTGAGGTTCTCACCGTTCAGCACCAGGGTATCGGTGCCTGCGCCGCCATCAATATGGGTAAAGCTGAGGTCACTGACCGTCACGGTATCCGCGCCGCTGCTGCCGGTAACCGAGGCCCCCTGCGCCGTGCTGCCATCCGCCAGCGTAATGACTACCCCGCCAATGGTGTAACCCGCCTCTTCGGCCGGGGCTGCAGCCACCGCTGTGTCACTGACCACGGCGCTCTGGCTGCTGCTGACCGGCGTCGCAACATCCGCGTCGGTCACCAGCGTAGAGGCCACGGCCACATGGGCGCTGCCGTCATCGCTGCTGGTGCTGCTATTGTGCTGCGTCTCCGTGCTGGCCACCGTGGCGCTGTCATCCACCACCGAGAACAGGGCCACGGACTCGGTAGCGGCTAGGGTGACCGGCAGGACAGAACCCAGCAGCAGGGTGTTGGTGGTGGTATAGCTGTTACCCGCCACGTCGGTGATCGACACTTTTGCCAGCGTGTTGAGCGACAGCAGCAGGCCACCCACCGACAGCAGTGACGGTGAGAAATTGACGGCATAACGCCCCAGCGCGTCGGTGGTGGTATTCAGCGTTGGGCCGTTGCTGCCGTTGGCGAGCAGCAGCGTCACGCTGACTCTTGATCCCTGCGCCGCATTGAGCGATCCGCCCTGCACCACCAGACCGGTGAGCAGCGAACCGACGAGGCTGAGCACCGGATCGACCCCCACGACCGGCTGATTATGCGACAGCGCGGTAAAGCTGCTGGTGCTGGTGGCGGTGTTACCGCCAATATCCGTCACCGTCACCGTCAGAGGACGGCTGCCATCGGGGATGCTTTTCAGCGTCGCTGACGGCACGCTGACGCTCCATGCGCCATTGGCACCAATGGTGGTCGTGAGAATGTTACCCGCCACGTTTACCGTCACCGTGCCGCCCGCCGCATTAGTACTGGTGCCTCTGATGGTTTCCGCCGTATTGGCTTCCGCGATATTGAGGTAGCCATCGCCGCCAAAGAAGCTGCTAACGCTGACCGTTGGCGTGGTGTGGCTGACGACACCCAGCGACGCGGAGATGGTGCCGCTGCTGCCCGCGCCGTTGGTGACGCTGGCCGTCACGGTCTGCAGACCATCCGCGATGGCGGCGAGGCTGGCCGCCGGAACCGACAGGCTCCAATTGCCGTTGCTGCTCACCGTGGTGCTGTAGGTCTGGCCGCCCAGCGTGACCCGCACCACCGATCCCTCGGCGTTACTCGCGGTGCCGCTGATGGTCTGTGCCGTTTTCACATCTGCCGCGCTGAGCGCGCCGTCGCCAAACAGCGAGGTAATCGCCACCACCGGCGTCGACTGGCTGATGACGTTCAGCGAGCCGCTGGCATTCGCCACGTTGCCGTAGGCATCCGTACCGGTCACCGTCACGGTTTTGCTGCCGTCCGTCAGCGCAACCAGATCCGCTTTCGGCACGCTGATGCTCCAGTTACCGCCGCTGGCCACCTTGGTAGTGTAGGTAATGCCATTCAGCGTGGCGCTGACGGTTGACCCGGCAGAGAGGCTGGAACTGCCGCTCAGCGTCTGGTTTGAGGCCAGATCGGCCGCGCTCAGCACGCCATCGCCGAATACCGTGTTAACCGAGAGGGTCGGCTGAACCAGTCCCAGCGAAACGCCTGCACTGGTGCTGCTGACGTTGCCGACCGGATCGGTGACCGAGGCGCTGACGGTGAAGTTACCGTTCAGCAGCGTCGAGAGCACGGCCGGTGAGACAGTGGTTGAAAAGGTGCCGTCGGCATTGACCAGCGCGGTCGCGGTGGTGTTACCAATCGCCAGCCTGACGCTGCTGCCCGCGGCCACGCCGGAGACGGTGCCGCTGATGGTCTGCGTGACCAGCGACTCGGCCAGGTTAAGCACCCCGTCACCAAACAGCGGATTGAGCGTCACTTTCGGCACGTTGTGAATGCCGACCACTGCCCCCGCCGTGGCGCTGCTGGTGTTACCGGCGCTGTCGGTGACGCTCACGCCCACCGTGAGATTGCCGTCCGCAATGCCCTGCAGCAGCGTCGGCGTCAGCGAGACGTTAAAATTACCGTTCGCATCGGTCGCCGTCACAAACTGCTGGGCGCCTACGGAGACCACCACGCGTGAGCCCGCTTCCGCGCCGCCCACCACGCCGCCGATCACCTGGGTGACCAGCGCATCCGCCACGTTCAGCAGACCGTCACCAAACAGCGGATTGATGGTGATGGTCGGCAGCAGCGTGTCGACGCGGATGCCGGCGCTGGTGCTGGCGGTGTTACCCGCCGCATCGGTCACCGATGCCCCTACCGTCAGGTTCCCCTGCGCCAGGGTGCCCAGGATATCCGGTGTGACCGTGGCGCTGAAGGCCCCGCCCGCGCCGACGGTAGCCGTCAGCTGGCTGTTCCCCACCGAGAGTGTGACGACACTGCCCTGGGCGACGTTGTTTACCACCCCGCTGATCACCTGCCCGGTCGCGATATCCGCCAGATTAAGCACCCCATCCCCGAACAGCGAAGTCAGCGAGATGGATGGCGTCTGGGTGAAGATGCCGACCGTAGCACTGCTGGAGGCGACGTTACCCGCCACATCCCGGACGCTGACGCCCAGCGTCAGGTTGCCATCCAGCAGCGAGGTGAGATCGCTGGCCGGCAGGTTAACGCTCCAGGCACCGCCCGCCTGCACGGTAGTGCTGTAACTTCTGCTGCCCAGGGTCACGGTGACCTGTGAACCCACCGCCGCATTGTCGATGACGCCACCCACCACCTGTCCGGCTGCGGCTTCCGCGATGTTCAGCAGGTTATCACCGCCAAACAGCCCGGTGAGCGCGCCGACGACCGGCACCGCATCGACAATCGCGGTGACGGTTTCACCCACGGTACGGGTGTTGCCTGCCGCATCCGTCAGCGTGACGTCAACGGCCAGCTGACCATCGTTTAACAGACCCAGCACCGACGGCGGCACCACGATAGCCCATTTACCATCCTGCCCCACCGCTGCCGAGAGCGTCGTACCGCCCAGCACCACGGAGACCGTCGCACCGACGCCCGCCGAGGTCGCCACCCCGGAGATGGTCTGCGCCACCGTGGTATCCAGCGCGCTGAGTGTGCCGTCGCCGAAGACCGAATCGACGACCAGCGTCAGCGCACTGTTGACCACTTTGTTGACCGTCAGCGTGGCATCCGTCTGGTTCCCGGCGGTGTCACTGACCCGCACGCCAAAGACCAGCGCGCCCTCAGTGAGGTTCGTCAGCACCTCCGGCGTCAGATCGATACTCCAGCGGCCGTCGGCTCCGACAATGGCGGTGGCAATCGGTGCGGCATCGCCCAGGTAGAGGCCGATGGTCTGGCCTTCTGCGCCCTGCGCACTGCCGGTGAGCACCTGCGTGGTCACCAGGTCCGTGGCATTGAGGACGTTATCGCCCGCCAGGGCATCCACCTGCAACACGGGCGCCCCGGTATCCACCGTGACCGTCTGTGTCGCCGTAGTCACGTTGCCCGCCACATCCGCCAGCTGCGCGGTGATCTGCAGCGAACTGCCACTGGTAAGCGCCTGCATATCACTGGCGGGCACCGTGGCCGACCAGCTGCCATCCCCCTGCACCACCGCGTTGTAGGTTTTGTTGTTAAAGGTCACCACCACCGTGCGGCCGGCTTCGCTGACATCGGCGGTGCCGCTGATGGTCTGACTGGTGGCACTTTCACTGCCGTTGACCTGATTGTCGCCTGCAAAGTTATCCAGGTTCAGCGTCGGTGGCGTCAGGTCAATCGCGATGTTATTGCTGACGCTGACGGTATCCGTGCCGTTCGTCGCATTCACCGTGACGGTCGCACTGCCATCTGTTTCGCCAAACGCGCTGACCGGCAGGGTCGCCGTTGACCAGTTGCCTGAGGCATCCAGCGTGGTGGGGTAGCTCGTGCCATTGATCACCACCGTCACCGCGCCCCCGGTGCCGAGATTGGCCGAGGTGCCACTCACCACCACGCCCCCCGCGACATCCTGGGTGCTGATGATGTTATCGCCCGACACGGTGCCTAAGGTCACCAGCGGACCTGGCGGTGGGGTCAGATCGACCGTCAGCGGAACGGAGCCGGTGGCGAGGTTGCCTGCCAGATCGGTCACCGCCAAGGCCAGCGTGGTGGAAGGCCCGAAGGTGGCCATCTGCTCTGGCGTCAGCGTCAGACTCCAGTTGCCGTTGGCCGCCACTATCGCCGTGCCAAGCGGGGTATCATTCAGCGAGACGGTGACCACTGCGCCCGTCCCTGCTCCCGTTGCGGTGCCAGTGAGCGTCTGCGGCTGAATGCTCTCCGCGTAGTTCAGCACGTTGTCGCCGGTGAACGCCGAGGCAGTGAGCACGGGTGGGGTTTTGTCCAGCACAAAGGCGCTGTTAAGCGTCGTGCTGTTACCCGCCGCGTCCGTGGCCGTGATGAGGACCGGATAGGTGCCATCCGCCAGCGCGGAAAGCTGCGCCGTCGTCAGCGGCACCGACCAGTTGCCGTTCTCATCCGCAGTCGCGGTATAGACTGTGCCTGCCAGCGTGAGCTGCACCGTCTCATTGACACCCGTGGTGCCGCCCAGGGTAATGCCGCCTGCCACATCAGCCGCATTAACATAGCCCCCGAAGTAGTCCGGATTGAGCACAGGCTGAGGTGCGCTGAGATCGGCGGTGAACGGCAGCTGCGCCGAGGCGCTGTTGCCTGCCGCATCCACCACGTTCACCGTCAGCGTCTGCGCGCCATCATCCAGGGCACTCAGCGCGTTAGCAGGGATCGTGACGCGCCAGTTCCCGTTACTGTCAACGACACCCGAATAACGGCTGCCATTGAAATCAACGGTAATGCTGGCCGCCTGGTTTGCCCCGACGCTGCCGGTGGTGCCGGTCAGGGTCACGCCAGCCGCCGCTTCACTGATGTTAAGCAGGCCGTCGCCGCCAAAGGCATCCGGGCTGAAGGTCGGCACCGGCACCGCCACTTCCGTTACCACACTCAGCGCCGTCGTGTCGCTGTTACCGGCGACATCGGTGGCGGTCACGGTGATGGTGTGCGCCCCGCTGGTGAAGGTGCTTAACTGCGCAGGCGACAGCGCCAGAGACCAGCTGCCATCGTCCTGCACCGTGGCCGTCAGCGGCGCATCGCCGTTAAAGCCTGAAATCAGTACCGAGACCGTCTGCCCGGCACCGGTAATGCCGGTGGTGCCACTGAGCGTCTGTTCACTGAGCGCTTCTTCAGCATTCAGCGCACCATCCCCGAACGGCAGGTTCAGCGTGACGTCCGGCAGCGCGTTAACGGCGACCAGCAGGCTGCCGCTGGTGCTGGCAATATTGCCGACCTCATCGGTGACGGTCACCGTCACCGGCCAGCTGCCATCCGGCAGGGACTGCAACAGCGCCGGTGACAGCGCCAGCGACCAGCGCGTCCCATCCTCGCTGAGCTGGGCGGCGTAGACGGAGCCATTCACATTTACCGTCACCGACGCCGCGTTATCAATGCTGACCGCGCCGCTCAGTGAACCCCCTGCGGCCGCCTCATCCGCATTCAGCCTTCCATCGGTAAAGGGCGTGTCCAGCGTGGGCGCCGCAATCGGCGTAATCGCCGAGACAAATGTCTGGGTCGTGACGCTGGTATTGCCTGCCCGGTCGGTGGTGGTGAGGGTCAGCGTCTGTTCACCCGCCCCCAGGCTGGCGATCACCTCTGGCGTCAGGCTGGCCGTCCAGTTGCCACTGGCATCCACCGTCACGGACAGCGGGATGTTCTGATCGCCCACCGTCACGCTCAGGGTCTGGCCCGGGAGAGGGTCCGATGTCCCGGTGACAAGCTGAACGACACCCGCTTCACTGATGTTAATGATGTTGTCGCCGAACAACGTGCTGTCAAAGGTGGCGTTATCCGGCGCAGCCTGCAGGATCTCAACCCCGGCGGTCACCTGGGCCGGATTGCCCGCCGCATCGGTGGCACTCACCACCACGTCGGTCACGCCATCGTCCAGCCCTGACAGCGCACCCGCGGCCAGATTCAGCGTCCAGTTGCCGCTGGCATTGGTCGTGGTGCTGAAATCCAGCCCGCCAATGGTGATGCTAATCAGGCTGCCCTCCGGCAGATTGGTGCTGTCGCCGCTCAGCGTGAGCGCGCCCGCAGCGTCAGCAGCACTGACCAGCGCATCGCCAAACGGCGTATCCAGCGTCAGCGCAGGCAGCGTATTAAACGCCACGTCCAGCGAGGTGGTGGTATCCGTGGTGGTATTGCCCGCCGCGTCGGTGACGGAAACCGCGATCGCGTTAGCACCATCTGCAAGCTGCTGCAGATCGGCTGACGGGATGGTGACGGACCAGTTACCGTCGGCATCGGCCGTGGTGGTGTAGCTGACATTATTCAGCGTCACCGTCACCGGCAGGGCCCCCGTGGTGGAACCGCTGACGCTGATATCCTCCAGCGACTCTGCAAAGTTCAGGGTGTCACCCGAACTGACGGTGATCGCCGTCAGTGCTGGCGGTGTGGTGCTGAACGTCACCGTCTGGCTGGCGGTGGCCGGATTCCCGGCAATGTCGCTGGCGGTCACGGTAAGGGTCTCCGTGCTGCCCGCCGTCACGCCGGCAAAGGCGGTGGAGGGAAGAATCACCGTCCAGTTGCCGTCAGCGTCCAGCGTCGTCTCATAGTCCGTGCCGTTAAACGACACGGTCACCGGGGTGCCCGCTGCCAGCTGGGTGCTGCTACCGCTGACCACCACATCCGCGGCGGCCTCGCTGGCATTGATCACATCATCCCCAGCCACCACGTCCAGGGTCAGCGTTGGCTGCGCCTGGGCGCTGGCCAGCACCACCAGTGAGGCGCTGCTGCTGGCCGGGTTGCCGGCGGCATCCGCAGAGACCACCACCAGCAGCTGATCGCCATCCGGCAGCGCGCCCAGATCGGCGGCCGGCACGGTTACCGTCCAGCTGCCATCCTGAGTCACCGTGCCGCTGTACTCAACGTTGTTCAGCGTCACCGTGACCAGCTGGCCCTCGGCCAGATTGGTGCTGCTGCCGCTGATGCTCAGATCCTGCAGCGACTCAGCCTGATTCAGGAAATTGTCGCCGCTGATCGGCCCGATCGTCAGGGTCGGCAGGCCGGCACTGTCTGCATCACGCGTCAGGGTGGTGGTCGCGCTGCTGCTGTTGCCTGCCGCGTCCGTCAGCGTCACGCTGACCGGGTAGCCGCCATCGGTCAGCCCCTGCATCACACTGGCCGGCAGCGTCACCTGCCAGCTGCCATCAGAGAGCACCAGAGTGGTGTAATTACTGTTCTGGAAAGTGACGATGACCGTCTGTCCGGCATCCTCCGCTGACGCGCTGCCGCTGATGGTGACGGCTTCCAGCACTTCCAGAGAATTAACAATATTATCGTCACTGATCGGGTCCAGGCTCAGCGCAGGCGGCGTCCGATCCACCGTGACCGCACTGGTCAGCGAACCGCTGTTTCCGGCCCCATCGCTGGCATTCACCACCAGAGTATTTACCCCTTCGTCCAGCGTCTGCACCGCCTCCGGCGTCAGGGTCAGCGTCCAGTTGCCCTGTGCATCCACCGTGGCGGGATAGTCTTCGCCACCCAGGGAGACGGTGACCGTCTGCCCCTCACCGGTGACGCCGGTGCTGCCACTCAGGGTCTGACTGACCCCGGTCTCACTCTGGTTCAGATAACCGTTGCCGAACGGGGTATCAATCGTCACCGACAGCGCGCCGGTCGCCAGCGTAATGTCACGGGTTTCCGTCACCGGATTACCCGCCGCATCACTGACCGTTACCGTCAGGGTATAGGCCCCGGCCGGGATACCGGCCAGCGCACCGGCTGGCAGCGTCAGGCTCCAGTCGCCATCCTGAGTCACGGTGGTGGTATAGCGCTGGTTGTTGAGGGTGATGGAGACCGTCTGTCCGGCTTCGGCGCTGGTCGTCCCGCTGAGCACGATCGGTCCGGTGCTCTCTGCGATATTCACAATGTCATCATCCGCGACGGCCGCCAGCGTCAGCGTCGGTGGCGTCAGATCCACCGTGACGCTGCCCTGGGTGCTGCCTGTGTTACCGGCGGCATCCTGCACCGTGACGGTGTAGCTGAGGATCTCTTCCGGCAGGTCAGCCAGCGCCGTCGCGGGAACGGTCACCAGCCAGTTGCCATTGCCGTCGACGGTGCCGGTGTAGGTCACGCCATTCAGCAGCACGCTGACGCTCTGTCCATCGCCCGTTACGCCGGTGGTGCCGCTCAGGCTCTGTGCCGCGGTAACGTCGCTGCTGTTGAGCGCGCCATCACCAAACGCCGAGACGATGAGCGGTTCCGGCAGGCCGGTCGCCAGCACGCTGAGCGTAGCTTCGCTGCTGAGGGTTGCTCCGCCGCTATCGGTCGCGGTAACCGTCAGCGTGTAAGGTCCATCGGCGAGCGCCGTCAGTGCCTCCGCCGGAACGATAACGCTCCAGCGCCCGCTGGCCGAAACCTGGGCGGTGTAAGCGGTGTCGTTGAACAGCAGCGTGACGGTACTGCCCGCCGGCACGTTTACCGCGGTGCCGGTGACTATCAGCGGCTGACTCAGCTCCTGCGCATTGAGGTAGTTATCTTCGCTGATGGCATCCAGCGCCAGACCAGACGCGTTGCTGTTGACGTCAAAAGCGAGGTTGCTGGTGGTGGTGTTACCCGCCACGTCGCTGACCGCCACGGTAAATGTGGCGCTGCCATCGGCAAGCGCAGCCAGCGCGCCGGCTGGCACAATCAGACTCCAGGCCCCGCTGGCCTGTACGGCGGCGCTGTAGACCGTTCCGTCAAGCGTGACGGTCACCAGCTGGCCCGCCTCGACATTGGTTGTCGTGCCGCTCAGCCGCTGGTCGGTGAGGCGTTCCGCGCCATCGACCACATTGTTGCCGGCAAAGGCATCCAGGGCCAGCGTGGGCAGCGTGCCCGCCTCCACTTTCAGCGCCAGATCGCGGCTGGTGGTGGTGGCGTTGCCAACCGCATCGCTGGCGGTAACCGTCAGTGGATAGCTGCCGTTAACCAGCCCGCTGTAGACGGTGGCGGGCAGCGTCAGCGACCAGTTGCCGCTGGCGTCAGCGGTGGTGCTCAGGCTGGTGCCGTTGAAGCTGGCCACAATCAGTGCATTGGCTTCGCTGCTGCCGTTCAGCGTCAGCGGCTGCTGACTTTCAGCGGCGTTGATGATGCCGTCGGACGGCGTGACAACGGTCAGCACCGGCGGCAGCGTATCGACCCGCAGCGTGCCTGTCGCCTGGCTGCTGTTGCCCGCCACATCACTGACTACCACGCTGTAAGCCGTGTCGCCCTGCGGCAGCGCAGCGAGTGCGCCAGCCGGAACCGTGACCTGCCAGTTGCCCGCAGCATCGACCGTGCCGCTGTAGCTGACACCATCCAGGGTAATGCTGACCGTCTGACCGTCACCCGTTACGCCGGTGTTACCGGTGATAGCTCCCCCGGTTGCGGCTTCCCCGCTATTCACAATGCCATCATCAAAGGCCACGCCCGGTGTCGCGACCGGCAGCGCGCTGGCCACGACCGTCAGGGTGGTGTCAGTGGTCGCCAGCGGCTGGCCGTTTGCATCGCTGACGGTGGCGGTCAGGGTCTGCGGCCCATCCGCCACGCCGCTGAAGGTGCCTGCCGGTAATGTCAGGCTCCAGCTGCCATCGGCGTTAAGCGTGGTGGTGAACGGCGTCCCGTTGGCATCAACGGTGACCAGGCTTCCCGCAGGCAGACCGCTGCTGCTGCCGCTGACGACGACGGGGCCGTTCAGCTCGCCTGCATTCAGATAGTTATCGTCGCTGACGGGTGCCAGCGCAATCGCGGGCAGTGTGTTGTCCACACTGAAGTTAAGCGGCGCGCTGGCGCTGTTACCGACGGCATTGTTCACGCTGACAATCAGCGTCTGACTACCCTCGCCCAGATCCGCCAGCGCGCCCGCTGGCAGAATGATGCTCCAGTTGCCACTTGCCTCAACCACCCCGCTGTAATCGGTGCCGTTCAGTGAAACCGTGACCTGCTGACCCGGCTCGACGTTGAGGCTGCTGCCGCGCAGGGTAATCGGCTGTAACTGCTCCGCGGCGGTGACGATACCGTCACCGGCAAAGGTGCTGCTGTCGACGCTCAGTTCCGGCTGCACCGCTGGCGAGGTGGCTACATTGAGATCCACCACCTGGCTGCTCTGATTTCCGCTGGCGTCCGTTTCGGTCACCGTGACGGGATTCGGGCCGGACGGCAGCGCTGCCAGATCGCCAGACGCGATCTCCAGCGTCCACTGACCGTTCACTCCGACGGTGGTGCTGTAAGTCTGACCATTAAGCTGAACCGTCACGAGGTCGCCGTTCTGTCCGCTGCCGCTGACCACCAGCGGCTCTGCCAGTTCGCCGACGCTCAGCGCGTTATCCTCACTGATCGGCGCAACCACCAGCGGAGGCGGCGTCGTGTCGACGGTCAGCGAACTGTTCTGGCTGCTGCTGTTACCGGCAGCATCGGTCACCGTCACCACAACCGGATAGCTGCTGCCGCTGGCCAGACCGGCCAGTGCCGCAGGCGGCACGGCCAGAGTCCAGAGACCGTCTGCGCCGACGGTGCCGGTGTAGGTCACGCCATTCAGGGTCAGGCTGACCTGGTCGCCCTCACTGCCTGCACCACTGAAACTGAACCCGGCCGCCTGTTCAGCAAGGTTCAGCACACCATCACCCGCTGGCGGATTGATGCTGAAGTCCGGCACGCTGGTGTCGACGGTAACCGGCACCGGCGTGGTGGCGACGTTGCCGCCCACGGTAGTTACGGTGACGCTGAGATCGTAACGGCCATCGGCCAGCTGACTCAGATCGGCGGTGGGCAGCGTTGCACTCCAGCTGCCATCGGCGGCCACGACGGCGTTATAGGTTTCGCCGCCCAGCAGAAGGCTGACGCTGCTGCCCGGCGCAGCGGTACCGCTGACGATCAGGTCGGCGTCGGCTTCCGCCGCGTTAATGACGCCATCGGTGGCAATCGGGTTCACGGTCAGCGCCGGTGTGCCGGTATCCACCGTCAGCGGTTCACTGATGCTGGTGCTGTTACCCGCGCTATCGCTCACCGTTACGGTAATCGGGTTGCTGCCCTGAGCAAGGGCCTGCAGCGCTTCCGGCGGCAGCGTGACGCTCCAGGTGTTATCCGCCGCGACCGTTGCCGGATAGCTGACGCCGCCCAGAGTGACGCTGACGGCCTGGCCTTCCGTGACGGAACCGGTCAGGGTCTGCGGCGCGGTGACCTCGTTATTGCTGAGGATGCCGTCAGTGAAGGGGGTATCAATCTGCGGGGCTGCCAGCGGTGTGGTTGCCACCAGCAGCGTCTGGCTGCTCTGCACGTCGCCGGAAGTAACGGTCACCGTGGTGTCACCCTGCGACAGGTTCGCCAGATCGGCGGCGGGCACGGTAACCGTCCAGTTACCGTCCGGATCGATGGTGGTGCTGTAAACGGTCCCGCCCGGCACCAGCGTCACGCTGACCGGGCTGCCTTCAGGCAGACTGGCGGAACTGCCGCTGAGGATCAGATCGCTCTGCGCTTCCAGTGCATTCAGCGCGTTATCTTCACTTATCGGCGCAATCGACAGCAGCGGCGTGTCGCTGGTGACCACGGTGATCAGCCCCTGCGCGGGCTGCGCCGGGTTGCCGGCCACATCGGTGATCGCCACGGTAAAGGGCTTGTCGCCCGCGCCTCCCAGCGATCCGGCAGGCAGCGTCACGCTCCAGCTTCCGTTTGCCTGCACCACGCCATCATAAGACTGGTTATTGATGGTTACCACAACCGGCTGGCCTGCCGGTACGCCGGTCACACTGCCGGTAATGAGTGTATCAACACGCTGTTCCGCGCTGTCGATCTGGTTGTCGCCGGTCACAGGATCCAGGGTCAGGACCGGCGATGCGGCCGCCAGTACCGTCACGCTGGAGGCGACGCTGCTGCTGTTGCCATACGCGTCGCTGAGCACTACATCCACCGGATAGCGGGCATCGCCCAGCTGGCTAACGACCGCCGCAGGCACTGTAACCTGCCACGCGCCGCTGGTATCCACGGTGGCAGTGTAGGTTTCGCCATTGAAACTCACCGAAACCGTGTCGCCCTGCACGCCTCCGCGCCCGTCAATCGTCAGATCCTGGCTATGTTCCGCGATATTAATGTAACCATCACTGCCCGGTGTGGAGACGGTCAGCTGCGGCGGCGTGGTCGCAAAGATCGGAGCACTGTTGATCAGCGTAGTATTCCCGTCACCATCCGTCGCCACCACTGCCAGCGGCTGTGTTCCGTCAGGAACAGCGGCCAGGTCGGATGACGGAATGGTGACGCTCCAGCGGCCCCCCTCCGCCACGACGGCGGTGTAGGTCTGGTTATTCAGCGTCACGCTGATCGTATCGCCCGCGTCGCCGCTTCCGCTGACGATCAGCGGCTGCTGTGCATCGATGACGTTGATGACGCCATCGTCGCTGATCGCATCCAGCGTCAGCGCAGGCACTGCGGTGGCAACCCGCAGTGACGTGTTCTCTACGCTGCTGTTGCCCGCCGGATCGGTCACGGTGACCGTCACCGGGTAGGTCTGACTGGTCAGCGTGCCCAGATCGGCCACCGGCACCTGCGCACTCCAGTTGCCATTGTCGTCAACCAGCGCGCTGTAGGTTTTGTCGTTTAACTCAACCGTGACCTGATCGCCCGGGGTGCCTGTTCCGCTGATCAGCAGCGGCTGGGTCAGTTCATTACTGGTCAGCACAACGTCACCGCCCGGCGCGTTAACTGACACGTCCGGCGACAGGGTGCTGACGGCCAGCGTCTGCGACTGGCTGACCGTATTGCCGCTGGCATCCGTCAGGGTGACCACCAGCGTGTAACTGCTGCCCTCAGCCAGCGCCTGCAGATCCTCCGCGGGCAGATCCACCGTCCAGTTGCCCTGTGCATCTGCCGTGGCGCTGTAGATCAGGTTATTCAGCGTGACCGAGACGACATCGCCCGGCGCGGCACCTGAACCGCTGACCGGCACGCCCGCCGCCACTTCAGCGCCGTTAAGAATGCCATCTCCGCCTGCCACCGCCGCCACAATCAGATTCGGTGGCAGGGTATCGACGCTGAAGTCCAGCGTCTGGTCAACACGGTTACCCGCCTCATCGATCGCGGTCAGTGTCAGCGTGTTAGCGCCCTGCGGCAGTAAGGCGAGATCGGCGGCGGGCAGCGTCAGGTTCCAGCTGCCGTCCTCATTCACCGTGGTGCTGTAGGTTTTCCCGTTGAGTTCCAGGGTGACCTGCTGGCCCGGCACGGCTTTACCGGTGTTTCCGCCGATCGTCAGGTCGCTGCCCGCTTCCGCCTGATTCAGAATGCCATCGCTGATCGCACTCTCATCCAGGGTAATTTGCGGCAGCGTGTTCACCACCACATTGAGCTGGGCGGCGTCGGTCAGCAGCGCTCCGCTGGCATCGGTGGCCGTCGCGGAGATCAGTTTTGTCCCGTCGGTGATGCCGGTGAGGTCGCTGGCCGGAACGGTGACGCTCCAGAAGCCGTTGCTGTTTACCACCGCGCTGTAGGTGTTGTCGTTGAAGGCTACCAGCACCGTCTGGCCGGGATTAACGCCCAGAGCAGAGCCGCTGATGATCAGATCGCTGGCGGCCTCCTGCTGGTTAAGGAAACCGTCGAGACTGAGTGGTTCAGCGATGGTGAGCACGCCCGGTTCGCCTGCGGCAGGCGCGACGTTGATATCCCGGCTGCCGCTGGCTGAAACGCCCGCCGCCGTGGTTACGCTGGCGACCAGGGTGGTGGTGCCCGCCGCCAGTGCGCTCAGCGCAGCGGACGGGATCGGCAGACTCCAGCTGCCATCCGCCTGAACGGTGGTGCTGTAGGTCTGCCCGTCCAGCGTGAGGGTGACCGTCTGGCCCGCCTCTACGTTGCTGGTGCTGCCTGACAACGTCTGGTCCAGCGCTTTTTCGCTGTTGTCGAGCAGGTCGTCGCCGGCAAAAACAGCGATCGTCAGCGTTGGTGCGCCCGGCTCTGGTGAGGCTTCGACCACAATGACCCGATCTTCACTGGCGACCACACCCGCCTGGGTGGTTACGCTGGCGCTGAAGGTCGCGTTGCCCGCCGCCAGGGCGGCCAGGGCGCTGGAGGGGATGGTCAGGCTCCAGCTGCCATCGGCCCCGACGGTGGCGCTGTAACTCTGGTCGCCCAGCGTCACCGTCACCACCTGGCCCGCCTCAACATTGCTGGTGCTGCCGCTCAGCAGCTGGTCGCTGGCTTTCTCGTCGTTGCTCAGCACATCATCACCGGCGAACTGATTGAGTGTGATGACGGGCTGGCCCGGTTCGGTCACCGGGGCTTCAACGACGATACCCAGCGTGTCGCTGACAGAGGTACCGGCCGCATTGCTGACCGTCACCACCAGTGAGGCCGGGCCTGCTGCCAGGGCGCCCAGCGCATCGGCCGGAATCGCAATATTCCAGCTGCCGTCAGCGCTGACCGTTCCGCTGTAACTCTGTCCACCCAGCGTGACCGTCACAATCTGGCCCGCCTCGACGTTGGTGGTGCTGCCGGAGATGGCCTGCGCCTCCAGCTTCTCCTCGTTGCTTAACACGTTGTCTTCCGCAAAGGCATTCAGGGTCAGCGTCGGGTTGCCTGGTGCGGTGCCCGCGGACTCCACCAGGAAGTCACGCGTTTCGCTGATCGGGTTCCCTGCCGGATCCGTCACCGTGGCGCTCAGGGTGGCGCTGCCTGCCGCCAGCGCCGCCAGTGAACTGGCCGGCACCGTGAGGCTCCAGCTGCCATCCGCGCCGACCGTGGCGGTAAAGGTTTCCCCGTTCAGGGTGACGGTAACCTGCTGGCCCTCTGCGATATTGGTGGTGGTACCGGTCAGCAGCTGGTCGCTGGCTTTTTCGCTGTTGCTGAGGATGTCATCCCCGGCAAAGGCGTCGAGGGTCAGCGTGGCGGCCCCCGGCTGCGTCGCCGGGGCGTCTACCGTGATCGGCTGGGTTGCGGTCACGCTGTCGCCCGCCGCATTGCTGACGGCAACCGTCAGCGTGGTCGTGCCCGCTGCCAGCGCGGAGAGCGCCGTGGCGGGCACCGTGACGCTCCAGCTGCCATCCGGCTGCACGGTGGTGCTGTAGGTCTGGCCGCCCAGTGTGACCGTGACCACCTGCCCGGCTTCGATATTGGTGGTGGTGCCACTGACCGCCTGGTCGACCGTCTTCTCGTCGTTGCTCAGCAGGTTATCGCCGGCAAAATCATTCAGGATCAGCCCCGGCACGCCAGGTTCAGTGGCGGGCGCTTCCACCGCAATATCGCGGGTTTCACTGCCGGTTGCCCCGGCGAGGTTGCTGACCGTGACGCTGATGGCATTGCTGCCCGCAGACAGGCTGCTCAGGGCGGCGGCCGGGATAATCACACTCCAGTTTCCGCTGCCATCCACGGTGCCGAGGTAAGTCTGTCCCCCCAGGGAAACGGTTACCGTCTGACCCGCTTCGACATTGGTGGTGCTGCCTGAGAGAGTCTGCGCCGTGCCTTTTTCGTCGTTGCTCAGGATGTCATCCCCGGCGAACTGATCGATGGTCAGGGTAACGTCGCCCGGCTGTGTCACCGGGGTCTCTACCGTAATCGGCAGGCTGCTGGTCACGGTGTTACCGGCTGCATCGCTGACTGACACCGTCAGCGTGGTTTCACCGGCCGCCAGGGCGCTCAGGGCCGCCTGGGGCAGCGTGACACTCCAGTTGCCCTGCGCATCCACGCTGCCGCTGTAGGTCTGACCGCCCAGCGTGACGGTAACAATCTGTCCGGCTTCAACATTGCTGGTGCTGCCGGTCACGGTCTGATCGCTGGTTTTTTCTGCGTTAGTCAGCTGATTGTCGCCGGTAAAATCATCCAGCGTGAGGGCGGGCGCGCCCGGCACGGCGGGCGTATCGACGCTGATCGCGCGGTTTTCACTGGCCTCAATGCCCGCCTGGGTGGTGACCACCGCGGAGATCGTGACCGTTCCGGCGGCCAGGGCATTCAGCGCGGCAGGCGGCAGCGCAATGCTCCAGTTGCCCTGGGCATCGACCACAGCGCTGTAGGTCTGGTCACCCAGCGTCAGCGTGACAACCTGTCCCGCTTCCACATTGGTGGTGGAACCGCTCAGCGTCTGGGCGCTGTTTTTCTCCGGATTACTGAGAATGTCATCGCCGGCAAACTGATCGATGGTAATGACCGGCGTCCCCGGCTGGGTCAGAGGGGCTGCAACACTGACGCTCAGGCTGCCGCTGGCGGAGGCACCGGCCTGATTCGCGACCGTGGCCGTCACCGTGGTGGTGCCTGATGCCAGCGCTGCGAGCGCATCAGCAGGCACGGTCACGCTCCAGCTGCCATCACCGGCAACGGTGCCGCTGTAAGTCTGACCGCCGAGCGTGACGGTAACAATCTGTCCGGCTTCGACATTGCTGGTGCTGCCGGATAAGGTCTGCGGGGTGGTTTTTTCCGTGTTATCCAGCACGTTATCGCCGGCGAAAGGATTCAGGCTGATGGCGGGCGTCGCAGGGGTGCCCGGATCGGCAGCAGCCACGGTAATGGGCAGCGACCCGCTGGCGGCGGTGCCTGCTGCGTTTGTCACGCTGACTGCGATCGTGGCAGAGCCGGCGGCCAGGGCCGCCAGCGCGGCAGCAGGCACGGTCACGCTCCAGCTGCCGTCAGCGCCCACCGTCGTGTTGTAGGTCTGGCCGCCCAGGGTCACCGTGACAACCTGTCCCGCCTCGACATTGCTGGTGGAACCGCTCAGCAACTGATCGGTGGTTTTTTCGGCATTATCCAGCACATTATCGCCGGCAAAGGTGTTGAGCGTGATGGCGGGGCTGCCCGGCGTGCCCGGCGTGCCGGGGTCAGTGCCGGGGTCGGTACCAGGATCCGTGCCGGGATTCGTACCGGGATCGCTGCCGCCGTCATTTCCGCCGCCACCGCCTCCGCCGCCACCCCCCAGACCCACGGCCAGCCCGGCTAAGCCAAGTACGCCGAGACCGCCCGCGGTGATCACACCCATCGAGGCGTTGGTGTTATCGGCCAGCAGCAGCGGCTCGACGCTCTCCAGTGATTCGTAGGTTGGTGTGACGGAACCGGAGGCCAGTTCAGTGCCTTCTGCGGTCTGCGGGAACAGGGCATGTTCCGGTGGATTGACCCCATCATCGAACACCAGCTCACTGTGATTACCCTCGGCATCATCAACAAAAAATTTCTGATAGCGGACGGTACTGCCGTCACGCATGTGCAGGACCAGGTCATTTCCCTGGCGCTCATACTGCGTGACCAGTTCGCGGGTGCCATTGATGCGCACGACGCTGGGCTCGGTGAGGTTAATGGATTGTGATGAACCGGGAGTGGCCTGCGAGATGAGCGTGCCGTTTTCGCGCGAGATGATGTCTACACGGCCTTGCGTGAGTTCTGCCATTTGTAACCTCTACTCCACCAGATTATCTAATATACTGAATCCATAAACATAAATTTATTTTACGTTTACGGTATTCACACTTAGTTTCACCCACTGAAAAACAGCGAGCGCGTTAACCTGGTGTATGCAGTAAGGGCAAAGCCAAGCGGCACCAGATACCTTGGTCCGGGCAGAAAAAAACGCTTTTATTGTTAGATTAAGTTGTACAGACGGACGCGAAACGTAGCGGTTCTGACAAAATAACTTTTATCCTAAACGTGCTGAAAATCAACACCAATGTACAGATTTAATTATGATTTAATCTTTATTACATAAGTCAGTCTTGCTATAAAACGTTCACGAAAAAACGCTTTACCCTTGATTTTTCATGTCAATTTGTGGCGGGATGTTTCCATAAATGTCATAAAACGGCTAAATATCGCCACCCTGAGAACTTCAGGGCACTGAAAAGATTTTTTTAGTTATGCGATTCAGCCAGCATTTCCCACCGAGCCGACAGCTTCGTTTAAGCAGACAACCCGTTGAAAACGGCACTGAAATTTGAGTTAAGTCGACCTGCGCGGCGTCCCGCCCTGCCAGGAAAGTTCTGGAAAAAATCCGCAGCGCATTAAAAATCGGTAAACTCCCGGTTTTGTCATATTGATGAGGGTGCTGCACCCCTGCTGATAAGAGGCGCGACGGCCACAGATTGCCGGCCGGTGCTACACTTTTTCGCTTTATCACTGATGAATCTGACCTATGACCGCACTGGACGCTGCACAACAACATCAACAGCAGAGCCGCCTGAACTGGGGCACCCGCACCATCTTTCTGATCAACGGGTTAGGCATGTCAGCCTGGGCACCGCTGGTGCCGTTTGCCCGTGATCGTCTGCAGCTGAGCGGCGCCTCACTGGGTGTGTTGCTGCTCTGTCTCGGCATCGGTTCACTGGCGGCGATGCCGGTCACCGGCACGCTGGTTGCGCGGTTTGGCTGCCGTCGGGTGATGTGCTTCTCCACTCTGTTAGTGCTGCTCATGATGCCGCTGCTGGCCACGGCGGACTCGCATCTGCTAATGGCGGCCGCGCTGATGCTGTTTGGTGCCGGGCTGGGCATGCTGGATGTCGCCATGAATTATCAGGCGGTTCAGGTTGAACAGGCGGCGGGTAAGCCGATGATGTCCGGCTTTCATGGCTTCTTCAGCCTTGGCGGCATTCTGGGTGCGGGGACGGTCAGCCTGCTGCTGAGCCAGTCGTTCTCTCCGCTGGCCGCTACGCTGGTGGTGATGGCCGTGATGCTGCTGCTGTTGTTATGGCGCATCCCGGTATTAATGAATGAGCGTCTCCATCAGCCCGACCAGCCCTGGCTGGTGATCCCCCGTGGCTGGGTGGCGTTTCTCGGCCTGCTCTGCTTTATTCTCTTTCTGGCAGAGGGCGCGGTGCTCGACTGGGGCGCGCTGCTGCTGCTGCAGAACCCGGCGATGTCAACGGCCTATGCCGGCCTCGGCTATGCCACCTTCTCCGTGGCAATGACGCTGGGGCGGTTCAGCGGCGATAAAATCATCCAGCGCTTTGGCCGCTATCCGGTCATGATAACCGGGGCGCTGACCGCCGCAGCGGGCATGACGCTGGCGGTGTGGCTGCCGTGGCCGGAGATCGCCCTGCTGGCTTTCCTGCTGGTCGGCTTTGGTTTATCCAATACGGTGCCGATGTTGTTCAATGCTGCCGGGAATCAACAGGATATGCCCGCGAACCTGGCGATTTCTGCCATGACAACGCTGGGATATGCGGGTATTCTCTCAGGTCCGGCTTTAATCGGATTCATTTCGCAATGGATCAGCCTCAGCGGCGCGTTTTTAGTGATCGCCCTGCTGCTGTTAGTGGTAGCCGCCAGTGCGCGAAGAGTTGCGCGATAATTCAGGTACCTGACACGCTATGTTGTATAAGTTTCCACTGACATCCGGCAATGTCACCCGCTTTTTTGTGGTTTTCAATCTGGTGCTGCTGCTGGCGCTGGGCTTTATGGTGCAGAACTCCGTGAATGCCTGGCTCACCGGAAAACGCTATGCCATGGACGATCTGGCCCGCGACGTTCAGAAGCGTATCGACGCCTATCGCTTTGCCACCTGGCAGATCTATGAAAACCTCTCCACCAGTGCGGCAGGAACGCCTCCGGGCAGCAGCCTGCAGGAGACGCGCCTGCGTCCTGACGTCTACTATCTGGAAAAAACCCGCCGCAAGACCGAAGCGCTTATCTTCGGATCGCATGACAGCAGCACGCTGGATATGACCATGCGGATGTCCAACTATCTGGATACGCTCTGGGGCGCGGAAAACCCGACCTGGTCGATGTACTTTTTAAATGGTCAGGACAATAGCCTGATCATGATCTCCACGCTGCCGCTAAAGGATATGGCAACGCGCTACAAAGAGAGCGCCATCAGTTCAATGGTGGACAGCCGTCGCGCAGAAATGCTGCAGCAGGCGAACGCGCTGGACGAGCGTGAGAGCTTCTCGCCCCTGCGTCACCTCGCCTTCCAGAACGATCACTACTTCACGCTGCGCACCACCTTTAATCAGCCGGGCCACCTGGCCACCGTGGTCGCCTTTGATCTGCCGGTGAACGATCTGGTGCCGCAGAATATGCCGCTGGAGAATTTCCAGCTGCGTCAGGACAGCTCACTGCCCTCTGCCAGCAGTGAACAGCAGGAGGTGGAAAATACGCACATCTCGCTGGTTAACCCGAACGTCGAGATTGCCGCCACGCTGCCCAGCACCCCGCTGCAGCTGGTCTATCAGGTGCCGATTACCCGCCTGATCGTCGACACGCTGCACAACCTGCTCTGGCCGCTGCTGATCAACCTGCTGCTGTTCCTGCTGTCGCTGGGCGGTGTGATGCTGCTGCGTCAGCAGTCCCTGCGCCCCAGTGAGAACCAGAGCGCGGAACTCGACTCGCTTCGGGTACTGAATGAAGAGATTGTGGGCAGCCTGCCGGTGGGCCTGCTGGTCTATGACTTTGCCAGCAACCGCACCCTGCTGAGCAACAAGATTGCAGAGCATCTTCTGCCGCACCTCAATCTGCAGAAGATTATTAATATGTCCGACCAGCATCAGGGAGTTCTGCAGGCTACCATCAATAACGAAGTGTATGAGATCCGCCACGCCCGCAGCGTGCTCTCACCCCATACCCAGCTGTTTATGATGCGTGACCAGGATCGCGAACTGCTGGTGAACAAGAAGCTGCAGAAAGCGCAGCAGGTGCTGGATCGCAACCATCAGATGCGGCAGCAGCTGCTGCACAATCTCGGTCATGCGCTGAATCAGCCGCTGGAGAAGATCGTGGCGCAGCTGGTGCAGCTCAGCCAGCGGGATGCCGATGAATCCGTGCTCGACCTGCTTGATGAGAGCCAGGGGCTGGCGCGGCTGGTGGATGATATTGTGCTGCTGAACCGGCTGGAGGCGCACGACTGGTCACCGGATGCCACCATCTTCAACCTGCAGGAACTGCTGGATGAGATCGCACTGGAAAGCCTGCCGCTGATGCGTCGCAAAGGGTTGTCACTGGTGGTGAATAACCATCTGGCCAATGATGAGATGCGCTTTGGCGACCGTCGCGCCCTGCGTAAGGTGCTGACCACCCTGATGCACTATGCGCTGACCACCACCCGCTGGGGAAAAATTACCCTGGAAGTTAAGGTTGCGAATAAACAGGCCGATAGACTCATCATCGAACTGGTTGATACCGGCGCGGGCCTGACCGTGGATGAGCTGGCGAATGTCGATTTCCCGTTCCTGGGCGACACCAGCCAGGATCGATACGGTCAGGCGTCAGGCATGGCCTTCTTCCTCTGTAAACAGCTCTGCAAGCAGATGGGGGGCAGTCTGGATATCGTCGCGAAAGCGGATATCGGCACCCGCTATAATATGCAGCTGCCGATGGCACTGGAGCAGAAGCAGGAAGAAGAAGAGGAAAAAATTCTGGATGGGGTCACCGCCCTGGTGGAGATCACCGTGGAGGACGTCCATAAAATCGTCTGCCGCCATCTGGAAAACTGGGGAGCGCGCTGTCTCACCCCGGACGAGCGTATTTCCGGACAGGATCACGACGTGCTGGTAACCGACGATCCGTCGAAGCTGAGCGGCTGGGCACTGCTGCTGGCGGAAGATGAGCTCGGTCACCATGCACTGAACGACCAGCAGTATCGGGTCAATTTCAATCTCAGTAATGCGCTGCTGGATGCATTGCTGGCCCTGATTGAGAAGCAACTGTCGCATGATGTGATGGATAATGACAGGGAAGACGACACAGCCACGCCACTGATGAGCGGCGGCTATTTCCAGCTGTTTACCGAGACAGTACCGGTTGATGTGAAGAGACTGTATACTGAGTCAGCAGAAAAGGACTACGACTCGCTTGCTCAGACAGCGCATCGCCTGAAGGGCGTGTTTGCCATGCTCAACCTGTCTCCCGGCAAACAGCTTTGTGAAGAGTTAGAACACCACATTAAAGCGTGTGACGATTCAAACATTACAAATACCACCAGTGATATTGACGCTTACGTCAATCAACTGCTGCAGCAAGGTAACCAATAAGATGAATAACTTAAATGTAATTATTGCCGATGACCATCCAATTGTCCTTTTCGGTATCCGAAAGTCTCTGGAACAAATTGAATGGGTCAACGTTGTAGGTGAGTTCGAAGACTCAACAGCACTGATCAACAATCTGTCCAAGCTGGATGCTAACGTCCTGATCACCGACCTCTCAATGCCTGGTGAGAAGTATGGCGACGGCATCACGCTGATTAAATACATCAAACGCCACTATCCGGATCTCTCCATTATTGTTCTGACGATGAACAATAACCCGGCGATCCTGAGCTCTGTGCTTGATCTCGACATCGAAGGCATCGTGCTGAAACAGGGCGCGCCAACCGACCTGCCGAAAGCGCTGGCAGCCCTGCAGAAAGGCAAGAAATATACGCCGGAAAGCGTGGCAAAACTGCTGGAGAAAATCAGCGCGGGCGGTTACGGCGACAAGCGCCTGTCACCGAAAGAGAGCGAAGTGCTGCGTCTGTTCGCCGAAGGTTTCCTGGTGACAGAAATTGCCAAGAAACTGAACCGCAGTATCAAAACCATCAGCAGCCAGAAGAAATCAGCGATGATGAAACTGGGCGTGGATAACGATATCGCCCTGCTGAACTACCTCTCCTCTGTCAGCCAGACGCAGGTCGAAAGAGACTAATCGATCGCTGAGGCGGTGCAGCCTGCACCGCCTCCCCTCTGCCCTACTTCATGCGCGTTTTACGCACCCGCTCAGCATAGATTGCCAGCGTGCTTTTCAGCACATCTAACGTCACCGGTTTCGACAGGCAGTTATCCATGCCCGCGTCCATACAACGCTGCTTCTCTTCGGCCAGCGCATTTGCCGTGACGCCAATGACCGGGAAGAGATGCCCCAGCTGACGCAACCGCTGCGTCAGGCGATATCCATCCATGTTCGGCATGTTCACGTCGGTCAGTACGATGTCGATCTCATTGCGGCTCAGCACGTTAAGCGCATCGACGCCATCCTGGGCGGTTTTCACCTGATACCCCAGCGTGCCGAGCTGTTCTGAAAGCAGCATGCGGTTAATCGGATGGTCATCGACGATCAGAACCATGATGTCATCGTTGTGAATCTTCTCTTCCACCGGGCCAGCCAGCAGCAGCGCATCTGCCGCGTCGTGGCCGAGCGAGATGCGATAGATACGCGCCAGCAGCGCCGGTACTTCATGCAGTGTGGCGGTCGAGTGAACCCAGCGTCCAGGCTGACGTTCACGCGGCATATCCACATGCGATCCATCAAATGTGACCAGCGCCCGCAGCGGTAGATCGATCTCCAGCTCATAATCGGTCATCACCACATCGTCGGGGCCCGGTCTGCCGTTATAATCCGCAACCTGAATCCCCTGCTGCTGCATCTGACGCGTGATAAACGCCGCCAGATAATCATTGCGCATCGCCAGCCAGATTTTCTTCTCCTGCAAATCCTCCAGCAGCATCAGCGACGGCTTCTGCCCTTTGTAGACGGGAATACGTACAATGAACTGACTGCCCATGTCCGGCTCTGAGTCGACCTCAATGTCGCCGTCCATCATATTGATCAGCTTTTCACAGATCGCCAGTCCCAGCCCGGTGCCCTGGAAATTACGCTGCACGCCATTCCCGACCTGGAAAAAGGGATCAAACAGGCGCGGCAGCTCTTTCGCCGGAATCCCGACCCCGGTATCGCGCACCCGGAAAGCCAGATAGCCCTGCGAGACGTAGGCGTGCAGGATAATACAGCCGGTGTGGGTGAACTTAATGGCGTTGTTCAGCAGGTTGGAGATCACCTGTTGCAGACGCAGCGGATCGCCATCCAGCACCTGCGGAACGTCATGTTCGATAAAGCAGTAGAGCGTCAGCCGCTTCTTCACCACCAGCGACAGATAGTTGCCGACGATGTGGGTCACGATTTCACGCGGTGCAAACGGACGCGGCTCGATCTTCAGCTGCTCTGACTCGATTTTAGAGAAGTCGAGGATATCGCTGATGATTTTCAGCAGCAGGCTGGAGGAGTTGTTCATCGCCGTCACCAGCGAGTCGATCCCACTGGGCAGTTGCCGGGTCTGCAGCAGATCGAGGTTACCGATAATCCCATAGAGCGGCGTGCGCAGCTCATGGCTGACGGTGGCAAGGAACATCGACTTCGACTGGCTCGCCTGCTCTGCCGCATGGGCCATCTCCTGCAGCGACTGCTCCATGCGGACACGGGCCGACACGTCCACCAGTACACAAATCGCCACGTTCTCATTGCGATAGCGCGAATGGACAAAGCTGATTTGCAGGTTGGTGTTGCTGCCGGTGAGCACATCAACAAAGTTAACCTGCTGGCCGCCGATAATCTCATTCAGCCGCAGGCGATCTTCCTGGGTCAGCAGGGTCAGGTAATTGTGCGCCAGCTCGTTACTCAGAATATTGGTGCCGTCGCTGGTGCGTAAAATACAGATCCCCACCGGCGCCGAGGCCACAATCTTACGGTTGAACTGTTCATGCTCCTCCAGCCGGTGCGCATTCTCCTCGGCGGGCAGGAACATCCGGCGCTCAAACAGCCAGGCGAGCGTAAACAGAATGATGGCGCTGAACACATTGAGCAGCAGCGCATTAATGATCATCAGCTTCAGCTGATCCATCATCACGTCGGTGGGTATCGACCACACCACGTTGAGATCGGAAGGCGGCAGCGGCTTTTTCAGCACCAGCTGACGGTAACCATTCAGATAACCGAACCAGGTTTTGTCATCGGGCAGACTGTCGAGCGAGAAGCCCAGCCCGCCACGGCGCGAATTGAGCAGTGGACGATAATTTTCGTCGGTAATTGAGGCGATGATCGGCAGACTGCCCGGCTGAATAAACTCATCCAGGCGGATATTCTGTTCGACGCCCAGCAGCGCCTGCAACTTGTTGGCCACGTAGACCGGCACCACCATATAGAAGGTGCCGACACCCGGCTGAGCACTGCTGTTGATCCAGTACATCGGGTTGCGGCGCTCTTCTTCGTTGCTGTTACGGTAGCGCAGCACATTCTCACGCAGCGATTTCAGGCTGCGCTCCCGATCGGCGGTGCTGCTGCCAATCGTAAAGTCAGCCAGACACTGGCTTTCCCCTCCGATAAAGAACACCCGGTTCAGCTCATACGAGGAGGCGAAGTTACTTTTCCAGTAGTTGATGTAATAACTGAGGGAGTCGAGTGAGTTGCGCCAGGTGTTGCTCATGGCGGTGCAGTCGCCATCTGAAAACAGCGGCGTAAACTGCGGCTGGGTCGTTTTACCCGGGATCATGCCGGTCAGCGCATCCATGCCGTTGCTGGCATTCGTCAGCCGGTTCTCCGTAATATATTTCAGCTCCCGCATCATGTCGGCGGAGTGCCGCACATACCACTGTATTGTGCCGTAATTGCTGGCAAACTCCTGACGAACCTGCGTCTCTTTATTGTGCAGCACGCTGATGATGTAAAACGCGGTAAGAACAGCGCCCAGCGTCCAGATTAGCAGCGCCAGCGCGCGGAAAAGATAGCGCGAGATGCGAAGCGTAGTGCGGAAAGAGACAGGATATTTCAAAGGTAACTCGCAGTTGGCAAGGTTAGTCGCATCATCAATTTTTATTGCCCATACACTAGCTTCATCGGGCGAAAAAAGCCAGCCAGCGGAAGGCCCGGCAGGCAGTTTGGGACGCTTTTCGGACAGCTTTTGCCGCCACGCCTGACGTCCCCCATCCCCCGCCTGAAGCGAAACCGTTTCCCGGCAAGAAAGAGCTGAAGTGACACCACATCCCGGCGAGAAAAAGCTGAAGCAACACCCTATCCCGGCGAGAAAGGCCTTTCGATCGCAGCGGCCTCACCGCCACACCCACAAGAATCCGCATCCTCCAGTCCGCGCACTCACCCGCCTGAAGCTACACCTTATCCCGGCGAGAAAGGCCTGCCATGCCCGAAGAGCAAAGCGTCCACGCCAGGGATGGCGTGGCCGATCCGCTGGGATGCGGGAATCCTTTGCGATCGGGCATGGCGGGCCTTTCGATCGCAACGGCCTGAAGCGACACCATACCCCGCCGAGAAAAGCCTTTCGATCGCAGCGGCCTCACCGCCACACCCACAAGAATCCGCATCCTCCCGCCCGCGCACTCACCCGCCTGAAGCGACACCCTATCCGGCGAGAAAGGCCTGCCATGCCCGAAGAGCAAAGCGTCCACGCCAGGGATGGCGTGGCCGATCCGCAGGGATGCGGGAATCCTTTGCGATCGGGCATGGCGGGCCTTTCGATCGCAGCGGCCTCACCGCCACACCCATCTGCGGCCGAACGCCCCATACAAAAAAACGGCAGGCCGGGTTTCCCCTGACCTGCCGTTTCTGCAACGAACCTCAGCTTATGCCAGACAACTTACTCGTCGTCTTCAGCCGCGTCGTCTTCATCTTCCGCTTCCGGTGCAATCTCTTCATCGTCAGAATCCGCTTCAGGCACGATATCATCCTCGCCTTCCGCCACGCTGCCGTCGATTGAATCCAGCTCTTCCTCTTCAACCGGCTCGGCGACACGCTGCAATCCGACCACATTCTCATCCTCTGCGGTGCGGATCAGAATCACACCCTGGGTATTACGACCCACGACGCTGACTTCTGAAACGCGGGTACGCACCAGCGTACCGGCATCGGTGATCATCATAATCTGATCGCTATCCACCACCTGAACAGCGCCAATCACCGAACCGTTACGATCGGTCACCTTGATTGAAATCACACCCTGCGTCGCACGCGACTTGGTCGGGTATTCGCTGTTGGCGGTACGCTTGCCGTAACCATTCTGCGTCACGGTAAGAATCGCACCCTCTTCACGCGGCACAATCAGAGAAACCACGCGATCGCCTTCGGCCAGCTTGATACCGCGAACACCTGACGCGGTTCGGCCCATGGCACGTACAGCGCTCTCGGCGAAACGCACCACTTTACCGGCGGCGGAGAACAGCATCGCTTCGTCATTACCGTTGGTCAGCGCCACACCGATCAGCTCATCGTCGTCACGCAGATTCACGGCAATAATGCCGGCGCTGCGCGGACGGCTGAACTCTTTCAGCGCGGTCTTCTTCACGGTGCCCAGCGCGGTCGCCATAAAGATATTGAAGCCTTCGGTATACTCGCGAACCGGCAGAATCGCCGTAATACGCTCGTTCGCTTCCAGCGGCAGCAGGTTGACGATTGGACGTCCACGCGCACCACGGCTCGCTTCCGGCAGCTGATAAACCTTCATCCAGTAGAGACGGCCACGGCTGGAGAAACAGAGAATCGTATCGTGGGTATTGGCCACCAGCAGACGATCAATGAAGTCCTCTTCCTTGATGCGTGCCGCTGACTTGCCTTTACCACCACGACGCTGCGCTTCGTAGTCACTCAGCGGCTGATACTTCACATAGCCCTGATGCGACAACGTCACCACCACGTCTTCCTGATTGATCAGGTCTTCGATGTTGATGTCCGCGCTGTTCGCGGTAATCTCGGTGCGACGATCGTCACCAAACTGATCGCGCATCAGCTCCAGCTCTTCGCGGATCACTTCCATCAGACGCTCAGCGCTCGACAGAATCAGCAGCAACCCGGCGATCTGATCCAGCAGCGCTTTATACTCATCCAGCAGCTTCTCGTGCTCAAGGCCGGTCAGTTTCTGCAGACGCAGATCCAGAATCGCCTGAGCCTGCTGCTCGGTCAGGTAGTACTGACCGTCGCGGATGCCAAACTGCGGCTCCAGCCACTCCGGACGGGCGGCGTCATCACCGGCACGCTCCAGCATCGCTGACACGTTACCGAGATCCCACGCCTGCGAAATCAGACCCGCTTTTGCTTCTGCCGGCGTTGGCGCACGGCGGATCAGCTCGATAATCGGATCGATATTCGCCAGCGCAATCGCCAGACCTTCAAGGATATGCGCGCGGTCACGGGCTTTACGCAGTTCAAAAATGGTACGGCGCGTCACTACTTCACGACGATGGCGAACAAAGGCTTCCAGAATCTCCTTCAGCGCCATAATCTTCGGCTGACCCTGATGCAGGGCAACCATGTTGATACCAAACGAAGTCTGCAGCTGAGTCAGTGAATAGAGATTATTCAGCACCACTTCGCCGACCGCATCACGCTTAATCTCGATCACGATGCGCATGCCGTCTTTATCAGACTCATCGCGCAGCGCGCTGATGCCTTCGACACGCTTCTCTTTCACCAGCTCTGCAATCTTCTCGATCAGGCGGGCTTTGTTGACCTGATAAGGCAGTTCGTGAATGACGATGGTCTCGCGGCCCGTTTTGGCATCCGCTTCCACTTCGCCACGCGCACGAATATAAATCTTACCGCGTCCGGTGCGGTACGCTTCTTCAATCCCACGGCGGCCGTTGATGATGGCGGCGGTCGGGAAGTCAGGTCCCGGAATGTGCTCCATCAGCCCTTCAATGCTGATGTTCTCATCTTCAATGTAGGCCAGGCAGCCGTTAATCACTTCGCGCAGGTTATGCGGCGGAATATTGGTTGCCATCCCCACGGCGATACCGGAGGAACCGTTAACCAGCAGGTTAGGGATTTTGGTCGGCAGAACTTCAGGGATCTGCTCTGTGCCGTCATAGTTCGGCACAAAATCGACGGTCTCTTTTTCCAGGTCAGCTAACAGATCGTGGGCGATTTTTGACATGCGGACTTCGGTATAACGCATCGCCGCGGCAGAGTCGCCGTCGATGGAGCCGAAGTTGCCTTGTCCGTCCACCAGCATGTAACGCAGGGAGAAAGGCTGGGCCATACGTACAATGGTGTCGTAAACGGCGGAATCACCATGCGGGTGATATTTACCGATAACGTCACCGACGACGCGGGCAGATTTTTTATAGGGTTTGTTCCAGTCGTTACCCAGTTCGCTCATCGCAAAGAGTACGCGACGATGCACCGGCTTCAGGCCGTCACGCACATCGGGTAAAGCTCGGCCAACGATGACCGACATGGCGTAATCGAGGTAAGAAGTCTTTAATTCTTCTTCGATATTGACCGGTGTAATTTCTCTCGCAAGGTCGCTCATGGAGCCGCTATCCCTCTACTTAATCCCGGATTTTAAAGGTGCGAAAGTATATCACACTGCAATGCTCTGGTGAACGTTAACCACCGATTTCACCCGCTTTTCCTTGTGCCTGAAAGGTGTGCCATCGGCGGTTAAGCGTTTATACTGTGGGGACATTTTGTCAGGAGTTACGATTCAATGAATGCACAACCGCAGAATCATCAGCAGAACGTCGATGCACAGGAAATTGCCAAGTTTGAGGCCGTTGCCTCGCGCTGGTGGGATCTGGAGGGTGAATTTAAACCGTTGCACCGCATTAACCCGCTGCGACTGGGCTATATCGCGGAGCACAGCAACGGTTTGTTCGGTAAAACCGTGCTCGACGTCGGCTGCGGCGGCGGCATTTTAGCCGAGAGCATGGCGCGCGAAGGTGCGGTAGTGACCGGACTGGACATGGGAGCGGAACCTCTGGCGGTCGCACGTCTGCATGCCCTTGAGAGCGGCGTCACGCTGGACTACGTGCAGCAGACCGTAGAAGCGCATGCGGAAGAGAACGCCGGAAAATATGATGTGGTGACCTGCATGGAGATGCTGGAGCACGTTCCGGACCCGCGCTCGGTGGTGCACGCCTGTGCGCAGTTGGTTAAGCCGGGCGGCGAGGTCTTCTTCTCCACGCTGAATCGCAATCCGAAAGCCTGGCTGCTGGCGGTGTTCGGCGCAGAATATGTGCTGCGCATGGTGCCACGCGGCACCCATGATGTGAAAAAGTTTATCCGTCCCTCTGAGCTGCTCGGCTGGGTCGATGAAACCACCCTGCGTGAACGTCACATCATTGGCCTGCACTACAACCCGGTGACCAACCGCTTCAAACTGGCACCCGGCACCGACGTCAATTATATGGTGCACACCCACCGCGTCCGCTAAGTCTCTGGCCCGCCTCTTTCTCCGGCGGGCCTTCTCCCCGCGCAGCCGCCACGCCATTCTGATATCTGCCAGTCACTTAGCTCAGGCTGGCCCTGACAGATTTCACCTGCCCGCCCGCCTTTTCTGCCAGAGCCGCAGAGCGCTAGCGGCTTTTGCGCAATTTTCATCCCTTTTTCTGCGCACATCTGAGGATTGAATAAGAAATACGCGTCCGATCAAATTAACAAAAAAAAGTGTGATCGGGTTGACAGGGTGTCAGGCCTTATAAGGCGTGGGCTAAAAATTTTCGCCAGAATTACAACCCCTCCCGTCATCATTTTTTGCTCTTGTTAACCCGCCGCAAAATACTAAAATATGCCTCCATGTAGTTGCAGGTTTTCCCATCACCCCCTAGATGTTGTGTTTATCCACATATTATTCACAATGAATATGCTGTGTATAAACCGGGATTTCTTTTAATTTTTGGATACTCACGCAAAGGTAAAAACGCGACATGAACCAGAGTCTGCTCGTTACTAAACGCGATGGCCGCCAGGAGCGCATTGATCTCGACAAAATTCACCGTGTGCTGGACTGGGCAGCTGAAGGGCTGAACAACGTCTCAGTGTCACAGGTGGAGCTGCGTTCCCATATTCAGTTCTATGATGGCATCAGGACCTCTGACATTCATGAGACCATCATCAAGGCCGCAGCAGACCTCATCTCTCGCGATGCCCCTGACTATCAGTACCTGGCTGCCCGCCTGGCAATCTTCCACCTGCGCAAAAAGGCGTATGGTCAGTTTGAGCCACCAAAGCTCTATGACCAGGTCGTCAAAATGGTGGACCTCGGCAAATATGACCGCCACCTGCTGGAAGATTACAGCCCGGAAGAGTTTGCACAGATGGACGAGTTCCTCGACCACTGGCGTGACATGAACTTCTCCTATGCTGCCGTGAAGCAGCTGGAAGGCAAATATCTGGTGCAGAACCGCGTCTCCGGTGAAATCTACGAGAGCGCGCAGTTCCTCTACATCCTGGTCGCCGCCTGCCTCTTCTCTGGCTATCCGCGCGACACCCGCATGGATTACATCAGACGTTTCTATGATGCGGTTTCGACCTTCAAGATCTCCCTGCCGACACCCATCATGTCGGGCGTGCGTACCCCGACGCGTCAGTTCAGCTCCTGTGTCCTGATCGAGTGCGGCGACAGCCTGGACTCAATCAACGCCACCTCCAGCGCGATCGTGAAATATGTCTCTCAGCGTGCCGGTATCGGCATCAACGCCGGTCGCATCCGTGCGCTGGGCAGCCCGATCCGCGGCGGTGAAGCGTTCCACACCGGCTGTATCCCGTTCTACAAACATTTCCAGACTGCGGTGAAGTCCTGTTCTCAGGGCGGTGTTCGCGGCGGTGCCGCCACGCTGTTCTACCCGATGTGGCATCTGGAAATCGAAAGTCTGCTGGTGCTGAAAAACAACCGTGGTGTTGAAGGCAACCGCGTGCGCCACATGGACTATGGCGTGCAGCTCAACAAACTGATGTACCAGCGCCTGCTGAAAGGGGAAGAGATTACCCTGTTCAGCCCGTCTGATGTTCCGGGTCTGTATGACGCCTTCTTCGCCGATCAGGATGAGTTTGAGCGCCTTTACACCAAATATGAGCAGGATCAGAGCATCCGCAAACAGCGTGTCAAAGCGGTCGATCTCTTCTCTCTGATGATGCAGGAACGCGCCTCAACCGGCCGTATCTACATTCAGAACGTCGATCACTGCAACACGCACAGCCCGTTTGATGCCAGCATCGCGCCGGTTCGCCAGTCTAACCTCTGCCTGGAGATCGCGCTGCCGACTAAGCCGCTGGAAGATGTGAACGACGAAAACGGTGAGATCGCCCTGTGTACGCTCTCTGCGTTCAACCTGGGTGCCATTGACAGCCTCGACGATCTGGAAGAGCTCGCGACCCTGGCGGTGCGTGCGCTTGACGCCCTGCTCGACTATCAGGATTACCCCATCCCGGCAGCGAAGCGTGGCGCGATGGGTCGTCGTACCCTGGGTATCGGCGTGATCAACTACGCTTACTACCTGGCGAAGCACGGTGTGCGCTACTCCGACGGCAGTGCCAATGGCCTGACGCACAAGACCTTTGAAGCCATTCAGTATTACCTGCTGAAAGCCTCAAACGCGCTGGCGAAAGAGCAAGGTGCCTGCCCGTGGTTCAACGAAACCACCTATGCGCAGGGCATCCTGCCTATCGACACCTACAAGAAAGATCTGGACGCGATCAGCAACGAACCGCTGCATCTCGACTGGGAAAGCCTGCGTGAAGAGATCAAAACTCACGGCCTGCGCAACTCGACGCTGTCAGCGCTGATGCCATCTGAGACATCATCGCAGATCTCCAATGCCACCAACGGCATTGAGCCGCCACGCGGTCACATCAGCATCAAAGCCTCGAAAGATGGCATCCTGCGTCAGGTGGTGCCGGAGTATGAGCGTCTGAAAGATCAGTATGAGCTGCTGTGGGAAATGCCGAACAACGATGGCTATCTGCAGCTGGTGGGTCTGATGCAGAAATTCATCGACCAGGCGATTTCGTCTAACACCAACTACGATCCATCCCGCTTTGCCAACGGTAAAGTGCCGATGAAGCAACTGCTGAAAGATCTGCTGACGGCGTACAAGTTCGGTGTGAAAACGCTCTACTATCAGAACACCCGTGACGGTGCGGAAGATGCTCAGGATGACCTGGCACCTTCTATCCAGGATGATGGCTGCGAGAGCGGCGCCTGTAAAATCTAATGGCCAGGCGGGAGATTCTCCCGCCTCATTCATTTCACGAGGCCACTTCGCTTCCTCTTTTTTTGGACAACTTTTATGGCTTACTCCACTTTCTCACAGAACAAAAATGATCAGCTGAAAGAGCCGATGTTTTTCGGTCAGTCGGTCAACGTGGCGCGCTTCGACCAGCAGAAATATGACATTTTTGAAAAGCTGATCGAAAAGCAGCTCTCTTTCTTCTGGCGTCCGGAAGAGGTCGACGTGTCCCGCGACCGTATCGACTATCAGGCGCTGCCGGAACATGAAAAGCATATCTTCATCAGCAACCTGAAGTACCAGACGCTGCTGGATTCGATTCAGGGCCGCAGCCCGAACGTCGCGCTGCTGCCACTGATCTCGATCCCTGAGCTGGAAACCTGGATCGAAACCTGGGCCTTCTCCGAGACGATTCACTCCCGTTCTTACACCCACATTATCCGTAATATCGTGAACGATCCGGCGCTGGTGTTTGACGATATCGTCACCAACGAGCAGATTCTGGCGCGCGCTCAGGATATCTCACGCTATTACGACGACCTGATTGAAATGACCAACTACTGGCATCAGCTGGGCGAAGGCACGCATCAGGTCAACGGCAAAACGGTTGTCGTCAGCCTGCGCGCCCTGAAGAAGCAGCTTTATATCTGTCTGATGAGCGTCAATGCGCTGGAAGCCATCCGCTTCTATGTCAGCTTCGCCTGTTCATTCGCCTTCGCAGAGCGTGAACTGATGGAAGGCAACGCCAAAATCATCAAGCTGATCGCCCGCGATGAAGCGCTGCACCTGACCGGCACCCAGCATATGCTGAACCTGCTGCGCAGCGGTGAAGACGATCCGGAGATGAAAGAGATTGCGGCAGAGTGCCGTGATGAGTGCTTCGAGCTGTTTAAGAAGGCCGCCGAGCAGGAGAAAGAGTGGGCAGACTATCTGTTCAGCGGCGGCTCAATGATCGGCCTGAACAAAGATATTCTCTGCCAGTACATTGAGTACATCACCAATATCCGTATGCAGGCGGTAGGCCTTGATTTGCCGTTCCAGACGCGGTCAAACCCGATTCCGTGGATCAACTCCTGGCTGGTGTCTGACAACGTTCAGGTTGCGCCGCAGGAAGTGGAAGTGAGCTCCTATCTGGTGGGTCAGATTGACTCTGAAGTGGGCGCTAACGACTTCGACGACTTCCAGCTGTAATCATGAGCCGCGACGTTGTTATTCTGCGCAGCTCCGGCACCCGGCTGGAATGCACGGACGAGCACACGAATCTGCTGACGCTGCTGGAAGCCAATAATCTCTGCGTGGAGTTCCAGTGCCGCGAAGGTTACTGCGGCTCCTGCCGGATGCGGCTGCTGAAGGGTGAAGTGCACTACCCGCAGAAGCCGCTGGCCTTTGTGCAGCAGGATGAGATCCTGCCCTGCTGCTGCAAAGCCAAAGGCGAGATTGAGCTTGAATTGTAACTGAGGTAGCTATCTCTCTGACTGCGACGCTGCCTGAATTCCGGTGAAACTCACCGCAATGGCAATGTAAAAGCGCAGGGAACCCGGTCAGAAAAGGAAAGCGTCCCGCGCCATGGACGGCGCGGGCCGAGCAGTCAGGGATGACGCTGTTTGCGTCTTTCCGATCTGACCGGGTTCCCTGTGCAGGCTCGAACTGGCAGCCATCTGGGCTAATCTGGCCAGCAGTCAGAATAAAACGGGCGCCTAAGGCGCCCGTTTTATTTTCCCTGTTCTCACTGTCTGATAGTTTCAAGCACATCAATCCAGCCGTGACCGGTGCTGACTTCGCTGCCGTGCAACCAGCGGCGCAGCATGTTCATCGCCATCATTGCCACCACCTTCTGCCGCGTCTCCAGGTTATGACGACCGGTGCTGAATTTCACCCGCTGTCCGACACTGCCTTCCGGAGTATGCAGGGCAATCGCTATCTCTTCCGGATCCAGACTGCCGACAGAGAGCGCCAGCGCCGCCTGCTGCTGCGCGGCGAGCTGACCGGTGCGGGCAACCTGCTGCTCAAGCGTCTCAGGGCGGGAAGGCAGAATGTCTGCACCGCGCAACGGCACACTGGCGGCAGCCAGTTGCCAGTAAAGCAGCCCGGCGGTGTACTGCTCACTGATCGCCAGCGCTGCACCGCGCTGCGTCAGTTCACGGGCCAGCAGGGCTGGTAAACCTTCGGTGCCTTCAAAAATGGTGCATTCCGCCAGCAGCAGCCGAACCTGCTGCCACGCCTGCTCCATCGCCACACGCTGACTTGCCGGGCCGGTGAGTTTGATCTCGATAATCGGCATGGAGGAGCGATAACCCATCACCACACCCTCGGGCAGCGGCAGCGACTCCAGCTCAGCGGCGATATCGCTTTCGCCGCGACCAAAGGTCGTCAGTCGCAGACAGACCGGCGGCTCGGGCGGCGTAAACTTCGCCTTCAGGCGCGGAATGATCTGCTGCTCCACCATGACTTTAAACTCAGAGGGAACGCCGGGCGTGAAAAACATCCAGCAGCGATTGAGCTGCAGGGCAAAGCCACAGGCGGTGCCGACCGGATTATCAATCAGTTCTGCATTGGCCGGGATCTCGGCCTGCTTGCGATTACTCGCCGCCATCACCCGTCCCCGGCTGGCAAACCAGGCTTCCATCTGCTCCAGCCACCCCTGCTGCATCTCCAGTTCCACGCCACAGGCCTGAGCCGCGGCCAGCGCACTGAGATCGTCACTGGTCGGCCCCAGCCCGCCATTCACGATCAGCACATCCGCCTCGTGACTGCGCGCCTGCAGCGTCGCGATCAGCGAATCGAGAGAATCCCCGACCGTGGTGCGGCTGGTCATCGGCAGCCCGTGCTGAAATAGCACATCCGCCAGCCAGGCCGCGTTGGTATCGACGATTTGGCCGTGCAGCACCTCATCCCCGGTTGACAGCATCTCTACTCTGATCACGTCGCATTCTCCTTTTTAACGTTTGCTTTACTTTAGGAACTCCATCAGAGAAACACAATGCGCATTCCCCTCTGAGAGCACAGGGCGCTTCAGGCCGGAAAGAGAAAAACGAGGATTTGCGGAGGCGGGCCGTGCGTACATGAAAAACAAAAACGGCGGGTGAGACCCGCCGTTTGATGACTGTCAGGCCGTCGCGATTAACGACGCGCCAGCAGCAGCCCCAGGATCAGACCGGCGGTAGCGCCGATGCCAACACCCTGCCAGGGTTTTTCGTGCACGTAATCGTCGGCACGGTAAGCGGCCTGTTTTGCACGATAGTAGTAGCTATCGGACGCCTGGCTGACACGGGATTTCACATCGTGCAGCGCCTGTTCGGCTTTGCTTTTAAGCTCGATGTACTTCTGGTCAGCCGGATCACCGGATGCCTTCAGCACTTCTTCCAGCGTTTCCGTCAGTAACGCAATATCGTCATCGAGGCCCGTTTCGAATTGATTTGTCTGGTTTACCATCGTTTCCTCCGTGTGAATTGCAAAGCAGTTCATTAACTATAGCCACAATCTGACGCTCTGCCGATTTCCTGCGCCAGGAATCACCTGATTTTTCATTTGTTAACCGGGGCAGCGTCAGGCAGCGCGCCCTTCCCTGTGCAAAGATGCGTAAGACGCAGCGGCAGAGACGCAATTTCGCTTCGCTTCTTTGATTAATCTGATAAATTTTAACGGAACTGAATTTTCCAGTTACCCTGCTGTCGTACCCCTCTGTTGCCTGTGATTATCGGGCCATGAAAGTGCATTTTGCACGACAGTCACGACACCCTCGAACAGCTAAGGAATGATCTCTGGCATGAATCGAAGAATGTTTATGAAAGCGTCAATGGCCTTCTCCGCCGTCAGCGGCATGACCGGCCTGTCAACGCTGTTTGCGCAATCCGCCTGGGCAGAAGATGGCATTGCTGACGGAACCGCAGTACGCTTCGATTTCGACGTATTGAAGAAAAAAGCGGCCGCGCTGGCGAAGCAACCCTGGGGCGGCGCGCCAGGCGCACTGCCGGAGACACTGGCAACGCTGACGCCGCAGGCGTACAACGAAATTCAGTATGACGCGAACCACTCGCTCTGGAACAACCTGCCTGACCGTCAGCTGGACGTGCAGTTCTTCCACGTCGGCATGGGCTTCAAGCGCCGCATCCGCATGTTCTCGGTTGACAGTGCCAGCCGCGAGGCGCGCGAAATCCACTTCCGTCCTGAACTGTTTAACTATAACGATGCGAAGGTCGATACAAAGCAGCTGGAGGGTAAAACCGACCTGGGCTTTGCCGGTTTCCGCGCCTTTAAGAAACCGGAGCTGGCTCGCCGGGATATCGTCTCCTTCCTCGGCGCTAGCTACTTCCGTGCGGTTGACGATACTTACCAGTACGGCCTCTCGGCACGTGGCGTCGCGATCAACACCTTCAGCAACGGTCAGGAAGAGTTCCCCGATTTCACGGCCTTCTGGTTTGAAACGCCAAAGGCGGAAGATACCACCTTTACCTGCTACGCCCTGCTGGATGGCGCGAGCGTCACCGGTGCCTACAAGTTCATCATCCATTGCGAAGAGAAACGCGTGGTGATGGAGGTGGAAAACCACCTGTTTGCCCGCAAAGAGATCCGCCAGATTGGCATCTCGCCCATGACCAGCATGTTCAGCTGCGGCACGAATGAACGCCGCATGTGCAACACCTACCATCCGCAAATCCATGATTCCGATCGCCTGGCGATGTGGACCGGTAAAGGGGAATGGATTGCCCGTCCGCTGAACAATCCGCAGCGACTCCAGTTCAACGCCTATGAAGATGAGAATCCGCGTGGCTTTGGCCTGCTCCAGCTTAATCACGACTTTAAAGATTATCAGGATGTGATTGGCTGGTATGACAAGCGTCCGAGCCTGTGGGTGGAGCCGGTCGGCAAATGGGGCAAAGGTGCGATTAACCTGATGGAGATCCCGACGACCGGCGAAACGCTGGATAACGTGGTCTGCTTCTGGCAACCCGCAGAACCGGTCAAAGCGGGCAGCGAGCTGAACTTCTCCTACAAGCTTTACTGGAGTGGTCTGCCGCCGGTGCGCAGCGGTCTGGCGCGCGTTGACGCCACCCGCACCGGTATCGGCGGTTTCCCGGAAGGCTGGGCGCCTGGCGAACACTTCCCGGAAACCTGGTGCCGTCGCTTCGCCATTGATTTCATCGGGGGTGATTTGCAGGCTGCCGCGCCGAAAGGCATCGAGCCGGTCATTACCGTGTCATCCGGTAGCGTGAAACAGGTCGAGATTCTGTATGTCGATCCGCTGAAGGGTTATCGCATTCTGTTTGACTGGTATCCGAACAGCGACTCGACCGCGCCGGTCGAGATGCGCCTCTTCCTGCGCACCAAAGAGGAGACGCTGAGCGAAACCTGGCTCTACCAATACTTCCCGCCTGCGCCGGATCAGCGGAAATATGTCGATGACCGCCAGATGACGGTCGGCTGATGTAAACAGGCGAGGCTCCGGCCTCGCCTTTTTTATGGCGCGACCTTCAGCATATCGACGTGGGGAATCCCATCTTCCAGATAGACCTCCCCTGTCGCCACAAAACCATGCTGCCCGTAGAAGTTCTCCAGATGCGCCTGCGCAGAGAGAAACAGGTCGCGGCCTGGCCAGTGCTGCTGACAACGGCTGACCGCCTGCTCCATCAGACGACGTCCCAGCTGCGCACCGCGCACCCGATCGGACACGATCACCCGACCGATTTTTACCGGGCCAGAGGCCTCCTCCGGAGACAGCAGGCGCGCATAGGCCACCAGCTGGTCACCGGCCATCCCCAGCAGATGGCGGTTTTCTGCCTGTAAATCTCTGCCATCCACATCCAGATAGGCGCACTGCTGCTCCACCACAAAGACCTGACTGCGCAGCGCCAGCAGCGCATAGAGTTCGGCGGGCGTGAGTTCACGATGGTGTTTATCGAGCCAGCAAATATCCATGATTTCTCCTGAGAAGGCCGGATGGGTTATAGCGACGAGGTCATAACGTCGCGGTTTACAGATGACAGGTCAATGGCAGACAAAAAAAATCAGGCCCGAAGGCCTGATTCATCAGAGCGTCAATCCGCTTACATCAGCGGCTGAGCCATCATCACCAGTTTGATCAGTGGCTGCGGGTAGACCCCTAACAGCAGCACCAGAATGGCGGAGATCAGCACGACCACACCACCGGCGGTAAACGCCCAGTTAGCTGGCGTATCACGGGTGTGCAGCTCCGGCGGGCTGAGGTAAAGACTGACCGTGACGCGCAGATAGTAGTAAAGACCAATCGCACTGCCCGCCACCACGGCGCCGGTCAGCCACCACAGGTGGGCACTGACGCCGGAAGCGATGACGTAGAATTTACCGATAAAGCCCAGCGTCATCGGGATACCCGCCAGCGACAGCATCATCACCGTCATGACCGCAGAGAGAATCGGACGATGCCAGAACAGGCCACGGTAGGAGTAGAGCGAGTCCGCATCCGGGCCACGATACGGGCTGGACATCAGACTGACCACACCAAACGCGCCCAGGCTGCTGAACAGGTAACCGGCCAGATAAACCCCGGACGTTTCCATCGACAGCTCATGATCTTTCACCGCAATCAGCGCCACCAGCAGATAACCCAGGTGGGCGATAGAAGAGTAACCCAGCAGACGCTTGATGTTGCTCTGCGAAATCGCCATCAGGTTACCGAACAGGATCGATACGAAGGCGATCAGGCCCAGTACCGTGCGAACGGCCTCGCTGTCGGTCACCGGCGCATACATGAAGAGACGCATGATGACACCGAAGATGGCGATCTTGCTGGCGGTCGCCAGGAAGGTCGACACCGGCGCGGGCGCACCCTGATAGACATCAGGCGTCCAGAGGTGGAACGGAACCAGCGAAAGTTTGAAGCCCAGACCGATGATCATCATGCCCAGCCCAACCAGCAGCAGGGGCTCCTGAATCATGCTGTCGGTCAGACTCTGACCCAGCGCAACGAAGCTCAGGTTACCGGAGTCGGCGTAGATCAGCGCGATACCAAACAGCAGGAACGAGGAGGCCGCCGCGGAAAGAATGGTATATTTCAGCGCCGCTTCCAGCGAACGTTTCTGGCGGAACGCATAGCCGATCAGACCAAACAGCGGCAGCGACAGCAGCTCAATCCCGATGAACAGCGCCGCCAGATGGTTGGCACTGGCCAGCACGATGCCACCCAGGGCCGCAATCAGCACCAGCAGGTAGAACTCATCTTTGTTGTCCGGGAAACCGGCCAGCCACGGATAGGCAAAGGTGCAGGTCGCCAGACTCGCCAGCATCACCAGCGCGGTGTAGAACATCGAATAGCCATCGACACGCAGCAGCGGCGTGACATCCATCGCGCCGACCTGACCGACAAAATAGAGCGACAGCAGCGCCATGTTCAGGCCAACGACCGTTAGCGTGGCGTTAACGAAGTGGTTGCGTCGCCAGGCAATGGACAGCATCACAACCACCACCGTCAATCCGACGATTAACAGCGGCAGCAACGCAATCAATTGGTGAGGAGTTATTGTCATGGCGAATTACGGCCTTGTAGTTGAAATTGAAGCGGTAAACCACTGCTGAATATTGCTCATGGCAGCGTGCGAAGTATCCAGAATCGGCTGTGGATAGACGCCCAGCAGCACCAGCAGGACCACCAGAACCCCGATGGTCATGAACTCACGCGGTGACATGCCTGGCAGCGGATCTTTTGATTTCGCTTCGCCGTAGTAGGCGCGCTGCATCATGACCAGCGAGTAAACGGAGGCGAACACCAGACCAAAGGTGGAGATGATGATAATCGTCGGCACCACCTGGAAACTGCCCGTCAGGATCATGAATTCGCCGACGAAGTTACCGGTACCCGGCATCCCCAGGTTGGCGACAGCAAAGAACAGCGACAGGCCCGGAATCCATTTGATGCGTGACCAGAGTCCACCCATCTGACGCATATCACGGGTATGCAGACGCTCATACAGCTGACCACACAGGATGAAGAGCGCGGCAGCCGAGAGACCGTGCGCAATCATCTGGATCACCGCACCCTGCAGCGCCAGCTGGCTGCCGGTGTAGATAGCAATCAGCACAAAGCCCATGTGTGAAATCGAGGTATAGGCAATCAGACGCTTGATATCGGTCTGCGAAAACGCCATCCAGGCACCGTAGAAGATCCCGATGATGCCCAGCCACATAGCAACAGGCGCAAACTCTGCCGAGGCGTTCGGGAACAGCGGCAGGCTGAAACGCAGTAAGCCATACGCTGCGGTTTTCAGCAGGATGCCCGCCAGGTCAACAGAACCCGCCGTCGGCGCCTGACTGTGTGCGTCCGGCAGCCAGCCGTGCAGCGGCACCACCGGCATTTTCACCGCGAAAGCGATAAAGAAGCCCAGCATCAGCAGATATTCAACACCATGTGTCATTGGCGTCTGCAGCAGCTGCTCATAGTTGAACGTCCAGACGCCGGTTGCGTTGAAGTGGACAAACACCAGTCCCAGAATCGCAATCAGCATTACCAGACCTGACGCCTGGGTATAGATGAAGAACTTGGTTGCAGCGGTAATACGGGTTTTGCCGTCAGAGGCTTTATGACCCCAGAGCGCGATGAGGAAGTACATCGGCACCAGCATCATTTCCCAGAAGAAGAAGAACAGGAACATATCGATGGAGAGGAACACACCGATGACGCCGCCCAGGATCCACATCAGGTTGAGGTGGAAGAAGCCCTGATACTTTTCAATCTCATTCCAGGAGCAGAGCACCGCCATCAGACCGAGCAGGCCGGTCAGGACCACCATCAGCAGCGACAGACCGTCGATAGCTAAATGGAAGCTGATGCCGAAGCGTGGGATCCACGGAACGGAGAAACTTGACTGCCACTGCGGAATGCCCGCTGCCTGCGTCAGTGAATAGCCTCCCTGCAACCAGAGTTGCAGTGAAAGCGCCAACGTCAGCCCCATGGTGATCAGCGCGATCCAGCGTGGCACCTTCGCGCCGAGGCGCTCGGTCAGCCAGCAGATCAGACCGCCGACGAAGGGTATGATAATTAGCCAAGGTAATAACACGGCACACTTCCCTTTTATGACCTTTTCTGAGCTATCTTACTTGCCATTTTCATTCCCGGCAGTGCTCGCAATCCTCACATACTTCAGTATGCTCCGGTTGCTGTGCGCTGGCGGTAATGAAACTGGCTGCGACGATAACGCTCATTACTCAGGTAATTTTTGACATTCTTAATTGGGGTGAGGTAACTCACCCCCGCTCATCAATATTTACATCACCAGCAGCAGAGCCAGCACCAGCACGGCACCCACGCTCATTGACGCAACGTACCAGCGCAGGTAGCCATTCTCACTGACGACCAGGCCTTTGTTGGCAATACGTGACAGCAGTGCAGGCAGGTTCATCAGGCCATTCAGTGGGTCGCGCTTTAGCAGCCACGCAATACCCAGGTAAGGTTTGACGAACACCTTATCGTAGAGCCAGTCGAAGCCCCAGGCGGCAAACCACCAGGTGCCGAAGAAACGGCCAGGTGCACTGTTTGCAATCCGGGTGACCAGTTCACGTTTGCCCAGCCACAGCGCGGCAGCGATCAGAATGCCGACAATCGCGACAACGCCTGAGGTGATTTCCAGTCCCACTTTGCCCGCTTCGCCGAACTCACTGGCTGGCAGGACACCCGCCAGCGGTGGCGTGATCAGCGCACCAATAAAGGTGGAGAGCAGCAGCAGCACAATCAGCGGCAGATGATGGGTAATCCCCTTACCGGCATGCGCATGAATTTTCTCTTCGCCGTGGAACACGATAAAGATCATGCGGAAGGTATAGATTGAGGTCAGGAATGCCCCGACCAGTCCGGCCACCATCAGATTGATGTGACCGTTAGCCAGTGCGCCAAACAGGATCTCATCTTTACTGTAGAAGCCCGCGGTGACCAGCGGCAGGGCCGCCAGGGCCGCGCCACCCACCAGGAAGCAGGTGTAGACCAGCGGAATACTTTTACGCAGGCCGCCCATTTTGAAGATGTTCTGCTCATGATGGCAGGCCAGAATGACCGAACCAGAAGAGAGGAACAGTAACGCTTTAAAGAAGGCGTGCGTCATCAGATGGAAAATCGCCGCATCCCACGCCTGAACACCGAGTGCCAGGAACATGTAGCCAATCTGGCTCATGGTGGAGTAAGCGAGCACGCGTTTGATATCGGTCTGTACCAGCGCAGCAAAGCCCGCCAGCACCAGGGTAATCGCCCCGACAATGCCCACCAGATGCAGCACTTCCGGCGTCAGCAGGAAAAGACCGTGGCTGCGGGCAATCAGGTAGACGCCCGCGGTGACCATGGTCGCAGCGTGGATCAGTGCTGAAACCGGTGTCGGACCGGCCATGGCGTCTGCCAGCCAGGTCTGCAACGGCAGCTGAGCCGATTTACCGACCGCGCCACCCAGCAGCATCAGGGTTGCCCACTGCAGCATATGGTTGTCTGCGGCAAAGTGCGCCGGTGCCAGCGCCATCATCTCACGGAAGTTCAGCGTGCCCAGCTCGTTGTAGAGGATGAACAGACCGAATGCCAGGAAGACGTCGCCCACGCGGGTGATGATGAACGCTTTCATCGCCGCTTTGCCATTTTCCGGATTGCTGTAGTAGAAACCGATCAGCAGATAGGAGCAGAGCCCTACCCCTTCCCAGCCCAGATACATCAGCATCAGGTTATCGGCCAGCACCAGAACCACCATGCTGGCGATAAACAGGTTAGTGTAGGCGAAGAAGCGGGAGTAGCCCTCTTCACCCCGCATGTACCAGGAAGCAAACATGTGAATGAAGAAACCCACACCGGTTACCACAGACAGCATGGTCAGCGACAGGCCATCCAGCGCCAGGTTCACCTTCATGTCGAAGTTGCCGACATGCATCCAGGTCCAGAGCGACTGGGTATAAGCCTGCTTACCGTTAGCGAAGAAGTCGAAACCGAGCATCGCTGTGGTAAGGGCCGCCAGGCCTACCGATCCCATACCAATCGTGGCCGACAGGTTCTCTGACCAGCGACCGCGGGAAAACGCTAACAGCAGAAAGCCGATTAGCGGAAACAAGACAGTTAAATAGAGAAGATTCATCCGCGCATCTCGCTCACAGTATCAATGTTCAGCGTCTGACGACGACGATAGAGCTGAAGCAGCAGCGCCAGACCAATACTGGCTTCCGCTGCTGCCAGGCTGATGGCCAGGATATACATCACCTGTCCGTCGGCCTGACCCCAATAGCTCCCGGCAACCACCAGGGCTAACGCGGCGGCGTTGATCATGATTTCCAGGCCGATCAGCATAAACAGCAGATTGCGGCGGATAACCAGCGACGTGAGTCCAAGGACAAACAGCACGGCAGCCAGAATCAATCCATGTTGTAACGGGATCATGCGCTCTCCTTTTTCGCCTGTGCGGCGTCAGCAGGACGGTTGCTCAGGACTTCACCCTGGCGCTCTTCACGACCGATATGGAAGGCCACGACCAGACCGGCCAGCAGCAGCATCGACGCCAGCTCTACCGCGAGGACGTATGGACCAAACAGGCTGATACCGACCGCTTTAGCGTCGATGATCGTGCCGTCAATACCCTGGTCATTGGCGGTCAGGATGGCGTAGACCATCACCACCAGCAGCAGCAATGACACCAGGCCCGGACCGATCCAGAGTGAGGGGCTGAGCCACTCGCGCTCCTGTTTCTGCGTCTGTTTGCCCAGGTTCAGCATCATCACAACGAAGACGAACAGCACCATAATTGCGCCGGCATAGACGATGATCTCCAGCGCACCCGCAAAATAGGCTCCCATTGAGAAGAAGACGCCGGCGATCGATAACAGCGAAACGATCAGGTACAGCAACGCATGTACCGGATTGGTGTGGGTAATGACGCGCAACGTCGTCAGCACCGCCACCAGTCCGCAAAGATAAAACGCAAATTCCATGCCTTGCTCCTTAAGGTAATAAGCCTTTGACGTCGATTGGCTTCGCTTCGTTTTCCGCTTCGCCTTTATCTTTACCGTCAATCGCCATACCTGCCATGCGGTAGAAGTTGTACTCCGGATATTTACCCGGTCCCGAAATCAGCAGATCGTCCTTCTCATACACCAGATCCTGACGCTTAAACTCGCCCAGTTCAAAATCGGGCGTCAGCTGAATCGCGGTGGTCGGACAGGCTTCTTCACACATGCCGCAGAAGATGCAGCGTGAGAAGTTGATGCGGAAGAACTCCGGATACCAGCGGCCATCTTTGGTTTCCGCTTTCTGCAGCGAAATACAGCCCACCGGACAGGCAACCGCACACAGGTTACAGGCCACGCAACGCTCTGCCCCATCCGGATCGCGCGTTAACACGATACGGCCGCGATAGCGAGGTGGCAGATAAACCGGCTCTTCCGGGTACATCTGCGTTTCACGTTTGGCAAAGGCGTGCAGCCCTATCAGCCAGATACTGCGAACTGTCGTGCCAAAACCGACGACAATATCTTTCAAAGTCATTTGTTAACCCCTTACGACGCTGTATAGAGAATCACTGCGGCAGTCGCCAGCAGGTTCAGCAGCGTCAACGGCAGACACACTTTCCAGCCGAATGACAGCACCTGGTCGTAGCGTGGACGCGGAAGCGCGGCGCGGATCAGGATGAACATCATCATAAAGAACGCCGTTTTCAGGGCGAACCAGATGAACGGCGGCAGGAAGGGTCCATGCCAGCCACCAAAGAACAGCGTAACGATCAGGGCGGAGACCGTGGTAATCGCCACATACTCGCCGACGAAGAACAGGCCGAACTTCATCCCGGCGTATTCGATGTGATAACCGTCAGCCAGTTCCTGTTCCGCTTCTGGCTGGTCAAAGGGATGACGGTGACACACCGCCACACCTGCAATACAGAAGGTCACAAAACCGAAGAACTGAGGGATGATGTTCCAGAGATGCGTCTGGCTGTTAACGATGTCGTTCATATTGAACGAGCCCGCCTGCGCCACCACGCCCATCAGCGACAGCCCCAGAAACACTTCATAGCTCAGGGTCTGCGCCGAGGCGCGCATCGCACCCAGCAGCGAGTATTTGTTGTTACTCGACCAGCCGGCAAACAGCACCGCATAGACCGCCAGACCTGCCATCATCAGGAAGAAAAGCAGACCGATGTTCAGGTCGGTCACCATCCAGGTCGGTGAAACCGGCACGATAGCAAAGGCCAGCAGCAGCGAAACAAAGGCGATAACCGGTGCCAGAGTAAAGATAAAGCGGTCGGTAAACGGCGGGACCCAGTCCTCTTTAAAGAACATTTTGATCATGTCCGCCACCAGCTGCAGTGACCCGCCCCAGCCTACGCGGTTCGGTCCGTAACGGTTCTGGAACAGGCCGAGCAGACGACGCTCGGCGAAGCTCATGAACGCGCCGCAGGCCACGACCACCAGCAGAATGACGATGGCTTTAACAATGGCCAGCAGAATGTCGATAACGTCCGGTGTTAACCAGCTCATTGCGCCGCCTCCTGCAGAGTGTCGATTTTACCGTTCGCCAGGAACGGCGGAACGCCCGGCATGCCCAGCGGCAGACCAATCTGTCCCGCCTGCAGTGACGCCGAGAAACGCACCGGCAGACGCACGGTCTCACCGGCACAGCTGAACTCGACGGCTGCGCCATCGTTGACGCCCAGCTTCGCCGCATCGTCCGGGTTGATCACCAGAGCAGGCTGCGCCATACGCTGCTGGAAAACCGGGGAACGCTGCGACATCTCCTCACTACCAAACAGCTGGTAGCACGGCGCCACACGCCACTGCCCTTCACTGACAAAGGCCTGAGGGACACGGGTAAACCAGGGTAACTGACCGGCGCTGGCTTCAAACAGGCGCACGCCCGGATCGCCATGACGCAGTTTGCCGCCCACTTCGGCCTGGAACTTGTTCCACGCCTGAGGGGAGTTCCAGCCCGGTGCCCAGGCAAACGGGATCTGAGAACGCGGGGCCGACGGCTGGTTGTTCCCTTCCATCGAGAAGGCAAACATCGTGTCCTGATCCTGCGGCTGACGCGGTTCGTGGACGCTGATGTTGGCGCGCGCGGCGGTACGACCACTCGCACGGATCGGCGAACGTGACAGTTTCTGGCCCCGGATACGGAAGCTGGCATCAGGCGCCGCTTCTTTGATGCCGGCCAGCTGCGGCAGACGGGTGACCACGGCATCGATAACGTGATCGAGCTGAGTCCAGTCCACGTGACGGCTTTCCAGGGTGCTGTGCAGCGAGTGCAGCCAGCGCCAGCTCTCCAGCATCACGACGCTGTTGTCGTAATAAGCGGGATCGTAAACCTGGAAGAAACGCTGCGCGCGGCCTTCATGGTTAACAGAGGTACCATCGCTTTCGGCGAAGCTCGCAGTCGATAAGACCAGACCCGCCTTCTCCACGGTCGCGGTGCGCTGATGATCCACCACGATCACGTTCGTGGTCTGAGCCAGCGCCGCATCCACCAGCGCTTTGGGCGCATGGCGATAGAGATCGTTTTCCAGCACCACCAGCGCGTCGGCTTCACCGCCTGACAGCTGCTCCAGCGCGTGCTCCAGTGGATTGCCGCCGATCAGGCCAAGTCCGACACTGTTGGAGTGGCCGGCCAGCAAGGTAATGCCGACATCGGCACCACGGGCCTTCAGGGCTTTGGCGACGTTTGCGGCGGCTTCAATCATGGCGCTGCTGCCGGAATGGGTACCGGAGATGATTAATGGCTTTTTCGCACCCGCCAGTGCCTGAACCACCACATCCATTCTGGCGCTGAGTGCGCTGTCAAAATCGGTCACCGCAGGCGCGGATTCATCCAGCGCACTGGCGATGGCGAAACCGAGACGCGCCTGATCGTCAACTGGCGCACGATAGCTCCATGCGGCGATATCATCCAGACGGGTTTCATCAACGTGGGTGACAAACAGCGGATGTTTCGCATGCTGACCGATGTTCAGGATCGCGGCGATCTGCCAGTCTGCCACCTTCTGTGCCGCGGCCATATCACGCGCTTTGCCTTTCACCGCCTGACGGACGGAGAGCGCCACACGTGCGCCGACCTGGGTCAGATCTTCACCCAGTACCAGCACCGCATCGTAGCTTTCAATCTCACGCAGCGAAGGGGTGTAAATCCCCCCCTCACGCAGCACTTTCAGCATCAGTTCAAGCCGGGCCTGCTCAGCTGCCGGTATACCGGTTGAGAAGTTCTCCGCCCCGACCAGTTCACGCAGGGCAAAGTTACTTTCAACGCTGGCGCGCGGTGAGCCGATACCGATCACTTTCTTCGCCTGGCGCAGCAAATCAGCCCCGGCGTTGACCGCCTGCTCGGCGTTCAGCGTCACCCAGTCGTTGCCACGCAGCAGCATTGGCTGACGCGGACGATCTTTACGGTTCACATAGCCATAGCCAAAGCGGCCGCGGTCACAGAGGAAGTAGTGGTTAACGGTGCCGTTGTAACGGTTTTCGATACGGCGCAACTCACCATAACGTTCACCCGGGCTGGTGTTACAGCCCACGCTGCACTGCTGGCAGATGCTCGGCGCGAACTGCATATCCCATTTACGGTTATAGCGTTCAGAGTGCGTTTTGTCGGTGAACACGCCGGTCGGGCAGATTTCGACCAGGTTACCGGAGAATTCGCTTTCCAGCGTGCCATCCTCCGGGCGACCGAAGTAGACGTTGTCATGTGCGCCGTAGACGCCCAGATCTTTGCCATCGGCATAATCTTTGTAGTAACGCACGCAGCGATAGCAGGCGATACAGCGGTTCATCTCGTGCGAGATGAAGGGGCCGAGATCCTGATTACGGTGGGTACGCTTGGTGAAGCGATAGCGGCGGAAGCTGTGGCCGGTCATCACTGTCATATCCTGCAGGTGACAGTTACCGCCCTCTTCACACACCGGACAGTCGTGTGGGTGGTTGGTCATCAGCCACTCCACCACGCTTTCGCGGAACTCTTTCGCTTCGCCATCGTCGATGGAGATAAATGTGCCGTCAGAGGCCGGCGTCATGCAGGACATGACGAGACGACCACGGGTATCTTCGGCATTCTGGAATTGCTTTACCGCACACTGGCGGCAGGCCCCGACGCTTCCCAGCGCCGGATGCCAGCAAAAGTAAGGAATATCAAGGCCCAGAGAGAGACACGCCTGTAGCAGGTTGTCCGCTCCGTTCACATCATACTCTTTACCGTCTACATGAATTGTAGCCATAGTGACATGCTTCCGTAAGGCTCGTCAGAGACGAGCGTTAATCATATTCTTGCCCCGACGCACGACATTGTCGGGGCGGCGGCACCAGGCCTGTTCCGTGTGCGGCGGCGAATTACCAGCGCGCTTTCAGCAGGTTTGGCTGGATCCCGCCAATGGAGCGGGTATTGCCAAAGACCTGCGGCGCCATGCCGGCTTCAAACTCTTCACGGAAATATTTAATCGCACTCTGCAGCGGCTCGACCGCGCCCGGGGCATGCGCACAGAAGGTTTTACCCGGACCGAGCTGACGGCAGAGTTGCAGCAGGGTTTCGATATCCCCTGGCTGCCCCTGCTTCTGCTCCAGCGCGCGCAGAATTTTTACGCTCCACGGCAGACCGTCACGGCACGGCGTACACCAGCCGCACGACTCACGGGCAAAGAATTCTTCCAGGTTACGAACCAGCGAAACCATATTGATTTCGTGGTCGACGGCCATCGCCAGGGCGGTGCCCAGTCGGCTGCCTGCTTTACCGATGCTGGCAAATTCCATCGGCAGATCCAGATGCTGCTCTGTCAGGAAGTCGGTGCCTGCGCCACCGGGCTGCCAGGCTTTGAACTTCAGTCCGTCGCGCATGCCGCCCGCGTAATCTTCAAGGATTTCACGCGCGGTAATGCCAAATGGCAGTTCCCAGACGCCAGGATTTTTAACCCGCCCGGAGAAGCCCATCATTTTGGTACCGGCATCTTCACTTTTTGAGATGCTCTTGTACCACTCTACGCCGTTGGCCAGGATCGCCGGGACGTTAGAGAGGGTTTCCACGTTGTTCACGCAGGTCGGTTTGCCCCACGCACCGGCACTCGCCGGGAAGGGCGGTTTGGAACGCGGGTTAGCACGGCGGCCTTCCAGGGAGTTAATCAGCGCCGTCTCTTCGCCGCAGATATAACGTCCTGCGCCGGTGTGGACGATCAGCTCAAAGTCGAAGCCGGTGCCAAGAATATTTTTGCCGAGAAAGCCCGCTTCGGTCGCTTCGGCAATCGCGCGGCGCAGATGCACCGCCGCTTCAATATATTCACCACGCAGGAAGATATAGCCACGGTAAGCCTTGAGAGCGAAGGCGCTGATCAGCATCCCCTCGACCAGCTGGTGCGGCATCTGCTCCATCAGCAGGCGGTCTTTATAGGTGCCCGGCTCCATCTCATCGGCGTTACACAGCAGGTAACGGATGTTCATCGACTCATCTTTCGGCATCAGGCTCCACTTCAGCCCGGTCGAGAAGCCTGCACCGCCGCGCCCTTTCAGGCCGGAATCTTTGACTGCCGCGACGATCTCATCCTGCGACATGGTTTTCAGCGCTTTTTCCGCACCGGCATAGCCGTTTTTACTGCGGTATTCGTCCAGCCAGACCGGCTGCTTGTCGTCGCGCATCCGCCAGGTCAGCGGGTGAGTTTCAGCAGTACGAATGATCTGTTTGATTGTCATTGATACTGCTCCAGCAAAGAGGGAATGCCTTCCGGCGTCAGATGAACATGGGTATCTTCGTCCACCATCATGGTCGGCCCTTTATCGCAGTTCCCCAGGCAGCAGGTCGGCAGCAGCGTAAAGCGGCCATCAGCCGTGGTCTGGCCCGGTCTGATATTCAGCTGCTGCTCCAGTGCGGCCTGGATGCCCTGATAGCCGGTGATGTGACAGACCACGCTGTCGCAGTAACGGATCACATGACGCCCCACCGGCTGACGGAAGATCTGGCTGTAGAATGTCGCCACACCCTCAACATCACTCGCCGGAATCCCGAGGACGTCGGCGATCGCGTTGATGGCACCATCCGGTACCCAGCCACGCTGTTTCTGCACGATCTTCAGCGCTTCAATGGAGGCTGCACGCGCATCTTCATAGTGGTGTTTTTCGTGCTCAATGGCGTGATGCTCTTCCGCGCTCAGCACGAAGACCTCATCAGGGTCGATCGTTTTAATGGCAATGTGTTGATCGTGCATAATTAGCGGTCCACGTCTGACATAACAAAATCGATACTGCCCAGGTAAACGATCAGGTCGGATACCAGGCTGCCACGGATTACCGAAGGAATCTGCTGCAGATGCGGGAAGCTCGGCGTACGCACACGGGTGCGGTAGCTCATGGTGCTGCCGTCGCTGGTCAGGTAGTAGCTGTTGATCCCTTTCGTCGCTTCAATCATCTGGAAAGATTCATTGGCTGGCATCACCGGCCCCCACGACACCTGCAGGAAGTGTGTGATCAGCGTTTCGATGTGCTGCAGCGTGCGCTCTTTCGGTGGCGGCGTGGTCAGCGGGTGATCCGCTTTGAACGGTCCCTCTGGCATGTTGTTGAGGCACTGCTCAAGGATGCGCAGCGACTGCCACATCTCTTCCATCTTCAGCTGGACACGGCTGTAAGCATCGCTGACGCCGGAGCCGACCGGGATCTCAAAATCGAAGTTTTCGTAGCCAGAGTAAGGACGCCATTTGCGTACATCAAAGTCGAGACCGGTGGCACGCAGACCGGCACCGGTGGTGCCCCATGCCAGCGCCTCTTCCATGTTGTAAGCGGCCACGCCTTTGGAACGGCCAACCAGCACGCTGTTGCGCAGTGCGGCTTTGTCATACTCCTTCAGGCGCTTCGGCATCCAGTCCAGGAAGTCACGCAGCAGACGTTCCCAGCCGCGCGGCAGATCGTGGGCAACCCCGCCGATGCGGAACCAGGCCGGGTGCATACGGAAGCCGGTAATGGCTTCAACCACGTCATAAATTTTCTGGCGATCGGTAAAGGCGAAGAACACCGGTGTCATCGCACCGACGTCCTGAATAAAGGTCGAGATATAGAGAAGATGACTGTTAATGCGGAACAGCTCAGAGAGCATCACGCGGATCACGTTTACGCGATCGGGCACCACGATCCCGGCCAGTTTCTCAACGGCGAGCACATACGGCATTTCATTGACGCAGCCGCCCAGGTATTCGATACGGTCAGTGTAGGGAATGTAGCTGTGCCACGACTGACGCTCGCCCATCTTTTCGGCACCACGATGGTGATAACCGATATCCGGCACGCAGTCGACAATCTCCTCGCCATCCAGCTGCAGGATGATGCGGAACGCACCGTGCGCTGACGGGTGGTTAGGCCCGAGGTTGAGGAACATAAAATCTTCGTTAGTGGTGCTGCGCTTCATGCCCCAGTCTTCAGGCTTAAAGGTCAGCGCCTCCATCTCTAAATCTTCTTTCTGCTTCGTCAGCGTGAAAGGATCGAACTCCGTGGCGCGCGCCGGATAATCTTTGCGCAGCGGATGGCCTTCCCACGTGGGTGGCATCATGATGCGCGTCAGATGTGGGTGCCCATCAAAGGTGACGCCAAACATCTCCCAGGTTTCACGCTCATACCAGTTGGCATTCGGGAAAAGCCGGGTAAGCGTCGGCAGATGCATATCGTTTTCAGATAAGGCCACCTTGAGCATGATGTCACGATTGCGTTCAATCGACAGCAGGTGGTAGAAAACGGAGAAATCCGCAGCAGGCAGGCCTGCACGGTGGGTACGTAAACGCTCATCCACACCATGCAGGTCATACAGCATGACGTAAGGCTTCGGCAATTTACGCAGGAACTCGGTAATTTCCAGTATCTGTTCACGCTTTACCCAGACAACCGGAATACCGGTACGGGTAGGCTGAACAGTGAAGGCGTCCGGCCCAAAACGGTTACGCAACTCGCCGATCACCGGATCGTCCAGGTGATCACGGGTTTGCCATAGCGGCTGAGCGAGATCTTGCGTGGTCAAATCTGTCATACGTTACTCACCATTCCGGCCTGATCTCAGGCACTCAAATGAAGGCGTCAGGATGGGGCCATGCCTTAAATTGTGATGTTCTGCTGCAGGCGCGATTTTCCATCCGTACGGTTTTAGACTTCGTCCGGGCTGCGCAGGTTAGTGACGGCGATGCGCTCGCCGCGCTTTCTTTCCCGCTCGGATTGCATGTTGGCGCGATAAACGCCCTGATCGCCGACAACCCATGAGAGAGGACGGCGCTCTTTACCGATCGACTCCTGCAGCAGCAGCAGTGCCTGCATATAGGCTTCAGGACGAGGCGGGCAGCCAGGAATGTACACATCAACCGGCAGGAATTTATCCACGCCCTGCACAACAGAATAGATGTCATACATGCCGCCGGAGTTGGCACAGGCACCCATGGAAATGACCCATTTTGGCTCCAGCATCTGATCGTACAAACGCTGAATGACCGGGGCCATTTTGGTGAAGGGGGTACCGGCAATGACCATAAAGTCAGCCTGACGTGGCGAGGCACGCATAACCTCCGCGCCGAAACGGGCCACGTCGTGCACGGCCGTGAACGACGTTGTCATCTCTACATAACAGCAGGAGAGACCAAAGTTGTAGGGCCAGAGGGAGTTTTTACGTCCCCAGTTCACCATGTCATGCAGGGCATTTTCGAGTTTGCCCATGTAGACGCTGCGATGAACGTGCTGCTCCAGCGGATCGCTGACGATTTCCTGCTTTTGCAGAGGATAACGGTCGTTCTCACCACCGTTCGGGTCTATGCGGGTGAGCGTATAGTCCATCTTATTGCCTCTCTTTTACTGCTTGTGAGGTTTGGTGTGGCTGACCGTAGTGGTTTTCACCACTACGCGACGGCGGGCAGGCGCCCAGTCCAGCGCGCCGATGCGCACCAGATAGACCAGCCCCGCCAGGAGCACCAAAATGAAAATTGCGGCTTCCGCAAAGCCGATCCATCCGCTTTCACGGATTGAGGTCGCCCATGCGTATAAAAAGAGGGCTTCGACGTCGAAAATGACGAAAAACATCGCAACCAGATAAAATTTCGCCGAGAGGCGGATATGGGTATCACCAACGGATTCGATGCCCGATTCGAATGGCGTGTCTTTGTAGCGGGCGCGTGCTTTGCCGCCGAGCAGCCATCCTCCAGTCAGCATGAAAGCACACAGGCCAAAGGCAATAACGATAAATACGATAAACGCCCAGTGCTGAGCGATGATTTCGGTGGTAGTTGACATACTCATTGCTTACTCATCAAAAGTGGCGCTGGCATCCTGCACGCGTTTCCCGCAGCAAACTGACCACATCGATTCAAGGGAAGGGTAAAAACCTTTTAAACGTCGCTGTTATTTGTCAATAAGCAGCAATTTTATGGGGTTTTTTACTCCTTTCTATAACCTTTTGTCAACTTTGACAAAAGTATCCAAACATTATTTCACACCTGCATCATATTATTAACAAATGATGCCCCGCTTTCCAGCTAAATCGCTTCAGTCTGTAGGGTTAATTTTAGTGTAGCGGGTATTCACACGCATGGATCGTGCATTTAACAATCATATTTTGACAGGTCTCACGCTGTTTTCCTTCCCCTTACTAGGGGTATTTTCTTGATCAGGAACACAGTTTTGCCCTTTTTGCCGCAATTTTATCCACCTCAAATGAGACATCATGGAACAAAATAGCGGGTTTATGACTGGCAGGTTTCAGTAGAGAGTGGTGTGAGGCCGAAAAGGACGTGAATCAGCGGGACAGGACGTGTGCGGAGGGGCGTATGAGGTGCATCAGACAAAAAAAAGCCTCTCGTCCGGTCAGGAAATCGAGAGGCAATTTATAAGCGTCTATTAAGACAGCCACGCTGGCATGGGATGCAATACGTAAGCGAAACTACTCTTCGTCATCCAGCAACAATGCACCGTCGGGATTATTGCTCAGATTGTAGGGATCGTTAGTGGACTGCATGGCATTGAAGATCGCCAGTGCCAGTTCATTATCGCTATCCGGATTGCGGCACAGCAGGTATTGCGTATCCGGCAGCACCGGCAGCCCTTCCGCTGCACCCATCACACGCAGTTCCGGACTCATCATCTCAACCGGACGGGCTGTCACACCCAGACCCGCTTTTACCGCGGCGCGTACGGCAGCCAGGGTTGAAGCGACATAGGAGATCCGCCACGGAATACCGGCTTCGTTAAGATGGTCGATGGCCATATCACGATAAGGACTTGGCTCATCCAGCAGCACCAGTGGAATGGCTTCACCCCGCTGGAAGATATAATCCGCAGCGCAGTACCATAAAGTCGGTGATGTCCGCAGCACCTGATAGGTGAAATTACTTGGGCTGGAGGTCGTCACAACCAGGTCCACTTCACCCTGGTTGAGCATTTCCATCATGAAAGGATTACGTTTAACCCGCACATCGATAGCCAGCTTCGGATACACCGAGGTCACACGGTTCAGCAGGAATGGCAGGATCGTGTCTGAGGTGTCATCAGAGGCACCGATAGTCAGTACGCCCTGAATGTTGCTGTACATCAGTGAGGTGCAGGCTTCGTCATTAAAACGCAGAATTTTTCTGGCATAGCCCAGAAGCTGAATTCCATGCTCTGTTAACAGTTTGTTACGTCCATGTCTGGCAAACAGCTCTTTACCTACCAATTGTTCCAGACGTTGCATCTGCTGACTGACTGCTGACTGGGTTCTGCAGACCGCTGCAGCGGCGGCTGCAAAGGTATTCAAATCCGCAACGGCAACGAAAGTTCTCAGCAGATCGAGGTCGAGATTCAGTATCGGACGATTTGCATTAGTCATGTTTTTTTCTTCACTTATAAGATTTTACGAACTACTACCCTGGTGTTATTACAAGCTTATCAAAGTGATAAGCAGTAATGGTGCTTAATGACAGTCCTGTGTGAAGACTGGCACAAAAAATCTCTTGTGCGGATTCCGCACGGCTCACTCACCTGATGGGTCATACGCTGTCGTGAAAAAGACCACGTCTGAACCGTAAGCGCGGGGGGCGCGAATGCAGGAAGCTGCGTCATAATCGTGATCCTGCCGAAAAGAACCGGACAGGACGAAATTCACACTTTACGGGCTGACGGGACAAAGCGGTAAAGTGCATTAAATAATAAATTATACTTAATCATTTTTGACTTCAAAATGGAAATGATTTTGTGAAAACCGCTGTAAATTTTGCGGCAAAGGCATTTCCAGACCCTTATGCCACATTATTGATCACTTTTTAAGCCTTCATCGCTCTGAAATTTAGTGAGAAACTGTTAAGTGCTGCCCACAATAGTTCAATCTGATACCTCTTTTACCCTCTGCTTTTGGACCTTTTCCGGCGATCACAACACCTTAAACCGGATACTCTTAAGCAGCGTTAAGGCGTAAGTATTAACGAGGCCGCAAAATCGTCCACAAAATGAGCATTCATAAAATATCCTTTAACTATTTCTCCTGGGGTATATTTCCGCGGCGGAAAAATGACCGCTTCAGATTATTTACGGTCCGCTTTGAGAAAACGCGCACCGCAGCCCTGCCCCTGCCACGCTATTCATCAGTTTAAAAACCTGACCTTACCCTTATTTATGGTTTTATTGACCAGCTAAAGCCGTAGTAAATAATTTTTACGCTATGCGCCGGGCAAAAAGGTGTTGAACCCGCCAAAACCGGACGGCACCCTTCTTTTGTTATCCTGAGGAGAGTACATTGTGCTGGTTTGATTTCTGTGGCAGCCAAAAGGATTCTGCCCATTAAGGCGGTAACAATGACTTTTCAAATTGATAAATCCGGGAAACTCGACAATGTCTGCTACGACATCCGTGGTCCGGTACTGAAAGAGGCAAAACGCCTCGAAGAAGAAGGCAACAAAGTTCTTAAGCTGAACATCGGCAACCCGGCGCCTTTCGGCTTTGAAGCGCCGGACGAGATTCTGGTCGATGTGATTCGTAATCTTCCCAGCGCCCAGGGCTATTGCGACTCCAAGGGCCTCTACTCTGCCCGCAAAGCGATCATGCAGCACTACCAGGCGCGCGACATGCGCGACGTCACGGTAGAAGATATCTACATTGGCAACGGTGTGTCAGAACTGATCGTGCAGGCGATGCAGGCGTTACTGAACAGCGGTGACGAAATGCTGGTCCCGGCTCCCGACTATCCGTTATGGACGGCGGCCGTCTCCCTCTCCAGCGGAAAAGCGGTGCACTATCTTTGTGATGAGTCCGCAGGCTGGTTCCCCGACCTGGATGACATCCGCAGCAAGATTACGCCCCGCACCCGCGGCATCGTCATTATCAACCCGAATAACCCGACCGGCGCGGTCTACAGCAAAGAGCTGCTGCTGGAAGTGGTTGAGATAGCCCGTCAGCATAACCTGATCATTTTTGCCGACGAGATCTACGACAAGATCCTCTATGATGAGGCACAGCATCACAGCATTGCCGCACTGGCGCCGGACCTGCTGACCGTGACTTTTAACGGCCTCTCTAAAACCTATCGCGTGGCCGGTTTCCGTCAGGGCTGGATGGTGCTTAACGGGCCGAAGAAACATGCTAAAGGCTACATCGAAGGGCTGGAGATGCTCGCCTCAATGCGTCTCTGTGCTAACGTGCCGGCGCAGCATGCGATTCAGACGGCGCTGGGCGGTTACCAGAGCATCAGCGAATTTATCATGCCTGGCGGACGTCTCTACGAGCAGCGTCAGCGCGCCTGGGAACTGATTAACGATATTCCGGGCGTCAGCTGTGTGAAGCCACAGGGCGCGCTCTATATGTTTCCGAAAATCGATGCTAAAAAATTCAACATCTTCGACGATCAGAAAATGGTGCTGGATTTCCTGCTGCAGGAGAAAGTCCTGCTGGTTCAGGGCAGCGCATTTAACTGGCCCTCGCCCGACCACCTGCGCATCGTCACGCTGCCGCGCGTGGACGATCTGGAAATGGCCATCAATAAATTTGGCCGTTTCCTGCAAGGCTATCGTCAGTAATCCCGCCCGCGTATACTGAAGCTATTTGGGGAGAGCCTGTCTCTCCCCTGCCGGCTAACAGGAACGCGCATGACTCAAAGTCACTTCTTCGCCCATCTCTCCCGTCTCAAGCTGATCAATCGCTGGCCGCTGATGCGCAACGTGCGCACCGAAAACGTGTCTGAACACAGCCTGCAGGTTGCCATGGTGGCGCACGCCCTGGCCGTGATCAAAAACCTTAAGTTCAGCGGGTCGCTGAATGCCGATCGCATCGCCATGCTGGCGCTCTATCACGATGCCAGCGAAGTGCTGACCGGCGACCTGCCCACACCGGTCAAGTATTACAACGCGCAGATCGCGCATGAATATAAAAAAATCGAGAAAATTGCGCAGCAGAAGCTGATTGAGATGTTGCCGGAAGAGTTTCAGGCGATCTATCGCCCGTTAATCGATGAGCACCTGCACAGTGAAGAGGAGCAGGCCGTCGTCAAGCAGGCCGATGCGCTCTGCGCTTATGTTAAGTGTCTTGAGGAACTCTCTGCCGGGAACAATGAGTTTTTACTGGCGAAAGCGCGACTGGAGACAACGCTAGCGCAACGGCGTTCGCCTGAGATGGATTATTTCGTTGAGGTCTTTATTCCGAGCTTCAGCCTGTCGCTGGATGAAATCTCGCAGGATACGCCACTCTGAGCCCGGCGGCGTGACCGCCGGCCCCTTCCTTACGCCTGCTGGCTGAAGGTAAAACTGCCGTCAGCTTCCCGGGTCACGACCAGTGATGCCAGTGAGCTGAGGCGAAGCGCCACCTCATCCAGCCGGGGGGTGTCCGCCGGAGCGTTGATGGCGATCACCGCGCAGCCTGCGTTCAGTCCGGATACGATGCCGGCGGGGGCATCCTCTGCCACCACACAGGCTGCGGCGTCTAAGCCCAGTTTCTCCGCCCCGAGCAGATAGGGATCGGGTTCCGGTTTACCTTTTGCCACCTGCTCCGCAGTAATAAACACCGCAGGTTTCGGCAAGCCTGCGGCTTTATGTCGGGCATGCGCAACCGGCACCGAACCGGAGGTGACAATGGCCCAGGGGATCTGCAGCGCGTTCAGCCTTTCCAGCAGCGCTCTGGCACCCGGCAGCGCCTGCACACCGTCGGTGTCCGCCGCTTCCGCCTGCTCCAGCGCCACAAACTCCGCCTGAATCGCCTCTTCCGGCTGGCCTGCCATAAAATGACGCAGAGAAGTAATGGCCTGTTTGCCATGAATAAAATCGAGGATCTCATCGGCAGCAATACCATGACGCGCACCCCACTGGCTCCAGGCGCGTTCTACGGCGGGCAGCGAATCGACCAGCGTGCCGTCCAAATCAAAAAGAAAACCTCTGTAGGTCACGCGCTTCTCCTCATCATGCATTAATAACCTGTGCAATCTCGTTGGCACTCAAATGGTACTGGCGCGGACAAGTCTGCCATAAAGCCAGCATGCGTTGATACTTTTCCCACATCGGGGTTTGCGCGTTAAAGCCGTGGGTGCCGGAATCGAAGTGGGTGTAGCGCCCTTCCGTGTTGACCATGAAGCGCACATATCCCAGCAGGCGGGCTTCTGTCGCGGCATCAAAACCGAGAAAAGCGAGACGGCGCTCATCCGTCTGACTTTTATCTTTCAGGTTTGACCAGGAGACGTGCAGCGCGTGATGCATTTCCATAATGTCGATCACCGTCCGGCAGGTTGCTTCGCTGAGTTCGCCGAACTCTTTATCCAGCTCCCGCATCTGCAGCGCATAACCGCGCTCAATGATGGTCTGGTAACGGCGAAAACGTTCAGCATTTTCCGGCTCCAGCATCGCCATGATTTTGTACTGGTTGGTTAGAATTAAACGCTGTGCATGGGTCATTTCCATGATTCACTCCCGGTCGGTGACCGCTCAGTTAATCGACAAGGAGGAAATGATTGCATAGCGTTAGCGATACGGAAATCGCCGTATCGCCTTTCTTTGATTTGGTTGCGGGTTAGCGGTAATTAAATTACCGCCCGCCTGAAGAGGATCAGAGATCGTCGAGGAACGTGCGGTCAAGCTGTTTAAACGCGCGTTTCAGCAGGTCGGCCAGCGCCTGATAGGTCGGTTTGCCTTCTACCGGCGCGATAGCCTGTCCCGCCTCTTCCAGTCGGGCGCGGACTTCATGAAACCAGCTCAGCAGCGTCGGCGGCAGCGGCGTAACAGAACGCTTACCGAGCCACCACAACCCCTGCATCGGCAGGCTACAGGCAAACAGCGCCGTCGCCACGGCCGGGCCAAGCTGGCCGCCCATTGCGATCTGCCAGGTCAGGGTAAAAATCGCCAGGGGAGGCATAAAGCGAATGGCAAAGCGCGTCACGGATGAAACACGGTTTTCCGGAAACACGGGGGCCAGGCGCTTATCAGCAGGCCAGGTCTTCATGTAGTGCTGACCGCGCTGAAACATCTGAAACCAATTGGTACTGCCAGATTCATTCGCCATGGCTCGCCTCAACTAATACTGCAAACATTAAAAAAAAGTTATAACCACACAACTTTACGTGACATCCTTCAATTTTTTTTGTCTTTAAAGATGACTCCAGCTATTCTGACGCCGTTTCAACACCTTTCCGGGCGCGGGATGCCGTTGGGAAGAGGCTTGAGCCATGTTTCGACAAGGCGATCTTCAAATTTTTGCGTAAGATTACCGAAATTTTTTGCGGAAATGCAGATTTCTGTCTACCGCATGATGTTTGTCATTAATCTACCAGCTTTCATGGGCTACGCTGTTAGTCTGATTGCGTTTTATTTAGCCACTCTCAAAAAATAGGTACTTCCATGTCGAGTAAGTTAGTTCTGGTTCTGAACTGTGGCAGCTCTTCCCTTAAGTTTGCCATCCTCAACCCTGCCAGCGGCGAAGAGTTCCTGTCGGGCCTGGCAGAATGTTTCCACCTTCCAGAAGCACGTATTAAATGGAAACTGGACGGCGAAAAACAGGAAGCGCCTCTCGGTGCCGGTGCAGCGCATAGCGAAGCGCTGAACTTCATCGTTAAATCCATTCTGGCACAAAAACCAGAGCTTTCGGCACAAATTGCTGCAATCGGTCATCGTATTGTTCATGGCGGCGAAAAGCTGACTCAGTCCGTTATCATCTCTGAAGAGGTGATTCAGGGCATCAAAGACGCCTCCTCCTTTGCCCCGCTGCATAACCCGGCTCATCTGATCGGAATTGATGAAGCGATGAAGAACTTCCCGCACCTGTCAGATAAGAATGTCGCCGTATTCGACACCGCTTTCCATCAGACAATGCCGGAAGAGTCTTATCTCTACGCCCTGCCCTACAAATTGTACAAAGAGCACGGCGTGCGTCGCTACGGCGCGCATGGCACCAGCCACTTCTATGTGACACACGAAGCGGCCAGCATGCTCAATAAACCGCTTGAATCACTGAATATCATCACCTGCCATCTTGGTAACGGCGGTTCTGTCTCTGCCATCCGAAATGGCGAGTGCGTCGATACCTCCATGGGGCTGACGCCACTGGAAGGGCTGGTGATGGGCACCCGCAGTGGCGACATCGACCCGGCGATTGTTTTCTTCCTGCACGACACCCTGGGCATGAGCGTTGACGCCATCAATAAACTGCTGACTAAAGAGTCTGGCCTGTTAGGTCTGACCGAAGTCACCAGCGACTGCCGCTACGTGGAAGATAACTACGCGACGAAAGAAGATGCGAAACGTGCGATGGATGTGTTCTGCCACCGCCTGGCGAAATATATCGGCAGCTACACGGCGCTGATGGACGGTCGCCTTGATGCGGTGGTCTTTACCGGCGGCATCGGTGAGAACGCGGCGATGGTGCGTGAACTTTCACTGAAAAAACTGGCGCTGCTGGGCTTTGAGGTTGATCATGATCGCAACCTTGCAGCGCGCTTCGGTAAGTCTGGCTACATCAATAAAGAAGGCACCCGTCCGGCCCTGGTGATTCCGACCAACGAAGAGCTGGTCATCGCCCAGGACGCCGCGCGTCTGACTGCATAACCCCTTCTCTCCGTCAGCTCAGGCTGACGGAGTTGTTTTTGACACCCTGCCATTACTGAGAGGTTCAAACGTGTCACGTACAATTATGCTCATTCCGACCGGCACCAGCGTCGGCCTGACCAGCGTCAGCCTCGGCGTTATCCGCGCCATGGAGCGCAAAGGCGTCCGCCTCAGCGTCTTTAAGCCGATTGCGCAGCCGCGTGCCGGCGGCGATACCCCGGATCAAACCACCACCATCATTCGCAAGAACTCCTCGATTCCTGCGGCCGAACCGCTGCAGATGTCCCGTGTGGAATCACTGCTGGGATCGAACCAGCAGGATGTGCTGATGGAGGAGATCATCTCCCGCTATCACGCCAACACGCAGGATGCGGAAGTGGTGCTGGTTGAAGGTCTGGTGCCGACCCGTAAGCATCAGTTCGCCAACGCACTGAACTATGAAATTGCCAAAACGCTGAATGCCGAGATCGTCTTTGTGATGGCGCTGGGTAATGACTCACCGGCCCAGCTGAAAGAGCGCATTGAGCTGACCCAGAGCAGCTTCGGCGGTCAGAAGAATAAAAACATCACGGGCGTGATCATCAATAAACTGAACGCGCCGGTTGACGATCAGGGACGTACCCGCCCTGACCTGTCAGAGATCTTCGATGATTCGTCGAAAGCCAGCATCGCCAATATCGATCCTAAGCAGCTCTTCTCAGACAGCCCGCTGCCGGTTCTGGGCTGCGTGCCGTGGAGCTTTGATCTGATTGCGACCCGCGCGATCGACATGTGCCGCCACCTGGGTGCACGCATCATCAACGAAGGTGAGATTCAGACCCGCCGGGTGAAATCGGTAACCTTCTGCGCCCGCAGTATCCCGCACATGCTGGAACATTTCCGTCCTGGCTCTCTGCTGGTCACCTCCGCAGACCGCCCGGATGTGCTGGTCGCCGCCTGCCTGGCTGCCATGAACGGCATCGAGATCGGCGCTATCCTGCTGACCGGAAACTACGAGATTGACGATCGCATCGCCCGTCTTTGCGACCGCGCCTTCCAGACCGGCCTGCCGGTATTTATGGTGAAAACCAACACCTGGCAGACCTCCCTGAGCCTGCAGAGCTTCAACCTTGAAGTCCCGGCTGACGACACCCAGCGCATTGAGAAAGTGCAGGAGTATGTTGCCAGCTACATCAACGCTGACTGGATTGAGTCGCTGACCGCCACGTCAGAACGCAGCCGTCGCCTGTCGCCACCGGCCTTCCGCTATCAGCTGACCGAGCTGGCGCGTAAAGCGGGCAAACGCGTCGTTCTGCCAGAGGGCGATGAGCCGCGCACCGTTAAAGCGGCCGCTATCTGTGCTGAACGCGGTATCGCCACCTGCGTGCTGTTAGGCAACCCGGATGAGATCCAGCGTGTTGCGGCGGCTCAGGGGGTTGAGCTGGGCAAAGGGGTTGAGATCGTTGACCCGGAACAGGTTCGTGAAAACTATGTGCCGCGCCTGGTTGAGCTGCGCAAGAACAAAGGTATGACCGAAGTTGTCGCGCAGGAGCAGCTGGAAGATAACGTGGTGCTGGGCACCATGATGCTGGAGAGCGGTGAAGTGGATGGTCTGGTATCCGGTGCGGTTCATACCACCGCCAACACCATTCGTCCGCCACTGCAGCTGATCAAAACCGCGCCGAACAGCTCACTGGTTTCATCGGTGTTCTTTATGCTGCTGCCTGAGCAGGTGCTGGTTTACGGTGACTGCGCGATTAACCCGGACCCTACCGCTGAGCAGCTGGCCGAAATCGCGATTCAGTCCGCCGATTCTGCCAAAGCCTTTGGTATCGACCCGCGTGTGGCGATGATCTCCTACTCCACCGGCACCTCCGGTGCAGGTAGCGACGTAGAAAAAGTGCGTGAAGCCACACGGATTGCGCAGGAAAAACGTCCTGACCTGGTGATCGATGGTCCGCTGCAGTATGACGCCGCCATCATGGAAGATGTGGCAAAATCAAAAGCGCCCAACTCACAGGTTGCGGGTCGCGCCACCGTGTTTATCTTCCCGGATCTCAACACCGGTAACACCACCTACAAAGCGGTTCAGCGTTCCGCCGATCTGATCTCGATCGGGCCGATGCTGCAGGGGATGCGTAAGCCGGTCAATGACCTGTCGCGCGGCGCGCTGGTCGACGACATCGTCTACACCATCGCGCTGACCGCCATTCAGTCGCAGCAGGCTGAAGGCTAAGCGCCAGGTGAGAACAGAAAAGGCATGCCCCGGGGCATGCCTTTTTTTTGATCTGCAAACGTAAGATTCGGCGCTGCCCGTTGAGGCAAGGCGCCGGAACCGTCTCAGTCGCGGCTATCGCCGTTACGACTCATCCACAGCGACAGCGCTTTCAGCGAATCGTCAGTAAACTCATCGCAGCGGGCGGTGATCTCGTCGGGCGTCATCCAGAAAATCTCATCGACTTCGGACTCCTGCATCGCGAAAGGCCCGTGGGACACGCAGCTGAACAGGCCACCCCAGACGCGGCAGTGCTGATCTTCAAAGTAGAATTTGCCATGCTCAGCAAAAGGCACGGCGGCAATGCCCAGTTCCTCTTCAGCTTCGCGACGCGCAGACTCCAGCATATCCTCACCGCTCTGCACCACGCCACCCGCCGTTGCGTCGAGTTTGCCCGGCATGAAATCTTTTGTTTCCGTGCGACGCTGAACCAGAATCTTGCCCATACCGTCATGAACCACGATATAGGTGGCGCGGTGACGCAGGCACTGAGCGCGCATCTGCGCACGTGTTGCCTGAGCAACGACTTCATTCTCTTCGCTTACAATATCGACCCACTCGATGCCGTCATCCGCAGTTTGATCCACCATCCGTAACCCTTTCCTGTTTGGCGTGCCCAGATGCACGCAGTTTGCCACTTGTTATTTTAATGTGGCGTAAGGTAATCACTTCCGTCAGCCTGAGCAAGCCCTGACAGTTATCGATTTTTACCACTTTCTGCTAACCACAGCTGTACTGAGGCTCGCTGCCATTGAAATTCAGCATAGTGCTGCAAACGTGTCGGTAAGGGATCGCCATGCAATACCAGCCGGTTGAGCATCACCGCCAGATCGGTATCCGCGATGGACCATTCGCCAAACAGGTTCTGCTGCCCTTCCGGCAGCAGACGCTCGACGGCTGCAATCAGTTTAGTGACCGCCTGCTGTGCTGACGCCGTCAGTGGCGCAAAACGTTCACCGGCAAACAGCACTTCCGTCGGGCGCTCCTGGCGGATCCACATAAAGTCACTGCGCAGCCAGGCCTGAAGCTCTCTGGCGCGGGCGCGCTTCTCGCGGTCATGGGGATAGAGTCGCTCAAATTCAGGTGCCGGAAAACGCTCTTCCAGATATTCGCTGATGGCGGAAGACTCGCTCAGCAAAAAGCTGTCAATCTGCAGCGTTGGCACACGGCAGGTCAGTGAGAGCGCCCGATAGGCCTCCGCATATTGCTGATTCTGCGATAAATCGACGCGTTTCAGCTGAAAAGGCACCCCTTTTTCGGTAAGAGCAACATAGGCGGACATGGCATAAGGACTGAAAAATGATGAATCTGACCACAGGACAATGGGCGGATAATTCATCGGTTACCTCGATTGGCTGTCAGGGTTGCATCATGTTTACCGACTTTTTTTTGTGAAGGCAACGCTGAGCTGCTCCGACCTCTCACGCCGGAATAACAAAGCGCGACGCGAGGCACTTCAGAGTGGCTCCGCTCTTCTATGCTGAAAGGAGCAGATAACAAAAACACAAAGGGAGCCGCAACATGCACATTCTTATTACCGGTGGCACGGGACTGATTGGGCGTCATCTGATTCCACGGCTGCAACAGCTGGGGCATCAGATCAGTGTCGTGACGCGGGATATCGTCAGCGCACGCGAAAAACTGGGCGAGAGCGTGGCGCTCTGGTCAGGTCTGGCGCAGCAGACAAACCTCAATAACATTGATGCCGTGATTAACCTGGCGGGCGAACCCATTGCCGATAAACGCTGGACAGAGCCCCATAAACAGCAGCTCTGCGAAAGCCGCTGGCAGATCACCGAGCAGATTGCCTCACTGATTAATGCCAGCGCAACGCCACCCGCCGTCCTGATTTCCGGTTCGGCAACCGGCTTCTATGGCAATACCGGCGATCTGGTGCTGACTGAAGAGGATGAGGGCCATGATGAGTTTACCCATCAGCTCTGCGCCCGCTGGGAGCAGCTGGCACTCAGCGCCGCGAGTGAACGTACCCGCGTCTGCCTGATACGCACCGGCGTGGTGCTGGCTCGTGAAGGCGGCGCACTCAGTAAAATGAAACTGCCGTTTAAGTTTGGCGCGGGCGGGCCGATCGGCAGTGGCAAACAGTATATGCCGTGGATCCATATCGATGACATGGTCAACGCGATTCTCTGGCTGCTGGATCATGAAGATCTGCACGGCCCGTTCAACATGGTGGCTCCTTACGCGGTGCGCAATGAGCAGTTTGCCGCCACGCTGGGGCGGGTGATGCATCGTCCGGCCTTTATGCGCACGCCCGCCAGCGCCATTAAGCTGATGATGGGGGAGTCGTCGGTGCTGGTGCTGGGCGGTCAGCATGTGCTGCCGAAGCGGCTGGAAGCCTCTGGATTCGGCTTCCGCTGGTACGATTTGCAGGAAGCCCTGCAGGATGTCGCAGGATAACCCTGCAGCGGCCCAGGGCCGCCGCAGGGGTAATCAGCTTCGCTGTCCGGCGACCCGCGACTGCATCGCCTTCTCTTCCCGCGTGTGCCCCGGTTGTGGCACGCGGATAATAAAGGTCAGCACGCCAGCGAACACATACAGCGCGGTGTAGGCCCATACCACTCCGACGATGTCGAAGAATGGCAGCATGACAGAGGCGATAGCCGGTGCCACAAAGTTACTGAGTCCCGCGGAGAGATTGTAAATCGAGACCGCTGCCCCTTTGTGATGCGGCTCCAGCGTCGGAAAGACGGCGGTCATCGGCACAAACGCGGCGACAAAGATCCCCAGCATGACCGCAGGAATTAATGCCACCCAGAAATTATGCCCCGCATACAGCGGCAGGTAATAGAAGGTCAGGCTGGAGATAGCCATTCCCAGGCAACCAAACCAGCGTACCTGACGGATCCAGCCCAGCTTCTCACCGGTGAGGCCCCAGAAGATATTCGTAAAGATGGTAACAAAGAAGAACACCGCCCAGATCTGCAGCCATTCAGAGATGGTAAAGCCGAGACGGTCGACAAACAGCAGTGGCATGATAATGGCGAAACCAAACAGCGACAGCGTGTTGATGATGCGAATCAGGCAGGCATAAAAGACATGCTGATTGGTGAACAGGATGGTCACGGCACGCGACATCTCTGTCATCTTGTCACGCATCGGCAGATTCACGCGGGAACGATCTACCGGCACGTTGCGCAGGCTGAACCAGGCAAGAATCCCGCCACAGGCTACCCAGATGATGGCCAGCCACAGCGTTCCGGTCTCCCCCAGCATCGGAATGGTCAGACTGGGCAGATAGCTGCCCACCACGCCAATGCCGATTGAATACATCGCCCAGAACCAGCCGGTCGCCGCCGCCAGTTTCTCGCGCGGTAAGACCTGCACCAGCATCATCATGAAAGAGTAAATAAACAGCGGATAAGCCAGCCCGCGAATGCCGTAAAACAGCACCATAAGGGGATAGTTACGCAGCCCAAGCCCAAGTGACATAAACAGGGCATGCATGACGATCCACAGCACAAAGCCAATCATCATCGCGCGCTGCGGCGTGATCAGCTCGGCGACCACACCCGATGCCCAGGCTGCCAGCGCGGCTGCCAGACCATAGAAGGTGAACACGACGGCAGACTGCGCGGGCGAAAAGCCCATGTCGGTGATATGGCGTGACAGAAACGCCATTTCAAAGCCATCACCCGCCATAAAGATGGCGATAGCGAGGAAGCCCCAGAACATCTTTTTCGGTAAGCCAAACCAGTATTCGTTCGATTGCATCACAATCACCTTCTGTTTGGTTAGTCTTTATGCAGGCAGCAGGTTACGCACCTGTTGCTGCTGGATGTAGAGTTCCCGGAACAGACGCAGCCGCTGTTGCAGCACGGCTCCGCGAGCGTCGTCCGGTTGATAGCGCGCCTGGACTGGCGGCTTCAGGCACACCTCATGCTCAGCACCGCCATCAGCCAGCCACGCCAGACGTGCCGCCCCCAGCGCGCCAGAGGCGCTGGCCGGGTGAGTAACAACCGGCAGTTGCAACACATCGGCAATCAATTGCGCCCACAGCGTGCTGCGCGCGCCTCCACCGGTGAGGCTGTATTGCTGAATGGGGTGCCGGGCCTCGCCGAGCGCCTCTGCCCCATCAGCCAGTCCGAATGCCACGCCTTCAATCACCGCATAGCCCAGCAGGGCGCGCGGCGTTTCATGGCGCAGATTGAAGAAAGAACCGGAGGCGTCAGGATCGTTGTGAGGGGTGCGCTCCCCGGAGAGATAGGGCAGAAAAATCGGGGCGCTGCGCAGCTGTTCATCACTGAGCTGAGCCATCTCCTCCATCAACTGGCTTTCACTCACTGACAGCAGATTGCACAGCCAGCGCAGACAACTGGCGGCGCTGAGCATCACGCTCATCTGATGCCAGCGGCCCGGCAGCGCATGGCAAAAGGCGTGCACCCCGGATTGCGGGTCCGCCTGCAAGCGGTCATTGACGACAAAAATCACCCCGGACGTCCCCAGTGAGATAAAAGCATCCCCGGCGTTCACCGCGCCTACCCCGACGGCTGACGCGGCATTGTCCCCGCCGCCGCCTGCCACCGTGACTGAGGTGGATAAGCCCCACTCGCTCGCCAGTGTCGGCTGCAGATGTCCGCTTACTGCACTGCCTTCCACCAGTTCAGGCATGGCGGCACGCGTCAGTCCGGTGATGGCCAGCAGTTCGTCCGACCAGTCACGCCGGGAGACGTCGAGCCACAGCGTTCCGGCAGCATCCGAAGGCTCAGTGACAAAGCGTCCGGTCAGACGCCAGCGCAGGTAATCTTTCGGCAGCAACACCTTATCGATACGGCTGAAGATCTCTGGCTCATGTTCCGCAACCCAGCAGAGCTTTGGTGCAGTGAAGCCAGGCATAATCATATTGCCGCTGATCGCTATCATCCGGGGATGCTGCTTCGCCAGCCTTTCACACTGTGGTGCGCTGCGCGTGTCGTTCCACAGGATACATGGACGCAGCACCCTGCCTCCGGCATCCAGCAGCACGGCCCCGTGCATCTGACCGGACAATCCTATCGCGCGAATCTCAGCCCATGCCTGAGGAGACTGATGACGCAATCCCGCCAGAACCTCACAGCAGGCTTGCCACCAGCGCTCAGGCTCCTGTTCTGCCCAGTGAGGATGCGGACGCTGCACGCTGAGCGTGGCGTGCTGAGACGCCACAATCTCACCCTGCGTGTTCAGGATCAGCGCTTTAAGCTCTGAGGTACCGATATCAATACCGAGATACATGATTACACCGCCGCCAGTTCAGGCTGCTTCAGCCACTGCTGCAGATTCGCCACCTGGCGCGTCACCAGCTCATGAAACGCCTTATCGGACGCCAGTTCCGCAAACAGCGCGCGATCGCTCAGGAACGCACGGAGCGGATCGGCGCTGGCGAACTGTTTACGCAGCGTCTCGGCCTGAAGCGCACCATCCTGATAGGGATAGGGTAAGTCGTCACTGGCCCAGCGTTGCATAAACAGGAAGAAGAGTGCCGGGATCACCGCCGTTGCGGTCGGCTGCACGCCGCGCTGGTAACACGCCTGCAGGGTTGGCGTCACCATGCCGGGAATTTTGGACAAGCCATCGGCACCGACGCGCTGATTGGTGTCCTGAATATAGGGATTACTGAAGCGGGCCAGCACCACATCGCGATAATCTGCCAGATCGAGCGGGCTGGGTGAAAGTGAGGGAATGACATCCTGGGTCACGTAGTCGTGCGCCAGTTGATAGATGGCCGGATGACGGGTGCTCTCATCGATATAGTTCAGCCCAATCAGCGTGCCCGCCCAGGCAATCGCGGCATGGGTCGCATTAAGGATGCGAATTTTCGCCTCTTCCCACGGCAGCACCGATTCCACCAGCTCAACGCCCACCTTTTCGAGTGCCGGGCGTCCGGCAATAAAATCATCCTCAATGACCCACTGAATAAAAGATTCGGCCATCACTGCGGCACCCTCCTCCCTGCCGGTCGCTGCCTGCACGCGTTCGGCCACCTGCGGGGTGGGTCGCGGGGTTATGCGATCGACCATGGTATTCGGTGAGCGGGTCTGTGTACGCACCCAGTAGGCCAGCGCGGTATCGCCTTTGGCCGTCAGAAACGCCAGGAAGGCGTCACGAAAACGCTCGCCATTGTGGCGCAGATTGTCGCAGTTCAGCAGCGTGACCGGTGCCCCGCCCCCGGCAACCCGCTGTGTCAGAATGCGGCTGAGTGCGCCATAGAGGGTGCGGATATCGCCATCCAGATCGGCCTTCACGTCCGCCTGACTGAGATCCAGCGTAAATGCGGGCGTCAGGTAGTAGCCTGCTTCAGTCACGGTGAAGCTAATCACACGCGTTTCCGCACGCGCGCCCTGTTCAATCAGCGCGCGAATGTCGCTATCCCAGGGCAAAATTTTGCGCAGCGACGTGATGGTCTCATAGTCGCGCTCACCTTCGGGCGTTACGGTTTCCAGCACATATTCGCCCTGCTGCCGCGCGAGCTGATCAAGCAGCGGCGCGGCGTCCTGTCGGATATTGCCCAGCGCGATGCCCCAGCTTTCGTCGCCCTGCTTACGCAGCTGATGCAGATACCACGCCTGATGTGCCCGATGAAAAGATCCTGCGCCGATATGCATCCACACGGATTGATTGGTCATAATCGCCTCAATTAAACATTTGCCACGGTGAGGGGCATTTGCCCGATAGCCGTTAGCATAGTGTTCATTACGCGGATCCTTCTGCGAACTCTGTCACAAATAATACTTTTGCTCTTTTATTGGGCTTTTGCCCGGTTAGCGCTTTTTGCCCGGCTCGCGTTAAGATGTCTCCCTGAATTCGACGGAACAGCGTGATGAGCAGAGAAGAGAAAAAGCAGGAGCTGGCCGCGCGTGCCGCATGGATGTATTACGTTGCGGGCGTGACACAGCAGGAGATTGCGCAGGCACTGGGATTGTCGCGCCAGGTGGCGCAGCGTCTGGTATCCAGTGCTCGTGAAATGGGCATGGTGAGCGTAAAAATCGATCATCCCGTCACGCACTGTCTGCAGCTGGCGCGTGAAGTCCAGGAGAAGTTTGGCCTGGAACTCTGTCGCGTCGTGCCCTCGGCCAGTCTGAACGAGGATGCCATTCAGCAAATGCTGGCCGTCGAAGGGGCGGCGGTGATGGCGCAGTTCATCAGTGAGGAAGCGCCACAGGTCTTTGGCATTGGTTCCGGTAAAACCTTACGCTCGATCATCGACGCGTTACCCTGGGTGGATCGCCCGCAGCATCATTGCGTTTCGATGATTGGCGCCATCGCGCGGGATGATTCCGGGACACGCTATGATGTCCCGCTGAAGATGGCTGAAAAGATGCAGGGTAAGTATTTCTTTATTCCGGCCCCCCTCTACGCCGACACGCCTGAAGATAAAGCGATGTGGGTGCAGCATAAGGTGTATCAGCGCGTCACCGAACGCGCCTTACGAGCAGACGTAGCCTTTGTCGGGATTGGTGAAGTGATGCCAGGCTGTCCGCTGAACGCCGAGGGATTTATTACCGATGCACAGGTTGAGGCGCTGAATGCGCGTGGCGTCGCGGGCGAGATGCTCGGTCACTTCTTCAATCAGCAGGGTGAACGCGTGTGGGGGGAAACGGATGAACTCCTGACCAGCGTGCATCTGGAAAGCCAGACACAGCGCAAAATCATTGGCTTTGCCGGTAGCGAACGCAAGTACCCGGCGATCCGGGCCGCCTTACAGGGCGGCTGGGTATCGGGTCTGGTGACCGACGAGGACACGGCGCTGAAGTTACTGCAGACGTGACGCAGCGGGCAGGCAGCGTACCGGCGCAGGGCACGTCACGCCGATGCCCTGCTTCCCGCACCTGTCCGCCCCGCTATCCGTTACTTCAGCGATCCCTTGAGGAACTGCTGCAGTCGCGGGCTTTTCGGGTTACCAAACAGCTCCGCAGGCGCTCCCTGCTCTTCGATTTTGCCCTGATGCAGGAATATGACGTGGCTGGAAACGTGGCGGGCGAACTCCATCTCATGGGTAACGACGACCATAGTTTTTCCCTCCTCAGCCAGCTTCTGCATGATGCGCAGCACTTCGCCTACCAGCTCCGGATCGAGCGCTGAGGTCGGCTCATCAAACAGTAACACTTCCGGCTCCATGGCCAGCGCACGCGCAATCGAGACACGCTGCTGCTGACCACCCGAGAGATGAACCGGATACTTCGCCTGTGCCCGTGCGTCAATGCCGACTTTATCGAGATAGCGGATTGCCCGTTCACGCGCTTCCGCCTTGCTCAGTCCCAGCACCTGAAGCGGCGCTTCCATCACGTTTTCCAGCACCGTCATGTGGCTCCAGAGATTGAAGTGCTGGAACACCATGGTCAGGCTGGTGCGCAATGCGCGCAGCTGCTCTTTATCAGCCACTTTCAGCTGACCATCTTTGTCACGGACTAAGTTGATCTGCTGGTTGTTGACGACGATGCTGCCTTCACTCGGTTTTTCGAGAAAGTTGATGCAGCGTAAAAAGGTACTTTTCCCTGAACCGGACGATCCTATGATACTGATCACATCGCCCGCTTTAGCAGTTAACGAGACCCCTTTCAGCACTTCATGTTCACCGTAACGTTTATGCAATTCGGTGACGCTTAATTTATTGTCAGCCATAGTTCTACTCAATGCGATGAAGAGGGTTTCACGTGGGCCAGCCAGCGGCGTTCCGCCAGGCGGAACAGGCTGATCAACACGTAAGAGATAATCAGGTATAACACCGCCGCCAGGCCGAAGGCGGTGAACGGCTGATAGGTCGCGGAGTTAATATCCCGCGCGATTTTCAGCAGATCCGGCACCGTCGCGGTGAAGGCCAGCGCCGTGGAGTGCAGCATCAGAATCACTTCGTTGCTGTAGGCTGGCAGCGCCGTACGCAGCGCCGACGGCAGAATGATGCAGCGATAGAGTTTAAAGGTCGAAAAGCCATATGCCCGCGCCGCCTCAATCTCCCCGTGCGGCACCGAACGAATGGCCCCGGCAAAGATCTCCGTAGTGTAGGCGCAGGTATTAAGCGTAAAGGCGAGTAACGTACAGTTCAGGCCACTGCGGAAAAAGGCATTCAGCAGCTCCGTGCCTTTCACAATCTCCAGCGTGTACATCCCGGAGTAAAACACCAGCAGCTGCACATAGAGCGGCGTGCCACGGAACACGTAGGTAAAGAGCCAGACCGGAAAACTGATAAAGCGATTAGGGGAAACCCGCGCAATCGCCAGCAGAATAGCCAGGCATCCGCCAATGGCGACCGAGAGGATCAGCAGCCAGAGCGTGATCGCCACGCCGGTAAAGCGATAACCGTCTGTCCAGAGCAGCGATTTCCAGTATTCCTGAATAATATCAATCATAAGTCGCCCTCTTCACGCCTACCGTATAGCGCCGGTTCAGCCACCACAGCACGCCATTCGACAGCGTGGTGAACAGCAGGTAAATCACGCCCGCCACGATGGCGAAATAGAACGGCTGCCAGGTACTTTTTCCGGCCAGCTGCGTCGCCTTCACGACATCTTCCAGTCCGAGTAGCGAGACCAGTGCGGTGGCTTTCAGGATCACCTGCCAGTTGTTACCGATGCCGGGCAGCGCATAGCGCATCATGGCCGGGAACAGAATGCGGCGAAACACCTGCGCACCGGTAAAGCCAAACGCGGTGGCCGCTTCAATCTGCCCTTTCGGCACCGCCATAAAGGCACCCCGGAACGTTTCAGTAAAGTAGGCACCATAGATAAAGCCGAGCGTGATGATACCGGCGACCATCGGGTCGATATCAAACTGCGCCATGCCCAGCGCATCGGTGATCTGGTTGAGGACAATCTGCAGACCGTAGAAGATCAGCAGCATTAATACGAGGTCGGGCACGCCACGGATCAGCGTGGTGTAGCCTTCAAAAATCATCGCCAGAGGCCGACTGCGCGACAGTTTCGCGCCTGCGCCGATCAGCCCCAGCAGCACTGCCAGCACGACGGAAGTGAGCGCCAGTTCCAGCGTCACCAGTGTGCCCCTGAGAATTACATCAGAATAGCCATACAGCATCGAAAGGGTCCTGTCGTGGGGTGAAAACAAAACGCTGCCCGCCAGACATCGACGGGCAGTTTAGCTTTATCACTCTGGCGTCTCTGCCATCCGCACGCCGGGGCACAGCGGCGTTAAGCCGTCCGTTCCGGCGGGCTTCAGCACTCAGAGGATAAAGCGACAGGATGGTTAGTCGCCGTACACATTGAAATCGAAGTATTTCTTCGCAATCTTGTCGTAGGTGCCATCTTTACGCATATCAGTAAAGGCTTTGTCGATAGCGGCCTTCAGCTCGCTGTCATCTTTACGCAGCCCCATGCCTGTTCCGACACCAAAGATCTTGTCATCTTTTACCGCCGGACCGGCAAACGCGTAGTTCTTGCCCACCGGCTGCTTCAGGAAACCTTCGCTGGCCTGAACTTCATCCTGGAAAGCGGCATCAATACGGCCCGCATTCAGATCCTGATAGACCAGATCCTGGTTCGCATAAGGCGTAATCGTCACCCCTTTTGGGCGCCAGTTTTCATTGGCATAGGTTTCCTGCGTGGTGCCCTGCAGCAGACCGATGTTTTTGCCTTTCAGCGATTCAATCGTCGGCTCGATTTTTGATCCCTTCGGTGCCACTAAACGTGCGTTGGCGGCGTAGAGTTTTTCTGAGAAGGCGATCTCTTCCTGACGTTTTGCTGTGATGGAGAGTGAGGAGATGATGGCATCAATTTTCTTCGCTTTCAGTGAAGGGATCAGCGCATCGAAATCACTTTCGACATAGGTACATTGGGTATGGATACGTTTGCAGATTTCGTTAGCGAGGTCGATATCGAAGCCCACTAACTTGCCTTGCGCGTTTTTCGACTCAAACGGTGGGTAAGTTGGATCTGTACCGATGCGGATTGACCCCGGAACCGCCGCAAAGACGCTGGCAGCACTGGATAAGCCCAGCATCAGGGAAAGAGCCAGAACACGCTTTTTCATAGATTACCCTCAAGTGAAGTGCTTTTTGTTATGTGGTTCGTGATGTGAATGCGCTAATTAATCTGCATGTTTCATGCCAGATCTGCAAGTTATCCACGCAGTTAGCGTGACGCCAGTGCGGTGAAAACCGCCTGTTTATAGGGGGGAATATAGCAGTGAAGTAAAAGAGAAAAAGCGATGATGTTAACTTTTGGTGCGTCAGATGCACGAAGAGTGATCCGGGGCGCGCTTATGCACTAATTAAGTGCGCCCGCGGAACTTTATGCACCCTGCCAGCGCATAAACAGATCTTCCGGCAGGTCGATATCAAACTGATCGATAACGCGATTAACGGTCTGGTCGATGATCTGCCCGATGGTATCAGGACGGTGATAGAACGCCGGGACGGGCGGCATGATGATAGCCCCCAGTTCGGCCGCCGTGGTCATCATGCGCAGATGACCGACATGCAGCGGGGTCTCGCGCACGCACAACACCAGTTTACGCTGCTCTTTTAACACCACGTCCGCTGCCCGGGTCAGCAGGGAGTCACTGTAGCTGTGAACGATGCCCGACAGGGTTTTCATCGAGCAGGGTAAGATCGCCATGCCCAGCGTTTTAAACGACCCGGAGGAGATATTCGCGGCAATATCGCGCACGTCGTGCACCACATCGGCCAGCGCCTGTACGTCGCGAACCGAGTAGTCGCTCTCCAGTCCCAGCGTCTGTCGCGCCGCCTGACTCATGACCAGATGCGTTTCCACCTCTTCCACCTGCTGCAACACCTGCAGCATGCGCACGCCGTAGATCACCCCGCTTGCGCCAGAGATGCCAATGATGAGTCGTTTCATAGTCCAACCTTGTCTCCGCTAATGCACCATCATAACGCGGCCGGACGATTTCTGAAAACAAACAGGGCGGGATTGCTCCCGCCCTGTTCTGTGCTGTCCGCCTGTCGGGGATATCAGCCTTCGTTGTGCAGCTCGAGATTCTCGACTTCGTTCTGGCGCTGAAGCGCTTTCGCGTCATCATTACGCAGCGACTCAAGATACTCCAGATACTGCTGATCGACATCTTTGGTCACGTAGACGCCGTTGAAAACCGAACATTCAAACTGGGTAATATCCGGATTCTCTTCACGCACCGCTTCGATCAGATCGTTGAGATCCTGGAAAATCAGCGCATCCGCTTTGATCAGCTGGCGGATCTCTTCCACTTCGCGGCCATGGGCAATCAGCTCCGTGGCGCTCGGCATATCGATGCCGTAGACGTTCGGGAAGCGTATTTCCGGGGCCGCTGACGCCAGGTAAACCCGTTTTGCGCCCGCTTCACGCGCCATCTCAATGATCTGCTCGGAAGTGGTGCCACGCACGATGGAGTCGTCCACCAGCAGCACGTTTTTATCACGGAATTCCGCGCGGTTCGCGTTGAGCTTACGACGTACTGCGCTGCGACGTAACTGCTGACCCGGCATGATAAAGGTGCGGCCGACGTAGCGGTTCTTCACGAAGCCCTGGCGATAGGGTTTATCGAGAATACGCGCAATCTCCAGCGCGATATCGGTTGAGGTTTCCGGGATTGGAATCACCACGTCGATATCGAGATCTTCCCACTCGCGGGCAATTTTTTCGCCCAGCTTGGTGCCCATACGGACACGGGCGCTGTAGACCGAAATCTTGTCGAGGAACGAGTCGGGACGTGCAAAATAGACATACTCGAACAGGCACGGATTGCTTTTCGGGTTTTCAGCACACTGACGGGTCGACAGCTGGCCCTCTTCAGTGACATAAACCGCTTCACCCGGCGCCACGTCACGGATGAACTCAAAGCCCAGCGTATCAAGCGCCACGCTCTCTGAGGCAACCATATATTCGGTACGGCCGTCAGCGATGACGCGCTTGCCGAGGACCAGCGGACGAATGCCGTTAGGATCGCGGAAGGCGACCATGCCGTGTCCGATAATCATCGCCACGACGGCGTAAGCGCCGCGCACCTGCTGATGCAGGGCTGCAACCGCAGAAAAAATGTTGTCAGCTTCCAGCGGATCGTTCTGGAAGCGATCCAGTTCCTGCGCAAAGATGTTCAGCAGGATTTCAGAATCTGACGTGGTGTTAACGTGACGGCGACCCTTTTCGAACAGGTGCTTACGCAGTTCATGGGCGTTAGTCAGATTACCGTTGTGCGCCAGAGTGATGCCATAGGGCGAGTTGACGTAGAAAGGCTGCGCTTCAGAGGCACTGGAGCTTCCCGCCGTAGGATAACGCGCGTGACCAATGCCCATGTTGCCCTGCAGACGCTGCATGTGACGTGCTTCGAAAACGTCGCTGACCAGGCCGTTTGCCTTTCGCAGGCGAAAACATTTCAGCGCATCGATAGTACAAATGCCTGCGGCATCCTGCCCGCGGTGCTGGAGCACCGTTAACGCGTCATAGATCGACTGGTTGACCGGCATGAAACCGGTGATACCGACAATACCGCACATGTTGTCATTTCCTCATTAAGCCGCACTCCCGGTCACATCACCGGGGTAAAAAACTCGACGTGCTTTTCAGGTAATCAAAAAACCACCTGATGATATAACTGAACTCGGGAATGAGTTGAGACTGTTGCCAGTCCGGACTTTTGGAAAAGCCAGTGAATGTATCAAGGAAGAACAGCAAAGCGGCCACAATCAGCACACCACGCAACGCCCCGAAACAGACTCCCAACACCCGGTCGGTTCCCGACAGGCCGGTTTTTTCCACCAGCGTGCCGATAACGTAGTTCACTATGGCCCCGACTATCAGGGTTGCCACAAACAGCACACCGATGGCGATACCGTTACGAACCAGTTCGTCGTCAAAACCTGTAAACCAGACTGCAAGGTAGGCGTAGTAATGACTGGCGACAAAAAACGCGCATCCCCAGGTAACAAGAGATAAGGCTTCCCGGACAAACCCACGAATCAGGCTGACCAGAGCCGAAAAACCAACTACCGCAATAATGACGTAATCAATCCAGATCATGAACTCTTCCAGCGCCAGTGCAATTGCACCCCTGCATCCAGTTCGGGGCGCATTCTAACAGAAAAAGAAAACGTTTGCGTAGCGGTTTTCCTTTTCTGCATCCATAAAAAAGGCGATAAAAAAATTCGCTATCGCCCGGGTGATTCTCAGCCGTTCATGCCGTTGAAAATCGTCACTTTTTCCGTCACGCTGCGCTATAAATGAACGCGCCAGCCGGTAAAAGACGCTGCCTGTTACTGCTATCGGCAGCGCCAATCACCCGATTAACGGGCACTATAGGGTTTCACCACACCGCCCAGTCCGGAGATGTTTTTCAGCTCGCCCACTGCGCTCTGCATTTTAGCTTTAGAGGCGTCCGGCCCGACATAAATACGGGTAATCTGCCCCTGCACCGGCGTTGACGGCACGGTAAAGGCGCGATAGCCCGAGAGCCGAAGCTGTGCCACGATCTCGTTCACTTTGCTGGCATTTTTCAGCGCCCCAAGCTGCACCACATACGCCTGTCCTGCCGGCGCGGTAGTCTCTGCCGCTTTCGGCGTCGTCTCTTCCTTCGGCTGCTCAACCGCTTTAGGCTGTTCAGCCGGCTTCGGCTTCGACTGCTCTGCCACTTTCGGCTTCGGCTGTTCCACAGGCTTCGGCTTAGTCTGCTCGGTTACTCTGGCTTTCTGCTGCTCGGTGACCTTCGGCTTCGTGACCGTCTGCGCAGGCGCAGACTGATGAACCGGCGGCGGCGAGACCACAGCCGGATCGCTCTCCTCTTCCGGCTGGGTGCGGCCCTGTTCTGCCGTCACGTTGGTTTTACCGCTGCCGTTACTGCTGCTCACCGCATTGCCCGCCCCTTCCGGCGGCTGCGACGGCAGCGACTGCGTGACCGGCGGCACCATTTCGCTGTCCTGCTGGTCGTCCGGTTTTGGCACCAGCGGAATCGCGGCGAACTCCTCTTTATAATGCTTTTTCTGACCATCCAGCAGCCCTGGCAGGACAATCACGCCAACGGCGACCAGAATAATCGTGCCGACTAAACGGTTCTGAAACTTACTTGCCACGTCCTTTCTCCGTTTCAATCGATTCCATGACCTGCGCCACGGTGTGGAATGACCCACAAACCAGCACAACGTCCTGCGGCGCGGCCTGCTGACGCGCCTGCTGCCAGGCGAGTTCAACCGAGCTGAACGCCTCGCCCTGCGGCAGGCTGCTCAGCAGCTGCTCCGCCGTGGCACCGCGCGGGCCATCGAGTGGCGCGCAGTACCAGGCATCCACCACCGGAGCCAGCGCCGCCAGCGTTCCGGCGATATCTTTATCATGCAGCATACCCACAACCGCGTGCACTTTACCGCGTGCCGGCAGGGCGGCCAGTCGTGAAGCCAGATAGCCCGCCGCATGCGGGTTGTGCGCCACGTCCAGAATCACACGCGGGGATTCACTGATGGTCTGAAAACGTCCTGGCAGCATCGCCAGCGGCAGGCTGGCGCGAATCTGCGCCTCGCTGACCGCCAGCCCGGACATGCGCAGTGCCACCAGTGCCGTCGCCGCGTTGGGCAGCGGCACCTGCGGCAGGGGCAAATCGTTCAGCTCACCGGCCGCATCCCGCAGCGACCAGCTTTCCGCCTGCGCATGAAAGGACCATTCACGGTCGCGCTGCATGAGCTTAGCGCCCTTTTCCTGCGCCACCATGGCGATACTCTGCGGCATTTCCGGCTCACCGACCACCGCCGGTTTGCCTGCCCGGAACACACCCGCTTTTTCCCGCCCGATGCTTTCGCGATCCGGGCCAAGCCAGTCGGTATGATCCAGAGCAATGCTGGTGACGACGGCGACATCAGCATCAACGATATTGGTGGCGTCCAGTCGTCCGCCGAGGCCCACCTCGAGGATCACCACATCCAGCTTCGCCTGGCGAAACAGGTTGAGCGCGGAGAGCGTGCCGAATTCAAAATAGGTCAGTGAAATGTCTGCCCGTCCCGCTTCAATCTCCGCAAAGCTGGCGCAGTGCTGCGCTTCGCTCAGCTCCTCTCCCTGAACCCGGACGCGCTCGGTGTAGCGCACCAGATGGGGTGAGCTGTAGACGCCAACCCGATAGCCTGCGGCCATCAGCAGGGTTTCCAGCGTGCGGCAGGTGGTGCCTTTGCCGTTGGTACCGGCGACGGTAAAAACAAAGGGGGCGGGTTTCAGCAGGTCGAGACGTTGTGCCACCTGGCGAATGCGATCCAGACCCAGTTCGATCGCCTGGGTATGCAGGTGCTCAAGATAATAAAGCCACGTGGCCAAAGGCGACGTGGCTTGAGGAAGGTGAAGATTGTCCATATGTCCCGTTTTGCTTATTGATACCCGGCAGACTGCTGCTGCGGTATACGGTGCATTGGTAAGAGGCGCGGTGGACGCGCCTCTCTATCTCCTGTCAGGCCTCGTTGCTTTCCGATTCAGTCGGCGCAGGGGCGGACTGTTCACCGTCATGCAGCGGTGCCGGCAGGTTCATCATTTTTGCCAGCAGGCTTGCCAGTTTGTAGCGCATTTCCGGACGACGGATGATCATGTCGATCGCGCCCTTTTCAATCAGAAACTCACTGCGCTGGAAGCCTGGCGGCAGTTTTTCACGCACGGTCTGTTCGATAACGCGTGGGCCGGCAAAGCCGATCAGCGCTTTCGGTTCCGCCACGTTGAGGTCACCCAGCATGGCAAAACTGGCGGAAACGCCGCCCATGGTCGGGTCAGTCAGCACGGAAATGTAAGGCAGACCGCGCTCCTGCATTTTCGCCAGCGCCGCACTGGTCTTCGCCATCTGCATCAGCGACATCAGCGCTTCCTGCATACGCGCGCCGCCACTGGCGGAGAAGCAGATCAGCGGACAGTTATCTTCTAACGCCTGCTCAACCGCACGGACAAAACGCGCGCCGACCACAGAGCCCATTGAACCGCCCATAAAGGCAAATTCAAAGGCGGCCGTAACAACCGGCATGCCGTGCAGCTGACCTTTCATCACGATCAATGCATCTTTTTCGCCGGTGTCTTTCTGGGCGGCGACCAGACGATCTTTATACTTCTTGGAGTCGCGGAACTTGAGCAGATCTTTCGGCTCGAGTTCACTGCCAAGCTCAACCAGGGTGCCCTGGTCGAGGAAACTGCCGAGACGCTCACGGGCGTGCATACGCATGTGATGGTCACACTTCGGGCAGACCTCGAGATTACGCTCCAGCTCGGCGCGGTAGAGAACCTGGCCACAGCTGTCACACTTGGTCCAGACCCCTTCCGGGATACTGGCTTTGCGCGCAGGCGTCGTGGTGCTTTTATTAAGAATTCGTTCAATCCAGCTCATTGATGACCTTTCTGTTTAAAACTGACCTGGTCCAGTCGTCTTGATACTGCTGAAAACCGCTTCAGCAGACGGTAAATGTCGCTCATTAAACCACAACCTGTTCAGACTGTGGATAAAAATCTGGTCTTACCCCTGAGCAAAGTCTCAGGGCAGCTTCTGCTGTTTAGCCTGACGGCGATGACGCCAGACTTCGATGACGCCCGGCAGGACGGAGACCAGGATAATGCCCACAATCAACAGCTTCAGGTTTTCCTGCACCACCGGCAGATCGCCAAACAGGTAGCCCGCATAGGAGAAGAGCAGGACCCATAACAGCGCACCGGTGACGTTGAACAGCGCGAAGTGGCGATAGGACATATGGCCCATACCGGCAACAAACGGCGCAAACGTGCGGACGATTGGCACAAAACGCGCCAGGATGATGGTTTTTCCGCCGTGACGGGCATAAAACGCATGAGTTTTATCCAGATAACTGCGGCGGAAAATCTTCGAGTCCGGGTTACTGAACAACCGTTCGCCAAACAGCCGGCCAATGGTGTAGTTCACCGCATCGCCCAGAATCGCGGCGGTCACTAACAGCGCCACCATCAGATGCACATTCAGATCGTTCCCCGGCAGGGCTGCCAGCGCGCCTGCGACAAACAGCAGGGAGTCGCCCGGCAGGAAGGGCGTCACCACCAGTCCGGTTTCGCAGAACAAAATCAGGAACAAAATCGCGTAAATCCAGACGCCGTACTGAGCAACCAGCTCGGCAAGGTGCACATCAATGTGCAGAATAAAATCAACCAGAAAATGGAGGAACTCCATAGCGTGCCCTTTAATGTCCTGAAAGTGAATTAATCCGCGAGGAACAGGGGTCCCATCGGCGGCTGTGGTAACGCAAAGTGGGATGGATAATCCACCGCCACCAGATACAACCCTTCTGCCCGGGCTGTAGCGGCCGCTAACGTCCGATCTTTCGCCGCCAGCAGCGTTGCCATCCATGACTCCGGCTTGTTGCCGCAGCCTATCTCCATCAGGCTGCCCACGATATTGCGCACCATGTGATGCACAAAGGCGTTGGCTTTGATATCCACAATCACGTAAGGACCCTGACGCGTCACGTTGAGGTGAATCACGTTGCGCCACGGCGTACGCGACTGGCACTGCACCGCGCGGAATGAGGTGAAATCATTCTCGCCCAGCAGGCATTGCCCGGCGCGCTGCATCTTTTCCGCATCCAGAGGATGGTAAAAGTGCGTCACGCCCTGCGCCAGCACCGCCGGACGCAGACGCTGATTGTAGATCAGGTAGCGATAGCGGCGGGCGGTGGCGCTGAAGCGGGCATGGAAATCTTCCGGCACCGCTTTCACCCAGCGAACGGCTATGTCCGGCGGCAGATTGGCGTTGACGCCCAGCGTCCAGGCGCCGTCAGGCCGCTGCGCCGTGGTGTCGAAATGGACCACCTGCCCGGTGCCGTGCACCCCGGCATCTGTCCGGCCGGCACAAAAGATGCTGACCGGATGATCGGCGACTTTCGACAGCGCACGCTCAACCTTCTCCTGCACGCTGCGGACTTCATTCTGGCGCTGCCAGCCGTAGTAACGGCTGCCGTCATACTCTATGCCGAGCGCCAGTTTTTGCGTCTGACCTTCGGACATGCTTACAGGTACTCCTGAACCAGTTTCTCTGCGGTTTTCACCGCCATCAGCGCGCCGCCGAAACGGATGTTGTCCGCCACGGACCAGAACTGCAGCAGTTCCGGGATGCCGTAATCGTTGCGCACAGCGCCGATGCTGAGTTCGCCGTTGCCTGATGCATCCGTAACCGGCGTCGGCACCTCATCTTCTTCGCTGAGACGAATGTCAGACGCCAGCGCCAGTTCGGCACGCGCTTCCTCCGCCGAGAGCGGACGCAGGTTTTCAATGTGCACGATCTGCGCATTTCCGTAGAAGACCGGCGCCTGAACGCTGCTGACCGCAATCGGCAGGCCTTCGTCCTGCAGCACTTTACGCACCTGCTCAACCACCCGGCGCTCACTCTCAACGCTGCCTTCCGCATCCGCCTGTTGCGGCATCAGGTTAAACGCCAGCTGACGACCAAAATGGTGATCGTCGGCCGGGATGCCATTCAGCAGGCGGGCACTTTCACCGGCCAGCGCATCGACCGCCACTTTGCCGTAGCTGGAGACCGAGATCAGATTGGTCACCTGCAGGCGGCTCAGTCCGGCCGCATCGAGCAGCGGTTTAATCGCGGTCAGCAGCTGGCTGACCAGATTATCCGCCACGCTGATGATATTGCGATTACGGTAATCCGCCAGCACGTGCGGGTTCACATCCGGTACCACCAGCGGCACGTCCGGCTCCAGCGCAAACAGCTCGCTGCTGTCGATGACCAGACACCCGGCGTTGGCCGCTTCCTCCGCAAAACGGGCTGAGGCGTCACGCCCCGCGACGAAAAAGGCCAGCTGCGCCTGCGACCAGTCGAACGTCTCTGCATTTTCGACCCGCAACGTGCGGCCCTCGAAACGTTTGTTTTCGCCCGCGCTATTTTCGCTGGCCAGCAGATACAATTCACCAACCGGGAACTGGCGTTCCGCCAGCAGTTCCAGTACAGCGTTCCCTACTGCGCCTGTCGCGCCCAGTAGCGCAATATTCCAGCCGTCAGACATGTTGGTTTACTCCAGACAATGACATAAAAACAGAAGGCGGTGATATTCACCGCCCAGGGATTCAGATTTATCCCCCTCCTTAACCCGGCACGCGGCAGCGCCGCCTGCGTTCACTGCGGCATCGCGCGCCGGTTACGCCGGAGAGTGGATTGCGTTAAAGCCCAGCTGATTCAGCATCTCAGCCGTGGTGGCGTCATTACACTTCACCCGCAGCGATGACCACTCACGGCGCTCCAGATATTGCTTACGCAGGCGATCAAATTCGCCGGGCTGCGCCGCCACTTTTCGCAGGGGGGCATCATCGCGGCGCACATCATACACCAGATGCGCCAGGCGTTTCAGCGTTGGCTGATCCAGCGGACCATTCAGGGTGATGTCACTGAATTCCGGCTCCGGCAGCAGGGTGCTGAGCGGCACCTGCTGCGGCTGACCGATAAAGTCACACCAGGCTTCGAACACCTGGGTCGTGCCGCGAGCCTTGCCTTCCAGCGTGTAGCCTGCAATGTGTGGCGTGGCAATGTCGACCCTGTCCAGCAGCGCCAGAGAGAGATCCGGCTCCGGCTCCCAGACATCCAGCACCACGCTAAGGTCGTGCCGCATTTTCAGCACCTCCAGCAGCGCGACGTTGTCGACCACCGGGCCGCGACAGGCGTTAATCAGAATAGTGTTGGGCTTCAGCGCCATCAGCAGCGCGGCATCGGCCAGGTGCCAGCTCTTATAAGGCCCCTCTTTAAACAGCGGCGTGTGGAAAGTCAGGATATCGGCCTGCGCGGTCACCGCCTCCAGCGACAGGAAATCCCCTTCGTCACCGCGATCGGCGCGCGGCGGATCGCACAGCAGGGTTTTGATGCCCCAGGCTTCCAGGCGCTTCTGCAGCCGTCCACCGACGTTGCCGACACCCACGATGCCGACCGTGCGATCGCGCAGCTGGAAACCATCACGTTCCGCCAGCAGCAGCAGCGCGGAGAAAACGTACTCCACCACCGCAATGGCGTTGCAGCCGGGCGCCGCAGAAAACGCAATGCCGGCCTGCTGCAGCCAGGCCTCGTCGATATGATCGGTGCCCGCCGTGGCGGTGCCGACAAATTTCACCGGCTTGCCCGCCAGCAGCGCCTCATTCACCTGCGTCACTGAGCGCACCATTAGCCCGCTGGCATCGGCCAGTTCATCCACCGGCAGCGGACGTCCCGGTACCGCGACCACGTCGCCGGTCCGGCTGAACAACTCACGGGCATAAGGCATATTTTCATCGACCAGAATTTTCACCACGGCTTTCCTGTCTGTTGCATGAGAGGCAATTATTCTGGCACAAAGCACCGCGTTAGCCTAACCGGGTGCGGTAGCGCTCCGGCGTGGTGCCCGCCTGCTGCTGAAACATCACAATCAGCGCCGAGGCGGAACTGTATCCCAGCTCATGGGCGATACTCTGCACGCTTTCGCCCTGCTCCAGCAGCACGATGGCGCGCAGAAAGCGCAGCCGCTGCCGCCATTCACCAAACGTCATGTGAAGCTGCTGCTGGCAGCGCCGCGCCAGCGTCCGTTCGGTGGTAAAGACCCGCGCCGCCCAGCCTGCCAGGGTAGTGTTATCCCCCGGGCTGGCTTCAAGCGCATGGAGCACCGGTGCAAGAAATTTATCCTGTGAGGTGGGCAGAAAACTCTCCTGCACCTCCGCCAGCAGCAGGCGATCGCGCAGTACCTCACACAGCCGCCACTGCGCTTCGGTTTCGGGCTGTTCAAGCTGTTGATCGGCAAAGGTATCCAGGATGGCGTGTGCAATTGCGTCGATTCGCATCAGGCAGGCCTGCTGCGGCAGACCAGCGCAAAGCGGGGCCGCCAGATTAAAGGTGCGGAACTGCGCCTGACGATGGTTATAACTGCTGTGCTGCTGCCCCGGCGGGATCCAGACCGGCATGTCAGCCGGGGTCAGCAGGCGTTCACCCTCTACCTGCATCTCCAGCACGTAACTCTTTACCAGAATCAGCTGGCCCCAGGCATGGGCATGCGGCAGATATTCCGTGCGGGCATTGGCCTGTTCATAGCGCATAAAGTAGCGCAGCTGCGAGACGTCGGCTGGCGGCTGGTAGGTCACTTTCAGAATCATTCTGTCCGCTCTGTTAAAATTTTTGTCCGATATTAACTATCTGGATAAAACCGGACAAGCGTACACTGCGTCGCATTCTGATTCAGGAGAGTGCGTATGTTTTTTCTCTATCCGCTCGGTGCGGTGATGATCTGGTCGATCAACGCGATCGTCAGCAAACTGTCGGCCAGCGCGATCGATCCGGCAGCCATCTCATTTTATCGCTGGCTGCTGGCGCTGCTGGTGCTGACGCCGTTTGTGCTGCCCGGTGTGTGGCGCGCCCGTCAGGCGATTAAGCCCCATCTCTGGCGGCTGGCGATACTCGGTCTGCTTGGCATGGTGCTCTACCAGAGCCTCGCCTATTACGCGGCGCACAGTGTCAGCGCCCTCTTTATGGGGATCATCGGCGCGCTGATCCCACTGCTTACCGTCCTGCTGAGCGTGGTGATCCTGCGTATTGCGCCGACATCCGGCATCCTGTTCGGCAGCATCCTCTCCTTTGGCGGTCTGGTGTGGCTGGTCAGTGAGGGCGACGTGATGCAGCTGCTGCATCACGGACTGGGTAAAGGGGAGCTGATGATGCTGGCGGCTTCCATCGCCTATGCCCTTTATGGCGTGCTGACTAAGCGCTGGGCGCTGCCGCTGCCCATCTGGCACAGCCTCTATGTACAGATTCTGGCTGGTGTCCTGATGCTGCTGCCCGGCTTTCTGCTGGCACCTGATGTCTCGCTTGACCGGCATAACCTGCCGCTGGTGATGTTTGCTGGCCTGTTCGCCTCCCTTATCGCGCCATTTTTGTGGATCCACGGGGTGCAGCGCCTCGGCGCGAGCACCACCAGCATCTTTATGAATCTGACACCGTTGTTTACGGCGCTTATCGCCGTGCTGTTTCTTCATGAGCAGCTGCACAGCTACCACTGGATCGGCGGGGGGCTGACGCTGGGCGGGGTGATCCTGGCGCAGCGACTGCGCACGCCCTTAACCCGGTGTAAATGGGTTAACCTGCGTAAGTTTTAAATAATATGGTCACCCGCAGTCCGCCCAGGAGCGGACTGCGATCCAGGTGCATGGTTGCCCCATGCCAGGCACAGATATCCTGCACCAGTGCGAGACCGATACCGGCTCCCGGCTGGATACCGACATTGTCCAGCCGCTGAAAAGGCTGTAACGCCTTCAGCTGCTCCGCCCCCTCAATGCCCGGCCCGCTGTCCTCAATTTCAAGGCCCCCCACAATCACCCGCGCGGTGACAATGCCGCGACAGGGGGTATATTTAATCGCATTGTCCAGCAGGTTGGCGCACAGTTCGCCAATCAGCACGCCATCGCCCCTGACCAGACAACTCTCTTCCCCTTCGAAACCCAGATCGATCTGCCGGGTACGGGCCGCCATATAGCGGCTGAAACAGGCATCGCGCACGATAGCCGCTAAATCAACCCGCGCCATCGGTTTATCCTCGCCATGACGCGCTTTGATACGGGCTAACTGTAACAGCCGATCGGTCAGAATAATGGTCTCATCCAGTGTATGACGCATCCCGAGCAGACTCTCCTGCCAGGCTTCAGGACGCTCACTGCTGAGCGCGACGCTGACCTGCGTTTTGAGGATGGTCAGCGGTGTGCGCAGCTGATGTGCCGCGTCAGCACTGAAACGATCCTGGCGCGCCAGCAGTCCCCGCAGTCGGGCAAGATAGCGGTTAAAGGCGATGATAAGCGGTTGCAGTTCTGACCACGGCAAGGAGGGAAGAGGCGTTAATTCGCCACCGTCGCGCTGCAACACGATGCGCGACAGCCGCCGTAGCGGGCGCAAAACCCGACGCAGCATCAGGCTGGCCAGCAGCAGTGTCATCAGAACCAGTCCGCTCTGGCTGATCAGCGCAGTTTGCATTAGCTGGCGGGCAAACTCCTGACGTGAGTTGATGGTTTCAGCCACCAGCACCAGCGCCATGCCATCCACTCCCGCTTCGCTCACCGGCTGCCATAATGCCGCAACGCGAATCCGATGCTGGTGATAGCGTCCATCATAAAAATGCACCAGTGCGGGATAAGCGTTCGACATTTTGCTGGTGATGGGTATGGGCGGCAGATCGTTATAGCCCGATAACGTTTTTCCCTGCGGTGAAATCACCTGATAAAAGAGCTGATCGTTCATGTTACGTTCGAAGCTGTCGAGCACAACCCACGGCACATCAACCTCCAGATGCTGTTCCCGCACCACCAGCCGCTCTGCCACCGTTCGCGCCGACGCCAGCAGCGAACGGTCATAAGCCTGATTAGCGGCCGCCAGCCCGCTCTGATAGTGGGTATAGACTGAGAGCGCCCAGAGCAGTAAAAGTGGCAGGCCAAACCATGCCAGCAGCTCACCCCGTAGCGAATGAATCAGCCGCATGAGAGCGTTTCCAGGCTGTAACCCAGCCCGCGCAGGGTCACGATCGCCACGTTGCTGCCTGCCAGCTTTTTACGCACCCGATGTACATAGAGCTCAATACTCTCCGGGCTGGCTTCATCTGACAGGGTAAAGGTCTGCTCGTACAGTGACTGACGCGAAACCGGCCTGCCCTGCCGCTGCATGAGTGTCGTCAGGATGCTTGCTTCCCGCGGCGTCAGCGCCAGGGGTCTGTCTGCCAGCAGAAAATAGCCTTCGCCATCCAGCACCAGCTGACCCAGTGACTGGTTTTGCGATGTGTGACTCTGACTGCGTCGCAGCAGCGCCCGTAACCGCGCTTCGAGTTCATCCATTTCAAAGGGTTTCGTCAGGTAGTCATCTGCCCCCAGGTTCAGACCCCGTACACGATCGTCCAGCGCACTGCGTGCAGTCAGTAGCAATACTGGCACACTTTGTCCGCGTCGCCGCAACCGTGCCAGCACCTCCAGTCCATCCATGCGTGGCAGTGAAATATCGAGCACGACCAGTGCATAGGCTTCACATTGCAAAGCATGGTCGGCCGCCATTCCATCCGCGACCCGGTCGACGGCGAACCCTTTTTGGGTGAGAGCTTTTTCCAGCCAGCGTGCCAGGTCTTCCGTATCTTCAACCAGTAAGAGACGCATATCACATCCTGCTATTAAATCCGCGCACTGAAAGGTAAATGAAAGGTAACTGTTTTAACAATTCGGTAACGCTGATGTTTCAGCGGCAATCACACTCTGGAAGAATGAATGGAGCATAAGATGAAAAAAATCATCCATACCGCCCTTGCCACTACCCTGCTGTCGCTGATGGCAACACCCCTCGTTGCCGCCGGGGAGCCCGGTCGCACCGAATGTATCGCGCCAGCTAAACCGGGTGGCGGGTTCGATCTCACCTGCAAGCTATTGCAGGTCTCTCTTCAGGAAACCGGACAAATTAAGACGCCGATGCGTGTCACCTACATGCCCGGCGGTGTCGGCGCGGTGGCCTACAACGCGATTATTGCCCAGCGGCCGGCTGAAGCGGGCACCGTGGTCGCCTTCTCTGGCGGCTCACTGCTGAACCTTTCACAGGGTAAGTTTGGTCGTTATACCGTGGACGACGTTAAGTGGCTGGCGGCGGTAGGTACCGATTACGGCATGGTGGCCGTTCGTGAGGATGCACCGTGGAAAACGTTAGGTGAGCTGATGACGGCGATGAAAGCCGATCCAACCAAAGTGGTGGTCGGTGCCGGTGCGTCAATAGGCAGTCAGGACTGGATGAAAACGGCGTTGCTGGCGCGCGAAGCGGGAATTGATCCACGCAAAATGCGTTATGTCGCCTTTGAAGGCGGCGGTGAGCCGGTAACCGCCCTGCTCGGAAACCATATTCAGGTGGTCTCAGGTGATATGAGTGAGATGGTGCCGCATCTGCAGGGCGGCAAAATGCGGGTGCTGGCCGTGATGTCCGATCAGCGTCTTCCGGGTCAGCTGGCCGGGGTACCCACGGCAAAAGAGCAGGGTTTCAATATCGTCTGGCCGATTATTCGTGGCTATTACCTCGGTCCAAAAGTCAGTGATGCGGATTATCAGTGGTGGGAACAGGCCTTTAAAAAAATGGCTGAGACGCCGGAGTTTAAAAAGCAGCGTGATCTGCGCGGACTGTTCGAATTTAACCTGACAGGCCAGGCACTCGACAGCTACGTGAAGAAGCAGGTGGCGGATTACCGTGAGCAGGCCAAATCCTTTGGTCTGGCCAAATAACGGGAGCAGATGATGAGCGATCGCATTTTTGCCAGCCTGTGGCTGGCGCTCTGCCTTGGCGGCATGATGATGGCCTGGCAGATTCAGAGTGAATACAGCTACGAACCCGTCGGGCCGCGTCCTTTCCCGATGGGGATCCTTGGCCTGATGGCCATCTGCGCCCTGCTGATGCTCTTTCGGAAACCGGACACCATTCAGTGGCCCGCAGCTGGCACGCTGAAACGGCTGGTAGCGCTGGCGCTGATGATGATGCTCTATGGCTGGCTGTTTGAGACGCTGGGCTTTGCCATCTGCACGACGGTGCTGACCTTTGGCATCGGCCTGCTGTTTGGGGCGCGCTGGTGGGCCGCCGCGCTGGCCGGGCTGGTGATGGGCAGCTCGCTGTTTTACGCATTTGACCGTCTGCTGGAAGTCACCCTTCCGGTCGGCAGCTGGCTGAGTTAAGGAGAGCATCATGGATACCTGGTCCTTTTTAATGCAGGGCTTTGCCGTCGCCATGACGCCAGAGAATCTGCTGATCGCCCTGATCGGCTGCTTTATCGGCACCATTGTTGGCCTGCTGCCTGGCCTGGGGCCAATCAATGGCGTAGCCATTCTGATGCCGCTGGCTTTTGCGCTGCACCTGCCGGCCGAGTCGGCGCTGATTCTGCTGGCCACGGTTTATATCGGCTGTGAATATGGCGGGCGCATCTCCTCCATTCTGCTCAACGTTCCAGGCGATGCCGGCGCAATCATGACCGCGCTGGATGGGTATCCGATGGCGCAGCAGGGTAAAGCGGGCGTCGCGCTCTCCATTTCGGCGGTCAGCTCGTTTGTTGGCTCTACGATTGCCATCGTCGGCATTATTCTCTTCGCCCCGCTGCTGGCCAGCTGGTCACTGGCGTTTGGACCGGCAGAGTACTTTGCCCTGATGGTGTTTGCCATCGCCTGCCTGGGCAGCATGATGAGCCACAATCCGCTGAAATCTTTTCTTTCGGCGCTCATTGGCCTGGGCATGGCCACGGTCGGGGTGGATGCCAATACCGGCGTCTATCGCTTCACGTTTGACAGCGTTCATCTCTCTGACGGCATTCAGTTTGTGGTTGTCGTCATTGGTCTGTTCTCGGTCAGTGAAATTTTGCTGATGCTCGAGTCGACCAGTAGCGGCCAGAAAGCGGTGCGGGCAAGCGGCCGCATGATGTTCAACATGAAGGAGGCGGCGATGGCCACAGGCGCGACGCTACGCTCCTCTTTTCTGGGGTTCTTTGTCGGCGTTCTGCCTGGTGCCGGAGCGACCATTGCCAGCGCTATCGCCTACATGACGGAGAAAAAAATCAGCGGCAGTGAGCAGTTCGGTAAAGGGGATATTCGCGGTGTGGCCGCACCGGAAGCGGCAAACAATGCCTCAGCCTGTGGCTCCTTTATCCCGATGCTGACGCTGGGAATCCCCGGCTCCGGCACCACAGCGGTGATGGTCGGCGCTTTAACGCTCTATAACATCACGCCAGGTCCGGCGATGTTTGTTGAGCAGCCAGATATCGTCTGGGGTCTGATCGCGGCACTGCTGATTGGCAACGTTATGCTGCTGGTGATGAACATTCCGATGATCAATGTTTTCGCCCGGATGCTGAGCATTCCGCTCTGGTTCCTGGTGCCGGCCATTGCCGCCATCTCCGCGGTGGGCGTCTATGCTGTGCACAGCACCACCTTCGATTTGCTCCTGATGGTCGGCCTGGGAATCTTTGGTTATATTCTGCGCAAGATGGACTTTCCGATGTCGCCGCTGATTCTGGGCTTTGTGCTGGGTGAGATGCTGGAGCAGAACCTGCGTCGTGCCCTCTCAATCAGTAACGGTAACCTGGTTATTCTGTGGGAAAGTCCTATCTGCAAAGTGCTGCTGGTGCTGGCGATTTCGGTGCTGGTTCTGCCACCGATCTGGAAACGCTGGCGTCGCTATCGCCTCAGACTGGCTGAAGAGTAAATCTCACGCTGAACTGTGCCTCCCCCGTGGGATTTCGCGGGGGCTTTTGCTATCATGGCCTATTCTTTTTCCGGCGCACCCGACGCTGTTCTGTTTTCCCAAGGAATCCGCCATGCAACCTCTCAGCGGCCCCGGTGTGCCGGTCGGCGATCGTTCATCTCTTAATCCGCAAACCGGCGTAACACGTCACGGTTCTGTGGCGGGTGAACAGCCCCTCTCCCCGGCTCAGCGCACGACATTAGAACGCCTGATCGTGCGTATCTTATCGCTCAGCAATCTGAAGGCACCTGAACTCTGGGCGGGCGTCCGGCATGAGGTGGGCGTGAAGAGTGAGGCAGAGCTGCAGTCGCGTCACTTTCCGGCTGCGGAGCAGTATCTCAATGGTCGTCTGACTCAGGCGCAGAATGGCCATGCCACGCGTCAGTTGATGACTCAGCTCACAGAACTGCTGCCGAAGGGCAATAACCGTCAGGCGGTGAGTGACTTTATCCGCCAGCAGTTTGGTCAGACCGTTCTGAGTTCGCTGAGCCAGGACCAGCTGCGTCAGGTGCTGACGATGCTGCAGAACGGGCAGATGACGATCCCGCAGCCGCAGCAGAGCCGCGTCAGCGATCGGACCCTGCTCCCGGCGGAGCATCAGACGCTCAATCAGCAGGTGGTCCGACTGGCCGCCGCCACCGGAGAACCGACCGGCAAACTCTGGACGGCGGCGCTGAAACTGGTCGGACTGACCAGCGGCGATCCCATCCCCTCGCGCCACTTCCCGCTGCTCACCCAGTATCTGCAGGTACGTCAGACGCTGAGTCAGCACAGCGCACCGACCTTACAGCTGCTGGAAGCCTCGCTGAAACAGCCGCTGGATCAGCACGAGCGGCATAGCCTGGAAGAGTACAGCCAGCAGCGTTTTCAGGCCACACCGCAGACGGTGCTAACCGTGACGCAGACGCAGGATCTGCTGAACTTCCTGTTCAGCCGTCGCGCCGATCGTGCCGAGAAAGTTCACGAACAGCCGCTGGCCGCCAGTGAGATTAAACCGCAGCCGATCTGGTCGCCCTTTGTCGCCTCGCTACCGTCACCGCTGCAGCCCCTGGCGCAGCGTCCCCTGCTGGGTCTGTTTGTTGCGCTGGTGGTGATCACCCTTCTGCTCTGGCTGGTGCTCTAGGTCAGCAGCCACAGGATGCATCGGGTGCGGTGACGGGCCATTCGCCCGGCGCCTCCCCCCAGGTCAGCGGATGACCTTCCCGTTTCCAGAAATCCAGCCCGCCAGTCAGCTCCTTCACCTGAAATCCCAGTTCCGCCAGCTTCAGAGCCGCTTTCGTCGAGCCGTTACAGCCGATGCCGTCGCAATAGGTGACATAAATGCGGTTGCGGTCGAGCGGCTCGCAGCTGGAAGCATTGATCTCACGGTGGGGAAAATTAATCGCGCCGCTGATATGGCCGGCGCGATAAGCCGCCGGTGCGCGCGCATCGATCACCTGAATGCCAGGCAGATTCCGGGCCAGATCCTCCGCCAGATCCCAGGCGTCTGTATAATAAGCGAGTTTTGCCTGCAGATAGTCGAGGCTTTGCTGCGGCGTGGCGGCGGGAAAATGTAATACAGATGACATCGCGATTCTCCTGTTGAAGTGAGCGTGCAGTTTACGGCAGAGTGGACTGCCTGCTGATACCCATTTTGCGCCAGGAATAAGACCCATATGAGTTCTCCGCTGTTGCAGCTTTTCCAGCATCAGGCCAGCGGCGGCGTGCGTGAGCGCCTCTGCACCACCCTGCGGCTGGCCATTAACCGGCATCATCTGCACGCCGGTCAGCAGCTGCCCTCCAGTCGCCAGCTGGCGCAGGATCTCCGGATTTCACGCGTCACGGTGGAGGCCGCCTATGGTCAGCTTGAGAGCGAAGGCTATCTGCGACGCGAGATCGGTCGCGGAACGTTTGTGGCCATCACGATTCCCGCAGGCACCGCTTCAGCGGCACGCGTTCAGCCCGCCCGTTTCTCAGCGCGGGGGCAGCAGGTGCTGGCAACCGGAGGCTGTCAGGATCCCCCGTTTCCTCACGCCTTTGCTGCCGGTTCCCCGGAGTTACGCGCTTTTCCCCATGACAGCTGGCGACGCCTGAGCAGCAGCGTGCAGCGTTCGCTGGGCAGCGCCGCCATGGGATATGGCGATCCCTGCGGCTACCTGCCGCTGCGCAGTGCGATTGCTGATTATCTGGCGCTCTCGCGGGGTATGCAGTGCCAGCCGGAGCAGGTGATTATCCTGACCAGTTCGCAACAGGCGCTACAGCTGCTGGCGATGATGTTCGTCGATCCCGGAGATGATGTGTGGATAGAGGAGCCAGGCTATCCCGGCGCACGAAACGCGCTGCTCGCCGCAGGCGCAAAGGTGCACGGGATAACCGTCGATGCCGAAGGCGCAGTGCCGGGTCACGGCAGTGCAAAGCTGATGTATCTGACGCCTTCACACCACTATCCGACCGGGGTAACGCTGAGCCTGCCCCGCCGTCTTGCCTGGCTCGCCTGGGCGCAGCGCAACCAAAGCTGGCTGATTGAAGATGACTACGACAGCGAGTTTCATTATGACGAGCGCCCGATTCCTGCGCTGCAGGGACTGGACCGTCATCAGCGGGTCATTACGCTCGGCACCTTTTCGAAATCGCTGTTCCCTTCACTGCGTCTGGCGTGGATGGTGGTGCCTCCCGCGCTGATTGCCCCTCTGGGCCAGGCTCGCAGCGTGCTGGATGGACACAGCGCCCTGCTGCCCCAGGCGATTACCGCGGCCTTTCTGCAGCAGGGACATTTTGCCACTCATCTGCGGCTGATGCGTCAGCTCTATCACAGCCGTCGCGATCGATTGCTGGAGCAGATTGCGCAGCGCCTCTCACCGTGGATCACGCCCATCGCCAGTGGTGGCGGACTCCAGCTGACGGTGACAGTAGAACAGGATGAAGCGCGCTTAACCGCGCTCGCGGCACAACAGGGATTGCTGTTGCCTCGTCTCAGCCCGCTCTATGCCGGCTCCGCGTCTCAGCAGGGCTGGATACTCGGCTTCGCCGCGCTGACGCCTGATGAGATTGTGGCAGGGTGCGATAAACTGCTGAGGCTGCTGCAGCGGGAGGGATAAATCTGGCCGGCTCCGGTTTACCGTAAGCCAGAAAACAAAAGGGCCGGCAAAGCCGGCCCTTCAGCGTGCTGACGTAAAAGATTACGCCTGATATTTACGCATGGTCAGCGTAGCGTTGGTGCCACCGAAACCAAAGCTGTTAGACATCACGGTCGTCAGCTCTTTTTCCATCGGCTCAGTCACGATGTTCATACCGGTGGCAGCTGCATCCAGTGAGTTGATGTTGATGCTTGGCGCGATAAAGCCATGCTCCAGCATCAGCAGCGAGTAAATCGCTTCCTGCACGCCAGCCGCACCCAGTGAGTGACCGGTCATTGCTTTGGTTGCTGAAATGTAAGGGGTTTTCTCGCCAAACACTTCACGAATCGCACCCAGCTCTTTCACGTCGCCCACTGGCGTAGAGGTACCGTGGCTGTTCAGATAGTCGATTGGCGTGTCGACGCCGTTCATTGCCATCTTCATGCAGCGCACCGCACCTTCACCTGAAGGCGCAACCATGTCTGCACCGTCAGAGGTCGCACCGTAGCCGACGATTTCGGCATAGATGTGTGCACCGCGAGCCAGCGCATGCTCCAGCTCTTCAACCACCACCATGCCACCGCCACCGGCGATAACAAAACCGTCGCGCTCGTTGTCATAGGTGCGTGACGCTTTTTCTGGTGTGTCGTTGTAACGGGTGGAGAGCGCGCCCATGGCGTCGAACTCACAGGCCATTTCCCAGCAGAGCTCTTCGCCGCCGCCGGCAAAAACGATATCCTGTTTGCCCAGCTGAATCTGCTCAACGGCGTTACCGATACAGTGCGCAGAGGTGGCACAGGCGGAGCTGATCGAGTAGTTTACGCCATGAATTTTGAATGGCGTGGCGAGACAGGCAGAGACGCCAGAAGCCATCGCCTTGGTGACCACGTAAGGGCCAACCGCTTTCAGGCCGCGTGGGCTGCGCATTGCATCAGCACCAAAGACCTGGAAGCGCGGGGAACCACCGCCCGAACCTGCAATCAGCCCTACACGCGGGTTGCTCTGATACATTTCATCAGTCAGGCCGGAATCTTTAATCGCTTCTTCCATGGAGAGATAAGCATAGATGGACGCATCACTCATAAAGCGCACAACTTTGCGATCGATGAGGCCGGTGGTATCTAATTTGACGTTACCCCAGACGTGACTACGCATGCCGGAATCTTTCATCTCTTCAGAAAAGGTGATGCCAGAGCGTCCTTCACGCAGAGATGACAGCACTTCCTGCTGGTTATTACCAATACTGGAAACGATCCCTAAGCCAGTAATCACAGCACGTTTCATTCAATCTTCCTCATCCACTTCTTCGTAATTGGCATGCACTCTAGCGTACACTTGTACGCCGAACAAGTCCGATCAGCTATTTCCTTTTGTAAATTTGCGTCATGTGACCTGGGTCGTTAAAATCGCGCCACTGCCTGAAAAACGAGCCTTTCCCGTGAAATTAACCCCGGTTAAACATGCGCAGCTAAACTGGAATGAACAGGGTACACCTGTTTCCCGAGCGTTTGGCGACGTCTATTTCTCTAACGACAACGGTCTGGAAGAGACACGCTATGTGTTCCTTGGCGGCAACGGTTTCCCGCAGCGTTTTGCGGCGCATCCGCGCGATCTCCTGATCGTGGCGGAAAGCGGGTTTGGTACCGGCCTGAATTTTCTTACTCTGTGGCAGGCCTTTGACGCCTTTCAGCGTGAACAGCCTGGTGCGACAGTAAAACGTCTGCATTTCATTAGCTTTGAGAAATTTCCGTTAACCCTCGCGGATCTGATCGCGGCGCATCAGCACTGGCCCGAACTTGCCCCCTGGGCAGAAGCGCTGCAGGCCCAGTGGCCGGCTGCCCTGCCCGGCTGCCAGCGACTGCTGTTTGACGGCGGGCGCATCACGCTGGATCTGTGGCTGGGCGATATCAACCTGCTGATGGAAAAAGTGGATGAGAGCCTGCATCGTCAGGTCGATGCCTGGTTCCTCGATGGCTTCGCGCCCGCAAAGAATCCCGATATGTGGACGCCCGCGCTGTTCAGCATGATGGCGAAGCTGGCGCGTCCACAGGGGACTTTCGCGACTTTTACTGCTGCAGGGTTTGTGCGGCGCGGTCTGCAGGAGACGGGATTTGATGTCACCCGCCGCAAAGGATTTGGTCCGAAGCGCGAAATGCTGTGCGGCAGCCTGCAGGATGCGCCTCTGCTATCCGGCACGCAGCCCTGGTATCATCGCCGTCCGGCGGCGCAGCGGGAGGTCGCCCTGATTGGCGGCGGCGTGGCCAGCGCGACCCTGGCGCTGGCGCTGCTGCGCCGAGGCTGGCGGGTAACGCTCTACTGCGCCGATGAGGCGCCCGCGCTGGGTGCCTCCGGTAACCGGCAGGGCGCACTCTATCCGCTGCTCAATCAGCACGACCCGGCCCTCGCCACCTTCTTCCCGGCGGCATTCAGCTTTGCCCGGCGACTCTACGACCAGAGCGGGGTCACCTTTGAGCATGAGTGGAGTGGCGTACTGCAACTGGGCTGGGATGAAAAAAGCCGCAAAAAGATCGAACAGATGCTGGCGATGGATCTGCCTGAAACCCTCGCCTGCGGCGTCGATGTCGCAGAGGCGGAAAACCGGGCGAAGGTAGCGCTGGGCTGCGGCGGCATTTTCTATCCGGAGGGCGGCTGGCTCTCACCGGCTGAGCTGACCACCGCGCTGCTCGCCCATGGCGAGACACAGGGCTTACGCATTCACTGGCTGCACCGGGTAAGCGGGCTTTCTCAAGAGGAAGATGGCTGGACGCTGACCTTCAGCGACCGCCCGGCGGTTCACCATTCTGCGGTGGTCCTGGCAAACGGTCACGCGATCGCCGACTTTGCGCAAAGCGCCCCGCTGCCAGCCTACCCGGTAGCGGGTCAGGTAAGCCATGTTCCCGCCACGCCTGCCCTCAGCGCGCTGCAGACCGTGCTCTGTTACGACGGCTATCTGACGCCGGTCAGCACCCAGTTTGGTACCCACTGTATCGGTGCCAGCTACCATCGTGGTGAAACCGCAACGCGTTATCGCGAGGCGGATCAGCAGGAGAATCGCAGTCGACTGCTGCACTGTCTGCCTGACAGCCGCTGGGCGGAAACGGTGGATGTCAGTGAGGGAGAAGCCAGAATGGGCGTGCGCTGCGCCACGCGCGATCACCTGCCGATGGTGGGCGGCGTGCCCGATTATGCCGCGACGCTGGCACAGTATGCCGATTTACCGGCCCGGCTTGCGGCAGGCAGTCAGATTACTGACGCGCCCGATCTGCCGGGGCTTTATCTGTTTGGTGCGCTGGGTTCGCGCGGCTTATGCAGCGCACCGCTGGCGGCCGAGGTGCTGGCCGCCCAGCTGGCAGGTGAGCCACAGCCGCTGGATGCGACCACGCTGGCAGCACTCAATCCGAATCGCTACTGGGTCAGGAAACTGCTGAAGGGGAAAGCGGTGTAAAGCGGGTCTGCAGGGCGGCGCTTACCGCCCTGTCATATCATGCGGAGAGCTGGCGCGCCTGAACAAACAGGTTGTCCCACATGCCGACCACCAGCGCCTGGTCGCGCGGTGAGAGTTCGCCTGCGGCAATGGCGTTCTGCAGGCTGCGGGTCACCTGAACCTGCAGCGCTTCTGGCGTATGCTCATCCAGCTGCTCCACTTCAGCGACCGCCAGGGTCAGATGCCCGCGCAGATAACCGCTGGCGAACAGTTCATCGTCACTGGCATGCTCGACCATGTCGTCAATCAGGGCCAGGATACGCGCTTCAAATTCTGCGATCATCTCAATTCCTCTTTTGATAATGTCATCCTGCATCACAGATCGTCCGGCCAGGGAAACTGCGCCGCTGTTAATGAAGGCCTGCCATAAAATTCCGCCAGGGCGGTAATAAAACGCGCGGGACGCGCGGGAATACCCGCCGTCAGATAGCTCATGACCTGAGCATGTACCTTACGCTGAAACGCAATGCGATCCGGCTCACAATCTCCGTCGAGATTGTCACAACTGACGTTGAAGGGAAAGCCCGCCGCCATACAAAACATCCACTCCAGCGCCTGTGGCTTCACTTCAACGGCTTCAAACTGGCTCTGGGTCAGCGCATCGCGGCCATCCGGGCAGTACCAGTAGCCAAAATCGACCAGTTTGCGGCGTGCCTCACCGGCGATGCACCAGTGAGAGATCTCATGCAGGGCGCTGGCGTAAAAGCCGTGGGCAAAAACCACCCGGTTCCACGGCGACTCTGCATCAGCAGGAAGATAGATCGGTTCATCGTCGCCTTTAATCAGGCGTGTCTGAAATTCATCGCTGAAGCAGCGATCGAACAGCGTAATCAGCTGTTCATAATGATGGGTCGGGTTCATGACGTTATCACGTAAAAAGTTACGATTGCAGTGTGGAGAGCCACGCCATCACGGCGCTGCCATGGCTGTCCCACAGGAGTTTTATGCTCATTACGGCAGAGACAATCACCACCATCGGGCGGATCAGTTTCTGCCCGCGGCTCAGCACCAGCCGGGCGCCCAGACGCGCGCCGCAGAACGCGCCGAGCATCATAATCAGGCCGGTTCCCCACACCACTTTGCCGCCGAACATAAAGAACAGCAGACTGCCCACGTTAGAGGTGAAGTTGAGAACTTTGGCATGGGCTGTCGCCTTCGCCAGGTTGTAACCGCAGAGCGTGACAAAGGCCAGCGCATAGAAAGAGCCCGCGCCCGGCCCGAAAAATCCGTCATAGAAGCCCACGGCACCGCCCCCGACCAGCGCATAGGCGAGGCCGTGCAGGCGACGCGCCCGGTCTTCTTCACCGAGACGCGGCATCAGCAGAAACCACAAGCCAATCGCGATCAAAAACAGCGGCAGCATCTGACGCAGAAAGTCCGCCTGCAGGCGCTGGATCAGCACCGCGCCCAGCACGGACCCCAGCAGCGTCATGGCGATATTCAGCCACTGCTCACTCAGATTAACTGCGCCGCGTCGCACAAAGTAGAGGCTGGCCGAGAACGACCCGCCGACCGATTGCAGTTTATTGGTCGCCAGCGCCTGAGCCGGTGAGAGACCCGCCGCCAGCAGCGACGGTACCGTCAGCAACCCCCCGCCACCCGCAATCGAGTCAATAAAACCGGCGAGCATGGCAATCAGAAACAGCAGCCCGACCAGCAGCGGACTGACCACGAACCACTCCATGGAATCCCTTACAGTAGATGTTTATCCAGCAGAGCCTGACAGGCAGGCGGTAACGGCGGCGGTTCACGTTTCACCGGCGCGCCCGATTCGGGCTGCTTCGGCAGGAACCAGCTCTGCAGCTCTGCGCCACAGCCATCGCCCGGAGGCGGTGGCGGCTGATCTTCACAGCCGATACTGCCGGTCGGGCAGCGCAGCCGCACATGCATATGCGCCCGATGCGCGAACCAGGGACGCACTTTGCGCAGCCAGTCACGATCGGCACCGGCATCCGCACAAAGCTGCTTTTTAATTGCCGGGTTGACGAAGATGCGCGTGACATCATCATCTTTCGCCGCCAGTTTAATCAGGCTGTCGATTTCCGGCTGCCAGTGGCGCGCAATCACGTTTTTATCACCCGGCCCGACCAGATCCAGCGGCTGCGGCTTCAGCAGCTGCTGCGCGGTCCAGCGGGTTTTCGGCAGTTGCAGCCAGATATCGACATCCAGCCCGGTCTGATGGCTGGCGTGACCGCTGCTGAAACGTCCGCCAGCCGCCATGCCCATATCCCCAATCAGCACATTACCCAGCTGCAGGTTGTGCACGCGGGTCGTCAGCCGCTGAATAAACGCAATCAGATCGGGATGACCGAAATAACGACGCTGATCCTGACGCATCACCTGATAGTCGGGTGAATTGAGCGGCAGTGCCCGGGCGCCAATAATACAGCCATTCGCAAAGCCGCCGATGGACTGCGGTGTGCCGCTGATGGGCTGCTGAATACGCTGCCACGGCGTCGCCGCCAGGCTGGAGGCGCTGAACAACAGCGCGCTCAGAGTAAGCAGAAGTGCCTTCATGCCATCACCAGCGCGGCACGGTGCTGTTAACGTCACCGTTCTGCGCCCGCTGGCGCAGCAGATGATCCATCAGGACGATCGCCATCATCGCCTCGGCGATCGGCACGGCGCGGATCCCGACGCAGGGATCGTGGCGGCCTTTGGTGATCATCTCCACCTCTTCGCCATCGCGGGTAATGGTTTTACCCGGCACGGTGATGCTGGAGGTCGGTTTCATTGCGAGGTTGGCGCTGATGGTCTGACCGCTGCTGATGCCGCCCAGAATGCCGCCGGCGTGGTTACTCTGGAAACCATCGTGACGGATTTCATCCCGATGCTGGCTGCCGCGCTGGCTGACCACCGCGAAGCCGTCACCGATCTCCACCCCTTTTACCGCGTTGATGCTCATCAGCGCGTGCGCCAGGTCGGCATCCAGACGGTCAAAGACCGGTTCGCCCAGGCCAGGCGGCACGTTGTCAGCCATGACCGTGACTTTAGCCCCGATGGAGTCGCCCTCTTTTTTCAGGCCGCGCATCAGTTCATCCAGCGCCTCCAGCTTCTCCGCATCCGGGCAGAAGAAGGGATTCTCTTCCACGATGCTCCAGTCTTTCAGCTCACAGGCGATATCCCCGATCTGCGCCAGATAGCCGCGCACCACCACACCATGTTTCATCTGCAGATACTTCTTCGCTATCGCACCGGCGGCCACGCGCATCGCGGTTTCACGCGCCGAAGAGCGGCCACCGCCACGGTAGTCGCGCTGACCATACTTCTGCTCGTAGGTGTAATCGGCATGGCCGGGACGGAAGAGATCTTTGATCGCGCCATAATCCTGCGACCGCTGATCGGTGTTCTCAATCAGCAGGCCAATAGAGGTGCCGGTGGTCACACCCTCAAACACACCGGACAAAATTTTCACCTGATCCGGCTCGCGACGCTGCGTGGTATAGCGCGAGGTGCCAGGACGACGACGGTCGAGGTCATGCTGGATATCCGCTTCGGTCAGGGGGATGCCCGGTGGCACCCCATCAACGATGCAGCCCAGCGCAAGACCATGGGACTCGCCAAAGGTAGTTACTCGAAAAAATTGTCCGATGCTGTTTCCGGCCATGCTGTTTCCTTGTCAGGGTTCGGCGGGCGAGGCTTCGCCCCACTTTTAGTCTTTGTAAAAAGAGAAATGGTGTTGTGCGTCGACGATCTGCTGGCGCGTCAGCGTAAAGACCCCGTCACCGCCGTTGTCAAATTCCAGCCAGGTAAAGGGCACATCGGGATACTGCTCGATCATATGCACCATGCTGTTACCGACTTCGCAGACCAGAACGCCCTGCTCGCTGAGATAATCAGGCGCGCAGGCCAGAATGCGGCGCACCAGCTTCAGACCATCGCTGCCCGCCGCCAGACCCAGCTCCGGTTCGTGGCGATATTCATTGGGCAGATCGTCCATATCTTCCGCATCCACATAAGGCGGGTTAGTGACGATCAGGTCATATTTCAGCGGCGGCAGTTCGCGGAACAGGTCGGCACGAATCGGCGTGACCTGATTGATCAGGCCATGTTCTTCAATATTCTGTTCGGCCACCGCCAGCGCACCGGTCGAGATATCGACGGCGTCGACCTCCGCTTCCGGGAAGGCGTAAGCGCAGGCAATCGCGATGCAGCCGCTGCCGGTGCACATATCCAGAATATGCGCGGGTGGCGTGCTGATAAGACCGGCAAAGCGGTTCTCGATCAGTTCGCCAATCGGTGAACGCGGCACCAGCACGCGCTCATCAACAAAGAATTCGTGACCGCAGAACCAGGCTTTGTTGGTCAGGTAGGCGACCGGAATACGCTCGTTAACGCGACGAATGACGCGCTCGACAATCAGAAGACGTTCGCTGGCGGTCAGACGCGCGTTGCGCATATCTTCCGGAATATCCAGCGGCAGCCAGAGAGACGGCAGGACCAGTTGAACGGCTTCGTCCCAGGGATTGTCTGTGCCATGTCCGTACCAGATTCCGGCAGCGGAAAAGCGGCTTACCGCCCAGCGCAGCATGTCCTGAATGGTGTGCAGTTCGTTCACTGCCTCATCGACGAAAATTTTGTCCACGTAGCCCTCCGCAGGCCTTTTGCTAAATCGGCCGATAGTGTGCCATGAAGCCGGGGAGAATTCAGCGCAGCGAGGTGAAAAAGCTGACAATTAATGACACTTAACGGTAAGGTATCAGCTCTGCTGTGTGACAGCCTTTTCTGATAAGACTGACCTGCCATGAGTAAAAAAACACCGCTAAGCCCGGATGATGAGGCGCTGTTTCGCCAGTTAATGACGGGGACACGTCAGTTAAAACAGGACACTTATGTCCATAAAGCGCCGGTAAAAACCCGCGAGATTCCGGTAAAGCGTCTGCTTTCCGAGCAGGCGGACAACAGCCATTACTTTTCGGATGAGTTTCAGCCCCTGCTCTCGACCGAAGGGGCTACCCGTTACGTGCGCGCCGATGTCAGCCATTTTGAGTTGAAAAAACTGCGCCGGGGCGACTATACCCCGGAGATTTTTCTCGACCTGCACGGCTTAACGCAGATGCAGGCCAAGCAGGAGCTGGGCGCACTGATCGCCGCCTGCCGCCGTGAACATCTGTTCTGCGCCAGCGTCATGACCGGACATGGAAAACATATTCTGAAGCAGCAGACGCCGCTGTGGCTGGCCCAGCATCCGTGGGTCATGGCGTTTCATCAGGCGCCGAAAATGTTCGGCGGTGATGCTGCGCTGCTGGTGCTGATTGAGATTGAGGAGTGGCAACCGCCTGAGTTGCCCTGACAGGGCCGGTGTCATCGGCCCCTCGTCGTCAGATGGCTTTCGCCAGCTTCTTCGGACTGACCTGCCACAGCAGTTTACCGGCACTCTCTGCCGGATCGAACTCGACGCAGGCAATGGCGGAAGTGGCAAACATCGGTGGGGTTTCCTGCGGGCAGAGTTCGGAAACCAGGTAGCCCACCAGGGGCAGATGGGAGATGACCAGCGCCGATTTCACCCCTTCGTTCGCCAGCGCCTGCAGATAGCAGCCGACCAGACCCGGATCGCCACCCGGCGTTAACTCCGGTAACACGTCCTGGCCTTCCGGCAGGGGATAGGCTTCACGCACGGTGGCGAGCGTCTGCTGCGCGCGTAAATAGGGACTGACCAGGACACGCTCGATGTCCGGCGTCTGGCTGTTAAGCCAGTGGGCCATCTGACGCGATTCATCACAGCCACATAAGGTTAAAGGCCTGACTGAATCACTTGCTGCTTCCAGAGCCGCATCGCCGTGACGCATGATAAAAACTTGCATAAAGCACCGCTGTTGTTTGTCGATATCGCCCGACGCGACGCGTCAGACTCTTCACTCTGCGAATGAACGCTGTGTTTTACCTTAATGGCTTCAGTATAGTCAACCGGTTGTTTATTAAATAAGCACTTCTCAGATTCATGCTGCGCCGCACACGCGGGCGGCGCTTTTCTAACCCGCTGAATCGGAGCCGTTATTCCATTTCACAGAGAAATGTAAAATTTCGTCTGTTCCGCAGCCGCCTGAATCAGCGCCTCACAGGGGGCAAATCGTTCACCGTGCTGCTGCGCGAGACGGTTCAGCCGGCTGACCATTTCCGCCGCGCCCAGTTTATCCATGTAGTGGAACGGCCCGCCCAGGAAAGGCGGAAAACCGATGCCAAACACCGCCCCCACATCGCCGTCCCGGGCGCTGCGAATCACCTGCTCATCGAGACAACGGGCGGCCTCATTCAGCATCATCATCACACAGCGTTCTGCAATCTGTGCCCCACTCTGCCGGGCCTGCGGCGTGACCTTCAGCAGGCTGTAAAGCGAGGCGTCCGGTTTTTTACGCTGCCAGCGCGGCAGGTCATAACGATAGAAGCCTCGGCCATTTTTACGGCCCTTACGGCCATCCCTGATCACCGCATCAAACGCGGCGGGTGCGGCAAAGCGTTCACCATAGGCCTGATGCAGGATGGGGCTGATTTTGCTGCCGACATCAATGCCCACCTCATCGAGCAGCTGAAGCGGACCAACCGGAAAACCAAACTTCACCAGCGCCCGGTCGATGTGCTCAATCGGCTCCCCCTCCAGCAGACAGCGCATCGCTTCATTTATATAGGGGGTCAGGATGCGGTTGACATAGAAACCCGGCTTGTCTGCAACGACGATCGGCGTCTTGCCCTGACTGCGCGCCAGTGCCACAACGGTAACCAGCGTCGTGGCCGAAGTATTCAGATGCGGGATCACCTCCACCAGCGGCATTTTTTCCACCGGACTGAAATAGTGCAGCCCGATGACATTCTCAGGACGCTGCGCCCCGGCGGCGATATCCGCAATCGGCAGCGAAGAGGTGTTGGAAGCAAACAGGGTATGCGGCTGACAGTGTGCCTCGACGTCGTGCACCATCTGCTGCTTCAGGGCAAGATCTTCGAACACCGCTTCGATCACCACGTCGCGCTGCGAGAATCCCTGGTAATCGATGCCACCTGTGATGCGCGCCATCTGCTGCTGGCGCGCTGCCGGGGTCAGCTGACGACGCCGGACCTTTTTGCTGAGCAGGTCCCAGCTGGTTTTCAGCGCATGGCTGACGCCTTCCAGGCTGATATCTTTGATGCGCACCGGCAACCCGGCGTTGATCGCGGTGACGCTGGCAATGCCGCCGCCCATCAGCCCGCCGCCCAGCACCGCAACACGCTTCACGGTCGCAGGTTCAGCTTCACCGCCCCGCTCCTTTTTCATCGCCGTGGTGGCAAAGAAGAGTCCGCGCAGCGCAACGGACTCCGGCGTCATCGCCAGTTCGCCAAAGGCGCGCGCCTCCGCATCATGGCCGGCGCGGCTGCCCTGCTCCAGCCCGATGCGCACCACCTCAATCAGCCGTCTGGCGGCCGGATAGTTATCCTGCGTTTTCGCCGCGGTCTGGCGTGTCGCCAGCGCAAACAGCGCCTGGCGGGCGACCGGGCCATGCAGCAGCCGATCGCGCAGCGGCAGGACGCGTCCGCTGACCTTGCCCTTTTTCACCCGCGCAATCGCGGTCTCCAGCAGGATCGGGCGGGGAACCGCATCATCGACGACGCCGAGCTTTCGCGCCTGCTTCGCGCGCAGACTTTTGCCGGTCAGCATCAGCGGCAGCGCCTGCTGAACGCCGATTAAACGCGGCAGTCGCTGCGTCCCGCCAGAGCCAGGCAGCAAGCCGAGCTGTATTTCCGGCAAGCCGAGGCGAGTTTTATCATCCAGCGAGCAGATGCGCGCATCGCAGGCCAGCGCCAGCTCCAGCCCACCGCCCAGACAGGCCCCGTGAATGGCCGCCACCACCGGAAAAGGCAGCGCGTCGATCATCGCCATCACTTCCTGGCCCTGCTTCGCCAGCGCTTCAGCTTCCTGCGCACTCTGGCAGCGGTCAATCATGCTGATGTCCGCGCCCGCGATAAAATTGTTCGTTTTGCCGGAGATCAGGACCAGTCCCGCCAGCTGCGGATCGCGTCGCGCTTCCGCAATGATGGCGGCAATCTGGCCAGCAAATTCCGCTTTCAGGGTGTTCATCTTCTCGCCAGGGACATCAATCGTGATAATGCCGACGTGATCCTGTCGCATCGTCAGCTGAAAGGCATTCTGCTCCATTATTCGGCCTCCAGAACCATTGCCGCACCCAGACCACCCGCCGCGCAGGCGGTGACCAGTCCCAGCCCGCCACCACGGCGGCGCAGTTCATTAAGCGTCTGGGTAATCATACGCGCGCCCGTGGCGGCAAAAGGATGGCCATAGGCGATGGAACCGCCCAGCACGTTGAAACGCTCTTCGTTGACCTCGCCCAGCGCATGCGGCCGGTTCAGCACCTCACGGGCGAAACGTTCGTCACGAAACAGCTGCAGATTGCTCAGCGTCTGGGCCGCGAACGCCTCATGCATATCTATCAGCGTCAGATTGGCCAGGCTCACCCCGGCACGATCCAGCGCCAGCGGCGAAGCATAGGCTGGTCCCAGCAGCATGTCCTGCTGGACATCAATGGCGGTAAACGCGTAGCTGCGCAGGTAGCCCAGCGGCGTGACGCCCAGTTCCCTGGCGCGCCCTTCCCGCATCAGAATGACGGCTGCCGCGCCATCCGTCAGCGGCGTGCTGTTGGCGGCGGTAACGCTGCCGTGCTGGCGGTCAAAGGCGGGACGCAGTCGGGCGTAATCCTCTGCTTTAGCGTTCATCCGCACGTTATTGTCCTGATCGATTGCGGTTTTCCACGGCGGTACAAAGGCTGCCATGACTTCCTGGTTCAGTACCCCGGATTGCCAGGCTCTGGCGGCATGCTGATGGGAGCGGAGCGCCAGCGCATCCTGAGCCTCACGGGTGATACCGTAGCTTTTCGCCATCTGCTCGGCCGTGTCCCCCATCCGCAGGCCGGTCGAGTACTCCGCCACCGCAGGCGGCACCGGCAGCAGATCGCGCGGACGCAGCCGTTTAAGGATATGCAGTTTCTGCCCCAGACTGCGGGCCTTGTTGAGATCCACCAGCGCGCGGGCCAGCGTTTTAGTGACCCCAATCGGCAGCACTGATGAGGAGTCTGCCCCGCCAGCAATAGCAGCAGAAACCGTACCCGCCATCAGGCTCTCTGCCACATTCGCCACCGCCTGAAAACTGGTGGCGCAGGCACGACTGACGCTGTAGGCGTCGGTATTCACATTCAGCCCGCTGCTTAAGACAATTTCACGCGCAATGTTTGGCGCTTCCGGCATCTGTACCACCTGACCAAATACCAGCAGCTCAATCACGTCTGCCGGTAACTCACTGCGCACCATTAATTCGCTGACCACCATCCGTCCCAGCTCGATGGCGGGAATGCCATGAAAGCCGGTCGCCTGGCGTAAGAAAGGGGTTCGTAACCCGTGGGTAATTGCGATGCGTTCGCCATCACGCGTCAGCAGCGGCTGCGCTTTGCTCATTGTTCTCACCTGTAGCCGGGACTGTGGCATCATTGCCTGAAGAGGTCTGACCTGATCAGTGTTAACCACAAGCGGGTGAGCCGCCAATAGCAGAAAGGAAAAAGTGCGAAGGGAAACACGAAATTGAAAAACGCCGCGCTGAGGCGGCGTAAGAGGCGTTAACGCAGGCCGAGCTGGAAAATCAGGGTTTCAGCCTGGCAGCTGAAGGTGAAATCGATATCCAGCTGCACGCCCTGATCGACATCGCTGAACCGGACGTCAATCACACAGGGTTCCGATTCCACCTGACGGGCACGCTCAGTCAGCCGGGCGGCTTTGGCTTCCGCATCCTGTCGCTGCGGAAACCACTCTGACCAGCTGGCGGTGCAGTCGGTATTATCCATTACGGTGCCGACATCAACGCAGCAGCAGGCAGCGGTTTCGGTCGCACTGCATTTTTTAATGGCATCAGTCATCTTTATCTCCTGCCCCGGCTTCGGGTGAGTTAAGCGATTTTATGGCCGGAATTTTACCCGCTTGCGATAAGATGCGCCACGCGACTATGGCTAAGTGACGAATATCACAATAAAAATTGATCCAGAACAAACTGGAATCGGTATGCTGTCTTCATCAGGGTGCTTTTTGTTATGCAGATCGAATTTTAAGCGATCAACTCTGAAATATTTTAAAAACAATATTGCAACTTGCACACAGGTCGGACCTATACTCTCCGCACTGGTCTGATATGTGCGTTTACCGTCAGTCCCTACAATCCGCCGTCCTTTGTTACGCGACGTTATAGCGTTAAATAATAATTCACATGAGGTTGTGGTCATGAACCATAAGAACCTGTTCGCAAAGTCAGCCGTGGCGGCTGCAGTGGCGCTTGTCTCTTCACACGTTTACGCAGCTGGGTTTCAGTTAAATGAGTTCTCTACGATTGGTTTAGGTCGCGCCTACTCAGGCGAAGGGGCAATGGGCGATACGGCGGCATCCGCCAGCCGTAACCCGGCAACGATGGCGTTAATGGATCGCCCGGAGTTTTCCATCGGTGCGGTTTATATTGACCCGGATGTGGATATCACGGGCCGCAGTCCGACGGGTCGCAGCCTGGATGCCAGCAATATCGCCCCGAATCAGTGGATACCCAATATTCATTACGTTCAGCCCATCAACGATCAGTGGTGGATTGGCGCATCGGCAACCTCCAACTATGGCTTAGCAACAGAGTTTAATAATGGTTACACCGCTGGCGGCTACGGCGGTAAAACGGACCTGATGACCGGCAATTTAAACCTCAGCACCGCTTACCGGTTTAATGAGCACTTCAGCGTGGGCGTCGGTTTTGATGCGGTTTATGCTAAAGCGAAAATTGAACGCTATGCCGGTGAATCAGGCGCGAGACTCGGCGTGCCGGCTGATACGCAGGTTGCCCATCTGAAAGGCGACGAGTGGGGCTACGGCTGGAATGCCGGTATCCTGTATGAAGTGGATGAAAATAACCGCTTCGGCTTCAGCTATCGTTCAGAGGTGAAGATCGACTTTGATGGCGATTACAAAAGTAATCTGTCCTCCCGTCTGAATGCGGTCAACAACCCGGAAGTGTCAGGCGTGCCTTTTGGTACCAACGGCACGACGGTTCCGGGCGCGTTAACCCTGAATCTGCCGGAGATGTGGGAAGTGTCGGGCTGGCATAAAGTGGCTCCGCAGTGGGCGGTTCACTACAGCATGGCCTATACCAGCTGGAGTCAGTTCCAGGAGCTGAAAGCCACCGGTTCTCAGGGCCAGACGCTGTTCTATAAAGATGAAAGCTTCCACGATGCCTACCGTATCGCGCTGGGCACCACCTATTTCTACGACAGCAACTGGACGTTCCGCACCGGTATCGCATTTGATGACAGCCCGGTCCCAGCCGATAAACGCTCTATCTCCATCCCGGATCAGGATCGTTTATGGCTGAGTGCGGGTACCTCGTACGCCTTCAATGATAACGCCTCGGTCGATCTGGGCATCTCCTATATGCATGGGCAGAAAGTGACGGTGAAAGAAGGTCCTTATACCTTTAACTCAGAAGGCAAGGCCTGGCTTTACGGCGCGAACTTTAACTACAAGTTCTGACCGGATAGCACAATTAAAAAGGGCGACTCAACTGAGTCGCCCTTTTTTGTCGCCCTGAATCGCATGCTGGCTCAGGGAGCCTGCGTCCTGCGTTTACTGCGCGTCGATATCCTTCAGGTCATCCTGAATCGCAGCGGCGTTTGGATTCTCTTCCGGCTTGAGTTTGCCGCCACGCGCCAGGAAGTCGTGACGCTGGAAGTAGGCGTTACGGATAAAGGCGTACGGATCGCTCTGCTGCTTCAGGATCGCATCGGAATCCAGCAGTTGCGCGCGGGTCTCAATCCCCTCCAGCGTCCACTTACCAATCGACATCGGCCAGGTCAGCCAGCCGAGGATCGGATAGAGGGTATCAACGTAGTCACCACCATCCTGCCGTATAGTGAAGCTGCCGTAAGCCGGCAGCTCAACGTAAGGACCATAGCCGACACCATAGTGGCCCAGCGTGGTGCCGAAACGGTGCGGCTGTTCACGCGCCAGTTCCGGATTGGCTTTACCGGCGACGTCAATGAAACCACCCAGACCCAGCACACTGTTCAGGAAGAAACGGGTGAAGTGGATACCCGCATCGCGTCCGTCACCGACCAGAATGGCGTTAACCATGCTGGCGGGCTCTTCCAGGTTGCCGAGGAAATTGCTCAGGCCGGTTCGTGCAGGCACCGGCACGTAGTCGCGCCAGGCGACAGCGACCGGACGCAGCACGTAGGGATCCAGCACATTGTAGTTAAAGTTAAACATCGTGCGGTTAAAGCCTTCGAACGGATCGCTGCGCTGCGCAGGATCGCTATTTGCCGGCTTTGAACTGGCACAACCTACCAGAAGGACGCTGGCCACAGCCAGGCTGGTCAGGCGATAATTCATTCCAATCTCCCTGTGCGGATGAAAAAGGGCTACCCATCGTTCAGGCACAGCCCGGCGTCGAATCGGCTTACCCGATGAGCATAGCTGACTTTATGCCAGAGGCAGCAGGCAATGGCACGCAGCGACCTGAACAGGATCGTTGATGACGTTCAGGGAAGCTGCTGATTAATCTCTACCGCGATCGGCTGATGACCATCCCAGGGCGTCACGGCGCTTTCACCCAGCCAGTCACCCGGCTGCGGGGTGGCGCTGCCGTCGCGGGAGATACGTACCCGAACCGCGACCTGATGCTGCGCCGACAGCAGGCGATCCGACATCATGGCATTGCTGTCATCCAGCGTCAGCGACAGCGGGAAGTGGCTCAGCGGCATGCGCTTCACCGCCACCGGCACCGGTGACGTCCCGTCAGAAACCGAAATATACAACACTCCGTCCTGCGGTAACATTTTTTCTGCCTGCGGGGTCAGCCGCACGGTCAGCGCCAGCTGACGGCTCTGCTCTCCGGCATCACTTCTCGCCTGCTCAATGCTGCGGGCGATCATCGCGCGTCGTGTGTCACCGGCAGGCAGCACGTTCAGCAGGGCCTGCCAGGACTCAATCGCCTGATCGTACTGCTGCTGGCCGTAGGCGTTAAACGCCATCAGGCCAAGCGTACGCGGATTTTGCGGCTCCGCTTTCAGCAGGGCGCGCAGCAGCAGTGACGCCTGACGGTTATCCTGCGGATCGGGAGAGCGCGTCAGCACCTCTGCATAATCCTGCTTCAGCGTCATATCGTTGGGTGAGAGCTGTAAAGCATGCTCAAACGCCTGACTGGCGATATCAGCCTGATTCAGCACCATGCCAAGCCGCCCCAGCATGGTCCAGTCGGCCAGATTATCCGGTTCCGTTTGCAGGGCGGTACGCAATCCGAGCTCTAAACGTGCCAGTTCCTCCATGCTGAGCGGTCTGGCGCCGGGGTCCATCAGCCGCGCACGCAGCGCAGGGTACGCCTGCTGCACCTGCATCCAGCCGGTGTACTGCGTCAGGCCGCCGGTTTTCAGATAGGTTCCCAGCGACACCCCAATCAGCACGAGCAGGCCCGGCAGCAAAATCCAGCGGCTGCTGCTGTGGGACGGGAGGCTCTGCGCCGGCGGAATATCGGCCAGCAGCGTCTGCTGTAACTCGCGCTCCATTACTGGGCGCTCAGCAACAACGCCCTGCTCTTCATCCTGTGCCAGCTCATCGATCCGCTGATGGTAAAAGCGCTGATTGAGGCGATCGCGGTCGCCCGGGCTGGCCTGACGCTGCCGCCAGCCTGCGGCCAGGAACAGCGTGCACGCCGCCAGCAGTAACAGAAAAAGGGTAATCCAGAATGCACTCATGACGGCTTCCTGTCTGACTTCAGTAAGGCATCGAGACGCTGTTGCTCAGCGTCATCCAGCGCACTGTGGGTGTGACGCCGACGGCTGCGCAGAATAATCACCGCGCCACCCAGCAGCACAAACAGCGCCGGGCCAGCCCACAGGATCAGCGTTGACGGGGTCAGTGGTGGCGAATAAGAGACGAAGTTGCCGTAGCGCGCCACCATATAATCAATGATCTGCTGGCGGCTCTGCCCCTGCTTCATCAGCTCATAAACTTTCAGCCGCATATCGGCGGCAATCATGGCATTCGAGTCGGCGATGCTGTTGTTCTGACATTTCGGACAGCGCAGTGATGCGGTGAGGTCACGGTATTGCGCCTCCTGAGCCGGAGAGTCAAATTGCAGTGTGTCGATGGTCGCCCACAGATTGATGCTGAACAGCAGGCCACAGATCAGTAACAGCGATCTCATGATCCCGCCTCCGCACTGTATTTCATCCACAACGGTCTCACTTCCTGCTCCCAGACGCGCGCGTTGAGATCGCCGGCGTGGCGATAGCGGATAATCCCTTTACCGTCGATCAGAAAAGTTTCCGGTGCGCCATAGACGCCGAGGTCGAGTCCCAGCATGCCGCTGCCATCGTAGAGACTCAGGGCGTAGGGATTACCCAGCGTGTTCAGCCAGTTAACCGCCTTATGGCGATCGTCTTTATAGTTCAGGCCGACCACCCGAATGCCCTGCTCCGCCAGCGTATTCAGATAGTGATGTTCGGCGCGGCAGGTCGGACACCAGGTTGCCCAGACGTTCAGCAGTATCGGCCTGCCATCGGTCAGCACGCGCTGGTCGTAGATTTTGCCGGGCTGGTCGAGCGCTTCCAGCCGGAACAGCGGCACCGGTTTACCGATGAGCGCCGACTCAAGACGGGTCGGATCGTCGCCATCCGCATTGCGGGTCAGCTGCCACAGCAGCGCCGCTGCCAGCAGCAGAAACAGCACCAGCGGGATAAACAGGATTTTCTTGTTCATGCGCGCTCCTCACGTGCGGCTTTTTTGCGCGAGCGATAGCGGGGATCCCACAGGCAGAACAGGCCCCCCAGCGCCATCAGTACGCCGCCAGCCCAGATCCAGCGGACAAAGGGTTTGTAGTAGATACGCACCGCCCAGCCGCCATCCTCCAGCTCCTCGCCCAGCGCTGCATAGAGATCGCGGCTGAACCCCCCATCAATCGCCGCTTCGGTCATCATGGTTCGGGCCGCGGTATAGAAGCGTTTTTCCGCCTGCAGCGTCGCTTCCGGTTTCCCGCTGCGCGTGACATCGATAATCCCCATGCCCCCGCTGTAGTTAGGCCCCTGCAGGTTCTGCACGCCGCGGAAGACAAAGTGATAGTGATGGATGTCCACGCTATCCCCCGCCCGCATCCGCACGTCGCGCTCCACGCTGTACTGCGTGCTGAAGGCGATACCGATCACCGTGACCCCGACGCCAAGGTGACCCAGCACCATGCCCCAGTGGCTACGGGAGAGGTGACGCAGCCCGGTCAGAAACGGATGGCGATGCGTGGCGCGTTCGTGCAGTTCCAGCAGCGTCAGCACAATGATCCAGAGGGACATCAGTAAGCCCACCACGGTCATCGCCGCAATGCGATCCTGCAGCCACCAGGGAATCATCATCGAACAGGCCAGGGTAACGAGCAGCGCCAGGGCCAGCCGTTTGGCCAGTTTCTGCGGTTCATCGCGCCGCCAGCGTACCAGCGGCCCGATCCCCATCAGCAGCGCAAACGGCGCCATCAGCCAGCTGAACATCGTATTGAAGAACGGCTCACCCACCGAAATGCTGCCCAGTCCCAGCTGCTTGTGCACCAGCGGCAACAGCGTGCCGAGCAGTACCACCAGCATGGCCGCAATCAGCAGCACATTGTTGCCCAGCAGAAAGGATTCCCGTGACCAGGTTTCGTTCTGTACCCGGCTCCGCACCTGCCCCCCTTTGATCGCATAGAGCAGCAGCGAACTGCCGATGACAATCACCAGAAACGCGAGGATAAACATGCCGCGCGCCGGATCGGAAGCGAACGAGTGGACCGACACCAGCACGCCGGAGCGCACCAGGAACGTACCGAGCAGGCTGAGCGAAAAGGCGGTGATCGCCAGCAGCACGGTCCAGGCCTTAAAGGTGCCACGCTTTTCGGTGACGGCCAGCGAGTGGATCAGCGCCGTGCCCGCCAGCCACGGCATGAACGAGGCGTTCTCTACCGGATCCCAGAACCACCAGCCGCCCCAGCCCAGTTCGTAATAGGCCCAGGCCGAGCCCAGCACAATCCCGATAGTCAGGAAGACCCAGGCCGCGGTGGTCCAGGGACGCGACCAGCGCGCCCACGCGGTATCGAGCCGTCCGGCCATCAGCGAAGCGATGGCAAACGCAAAGGCCACTGAGAATCCGACATAACCCATGTAGAGCAGCGGCGGATGGAAGATCAGGCCGATATCCTGCAGCATCGGGTTCAGGTCGTGCCCGTCTACGGGGAAGTCGGGCAGCGTGCGGGCAAACGGATTCGACGTCAGCAGGATAAACAGCAGGAAGCCGAGATTGATCATCCCCATGACCGCCAGTACACGCGCCAGCGCGTCCTGTGGCATACCGCGACTGAAGATCGCCACGGCTAAGGTCCAGGTGCTGAGCAGCAACACCCACAGCAGAAGCGATCCCTCATGCGCGCCCCAGGTGGCGGCAATGCGGTAGTAGACCGGCAGCAGGCTGTTGGAGTTGGTGACAACATAGGCCACGGTAAAATCGTTGCAGATAAAAGCCCAGACCAGCAGCATAAAGGCCGCAGCGATGCAGACAAACAGCCCACAGGCCAGCGGGCGCGCCATCGCCATCAGCCGCGCATCCTGACGAATTGCGCCCCAGAGCGGATAGCTGCTGAGCAGCAGCGCCAGCCCCAGCGCCAGACAAAGCAGAAAAGTCCCGGTTTCCGGCATCATGATGATTTATTTCCCGCCTGATACTGTGACTGCGGGCCATTGTGATTGCTCTTCATCGCGTCTTCTATCTCCGGCGGCGTATATTTCTCATCGTGTTTGGCCAGCACTTCTCTGGCAACGATCTGGTTACCGTCCGCCAGCACGCCCTGCGCCACGACGCCCTGCCCTTCCCGGAACAGATCCGGCAGGATGCCTTCAAAACTGACGCTGACGACGCCGCGCGCATCATAAAGTTTGAACGTTACCGCCAGGCTGTTCGGGTCCCGGTGCACGCTGCCGGGCATCACCATGCCACCGACGCGCAGCCGCTGGCCCGCCTCCGGCTTCTCATGCGCCTCGCCTTTGCCATAGAGGATTTCACCCGGGGTATAAAACAGATCGATGTTTGAGCGCAGCGCATACATCACCAGCGCGGTGGCCAGGCCCAAACCAAGCAGAATCGCAACGGCCGCACAGAGGCGATTGCGTCGACGGCTATTCACACACTCTCTCCTGCCGCTTCAGCCGCGGCTTTTCTGGATTTAGCTGCCCGGATGCGACGTTCACGCGCATCACGCTGGCGGATCTCCGCCAGCAGGCGGCGGCGCAGTAACAGGGTATGCAGCGTCAGTCCCGCCAGCGGAAGCAGCGTACAGGCCACCGCCAGCCAGACGTAAAAGGCGTAGCCGCCCATGGCAAAAAAGGCGTGCCAGGAGGAAAAGGCCGGCGTCATTTCTGCTCTCCCCGTTTTGCGACGTCAAGAGCCCAGGGGCGATGGCGTTCCGTTAACAGAATCAGGTTGCGCAGCCGCATCAGCGTCAGCGTGATAAACAGCAGCAAATAACCGAGGATGGCCCAGCGCAGCGGCGTTCGCATCACCGGCGCAATCGCCTGCTGAAGGATGCCGGACGAGCCCTGATGCAGGGTATTCCACCACTGCACCGAGAAGTGGATGATGGGCAGGTTGACCACGCCGACCAGAATCAGGACGCCGGCGGCCCGGCCTGCGGTGCGGCGGTCATCGAACGCGTGCCAGAGTGCAATCACGCCCATATAGAGGAAAAGTAACACCAGCTCCGAGGTGAGGCGTGCATCCCAGATCCACCAGGTTCCCCACATCGGTTTGCCCCACGCGGAACCGGTGACCAGCGCAATAAAGGTAAAGACCGCGCCTACGGGTGCCATGGCGGCGGAAACCAGATCGGCCATTTTCATCTGCCACACCAGACCGGTAAACGCCGCGACGGCCATGGCGGCATAGATGCCCATCGACCACATGGCAGCGGGCACATGGATATACATGATGCGAAAACTGTCACCCTGCTGATAGTCAGCGGGAGCAAATCCAAATCCCCAGATCCAGCCCAGCAGCAACGTCGCCACGCCTGCTATCGCAAACCAGGGCACCAGGCGCCCCGAAAGCTGATAGAGCCGTTCGGGCCGGGCCAGCTGATGTAACGCTTTCCACATATCAAATGCTCACATTAACGATAAAAAAGGCCGCGTCTTTTTATGCGCGGTTACTGCAACGTAATCCGTAACGCCGCCGCCGTGGCAAACGGCGAGAGCGTGGCGCTGCCTGCCAGCATCGCGCCAAGAATCGCCAGATAGCCACCCATCGGCAGGCCCTGACTGGCGGCTTCCATCGCGGCACTGGCGAAGATCAACACCGGAATCGCCAGCGGCAATACCAGCAGGCTGAGCAATACCCCACCCCGGCGTAATCCCACCGTCAGCCCGACGCCGATGGCACCGAGAAAACTCAGAGTGGGCGTGCCGAGCAGCAGCGTCAGGGCCATCGCCCGCCAGCCATTGAAATCCAGCGACAGCAGCAGCGCCGCCAGCGGCGACAGGATAATCAGCGGCAGACCGGTGATCAGCCAGTGCGCCACGACTTTGCCGATGACCGTCACCGGCAGCGGCGAAGGCAACAGCAGGAGCTGCTCAAGCGAACCGTCGCTGAAATCGTCGCGAAACAGGCGCTCCAGCGCCAGCAGCGACGCCAGCAGCGCCGCCACCCAGGCGACACCCGGCGCAATGCGCGCCAGCTGCTGCGGATCAGGTCCGATGCCCAGCGGAAACAGGGTAATCACAATCAGGAAAAACCACAGCGGATTGACCACATCAGCGCCGCCGCGAAAGGCGATACGCAATTCACGCTGAATCAGGCGAAACAGCATCAGCTTGCCTCCGCATCGCCAAGGCGAATTTTACGCACCCGCGCGGCCGCAGCGGGTAGATCCTGATGGGTTGTCAGGATCACGGCGCCCCCGTTATCGGCATGGGCGGCAAATCTGGCCATTAATTTTTCAACCCCCGCTTTGTCGATGGCGGTCAGCGGCTCATCCAGGATCCAGACACGGGCCTGGCTGAGCCAGAGGCGCGCCAGCGCGACGCGACGTTGCTGACCCGCCGACAACCGGCTTACCGGCACCTCTTCGTCACCCGTGAGGTCGACACTGTCAAGCGCAGCAAAAATCTGCGCGTCACTGCAGTCAGGATGGTAGAACCGCAGATTTTCCAGCGGGGTGAGGACACCTTTGACGCCGGGATGATGGCCCAGATAAAGCATCGCCTGATGCCAGGCGTCGCGCTGCCGCAGGATCGGCTGCTGCTGCCAGCGTATCTCACCCTGCTCAGGACGGCTCAGCCCTGCCAGCAGTCGCAGTAGCGAGGTTTTACCGGCACCGTTGGGGCCTTCAATCTGCACAATGTCACCGGCAGAGACGCGAAATGAGAGCTGCTGAAACAGCGCGCGTTCATCGTATGCACAAGTGAGCGTAATGATTTCCAACATCGAGGGGGGAATCGCACCAGCTAAAAGTGGCCGGGATATTACCACAATGTTGCTAAGGGCCGAAGTCTGAGCCGCTGCTCAGGCGCGCTGTCAGGGGTTTATTCGTGCGGTCTGGCGCTGAGTCTGAATAAAAATGCAGGTATGAAAAAGCTTGTTACGCTTATTCGCATCGCTCGTTACATAATTGGCAAATAAAAAACAGCTACGCTTATTACGCCACAGCACTATCACCAGGAGAAAATATGAAGCCTTCATCAGGTAATGAACAGGGTCCTAACGACGTCGATAGCGAAGAGAAGGACAAGGGCACTGACATCGAAGTCGATGAGGAGGCATTACCCTCCCGCGCCGCGGCGATCCATGAAGAGATCCGTCAGGATGGGGAGAAAGAGCTGGAGCGTGACGGGATGGCCCTGCTCTGGTCAGCCATTGCCGCAGGCCTCTCCATGAGTGCCTCACTGATGGCGAAGGGGATATTTAAGGTCCACCTTGATGGCGTACCGGGTGCATTTCTGCTGGAAAATCTCGGCTACACCTTTGGCTTTGTTATCGTCATTATGGCGCGCCAGCAGTTATTTACCGAAAATACCGTCACGGCAGTGCTGCCGGTCATGCACAAACCGACCTGGGGTAATGGCGGTCTGCTGTTACGGTTATGGGGTATTGTCCTGCTGGGTAACCTGATCGGTACGGCACTGGGTGCGCTGGCCTTCAACGAGATGCCCATTTTTGACGAGGCGACCCGTCAGGCCTTTACCGACATCAGCATGAAAGTGATGGAGAACTCGCCCGGCTCGATGTTTGCCAACGCCGTCATTTCCGGCTGGATTATCGCCACCATGGTCTGGATGTTCCCCTCTGCGGGCGGGGCCAAACTGGTGGTCATTGTCATGATGACCTGGCTGGTTGCGCTGGGCGATCTGGCGCACATCGTGGTGGGATCGGTGGAGGTGCTCTATCTGGTCTTCAATGGCAGCATCAGCTGGCATGAGTTCCTCTGGCCGTTTGCCCTGCCTACCCTGCTCGGCAACATCACCGGCGGCACCCTGATTTTTGCGCTGATCAGTCACGCACAGATCCGTAATGACATGAGTGAAGCGGCGGTCGCCAAAGCGAAGGCGGAAAAGCGCAGGCAGGAGAAGCGTCGTGAGCGTGAAGAGCGCGGAGAAAAAGAGGAAGGTGCTGAATAATCGTCGTCAGGTAAGAAAGTGCAGCGCAGAAGGATTTGCGCTGCACGTGTTACCTGGCCCCTGCATGAAAAAAGTGGTCTCAAAAGAGAGGCTGAACAGCGACATTGCTGACGTAATGAGCAAACGCGCGGCGACCTGATGAATCTCATCGCCTGTTTCGCTATACTGCGTGCCGCTGTCCCCTTAGTTAAATGGATATGAATAAATAAAATTCAACATCATGTTTTAATTGAATAAAACAAAACAATACCGCATTCGAAAGTACACATTAATGTACACAGCATTCTTTCCCCAAATAATTAACTTGCCCTGTAAACTTATCTGAGAATCTGCCGATAAAATTTACATCCTATACATTAGTAACCTACGCTTTAACACACCGGGCTAACATGATTATGTCTACTTTCAGAGTGACAGCACGCGCCTACATGGTACAATCAGCGCCCATCAAGAAAAGCGATTTTAGCGCTAAACGGCTTAATATCTTTGAATTTTAATCCTTTACAAGGGTTCGCATGACTCCTCAAGCACAAACAAATTTCAGTGACGTTCATGACTCACTATGGCGCTACATCCATAGTGGAAGTCCTATTGAACAAAGTGCTGTCGATGATGTGGAAAAAGATATTCGGCTGTTAGATGGTGTTCAAAAAGCATACCTAACGGCTTTGCTTTATGGCGCCAAGCGTGACTACGACTCTGCGATTGCTTGGTTCAATGAAGCACTAAAATCTGAAGATGCGACGATAGCACTTAACTACCTTGCTTATGTAGGTGCAAGCGCCCATAACTATTTTCATCGCATGGAAATCTTCCGGTTAGAAGCAAAGTATGGTTCTACAGAGATGCGGCGAGTGGCTAGAAATGCAGCTTTCTGCATAGGCAACCAAAAATTGATGCGCATTTATAACCTGAAGCTCTCTGCTTTGTGTGACGGCGAAGAAAAGCAATTCCTTAAAGAACAAGGAGAAAGCATGATTTCAATTGTCGAAGAGTTTAAGCAAGCGGCAAAGCTTAGCTCAAATGATATTGAAGAGCTATGCGATGAAGCCGAAGCGATTGCGAACAAACGCGGCGTTAACTGCATAGGTGCTCACTATTTTCTTAATGGTGAATCTGACAATGCTTACATCATTCGTGCAGAGACCAGCGACGCTGAATTGCTTGCAGAGATGAACATGGAATTGCTCTGTCTTTTATCTTCAGAAAAATATATTGAACGACCTTTTACTTCGTGGTTTCGTAGCGACGTTTCAAAAAAGGAGGAGCGCTGTGACTGTTAATGGACAGGATTTTTACCAGTTCGCACTTCAGTGCGCTCAACAAAACGATGAAATTGGCAGGAGAAACGCTGTAGGCAGAGCTTACTACGGCGTCTATCATGATGTCTGTTCAAAATTACAAAATTGCCCTGACCCTGCCACACATGCTGGGGTTCGAGATTATTTGATTCGTGACTCTTGGCTAAAAGGTAATGAGCCTTTCGAAAAATTTAAGCTGATTTCTTTGGGTGCTATCCTAAAAGGTCTCCACACCCAAAGGAAATGGGCGGATTACAACCTTGATTTAGACTTCACACAAGCAGATGCTGATGCAGCTATGATACTTGCTAAAAATGGCATGGAAAAATCCCAACAGATGTATGAGCTAGCTTTTCCTGTTCAAGCCGCGTCTGATTCGGAACCTGCAGCCTAATGCGAGCCGATTTCTAAGAGCATTCTTGCTCGCCAAACAAATAATTAAATCAACCGTGGCCTGAATTCAAGAAAGCAGTCTAACCGACTGCTTTTTTTATTTCTTTTTACTCTCAGATTATGGGCCGACATGGCTCGTAAACAGCCAGCACTTCAGCCGTCACCTTACCCAGCACGATAATCCCGTCCATACCCTCTCCGTCGATCGTCTCACCGTCTGAAGTGATAATCCCTGAACTGAACAGTTGGCCCAGTTGCGAATAGTCTCCGAGTTGGAATGCTACTTTGTCGCCTGTCTTCCCCTGGATTGTTCTGTCCACAATAGCGAAGCCGACCGGTGTTTCAATCATCAGCATGTGAGTAGGATGAGGCATCAGAACTTTGTTCAGGTCGATGCGACCTTCAACATAGTCCGACGCTGGCGATGGGAACCCCATATCATATTCCCCCGTTCGGGTTGAATTGACGGTAGGTCTTAGCCTCACCCTCCTGCGTTGATGCATCGCGGAACGTCACCGTGTTTGTCTTTATCCACTGGTTAGCCTCTCGCAGGCTGAAATGCCAGTTAAGCAACTCCAACTGATGGACAAACTCCTGAGTAGTTACAATGACTCCCTGCCCGGGCTCTCGCCTCATAGCGTTCACAAATGCGTCTTTGATTTCGTAGTCTCGCGGCATGATAATCCTCCTCTGATGAATACTGTATGGATAAACAGTAATATTGATTGGTAGGATTGATCAAGCCGGACCAGTTCACAGATTTGTAAAGGGTCTGAGGGGAAAGGAGTTTTAATTAGGCTGTCACTATAAGGAGTGACTACTCTAAAATTAAACCCGCATCCTGCTGGAATGGGCGCACCACCACCTGCCCCGTCGCCGGGGCTTTTTTATAATGGCTTATCTGGCCACTTGATTGCTTCAGGTGTATTAGCATCAATAGCATTAAGCAGGTCAATGTAGTCCAGCCAGGCATTGAGCGATTTGCTTTCACCATCGGTCAGTTTGCGTCCCACAAGCAGTTTAGTCTGCCAGACAGTTATCGCTGTTGTTGCCTGAGAAATAAGCATCGACTTCAGAGCGATATTATCTTCCAGGGCTTGTTGCTTCTTTTCCGCCAGGTCTTCTGCTGCTGGCGGTGGCGCAGCAAATACCCCTTTAACATATGAATATCCTGGTGCGGCCGGATTCTCATCAGGGATGATTACAGCAGTGACTTTTTCACCGAAGTCAACGGTGGTTTCTCCGTCCCACACAACCGTGTTAATTACCATCCCATCCTTTACAAGTGCATAACCTGACATGTATATCACCACTCAATAATTAGCAGACCACCGGTACCGGAGCCACCGTTACCGCCATTTCCTGTTGTAGCCGTGTAAGAACCACCGCCTCCTCCACCGCCCGATCCGTATCCAGAGCCGGGATAAGCAAATACGCCACCAGAACGGCCGCCGCGTCCTCCCGGCCCTCCACCACCAAACAGACTTGATCCCCCCGTTCCGCCTCCTGCAGATGCATTACCATCTGTCGAGTCAGTACCGTCACCACCGTTTGGATAGCCGGAACCTCCGCGTGCACCAGCTGCATTACCAGTGGGTCGGTTAACGCCTGCACCACCACCGGAACCACCGATTAAATTAAGAAGTGATCCAAAAGTTGTGTTACCGCCCGCACTCCCAGAATTACCATCACCGCCAGACGAACTGGCAAGGCCTGGATTTCCTCCCAGCCCAATAGAAACAGGAATGACCTGGCCTGCCGAAACTGATACAGCTACACGAACAACTGACTGCCCGGCACCGCCGCCGCCGCCTCCGCTGCCAACATTACCTGAACCTGCTGCGCCACCACCTGCGCCGCCCCCGCCGCCGGGAGCACAGCCAGTCAGATACAATGTGGTAACCCCATCAGGGACGGTAAATGATCCACTTGCAGTGAATTTTACCTGCCTGTTTGTAGCCCTCATTAAAGCCCTGATTGCCTGCAACAACTGATTCTTTGACGCCTTCTGAAGCGTTAATCCGGCAGCCTCAATAGGCGCTGAAATCTCCTCCTGAATGCTGTCGAAGAAGTCCTGATCCAGTGCCGTTGGCAGCTCTCCTGTCTGCGGGTTACCGCCGGTAAAGCCATTTTTACCTGCCCCGAATTTATCTTTCTGGGCTGTAGACGTATCGATACGATGCATGCTTACTCCGGGTATTTGAAAATAACGTAGGTATGTGAGGGTGCCAGCTTGTTGAGGACGCATTCTGCAATGGTGTCACCCCACATTCTCAGGCTGTCTATGCTGTTGCTGATGGCTGTCATTGGAGTAATTTGCGTGGCCACGGGCATGTTCACCTGCCAGTAATAACGCCATTCATCGCTGTAAAGTGAATCGGTGCAGGCTGACATGCAGTTGAACTGGCTTTTGTTGTAGCGGGTGATGGTGACGCCCGTGTAGCCCAGCGCTTCAAGCTGTGCCAGATAGAAAGCCTCATTAATGCCGCCTGCCAGATTTATCTTTGCATCCAGCCGCTGGCGTCTCTGCTGCAGGGTCTGCACGCCTGAAGGCGCACAACTGTCCGGCAGCCCGCTGATACTTTCATAACGGTCAATTAGCTCTGTCACTGAGCGTGGGTCCGTTTCCAGCATCAGATCATCACCGCGCCCATGCACCGCTGCCAGCGAGGGTGCCAGGCCGGTCAGCAACAGGTCGTCACTGTCCCACGCCGGGCCACGTGGCAGCAGCGCACCGAGCATCTGACGGTACTGCGCCGTTAAGTCCATGAGATTGTCCCCACCACACCTACTTCCCCTTTCCCAGTGGTGATATCGGTCGTAGGGCTGACCAGCGTATGGCTGTACTCACCCGTTGCGATGCTGATCGCCTCGCTGATGCGGGACGGCTTCAGCACGCTTTCAGGCCCGCCATCGCGCAGCATCATTGAGCGCAACTCTGCTTCCACGGCATAGCGCACCGCTGCGGTGTCCGGGTTGAGTCGAATCTGGAAATTCACGGTGTGGGACGAGGGAGCAAATACGTAGATATCGGCTCCGGCCACCGGCGCAAGCGGTTCAATGTATGCTTTTACGGCAGCAACCGTGGCAGCATCGGGGATAGGATTTATGAGGTCGCTATTCGCCACCATTACGCCCACCGTTCCACGGCCACTCCAGTGCCGGTACGTCCAGGCACGTGTGATGCCAGCTACTTCTTTAGCCCATACCTCATAATCACCGTCAGCGCCGCCCTGCGGGGTCCAGAACCAGCGCTCAATGACGCGGGCACGCCAGACTTCTAAATCTTCAATGTCAGCGCCACCCTGAATGCTGTCCGCCACACCAGCTGAGGTCAGTCCGGTGATCGGGCTAACCAGGCGCATTGCCAGCCCGTCATCGGTGTTGCCTGCTTTACCTGCCGTATCGCAGACAACCGGTAACCGGAGAATGCCACCAGCAGAGGTCGCTGCCGCTGTGGTAGTAAATGATACGAGGTCGTCCCGCTGAATCGTCACGCCAGCCGGGATCAGAATGCCGTTCGTTGTAACGGACCATCGCACATAGCCTGCCGCTGATGTAGCCGCCTTACGCGGGCATCGCTTCATGTTAGCGTGGCGTGTCAGCCAGTCCTCATCCGCAAGGTCCGGCAAAAGGTTGCGCGCCAGATAGTCGATGTAGCCATACACAGTATGCACCGCCGCCGCCTGCACCCGGCCATAAACTTCCGCATCGGTACGTCGCAGGGCCGCCAGCGTTGAATCTGCAGCCAGACGGGTTAGGATATCGTTGCGGACGGTGGTGATTAACTGAGGGAGTGTCGGGCGGGTAAATCCACTATCAGCCATTAAGTTCACTCCATAAATCGTCAAAGGAAAATGCCGTGCGGTTGCCGTCTTTCTGGTTGATAACTACTGAAGCGCTGAGCGTGTTAATTCCGGTCCGCTCAGCTTTCACTTCCACGCGAACCGCCACGCCATCATCCACCAGCCACTGAAGCGCCTGGCTGATATATTCGCGCGCTTTAAGCGGCGTTTTATTGGTGAGTTTCTGGCGACTGAGAAGGTAAAGGCGGGAACCGATGCGGTCATTCTGAATGGTCGGGAAACTGTCACCCCACCAGCCGTTATCCTGCTCAGGGTTGTCGTCAGGCTCTGCTTTCCGCCAGGAGAACAGTGAGATAATCACCGCGCGCGTCAGAGGATCGGGCGGCCACGTTACGTCACGCGGTACTCCATTAATTACAATAATCATGACGCCACCATTTTCTGCGTGGGCGCGTCGGTAGTGCCGCCTCCAGAGCCGTTCTCTTTATGATTGTGCCCGTTATAGGAGAAGCGCATGGCTGACATGGTCAGGCCGGAAGACTCACACTTATCTTTGATCTCGCCTGTCGATTCAATGTCCATTTCGAACCGGGCCTTTGGCGCATTGGTAAACGTGATTGGCTTGCCTGCGCCATTGACGACTATCCCAGCGCGGGTCAGAGTGACCGACTGTCCCTGATCGTCATATACCGCCACTTCTCCAGTCTTCAGACCTTTGATGCGGTAACGCCGGTCAGAGACAACCAGCACTACCCCGTGTGACCTGTCACCATCAAAGTAAGCGGCCACGGCCTCAGCCCCGATGAGCGGCGCAGCCGTAAATCCGTAAGGCTCCATATGCTCAATATCGCTTTTGCCCTCGCCACCCGCCATTTCAACCTGCAGCATCTGGCACTTTGTTGCCGTGTTCAGTCCGCGAACGACCGCACGTGCCAATAGGTTCGACAAAGCACGCCCCATACCTGAAATCGGGTTAGCCATCAGAAATCATCCTCTTCTTTCTTTTTCTTCCGCTTGCCGGGTTTCGCCGGCTCAGGAAGATAAGCATCAGGCGGCCCAACCCGGATTTCGGTGACGGTGCCGTTCTCATCCTGCTGATAGGTCACCTCCGCGATCACCATCTGGCGATTGTTAAAGCCCAGAACGGGATCAAAGACGATTACCTGCAGGTTAGGCAGCCAGAGTGAGCCGTCACCCTGCCGCCAGCCCTGTACGGTATAGGTCACCTCATCGGTGCGTGCAGCACGCTGGCGCATCTCAAATTCTGCGCGTGCGCTGCAGGTTGCCGTGGTGGCGTTGCCGGTCTGGCGAATAATCATCGGTCGGTAACGCTTGAGGCCGCCATCGATGGTCTTAGAGCGGATGGCCGTAGTTGTGGCCTCGCCAAAGTCATCATCGTTACCCTTGCGCTGACCGGACACCTGATAGTCGCTGAACCGGTCCCGTATGCTCTTTTCCGTGTCGCAAGACAGAATGTTTTCACCCAGCACCAGCGCGGTGTGAGCCTGCTGACTGCCAATTCCCCCGATAACCAGATTGCCCTGCGCGTTGTCATACGCCAGCGCCTGCTGCAGTCCGAGCATTTTGTTCAGTACGTCCATGACAGTTTCGCCCTGGTCGGCCTGAATGCCCTGAAGCGCACCGGACGCACCTCCCGCATCCACTACTTTGATGCTGAAGGGCTTTGCCAACTCAGCGGCTATCTGCGCCAGCGAACGACCGGCATACTGTGAAGGCGTGGCAGAACAGTCGATAAGGTCAGCGGTTTTACTGCGACCTGAAATCCCGGTGCTGATGCTGCGTGCGTCGTACCGGACCGGCGTTGCCTCAACGTAGCCGGTCAGCACCTTATCGGTGCCTATCAGTACCTCAACCAGATCACCGTTTTTAATGCGGGTACTGCGCACAGCCTGGTCGGTATCGCCGGGCCAGCTCCGGGTAATCTCAACGGTGAAGTCGCGGGCGATACGCTCAATACCGGCGGCAATTCTGACCGAAGTCCAGCCGCCCCACTCCTGACCGTTAACGCGAAGAATCACAGTATTGTTCATCGTACTGGCACCCTCAGTGACTGAACCGGCACGAAGCCGGGATGGCGGATGCCGTTACGTGCGGTAATGTCACCGGCACGGGAGGCAGAGTCGTACCAGTCTGCGGCCAGCACCAGCGCGGGCATAACCTGCGGGGGTGTCCGTTCCGTCATGCGGTCGACCTGCTCAAGGCGTGCTGAGATATCCCGGTTAATGTCAGTGCGCACTGTGACCAGCGCCTGATACAGCCCATCATCTGATACCCGCTCCAGTTCGAGATCGATTGCCTCATTGAGGCTGTCACGTACCTGCGCGAGATCGTCCCATGAAATAACGGTGCCGTTATCCAGAGAGGTGATCACGCCGGAAGAGGCAGACACGGTTGCAGTCGCTGTCGTGTCTGAATCAGAAAACGCATTACCGGAATCAGGCCGTATATTGCTGACAGCAGGATGCGATACCACCACCGGCTGCTGCGGGTCCTGCTGACGCGTCACTGTGCGGCTTGAAGTCTGCGGCAGGCTGGTTACTGTGGCAGCGGCCTCGCTGATTGCTGTGGTGCGTACCGCCTGGGCTACATAATTCCGCTGGGTGGTTTGCGCTTGAGCGGTTTTGCTGTCGGTTTTCCAGACGCCGCGCGGAGCCAGGCCAGAATCAACTGTGACCCCGGTCAGCCCCTTAATCATCGACATCAGATCAGAAGTGTTACCCGTCAGCCGCGTTCCGGCGCGCCACATGGTCTGCAGCCGGTTAACAAAGCTCATGCCGCTCGACGGCGGACTGAGTAGTACCGATAAATCACCCTGCATAAGACGTGATGCGGCGCTGATGCCAGAGTCAACATACTGGAAGGCGCTGGTTACGGTACTGAACATGCCGGTTGCCTCATCAAGCACACCGTCCTGAAGGAAGTCAGGCATGCCATCCATACCAAAGGCACCGAATGCCGATGAAATAGCGTCATCCAGAAACGAAACGGAAGAAGATAATTTCTGACCGGTTGCCAGCCCTGCGGTCGGAAAAGAAAGCTCGCCAGACTCAACGAAGCTAAAACTGATGCGGCACATGCGCCCTTCGCTCTGCGAATGACTGACGCGCACGGTATCGTCAACAACCACGGTCATCTCACCGTAGTATGGGTGAACCAGCGTACAGGAACCCGGCTTTTCAATAGCCTCAATCAGCCGGTTACGCTGCTCAAAGAAATCATCGCCAATCAGATAGGCCTGAACGCTGAAGCGGCGAGTTGACCTGCCTAAATCCTCCGACCACGGCTTATCGCGGTTCGGGTACTCATGCACCTGCACGCGTCGGCCAAAGGTTGCCTCATCGCTGTCTACCTTAAACGCGACACCACGCAGTGAGGCATCCTGCAGATTATCTTTCCAGGTCATGGCTTACTCCGGGCATAAAAAAACCCGCCGGAGCGGGTTGATGTTTATTTCAGGTGTATCTGTATCGAATAGGAGTCGCCAGTTTTCACAAATAAAGAGTTGGCTTTTTCGTCGTAAGATTCAAACCGCTGAACGTCCTTAAACTTCTCCAGCTTATTCTCGAAAATTGTACTGTTGGTTCCGGTCAGGTATTCAAAAGCCTTACCGGCCAGCGCAACATTAACCTGATTCATCGAATCATCTTCATTTGAATAAAAATGAATTGAGATGCGTTCAGGACAAGGAGGATTATAAAGAGTGACGTAAATCTGAGGTTCATACTCGGCATTTTTACTCTCGTCAAAAGCATCTTCAAGGCTTTGCTCTTTCCTGAAAGAGTATTGATGCCTCAGCCTGCCGCCATCCCTGAAGACCTGCACCTTCTCAGGCTTTTTCCCAATTGCAGCAATGAAGTCTTTTTCGTTAAACGAGGGGTAGCACTCGCTTGCCGCCACCCAGTTAATAAAGAACAAAGCCATCAAGATAGCAAACAGGCGCATGCTGGTATTTTCCTTAATTTGGAGTTGAGAACCGATTATAACCCACATCGAGATCAAACCAAGGAAGTGCGCTACCAGAAGGCTCAACTCGCATTCCGGGAGGAGCGTTTTCGAAGGAAACCTTAATCTCTCCCTTTTGTGATGTTGCATCGTCACGCATTAATGGACCGCTCATGCTTTGCGGATTTAGCGGAACGCTACCACCCTTTAACTGCTGCTCATTGTTATACCAGCCTCCAGCCTTCCATCTCTTCTTAAGTGACTCCCAGAATGATTCCGTGCCATCTTTCTGGGTGGTCGCATCAGAGATTTCTTCCAGCTTTTTAAACATGTAGAGTGCGACCGCTATTGAAACCGTTAGAGCGCTCAATTTTCCTATTTGAGTAAGAACAGCGAGTAACCCGCTTGCTTTGGCTGTAGCTGTGGTGAGCGATCCAATAACCTGAAGCGTGAATGACCCAGCCATCACCCCGCCAATTCCGGTGATGATTCCGTTCATACCCCCCAGCGCCTCTGTCAGGCCATCGATTTTAGTCCAGACATTCTCGACAACAGGACCAAATTTATCCCAATCAGAAATTAAAAGGCCGATTCCCAGCGCTGCAAGCCTAAGGAATATTCCCATCGGAGAAAGCTTCAGTCCTTGCCCCAGAATACCCAGCGCAAAGTTAATTCCCAGCAGCCCCAGCTTCATACCGACAAATCCGGCGGCAATACCGAAAGCGCCACGGATGACTTTGGGATTTTTTTCAGCAAATTCGCTGAAGCGTTGTGACATGTCACCCAGCCAGCCAACTAACTTTTTAGCATCACCAGAGAAAGCACCCCCAATTGCTGCTAAGCCGTTAACCGCCGTGCCTGTCATGGAGTCCCATAAATTCGTAAGCGTGCCAAGCTGAGCGTTCACTCGCTTATTTAGGTCAGCCTGCTTATTCATTTTGGCCTGAATTTCATCGTAGCCACTCTTCCCTTTGTCGATTAAAGCATTCAATACAGAAAGAGTGTCTCCATCGTCGCCGAAAATCTCCTTAATGATTCTGGTTCTGTTCAGAGTGCTAAGGGACTGAAGTTTTTTTAGCTGCTTGAAAAGATTTTCAATACCACCAAACTCCCCTTTTCCATCAGTGAAATCCAGCTTGATGCCTTTACGCCCCAAAAGTTTATTGGCAGCCTTCATCTTCTTAGTGTCAAAGCCAGCCTGGAATATTTTCCTGATTGCATTGCCTGCTGTTTCACCCTGAGTTCCCATTTGATCCATCATTACTGCAATGGGAGCCAGGGATCGGGCAGCAGTCAGGCCATCCTTGCTTACCATTTTTGTAACTGAACTGACGTTAGTGAAAAATGAAAGCATGTTGGTATCATCAACACCCAGATAAAAAGCCTTCTGGATCGTGTCGAATAATCCCATCATATCTTCTGAAGCTGTGCGCGTTGCATCCTGCATTTTGGCCGCAAACTCTGCGGCGTCTTCTGGGGTCTTTTTAAGCTGAACCGCCAGATAAGCGGATGCCTCACCAACACCATTCAGTATGTTCTGAGCCGGAATACCCTGCCTGACAAGCATCTGCATCATGTTCTGAAAGTCAGCAGTAGTGCCAGGCAGTTTGTTACCCAGACCGATAGCCAGCTTATTAATTTTCCCAAAATCAGAACTCACAGCGCCGCTGGCGTCCATCATGGCAACTTTCAGGCCTGTCGCGGCGTCTTCCTGTTTGGCAAAGGCAACCAGCGAACCTGTCAGCCCGGCAGCAAGACCGCCTGCCATAACCATGCCGCCTCTGCCAGCTTCCTCTGCATCTTTACGGAACCGGCGCAGGTTCTTTTGCATGCGGCCAAGTGCAGGCGAAAGTCTGTCAACGCCAGTAATGAGCGCCTTCAGTTCAAATTCAGCCATTGGCTTTTCGCTCCCGTTCTATCCGGTTCGCCTGGTCAATAAGCAACTGCAGGCTTTTTAAGTCCTCGCTCAGGACTTCCAGAGGATTTATGCGCCAGTAACTGGCGCAGTCGAAATACAGATTAAGCAGCTCTTTGGCTGTCAGGCCTGAAGGAAAAAACCAGCAACTACCCAGCCAGCAGCATTCAGGTCTGATGGCGACATGTCATCAACTGAACTGGGTGGAATGCCGCCCAGCTGGCTGATGTATTTAGCCACAACGTGAGCCAGCAGCTTTACTGACTCATCCTGATTCATCTGGTAGGGATAGCCCAGCTCACGGACATCCTTGCCCGTTGGATCGCGCAGCTCCAGCACATGGATAGTCTCGCCATGTGCCGTAATAGGTTTTGAAAGCTGAAGTTCACTCACTGATAGAATCCTTCTGAGCCGTGGAATTCGAGGTCTACCGTACCCTCTTCCGCATTGTGGTTGGCTTCACCGAACTGGAACGCTTCAGACAGCACGTAAACCATGCCGTTAGCCAGTTCGGCGGTGATGGTCATCTGATCCGAATCCATCAGTTTGGTGACCGGGAACGCCTTCGGCACCTTAAAGGTGCCTTTGACGTATGGTGCGCGGTGCGTTTCTTTGTAATCCACGTCACCGGCCAGGCCGATCACGTCATCACGCACTTTGGTATTCATCGGCACCTCAATGCCGCCGGTCAGCGACAGCTGCTGGCCGTCCACCTTGACGTATGCTGTACCCGCAATCTTTGACATTACGCGGTCTCCTCGCTGTATTGCAGACGGAACTGATTAAGCAGCGCAAAGACGCGCAGCTGGTTGACGTAATCCGGCGGGAACAGGACATCCACGCGGGTCGGGTCGCTGACGTTGCGTTCTACCACCAGATGCTGCTTGAAGAGATCGAAGTTCTCCACAATGCCCGCCCGCTCCATCGTGCGATAGCTGGCGCACATCTCACCTTTCAGCACAGCAGGCGTCACGATGGCCTGACCCGGACCGAAGCGCGTCCCATCATTCGCCAGCTTATGACGCGGGTACTTGCTGGTAATGATGCTCTTCAGCTGACGGATAACGTAGGCGCTGGTATGCAGCGTCTCGCTGTCGAGGTAGCTGTTGTCCGCCACGCCATAGGCGTTTTTCTGATAGGTAGTAATGTCGCGCTGAATGCGCAGCACGCCGCTCTCAGCGTAAGCCGTAGCGATACCGTGCTTCAGAAGCGACTGCTGCTCGGTCAGGGTAAAGCGGCTGCCTGCCGGTGCCGGTAATGCGCCGGTCAGCTCACCGGTCTGCGTCGGGCGGGCCGGGTCAGTGCGGATAAACACGGCATTGCGTGCGGTGCGCAGCGCGACCAGCTCATCTGCCGCCGTCTGAACTGCAGGTTCATAACCGGCAACGGTAATGTGCTGGTTGTTCATGGTGTCGCCAAAGGCTACCAGTTCGGAGAGCGTGCCGATTTTCGCCGTGTAAACGTGACCGTAAAGCTGACGCGCATAGCCCCAGCGACCGGAAGAATCGTTCATCTCCAGCGCCAGTGTCGCCAGAGAGGCAGAATCACTGAACGGCGTGCCGATGAAGTCAAACGGCTCATCGCCCATCGCGGCCACGGTTGCAGCCAGTGGCGGTGAGCCCGTACCGCCAGCCATCGCGGCAATCACGACGTTAACGCCGTCTGGCGTGGATTCGCTGCCCACGGTGCCGTAGTAGTTCAGCGCCAGCGGAATGCTGTTGCCGGTAAGCCCCTTATGCCGGGCCGTCAGCGTCACCACGCCAGAAGCAGCGGCAGCAGTCACCGGCAAATCAGCATTGGCGTTAACGGCGGCGGCCAGCGTCGCGGCCAAGGTTGACGGGGTGTCGCCTGTCACAACGGCGGCCTGAACGCGCACTGCGCCGATATACAGGCTGAGAGAACCTGAACCCTGCGCATTGCCGGTAAGCGTCACGGTGCCCTTGGCAGTCTCGCCTTCAGGCTCGCCTACCGCAATAACCCACAGCTCACCAAACGGATCGACAGCGCGATAACGTGCCACCATGCGGGCCAGCTGGCTGCCACGGCCTGCAACCTTACCCGCCAGCGCGGCAGACGGCATGATGGTGAGCTTATTTTTAACGATGGTGCTGTCAGCTGAAGCGAGGCCAATCAGCAGCGACGGTCCGCTGCTCTGCGCGGTATTAGCTTCGCTGCTGTCCATTTCGGCCCAGAACAGCGGCACGCGGAGGTCTGACGGAATAGTGGGGAACGAGACTGACATTATTCACCGCCCTTTTTCTTGGCGTCAGCGGTGGGCATTTCTTCTTCCGCGCTGACTTCTTCGACATCACCATCCGCAATGCGACGGTGCCAGTAGCTGCTCTCTTCGACGTTCCGGCCTTCTGAAGGCAGCAGATCGCCCCGGACAGGGTCAGGAACTGACCGCCCGCGCTTGGGTCTGATTTGCATGATTTACTCGCTGAGGTTGATTTTGGAGTGGTGCTCGATGATGCCGTCAGGGCCATTGCCCGGATCGATGTAGTCAACATTGAGATCGACCGTTTTCAGCTCATCCAGGCTGTTGAGGTCATCCTGCTGGCGCGTGTCCTCTTCGGTGATTTCCCGCGTCAGCATGAATTCAAACTGGTAATAAAGGCGACCCCGATCCATATCCAGAAGCTGACCGCCGGAATACGCCACCGGGCCTGCGTCTGAATCAGGCTCCCATCCCAGCAGCGCCTTCCAGATTTGCTGTCGCACGTCATGTACGGCGTCATACCCTGCCGCCTGACCGCGCTCGTCGCGCGTATTGTCCAGCACCACTACTACCGCAAAGCCTTCTGTCACGTTCTGCCAGTAGTCAGTCAGGGACTTCTGCTCAGCGGTGACGTCTTCAGTCGGTACTACATAAGCGGCCGGCAGCTTCATTTTCCCGGTCTCAGGGATAGACTTGAACTCAGCCGCCCCGGCCACGTTGCCCGCAAACATCGGACACCGAGCCCGGAGTGCGGCAATTACCAGTGATAGCTTCATTTCTTTTTCCTTTCAGGACGCAGGGAGGTACGCAGCGCACGGGTCAGCACATAGCGAGTCCACGTTTTGCGCGCCTCCAGCACCTCGGTCATATAGTTTTTACGCGGTGCAACGCGCCAGCCATTACCGCCAGACTTGCCCTTGTGGTGACTCTTTTTGCGCTTAGCGCCACGCTTGATGCCGTAGAACAGAAACGCCGGGTAAAAGTCTCCATCAATTAGGCGGTTACCTTCGCCCCGCTTCTGGTTTGGCGCGATGCGCACCATCAGACCCGGACGGCTTTTTGATGCGCGGGGAACGTAATAGCCAATAGACCGCGCCAGCCTGCCGGTTCTGAATCCCGGGTACTCGCCCGGAGCAGACCGGCCACGACGCATAACCAGACGCCGGGCATCACGCATGTGAACCTGACCAATCTGAATGAAGGCGCGGCGCAATTTTGCCCGGTTGAAAACGAGATCTTTTGGCTGCTGAAAATCAACGTGCAGAAGCGGCTTAGCCATACATCCCTCCGTCACGCTCCACCGCGCCCAGCTCCTCACACTCCAGCAGCAGATAGCGACCGGCAGAGTTGAGGTCGCGCAGGCGCTTAACGCGATACACGTAGCCGCTGTGAACCACCTCAAAATCGGAAGTGATGCCCCGGCGGTAACGGATAGTTATGTAGTGGGTTATGGTGTCATCAGCCTGAACGGAATCGTGATAGGTGGTGGCACCCACCTGCCGGACCTTAGCCCACACGTCCTTTTCATTCTGATAGATCGGCTCTGTACCGTAATCAGCCGCTGCCTGGTCTATGCGCTGGCGCAGGTGAATGCGCTTATTCAGTTCACCGGGATCGGGCAGCGTGAAAAGGGCACTGGTGTTTGATGAGCGTTGCTGCATGCTAATACCCCGACACCGGCAGACGCCGCGAATAGAGCAGGAACTCAAATGCCTGCGGCGTCTCCGTCATCTCCAGCTCTGACACTGAACTGCGATGCTCATACCAGTGACTGACCAGCATCAGCAGGGCAAGCCTGATATCTTCGGTAATGACCATGCCGTCCATATCAAGCGGTGCAATATCTGCCACCGTTTTATAAAGATTGCGGTTGAGGTAGGTCACCGCTTTTGCCTCAGCGGCCAGCGCAAAAAGCTCAAGCAGCCGATCTTCTTCCGTGAAGTCGCTCTCCAGTCGGCACTGCTGTTTAATTTCTTCGAGCGTCAGCAGCATGGTGTTCAGCCTTTTTTGTTTTTACCTTTTGCTGGCTCTGGCTCTGGCTCTGGCTCTGGCTCTGGCTCTGGCTCTGGCTCTGGCTCTGGCTCTGGCTCTGGCTCTGGCTCTG